>NZ_JBVIPT010000001.1:0-573038 GCF_055577685.1 Streptomyces sp. NPDC033178
CAGGATCTCGCGCTCCTCTTCCAGCTCGCGGACCTTCTTGCGCAGGGCCGCGTTCTCCGCTTCCAACGGCGTGGGCGGCTCCGCGGGTATCCCCAGCCGGCGGCCCCGGGGCCGGTTTGCCCCCGCCGCCCGTACCCAGTTCCGCAACGTCTCTGGGTTGACTCCCAGATCAGCGGCAACCGACCTGATCGTCGTTCCCGGGCGCGACTGGTACAGCGCGACCGCGTCCGCCTTGAACTCCGGCGGGTAGTGCTTCATGACCACGAGATGTCCGTTCTCAGATCCTCAAGATCTAGTGTCTCGTGTGTCCAAGATCAAGGGTCAAGGTCCGGGCTCCTCGGTGGCAAACCTGGTCTACAAGCGGGTCTCGACCGACCAGCAGTCGACCGCCCGGCAGAACCTCGTCCTGGACGAGGCCGGGATCGAGAACCCGATCCCGTTCGAGGAGGAGGCCGGCACTTCCAGCCGCCTCCACCCGCTTGAGCGCCCGAAGTTCGGCGAGCTGCTGGCGTACGCGCGGCCGGGCGACACCGTGCACATCTCGGAAATGTTCCGCCTGGTGCGCGGCACCGGGCACATCCTCGATGTGCTCGACGTCCTGCACAAGGGCCGTCTCGCCCTGCGTATCCACGACGGCGCGTTCTCCGCGATGGACCTCACCGCCCGCCACCCGCGCACTGGCGAGCTGCTGTCCACGGTGAAGTTCATGGTGCAGACCCTCGCGGCCGCCGGCGAACTCCAGCGCGACCTCCAGCGGGAGCTGACGTACGACGGGCTGCGGGCCGCCGAGGCCAAGGGCAACAAGGGCGGACGCCGCCCCGCCCTCGCGGGCGAGACGATCGCCGACGTACGCACCGCCTACCTGGAGGGCCAGTCCATCGCCGCCCTCTCCCGCGAGCACGGCGTCAGCCGCGGCGCCATCCGCACCGCAGTCGCCGACCTCCTGCCCGAGCACACGCCCGCCGACCGGGCGCCCCGGCTCCAGAAGTACCGGTCGCGCTGGACATGCCCGGCAAGGTCGCCGACTTCCTCCGCACCACCGAGCTGGAGCCCGCCGAGCGCGCCCCGCTCGACCACGGCCAGGCCGTACGACGCGGCACCGGCTACACCCTGCGCGTCACCGCCGTACCGGCGATCCACCGCCAACTCCTCGACCGCTGCCAACTCCTGAGCGGCGCTGGAGCGATCCCGGCGCAGCGCAAAGCCCACCGCGAGTACGAAAACCGCGTCAGCACGCTCGGGCTCGAAGCGCCGTAGCGCCCCATTTGGACTCCAAGATCATCCCGTGGCGGGTTTCTGGCGTATCTGGGAACCGCCGCGAATGCCGCCTTAGGTGCGGAGCTGAGCGTCCAGGAACCGGTGGAGGGATGCCGCCATGCTCGCCACGAATGCGTCACGGGTCCGGTCGGAGACCAGGTCCAGGGACAGGTACGGGTTGAGGTCCTCCAGCTCCACGAGGAGCAGCTCGCCTTCCCGGGTGCGGCAGGCGTCCACGCGCTGGATGCCGTGGTCGAGGGTGTTCCAGTCGATGAAGCGCCGGGCGAAGGCCAGGTCGGCGTCGGTGGGCTCGTAGGGCTCAAGGACCCAGCGCCGCTCGGGATCGGGGGCGTGAAGGGCGTACTGGAAGGTGTCGTCGACGTAGTAGAAGGACACCTCGTAGCGGAAGTCGATGCGCGGCTGGACCAGTATGTTGCCGTAGGCCAGGTCGCTCAGCTGCTCTCGGGGCAAGAAGGTCAGGCCGATGGAGTCCGCGCCCGCTTTCGGCTTGACCGCGTACTGGCCGGCCTCGGGCAGCAGGTGCAGGTCCTCGGGCCGGTCGATGGTGGGGATGACCGGGTATCCGGCGGCGGTCAGGTCCAGCAGGTACTGCTTGCCGGCCATGTCGCCCCGGCCGGACAGCGGGTTGTAGACCCGGATGCCACGGGCCACGGCCTGCTCCCGGAAGGCGTCGTACTCCTTCTGGTAGTGCAGCACGGGCCCACTGTTGCGGACCACGACCACATCGAAGGCGTCCATCAGCGCGGCTGCATCCAGCGGGTGGCACAGGGCGATGTCGAAGGCGTCACGCAGTCGGGAGGTCAGGAAGATGTCCTCGTCGCAGTAGCGTCGCCCCCGGGCCGGGTAGACGAGGTCGGTCACGAACAGAACTCTGCGGCGCTCGGGCATCGTGCATCTCCTTAGACGGTGCCCCAAACCTACCTATCCCGCGGAACGCAACCTGGGGCAGCCGCGTCGTCGTGGGCTGTCAGCGCGCTCACCCCTGACGCCCCTCGATGTCATCTACCGCTCAAACTTCCCTACGCCACAGACTCGCGCCCGGTCACGGTTCGGTTGCACACGCTCAAGATCCGATGTCACAGGACATCGACAAGACTTTGAAACCGCCCTGCCCCCGGGGCCGATCCAAAAACTACTGGCGGGTTACTTGTCACCTTGTTCGCCGCTCGTTAACGGCACCCCAGGTGGCGGGGATTGGGGAGCGAGTCTGTAAGGGCTCTAGCTCTGTGAACTCTGCCCCGATTTGGGTGGTTGTCCGGCGAAAGTCCCACGCGGCAACGGAGTTCCCCATAGGCAGGAGATCGACCAAGATCCTTCTGTCGCACGAGGAACTCCGTCGGATGCTCAGTGTTGCACCCTGCCCGCAACAACCACCACGTCCTGGCCGGAAACCAGTCATCCTCTCCGCGGCACGTCCCCGCTGAGCTGAGCTGCGCTTCGGTCGCCGTCCCGGTGTCGGTGCTGTCCCGAGCTGTCCTCCCGGCGGTGGTGGAAGGGACGGCCGCGTCAGCGCCGCTGGAAGGCGCGGTTCAGGACGTCGAGGGTGACCGCCAGCCCGAGCCGGTGCCCGTGCTCGGAGGCGAAGCGATAATGCACGCCGGCCCAGATTCGCGCCTCCAGGAGTTCGGCTGTCGCCGCCTGAAGGCTGTCGTAGCGGCGGGTCGTGCCGGAGGCGGGGCTGTACGCGGCGAACGTGAGGTCGTCACGGCCGAAGAACGACCCCAGGGCCGTCATGACCGCCGTGGTGAAGCAGGCGTGGCCCGACGGGTACTCCGGCGACGGGGCGGTGACCCGCAGCGGCGTCCAGTCCGGGTCGGGATCGGTGGCCGCGTTGCCGTCGGTGCCGGCGAGCGCAATGGCCGTCACCGGGCGCCAGAAGTTCCAGTGCGCCTTGGCCTTGTAGCAGGCGATCAGGGTGTCGGCGGAGGCCACGTACACCATGGCGAGCAGCCGGGCCGTCCGGAGGCTGCTGAGGCGGTGCGCGCCGGCGAGTTGCCGGGTGATCGACCATTCGACCATCCGGGGGTCGTCCCACCAGATCGCCGCCTCGGTCTGGTCCTCGGTGCGGACGGTGCTGGTGGCCGCGCCGAGGCTCTTGACCTCGTTCAGGTCGCGGGCCCAGGCGGCGCCGGTCAGGGCCGGCGGGGGCTTGACCCGGTAGGCGCCGGCGTCGGGGACGACGAACGGCTTCAGGTTCGGCACCCAGGCGCCGACGTTGACGTAGCCGGGCGGGGTGAGCCGGTATTCGCCCGGCTCGGTGCCGACGGTCCACGGCGCGGTGGGGTCGAAGCCGTCGTCACGGCGGCTCTCGGTCATCGCCGCGGCGGCGGCCCTGCCGACGGCCACCCCGCCGTCCTCGGCGCGGCCGTCGGGGATCGCGGCCAGCGCCTCGCCGTACCGGGCGTTCAGCGACTCGGCCTGCCCGGGGAAGTGCCACAGCAGCGTGTCGTGGGCGGCCGCGGCCACCGCCGCGGCGGTGGAGTCCCCGGGGCGGCTGCGGGGCGCGCTGACCAGGGGCTCGTATGGACGGCCGGCGACGGCGTTGACCGCGTCGTACACAGCGCCCTGCACGATGGCGAAGCTGCGGGTGCTGGTGGTGGGCGACTGCTTGGCGGTGTCGTAGATGGCGGCCTGGGCGTGGATGTTCCAGGCGATGACGGGATTGCCCGGGGCGGCCTCCACGCCGCTGTGTGCCTCGGCCGTGGTAGCCGTCAGTGGGACGGTCAGGGCGAGTACGGTGAGGACCGCGATACGGCGTAACCCTCTGAATGATCCGGCAAGCGGACGTTGTGTCACGAGACCCCCAGGGGCTTGTCGGTGACAGATTGTCCGAGCCTATCGGCGGGGGTCAGTTTTGTCGTTACATCGACAATCATCGACAATCCGACGGGGTTCACACCCGGATGTCCGTCACCCCGGCGACGAATGCGCGGGCTCCGGCCGGGAGCACTCGGCCGGAGCGCCCTCCGGGCGAGCCGGTCGGCCGTGGTGGCGAGGTCGGTCGCCGGGACGGAGGTGACGGGGCCTGGGTCGCCGAGCTCACCGGCAAGCTCCTGGATGGCTGGCCCAAAAGCATGCGACTGATCGTCCGAAAGGAACGCCCCCATCCCGGCGCTCAGTTGAGGATCACGGACGCGGACGGAATGCGGATCACGTGCTTCGCGACCAACCCCCCAGACCGGCCGATCGCCGAGCTCGAGCACCGTCACCGGCTGCGGGCCAAAGCCCTGAAAAATCCCCAGTCTCGCGCTCGTCGCCACTTGGTTGCGGGCTCAACCAGGGAGCGGGCCCGAGTGATCAAGGCCCCGAACTCCCGCCTTGCCCCCAGGGGCAAAGTAGCTGTCAGGGATGCTTAGGCCGTTGGTTTGGCGACTGCCGGGGCGGTGATCGCGCAGGTTGGAGTGCTGGAAAGCATGGGAGTCCGACACAAGACGGGGTCTGCGTCGGAACGAAGCCTGAGCCGAAGCCCAGCTCCTGGGGCAGGTACTCCCACCGGATGCGAACCTGCACGGCCGGAGGCCGCCTCAGATCACTCCGCCGACGGTGTTGGAGCCCGCCGGGCTGAGCGGTGTCCACGAGACGCTGGGCGCGTTGGGCGATACGTGGGCCGGCGGCCCGTTCGCCGAGCCCACCCGGGAGCTGCTGGCCGAACACGCCGCGACGCTCCGCCCCCGCTGCGCGGAATTCGACAAGCTGACCGATGAGGTACGCGGCCACGGGGCGCCCCTCGTCGTCACGCATGGCGAGCCGCACCCGGGCAACCTCATCCTGGGCGAGGACGGCTACCGGCTGGTCGACTGGGACACGGTGGGGCTTGCCCTGCCTGAGCGCGACCTCTCCCTGATCTCCGCCGACCCATCGGAACTGGCGCACTACACCGAACTCACCGGCCGTACACCAGACCCGGCCGCGCTCGCGCTGTACCGACTGCGGTGGAGCCTGTTGGACGTCGCCGAGTTCGTGGAGTGGTTCCGAGGCGAACACGACCTCTCCCAGGACACCGAGACAGCGTGGGAGGGCTTCACCGAGGCCCTCGATCATCTCGCGGACGGTGCGTCCGGTGGGGCAGGACGCACTGGGCAATAGGTGGCGATGCCAGTAGCACCCGTGGGCGATGTCAGGCTCGTGCGGACACGTTTCATGGCTGACTTCAGAAGGTGGTCCAGGCGTACGGGGACTCGACTGCCCGACGGCGAGGCCATGACGTCAGCGGCGGTTGGGCAGTTGTACGGGGTGGAACACAACGCGGGTCGCACAGGTCTCGCCGTGAAGGCGCTCGTAGGAATGGAGCAGTCCGCAAGGCCGTCATCCCGGACCACCATGCCTTCGTCGGCTTCGGCCCGGACGCGGTCCTGGCCGCAGCATTGGACGCCTACCGGCCGTCGGCCGCGAAGCTCATGCACGCTGCCGGTGAAGGCCTTGATCCGGCAGAGGCGGTGACCCGGCTCGTCCTGCGCGGCCCCGGCCCCAGGGGCGGATCCGCAGCCTCATCGCCGACGCGCTGGAGCGGGCCGGCGGAGATCTGGCCCGCGGTCTCACGCTCGCCGATCTGGCGACGGTCTGGAGGCCGCTGGTGTTGACCAGCGACAAGCTCGCCTCCGCCTGCGCATTGGAAGGCTGCGCCCTACCTGGCGCGGGAGCTGGTCGAGCTGTCCTACACGCTGCCGGTGGAGCACAAGATCTGTGACCCTGCCGAGGGCAAGCGGATTCTGCGGGACGCGGCGAAGGCTCTCGGGCTGCCCCGCGAGGTCTGGGGCAGCCCGGACAAGCTCGGCTTCGCCAGCCCGGTCCCGTCCTGCCTGAACGGGCAATTGGCGGCCGGGGTGGACGCGCAGATCCACACCTGCCCTTACTGAGGCCCCGGCGTCTTGGAGTCCGCTGCTGGCGGGCGGGCTCAAGCCGGGTGGGCGGTTCGACCGCACGAGGATGCAGGCCCTCATGGCGGCCGCCTGGTTTTGCAACCGGACGGTGAGAGCTGCCACGAGATCCTCAACTGCCCTACCACTGTGTCCAGATGCACCAGAACACCACCGCCGACAGCCCGGCCACCGCTTGCGGCACCGTCGCGATCATCGCCACCCGCCGAGCCGAACTCCTCCCCCGCCTCCGCGACGACCTGCTCAACATCGCCTGGCCGGATCACTGGAGCGGCCTCGGCGGCGGCTGCGACCCCGGCGAGACCCACGCGAGACAATCGTCCGCGGGCTCAACGAAGAGCCGGCGGGATCGGCGTAGACCCGGAATCCGCATGAGACTGTCGGATCGTCGGTTTTCCCCCGCAGCCGCCCACACAGATCAGGCACCTCCCCGCGCGGCGCCAGCGCCTCCGACCGGTTGCGCGGTGATCTTCCAATCCAGTCCGGAGTATCACCGCATCTGGCAAAAGGACGGCGCTACGAGGCGCAGTTCCGTGTCGTGTCAGGGCTGCGGGACTGTTTCCGGGGCGGGTCCGGGTGTGGTTCGCACACGGGTGAGGGCGTCGTGGAGGGCCTTGGGTTCATCTGCGTGCAGCCTGATCAGGGTGACGAGGCGGACTGCGCCGAGGAACGTCGGTGCGTCGACCGGTTCGGCGAGTTCGAGGGTGATGGAGGTCTGCGAGCCGATGGGGAGGTTCAGCTCGCCGTCCTTCTTCACGTGGGTGAAGCGGGTCTCGCGGCGGATCGAGGCGATCTGGTCGAGAGGGAGGTGGATGTCGACGTTGGCGGCCTGCCGGATGCGCAGGGTGCGGCCGGCGAGGGTATGTGGTCGGGTGCGGGAGGCGGCGTGCAGGCCGAGGACGAACAGGACGGTGTAGACGTCCACGACCAGCATGATCGTGTGGATCACGGGCCAACTGTCGAGGAGGTAGGTCAGCGCGACGGTCTCGACCACACAGGCGAATGTGAGGCCGTACATCATGGCGGCCTGGTCCCGGCCGTGGGTGAAGACCGCGTCGGCGCCGTCGGTGCCGTGGGGCCGACGGGTGATCCACCGGATCAGGCTTTCCATGATCCGGCCCTCGTGGGCGAGGAACCGCAGCGCGGGTGAGGAGACGTGCTTGGGTGCGGCGGAGAGCGTGGTCGTCATGCCGGTTCTTCCTGTCGTTGCTGGACGAGTTCGAGGGCGCGACGCACAGCCGTGGCCTGGGCCGGGTCGAGGTCCTCGTAGAGGGCATCGGCCAGGCTGGGGGCGCTTGTGCCGGGGACACGCGTTGCCAGGCCATCGGGCAGGAAGGCCTCAAGCACCGCGGCGGCACGGGTCACCTGCGAGTCGTCCGGATCCTGGCCGGCGAGGTCGTCGAGCAGGCCGTAGACCTCTGCGGCGTGCTGCCGCATGCCCTGCAGCGCCGCCCGCCTTTCATGGGGCGTCGCGGCGTCGAGGAAGACCAGGTACTTGCGGTCCCTTCACGGTCATCGGTGAGTCGTCGACCTCCCTGAGAGCGGCCAGCAGGCCGGTGAGCTCAGGCGACACCGGTCCCTCAGGGGACAGGGATCCGGCCTGAGCCTGGAGCAGCAGCGGGGCCACCCGCGTCCGGCGCTGACGGGTCAGCACCTCCTGGCGCGCCAGGTCGGCGTTCAACTCCCCCAGGATCTCGGTCAGATCACGGCCTTCGGTGTCCGCGAGTGCGTCCCGTACGTCGTCGAGTCCGAGTCCGAGCAAGGTCAGCCGCCGGATGCGGGTGAGCAGGATGGCTTCCCGCATGCCGTACGCGCGGTACACGTTGCTGCGCCGTAGAGGTTCGGACAGCAGCCCGAGCTGGTGGTAATGCCGCACAGCCCGCGGGGTGACCCCGACCAGGACAGCGACTTCGCCGATTCTCATAAGGCCAGTGAAAACCGTGACGTCGCGGCAAGGTCAAGGACAGGGGTCTGTGCGACTGCCGGCGGATCACGGTGGGCGTCGCGCCCGTCGCGGACGGCTTCGCACAGATCCTTTTGACCTTGCCGCGACGTCATGGTCTTCAGTGGAGGACATCGGCCGAGCGATCAACGTGCCCGGGCCTCCACTTCGGAAGGACATCGAGATGACCACGACCATCGACAAGAACGTGGCCCTCATGCGCTGGGCATACCAGTGCGTGGAGAGCGGCGACCTCGACACGGCGCAGGAACTGCTGACGGAGAACTTCATCGCCAACGTCCCCGGCGTCGCCGAGCCCCTGCACGGCCGGGAGGTCTGGCACATGGGCAGCAAGATCATGCTGGACGCCTTCCCCGACCTGAAGATCGAGGTCCAGGACATCTTCGGCGCCGGTGACAAGGTCACCGTGCTGGTCAACTTCCAGGGAACCCACCTCGGCACCTTCCAGGAGTTCCAGGCGACGGGCCGGACGGTCTCCTACCGCAGCGTCGAGGTCTACCGCTTCGAAGGAGACCAGATCGCGGAGGAGTGGGTCGCTCCGGACCTGCTCAGCCTCATGCAGCAGATCGCGCCCACCACGACCAGCCACTGATGCATCCAGCCTGACCGTTCCTGTGCCCGGCGTCACGGTGGGCAGTCGACTCTCCTGCTGCAGCTCCCCCGCCGCTATTCGATCAGCAGCAGCGCTGAGGATGATCACCGAGCACAGGCACAGCGGGAAATCCTGGACCAAGTCGCCGAAGACCCAGTGGCCGGCGCAGATCAGGACCGGGGCGACGCTGACTGCGGTCCCGGACCATGCCTACGAGTTGTTCTCTTCCGATTCGATTACTTGCAGGCACCTTTCGATGGCGGCCACCATGAATCGGCGCCAGAGAAGAGCGAAGGGGCCTGCGAGAATCCAGCGATGCCCCGGAAGCGGCTTGAATTCGTATGTCCAACGAATGAGGGTGCCATCACCGTCGGGATTGAAGCTCCATTCGCCCCGAACGCCGACCGCAGTCGGGAAAGTACGTTCGTGAATCCTGTCAGCTGATGCGCAAAACTCGACCCTTCCGCGTACTCGATCAACTGTTCGTCGGCCTGTGACCCGTCGTCGAACTGCGGGTTCCTGGTAGGGCCGACGTGATCCCATGCTTCGGTCTGGTTTTCCACACCTTTGACGCCGGGAAACGGTGCGACCCGGTGGAAAACTCTCGACAGGTCTATGGGAACGATCAGTCGGAACGCGTTGGCGGGCGCCACCGAGGTCCGCCGCCAGACCGTGATCGGAACAGTGTTGTCGTCTGAGCCGATAAGAAGCGGTATCGCCTGAGCCACTGGAGCCCGCCTGGGGCTCGGTCGTTTCCTTCGCCGCGATCGGTTTCTGGTCGGACATCAATGCTCTCCTGTCTTGGTGATGTGTATCCACTTCGAAGCATCAACAACGGCTGACGCAATGAGCTGAGTTGCCGGTGGGCGATGAGGCAGCAGGCGAGTTTGAGGAACGCTTCGTGGATATCGGCTCGGCGTTCCCAGCGGATCCGTAGGCGCCGAAAGCCGTGCAGCCACGCGAAGCTCCGTTCTACGACCCAGCGGTAGGTGCCCAGTCCGGTGCCGTGTCGTGCTCCCCGGCGGGCGATGGCCGGCACGATGCCGCGTTCGCGGACCTGGTCGCGGTAGACGTCGTGGTCGTAGCCGCGGTCGGCGTAGAGCGAGTCGGGTCTGCGGCGCGGTCGTCCGACCCGGAGAGCGCGTCGGGGCCGACGGCCGGGTGCTGGACGGGGCGAGCGAGGGCAGGAGCTGGGTGACGTCGTTGCGGTTGCCGCCGGTCAGCAGGACGGCGAGCGGGGTGCCGTGTCCGTCGGTGATCAGGTGGTGATTGGAGCCGGTGCGGCCGCGGTCGACCGGCGAGGGGCCCGCGTGTTGCCCCCTTTTAGCGCTCTGACGTGGGAGGAGTCGACCACGCAGCGGGACCGGTCCAGTCGCGAGGCTGCGTTCAGTTCGGCCAGGAGGACCTCGTGCAGCCGCTGCCAGACGCCGGCCTCGTTCCAGTCCCGCAAGCGTCGCCAGCGGGTCATGCCCGAGCCGAAGCCCAGCTCCTTCGGGAGATACTCCCACTGGATGCCGGTCTGCAGCACGGAGAGGATCCCGCACAGCACCTCCCGGTCCGGCAGCGCCTTGCGGCCCGGGTACCCGAAGCGCCGTTCGCGCTGCGGCAACAGCGGCTCCAGGCGATCCCCTCGGCTCACCCCGTTGGCTCCGACGCGGCCCGCTTCCAGGCCGCGTCACGCAGCAGCCGCAGTCCGTTGAGGCCGACGATGACGGTGGAGCCCTCGTGGCCTGCGACACCGAGTGGCAGCGGCAGGTGGCCGACCAGGTCCCAGACGACGAGGCCGGCAATGAACACCCCGGCGATCACCAGGTTCTGCACAACCAGCTTCCGCGCGCTGCGGGAGAGGGCGATCACCGCGGGGACGGTGGCGAGTTCATCGCGGACGATCACCGCGTCGGCGGTCTCCAGGGCGAGGTCGGAGCCATCGCGGCCCATGGCGACTCCGATGTGCGCGGCGGCCAGGGCCGGGGCGTCGTTGACGCCGTCCCCGACGACCAGGACCTTGCGGCCCGCATCCTCCAGGTCCTTGACCGCGCTCACCTTGTGCTGGGGCAGCAGACCGGCCCGTACGTCCTCGATGCCGACCTCGGCGGCCAGGCGGGCGGCGGCCCGCGGGTTGTCGCCGGTCAGCAGCGCCGGGGCCGTTCCGGTGAGCACCGTCAGTGAAGCGATGGTCGCAACGGCCCCCGGGCGCAGCCGGTCGGCGAGGCCCAGGACACCGACCGGGACACCGTCGGCCGCAACCAGCACTGCGGTTCCCCCGCCGTCCTCCAGCTCGGCCGCGAGCACCGCTGCCCGGGCGGACCCGGCGTCCGGTGCCCCACGGAGCAGCCGGGCCGGGGAGCCCACCGCGATGACACGCCCGCCCACGGCCGCCCTCACGCCCACACCCGGCGTGGAGTCGAAGTCCTCCACCGCGGACAGCGCCAGCCCCCGCTCGTGTGCCGCGTCCACCACGGCCCGCGCCAGTGGATGCTCACTGGGATGTTCGGCCGCCGCCGCGAGGGCCAGCAACTCGCCCTCGTCCAGGCCGGATCCGGGCAGCGGCCGTACGTCGGTGACCCGCAGCGTGCCCTCGGTCAGCGTGCCGGTCTTGTCGAACGCGACCGCGTCGACCTGCCCCAGGCGCTCCATCACCACGGCCGACTTGACCAGCACGCCGTGCCGTCCGGCGTTGGCGATCGCTGAGAGCAGGGGCGGCATGGTGGCCAGCACCACCGCGCACGGCGAGGCCACGATCATGAAGGTCATGGCCCGCAGCAGCGAGTCGGCCAGTTCCGCGCCGAACGCGAGAGGGACGAGAAAGACGGCCAGGGTCGCGGCCACCATGCCCAGCGAGTAGCGCTGTTCGACCTTCTCGATGAACAGCTGGGTGGGCGCCTTGGTCTCGGACGCCTCCTGAACCATCCGGACGATCCGGGCGATCACCGACTCCGAGGCGTCGCGTTCGACCTGGACGCGCAGAGCACCGGTGCCGTTCACCGTTCCCGCGAACACCTCGTCGCCCTGCACCTTCGTCACGGGGAGCGGTTCACCGGTGATGGTCGCCTGGTCCACCTCGCTCGCCCCGTCCAGCACCCGGCCGTCGGCCCCGACGCGCTCTCCGGGGCGTACGAGAATCGTGTCGCCGACCGCCAACTCCTCGACGGGCACGGCCTGTTCGGCCCCGTCCGGCGAGAGCCGGGTGGCCGTGGCGGGGGCCAGGCCGAGCAGCCCGCGGACCGAGTCGGCGGTCCGTGCCGTGGCCAGCGCCTCCAGGGCGCCGGAGGTCGCGAAGATGACGACCAGCAGGGCGCCGTCCATCACCTGCCCGATCGAGGCCGCGCCGAGCGCCGCGACGATCATCAGCAGGTCGACGTCGAGGGTCTTGTCCCGGAGCGCCTTCAGCCCTTCCCAGCCCGGCTCCCAGCCGCCGCTGGCGTACGCCAGCGCGTACAGCGGGCCCCAGGCCCATGCCGGGGCGCCGGTCAGCTGCAGCGGCAGCGCAAGCAGGAAGAGGACGGTGGCCGCGGCGGCCCAGCGTGCTTCGGGCAGCGCGAGGATCCGGGTGCGCCGACGTGGCGGGCCCGCGTCACGCGGCGAGACCGCCAGGTCGGCCGGGGTCGGGGTGAGCGTGGAGGTCATCAAGGTGAGGTCCTTCATGGGGGGCGCATGAGGGTGCACAGGCACGCCAGGTACCTGCGGCCACCTCCTCACCATACAGGAACACATGAAGACTCATTCATCTCTTCATGTCGGTAGGATGACGTTATGGGCCACGGAGCTGACGCCAAGACCACCGCCACCGCACGCGAGCGTCTCGAAACCGTGGGCGCCGCCGACGTGGCCGCCACACTCCAGGCCCTCGCGACCCCCTCCCGGCTGCGAATCCTGACCCGCCTCCAGGAGGGCCCGTGCGCGACCACCGAACTCGCCGACGCCGTCGGCATGGAGCAGTCCGCCTGCTCCCACCAGCTGCGCCTGCTGCGCAATCTCGGCCTGGTCACCGGTGAGCGCCGGGGACGCTCGGTCATCTACGCGCTGCACGACAACCACGTGGCCGAACTCCTGGAGCAGGCGCTGTACCACGTCGAACACCTGCGCCTCGGCCTGCGCGACACCCCGGCCGCCACCGCCTCCGCGGTGACCGTGTCCTGATTCAGCAGGGCGAGCCGAGCCCTCCGCAGACCTCACACAAACGGGTGACCCTCACCTGGAGGGCCACCCGTCAGCGCGTCGGATCAGCGATCGCCCCAGTGCCCGTCGCGGCCGACGTGCCGATGGCCGTCGCGCACGTAGTCGAAGTGGCCCCCATGGGGCACAGCCACACGGCCGCACCCCTCACCGTGCTCGTGAACGTGGTCCGACTGGGGAGCATGTGCACTGGTCACGACTCACCTCCACTGGCTCTTCGGCAGCCGGCCGGGACCGAATCGCCGACACCTCAGCAGCGACCCGACCGCCTGGGGCGCCTCGGCGGCGCACCCGCCGACCAGGACCAGGAAGGCGATGCCCAGGACACGCGCGGGCACCCCGCGCGCCGCCGCGACCGCCTCGTCCAGCCACGCGAACGGCAACGGCCGCGCCATCAGCACAACGGCCGCACAGGGCGCGGCGGCCACCGGGGCACACGACGGGGACCGACCGCCCTGCCGAGCAACTTAGTAATGGATCCCATTTTCATGTAGCGTCGTGGCGCCCACCTACCGAGGAGATCCCCATGGCCGTTCCAAAGCGGAAGATGTCCCGCAGCAACACCCGCCACCGCCGCGCCCGGTGGAAGGCCACCGCTCCGCAGCTCGTGCCGATCACGGTCGACGGCTCCGCCTACCTGGTGCCGCAGCGGCTGGCCAAAGCGTACGAGCGCGGGCTGCTGCGCCCCGAGGGCTGACCGGCGATGACGTACGAGCGCCTGCCCGTCACCGTCCTGTCCGGCTTCCTCGGCGCGGGCAAGACCACCCTGCTCAACCACGTCCTCGGCAACCGCGAGGGCCTGCGCGTCGCGGTCATCGTCAACGACATGAGCGAGATCAACATCGACGCCGCCCTCGTCCGCGGCGGCGAAGCCGCCCTCTCGCGCACCGAGGAACGCCTCATCGAGATGACCAACGGCTGCATCTGCTGCACCCTGCGCGACGACCTGCTTCAGGAGGTCGACCGGCTGGCCCGCGAGGGTCGTTTCGACTACCTCCTCATCGAGTCCAGCGGCATCTCGGAACCCATGCCGGTGGCCGCCACCTTCGCCTTCGCCCGTGACGACGGCGTCACCCTCGACGATCTTGCCCGTCTGGACACCATGGTCACCGTCGTCGACGCCGCCAACTTCCTGCCTGAACTGGCGGGCGGCGACGAACTCGTTGAGCGCGGCCTGGACCAGTACGAGGACGACGAACGCACCGTCAGCGACCTGCTCATGGACCAGATCGAGTTCGCCGACGTCATCGTGCTCAACAAACTCGACCTGGTCGACGCGGACACCGCCGACCGGCTGCGGGCGACGCTCACCCGCCTCAACCCTGCCGCCCGGATCGTCCCCGCCGTTCACGGCCGGATCGCCGTCCAGGACGTCCTCGGCACCCGGCTGTTCGACCTGGAACGCGCCCAACAGGCCCCCGGCTGGGTCATGGAACTCAACGGCGACCACGTCCCGGAGACCGAGGAGTACGGCATCTCCTCCACCGTCTTCCGCTCCGAACTGCCCTTCCACCCAGGCCGGTTGTGGACGTTCGTGACCAAAGAGCTCGACAGCGGCGCGTACGGGCAGATCCTGCGCTCGAAGGGCTTCTTCACCCTGGCCAGCCGCCCGCACGTGACCGGCCTGTGGTCACAGGCCGGCTCCGTCGCCCGCTTCGAGCCCTCCGCCGCCCACGACACCGACAGCCCCGGCGGCCAGGAACTCGTCTTCATCGGCACGCACTTGCACCCCGATGCGCTCCGCTCGGCCCTCACCGACTGCCTCATGGCGGACGGCGAGAGTCTGCCGGCGATCGATGCGTTCCCCGCGTGGGACACCTACGGCATCGACGACACCTGTGAGCACGAACAAGCGGAGCAGGCGCCGACGATGACGTACGTCTGAGGACTCCGGGCCGGGCAGTGGTTCCGCAGCCACGGCACTGCCCGGCCCGGTACGCACCCGAGCGGATGAGGCCCGCCATGGCAGAACGCGGTGTGCACCTGGGCACGGTCCAGGAGGCGCTCCTGATCCCGCTGTACGGCCGGGCGGTGGAAAACCCCAAGCCCGAACCCGCGCTGAGCGACCCCCGGGCCGAGGAACTCGTCGCGTCGATGGACTACGACTTCGTGCGCTTCGACAACCTGCCGAGCGTGATGGGCGCGGTGTTGCGCACCAGCCTGTTCGACCGGTGAGTCGCGGACTTCCTCACCGCCCGTCGGCACCAGCACCGTGGTGGATCGGCACCGGGCTCAACACCCTCCCCCATAGCCTTAGAACTCCTAACGAAATGATCTTCGAGGTGGTTGGATCACTCTGGGACTGCTGATCCGGGGGTGCGCGGTGGCTCAGCCGAAGCCGTGGGAAGTCGATGACGAGTTGTGGTCAGTGATCGAGCCGCAACTGCCCAGGGTCGGGCGTCGGACCCGGCATCCAGGACGCAAGCGGCATCCGGACCGGCTGGTGTTCCAGGGCATCCTGTTCGTGCTGCATACCGGGATCGCCTGGGAACACCTGCCTCAGGAGCTTGGTTTCGGTTCGGGGATGACGTGCTGGCGGCGCCTGGCCGAGTGGACCGAGGCAGGAGTGTGGCCTCGGCTGCACGAGGTCCTCCTCGCCAAGCTCCGTAGCGCGGACGCCCTGGACTTCTCCCGGGCGGCGGTCGACGGCTCCCACGTCCGCGCGTTAAAGGGGGATCCAAGACCGGACGAAGCCCCGTCGACCGGGGCAGGACGGGCAGCAAGCATCACCTGGTCACCGACGCCACCGGGATCCCGCTCGCGGTCACCCTGACCGGGGGCAACCGCAACGACGTCACCCAGCTGATCCCACTCCTTGAGGCGGTACCGCCGGTGCGGGGCAGGCGCGGCCGGCCCCGGCGCCGCCCGGACGTGGTGCTCGGCGACCGCGGTTACGACCACGACAAGTACCGTCGGCTCGTCTGGGACCTCGGCGTGAAACCGGTCATCGCCCGCCGGGGCACCGAGCACGGTTCCGGCCTGGGTACCCAACGCTGGGTCGTGGAGCGCGCGTTCGCCCACCTGCACTGGTTCCGCCGCCTGCGGATCCGCTGGGAGATACGCGACGACATCCACGAAGCGTTCCTCACCCTCGGATGCGCACTCATCTGCTGGCGGCGACTGCGCGCTCTGCCAAACGAGGGCGAGAGCTAGTCGGCCGCCGCGAGTCGTCTGAGGACTTCGACGGGAGTGAAACTCCATCCGACGAGACGGGGTCCGCTCCAGTTGATGCCGATCAGGAGTCCTTCGCTGGAGGCAGCGGGCAGGTCGCTGTCGCGCCAGGCATCCAGAGGCATGGATTCAACCCGTAGCCCATGTGCCCAGATCTTCGCCGCCCGCGCGGCGCGGGCCGACGTCGACCAATAGGGAAGACTCCGGGTGCCGTCAGCCGCGAGGGGAGCCGGGCTGCCCTCGTCATCCCGAACAAGCCAGACGACTCCGCTCTGGCGGACGTCTCGGAAGAATGCTGCTGCTTGTGAACCACTCTGACTCATGACCACCTGAGCGTAGCGTTCCGTGCCACTCATTTCGTTAGGAGTACTAAGCGCCTGCTCTGTCGCGCGCCTCTCGAGTCAGTCCACAGATGGGCTTCATCGGCCGCCAGGGATTACTCCTGCTGCTCGGCCGTGTTGCCGTAGAGCATGCTGGCGGCGGCCTTGAAGCGCAGGACCCCTTCGTCGTCGCCGAGGTGGTGGCCGACCAGAGCCATCAGGCCGTAGGTGTCGAAGAGATGGTGCTGAAGGCTGCCGGAATCGGTGATGCCGTGCGTGGCCAGGTGAGCGCGCAGCGGTTCGAAGTCGGGGTAGACGTAGAAGCCGCCGGTGGGCGGACGACAGGTCACGCCCGCAGCGACCACGATCTGGTGCACAGCCCGGGCGACAGCACCGTGCAGGCGGGCGCTGTCCGCGAGTCGCTGCCGGATCTCCGGCGGCTCCAAGAAGGCGTGGGCGGCCACCTCCTGCATGGGGTCGGCCGGGGTCGACCAGACCTCACTGCGACGGAAACGACACCGTCACGGACTCCTCGACCCCAGAGGTTGCCCGGAAAGCGGCACACGCCGAAGCGCCAGCCGCCCAGCGCCAGGGTCTTGGACAGGCCGGTGGAGACGAGAGTGCTCGGTGGGCGTCGGCGGCTGGCGCCGACACCCGCCCCGGCCGCCAACCGCAGAGGTCAGCCGATCGGCTCTGTGTCGGTGGTGGTCGTCGTTTCGGTGGTCGCGTGCGCTTCGTCGGCCGGAGACGGTGTATCGGTGATGTCGTCGTTCTTGCCGCTCTCAGCGCTCCCGTCCTGTTCCTGATGCCTTTTCAGGGCGAGTTCCCTGGCGGTCTTCTCCGAGTGCAGCCTCATCTCTGCCTCTGCCCGGTGTTCGAACACGGTTGCCTCCTGTCAGTTCGCAGGGCGCGGTGCACGCAGGTGGGTCAGCCGGGCCAGTTCTTCCTCGTCGACCAGCGTGAGCATCGGCTGTCCCGGCTCACACAGCATGGTCACGGTGAACCGGGTCCACGCATCCGTCAGGGCGTTGCCGTCCTGGTAGTGGATCACCTCGCCACCCGGCTCCCAGAAGGTTTCGCCAGCCTTGACCACGCGCTCCGGCTCGCCCTCGATCTCGAAGCGCACCGCACCTTCGATCACGTACCCGAAGGCCGGCCCCGAGTGGCGGTGCGGCGGAGTCCCGGGGTCACCGGGCGGCCACTCGACAAAGATGGTCATGGCCGAAGCGCCTTCCGGGATGTGGGGCGGCTTGGCATCCTGCAGCATCTTCGCCGCTGTTTTCCAGACCTCGGATCGCGGCTGCCCGCTGGTCCTGCCCGCTGAGTCCTTGTCCGACACTGTGCGCACCTCCATGAGTCGTTTCGAAGTGATGACCGGGCACACGGAGCTTCTGTGACAGTGATTTCGCTCAGCCCACACCGTCTGCTGTTCGTGTCACAAGAACGGCACGACCGCTGTCGTAGTCAGTGGAGTGTCCGGCTTCGCCGACATGAAGAAGCCGGCCGACGTGAAGAAGTCGGCGGACATGAGGAAACCAGCGGGGTCGCTGACCCCTCATGGGGAAGGAACCCGGATGAGAGTTGTTGTCGCAGGGGCCAACGGGTGGATCGGCTCCAGGACGGTTGCCAGGCTTCGGGATCACGGTGTGGAGGTCGTGCCCGCTTCACGCCGTAACGGTGTCGATGTCATCACCGGTCGCGGCCTTCGCGAGGCATTGCGCGGCGCCGATGTGGTGGTGGACGTGACCAACCCACCGTCGCATGCGGCCCAGACCGGTCTGGAGTTCTTCCGCACCGCTACGAGCAACCTCCTGACCGCTGCGGCCACGGCCGGCGTCGAGCACTGTCTGGTTCTCTCCGTCGTGGGGGCCGAGCGGCTGCGGTCGGACTACTTCCGCGGGAAGCTGGTGCAGGAGGGCAAGGTACTGCGATCACCCCTCCCCCACTCGATCGTGCGTGCCACTCCGTTCTTCGAATCCGTCGAAGCCATGGCGACCGAGAAGACCCACCACGACCGCGTACATGTGGCACCGGTCCTCACCCGTCCCGTAGCCGCGGATGATGTCGCAGCGGCCGTCGCGCGCGTCGCCGTAGGTCTTCCGCTGTTCGACACCCTTGAGGTGGCCGGTCCGGAAGAGGACCGCCTGGACGACCTAGCGTCGGAGGTGCTGGCCGCCCGGCAGGACGAACGGGTCGTCGTCACCGATGCGCATGCCCGGTACCTCGGTGCCGAGTTGGGGACAGGATCGCTCCTCCCCGGAGCGGAAGCCCGCATCGGCCACACGACGTTCACCGAGTGGCTCGCCCGACCCGCCGTCCACACGCCGGGATGACGGCCTGGCCATCGCACGTGCTCCTTCTCGACGCCCGTCACAGGCGCCTTGCCGCCGCCAGCCGTCATCTCGCCCCCCTCGCAGGAAGACTGTCATGCGTGATCCAGCTCGGCCCCCAGAGTCGTCAGCGATGAGTGAGCTCGACCAGCTGCCCGACCGTGACACCGAGGAAACGAAAGAATGGCAGGCATCGCTCGACGCCGTCGTCAGGCATGCCGGGCCCGACCGCGCCGTGTACCTGTTGCGGCGCGTGCACGAGTACGCGGCCAGGTCCGGAGTGGCCCTGCCGGGGCTTGTGTCCACGGACTACATCAACACGATTCCGGCGTCGTGCCAGCCGCCCTTCCCGGGCGACATCGCCATGGAGTCCCGTATCACCGCGCTGAACCGGTGGAACGCGGCCGCGATGGTGACCCGCGGTTCCCGGCTGGGTCTCGGCGGCCATATCTCGACCTACGCCTCGGCGGCATGGCTCTATGAGATCGGGTTCAATCACTTCTTCAAGGGCAAGGACGGTGGGGGCACCTCCCGCTCGAGCGGAGCCGAGAGTGGGGGAGGTTCCGGGGACCAGCTGTATCTGCAGGGGCATGCCTCACCGGGCATCTACGCCCGGGTGTTCCTGGAGGGCCGGCTACGCGAGGAGCAGTTGGACGGCTTCCGCCGAGAGGCCGACGGTCACGGCCTGCCGTCCTACCCGCACCCCCGGCGTCTGCCGTGGCTGTGGGAGTTTCCGACCGTCTCGATGGGGCTCGGCCCGCTCGCCGCCATCTACCAGGCCAGGTTCAATCGCTATCTGCATAACAGGGGCATCAAGGACACTTCCGGGTCGCGTGTGTGGGCCTTCCTGGGAGACGGGGAGGTGGACGAGCCCGAGGCGACGGCCGCGCTGGGACTCGCCGCCCGTGAAGGTCTCGACAACCTCACCTTCGTCATCAACTGCAACCTGCAGCGGCTGGACGGCCCGGTGCGGTCCAACTCGAAGATCGTGCAGGAACTCGAGGCCCGGTTCCGCGGCGCGGGCTGGCATGTAGTGAAGGCTCTCTGGGGCGAGGCCTGGGACCCCGTACTACGGCAGGATACGGACGGCTCCCTCGTCCGCCGCCTCGGTGAGGTCCCCGACGGGCAGCTCCAGACGTACGCCGCGCGGGACGCCGCCTATATACGCAAGCACTTCTTCACCGGCGACACGTTGTCCCTCCTGGCATCGAGTCTGAGCGACGCGCAGCTCACCGCTCTGTTCCAGAACTCCCGGGGCGGGCATGAACCCCTCAAGGTCCACGCCGCCTACAGGACCGCGGTCGAGCACAGGGGGCAGCCGACCGTCGTCCTCGCCCAGACGGTGAAGGGCCACACGCTGGGTTCGCACTTCGAGTCCCGCAACGCCAACCATCAGATGAAGAAGCTGACCATGGCCCAGTTCCGCCGGATGCGCGACGTCTTGGAACTGCCCATCCCGGACAGCGCGTTGAGCGGGGACCTGGTGCCGTACTGGCACCCCGGTGAGGGTTCGGACGAGGTGCGGTATCTACGCGAACGGCGTTCCGCTCTGGCAGGTCCCGTCCCGGTGCGGAGAGTGGTGGCCAAGGCGCTCAAGCAGCCGCCGTCCAGCCCGTTCGCATCACTCCACAAAAGCTCCGGCCGACAAGAGGTGGCCACCACCATGGCGCTGGTCCGACTGGTCAAGGATCTGATGCGCGTCGAGGAGACAGGACGCCGCTGGGTGCCCATCATCCCCGACGAGGCGCGTACGTTCGGCATGGAAGCCCTGTTCCCGACGGCCGGGATCTACTCGCCGAAGGGCCAGAGCTACGAGCCGGTCGACGCCGATCAGCTACTGCGCTATCGAGAGGCCACGGACGGCCAGCTCATCGACGAAGGCATCACCGAAGCCGGGTCGGTGGCCGAGTTCACGGCCGCGGCGACGTCGTACGCCACACACGGCGAACCCATGATCCCTATCTACATCTTCTACGCCATGTTCGGGTTCCAGCGCACGGGCGATCAGTTCTGGGCCCTGGCGGACCAGCTGGGCCGTGGTTTCGTCATCGGGGCGACGGCCGGACGTACGACGATGACCGGCGAGGGGCTGCAGCACGCCGACGGGCATTCCCATCTGCTGGCCTCCACCAATCCCGCCGCCGTGATCTACGACCCGGCCTTCGCCTACGAGATCGCGGTGATCGTCCGGGAAGGGCTGCGGCGGATGTACGGCGACCAGCCCGAGGACGTCTTCTACTACCTGACGGTCTACAACGAGCCCAAGCGGCAGCCGGCCATGCCACCGGGGCCGTCGGTCGAGGAAGGGATCCTGCGAGGCATCCATCCCTTCCGGCAGGCAGAGCCCCGCGACGTGGGACCGCGGATCCAGTTGCTGGCTTCCGGCACGGCCATCCACTGGGCGCTCGAGGCCCAGGAACTTCTGCTCTCCCAGTGGGGAGTCCACGCCGACGTCTGGTCGGTGACGTCCTGGACGGAGCTGCGCCGCGACGCCTTGTGTGCCGACCGGGCAAGGCTGCGGGGTGAGGAGCGCGTCCCGTATGTGACGGCGGCGCTGTCGGGCGCACGCGGGCCCGTGTTGGCGGTCAGCGACTGGATGCGGCAGGTGCCCGATCAGATCAGCCAGTGGGTCGAGCAGGACTACTCGTCGCTGGGAACCGATGGCTTCGGATTGTCCGACACTCGCGATGCCGTACGCCGCTATTTCCGAGTCGACGCCGAGTCGATCGTCGTCGCCGCCCTGCACCAGTTGGCACGCACCGGCGATGTCGCTCCGGAGACGGTCGCCCAAGCACGCGAACGCTACGACTGGCAGGGGTGAACACTTTGCCCATGGCACGGCGCCCTGAGGCGAACCTGCGGACTGCGGGGCCTGGAAGCACCTGCGGCACCCGCCAGGCGGAGCAGGACGCCTATGCGATCAGTGCCGAGTTCTACGACATCCTGCAGGGCGAACGGGACGGGGTACGCGTGCGCCAGTTGTACGGCCGCGATGTCGGGAACGCCCGTCTCGGTGTGCTGGATGTCGGCGCCGGAACCGGACGGGTGACGCTGATGAGCCTCGTGGAGTCGCGAGTTTCCGTGCATGCCGTCGAACCCGCGCGTTCCATGCGTTCTCCGCTGATGACGCGCCTCGCCTCACTGCCCGCCGACCTGAGAAGGCGGGTCACCGTGCACCCCCACGCGCTCGACGAGGCCGGCCTGCACGAGGTGGCCGACGTGGCCATATGCCATAACACGATCGCCTGTCTCGACCCGGCTTCGCGGCGTGCCCTGTGGCCTGCCGTCGCCGAGGCGCTCGTGCCCGGAGGTGTGTTGCTCATCCAGCTCCCGCCTGCTCGCCTTCCTCACCGCGAGACCACGCACGACCTCCCGACCCGGAGGATCGGCCAGCACGAGTACGGCGGACGCATGGTGGCGTCGGCCGACGTGAACCGCATCCGGACACGCTTCGACTACTGGGTACGGGGCGATAGCGGTGTGCTTCGTGAGCACAACGAGACGTTCTGGATGTGGCCGACCACCCGTACGAAGGTGATTGGCGAACTGGAGGAGTCCAGGTTCGCCCCGCTACCCGAACGGGCCGATCCCGCCGTGTTGGCGGTGCGGCTCACACGGCGATGACCAGCGCCCCGTTCTCTTGAGCGTGGCTGTCGCAACCGAGGTGACTTGTCGGTCAACCAGCCGTCCGAAGCCCAGGGCTTCCATCGCTACATGAAGGTGCATACAACATGGCATTTGGCACAGTTGGTTCGGTGGGCTCCGCCCATGGCCGGGCGTCTCGCATCGCGTGTCGGTGCAACGTGCCGACACCGACGGACGCCGGCCTTCCCGAATCGATGCCGGCTCCGCGCCCAGCCGTGTACCGCGGCGTCGACGGAGCCGCCCGGTGACCGAGCAGAATCCCTTTCCCGATCTGTCCACGGACATGGACTTCGACGGGGACTCCTTCGCCCCCATTTACATCACGACGGTGACGGTGAGCGGCGGGGTTTCGAGTCATGGGCGGGCCACGGGGAAGGCACGCTCGGACGACGGAGTCCTGGACATCGACCTGCGCATGCCCGCCGAGTTGGGAGGAGACGGGCGGGGGACGAATCCCGAGCAGTTGTTCGCCGCCGGCTTCTCCGCTTGCTACCACGGGGCGCTGAGCCTGGTGGCTCGACAGGCCGCGTTCGATCCCGCCGCGATCTCGGTGGAGGCGACCGTGGCGTTCGGACGGGACCCTGAGGACGGTGGCTACTTGTTGCGCGTCGACCTGGTGGTGAAGTGGCCAGGGATGGATCCCGAGGTCGCCGCCCCGCTTCTGGAGGACGCCGATTCGCTGTGCCCGTACGCGAAGATGGCCTCGCAGGGGACGCCGACGACCATCACGCTGGCTCCGTAGCCGGGGACACCTGCCACCCGCTCGCGGTTTGCCATTCGCAGGCTGTTCAGTAGCCGTCGTCCATCGTGATCCGCCCTCACACGCTGACGGCGGACGAACCCGGCCCATCGGTACCCATACAGGACCCAGACCCGGAGAACTGCTCCTGCCGGCGCTCGGATCGTGTACCTCCATGGCGGTCCGGGCCTTCGCGGACCGGCACGGTTGGCCGCTCCACCACCTGGCAGTCGCCGGACGCTGCCCTGTGCATCGCCTCCTGACCGAGGAAGCCTCGATCGTCACCGTACTCACGGTCATGGCCAGCCGCAGGAGCCCCGCGACCGCGTACTGCCGCCGTGACCGCTCGAACGAAACGAAAGGTGCCACAGATCCCAGGGCGTCCTTGTCGTACTGAGTGACAACGTCGGCGATCGGAGTGAACCGTGGCTGTCAACGAGCAACACCTTTCCACCATGGTGCTGGTGATCGGCACGGGAGGTGCCGGGCTGCGAGCCGCGATCGAACTGGCTGAGGCCGGCGTCGAAGTCCTCGCGGTCGGCAAACGGCCCAAGGAGGACGCCCATACGGCACTCGCTGCCGGAGGCATCAACGCGGCCCTGGCCACTATGGACGCCGAGGACACCTGGCAGCAGCACGCGGCCGACACTCTCAAGGAGAGTTATCTGCTGGCCGACCCTCGCACCGTCCAGATCGTCACCCAGGGCGCCGCCCGAGGCATCGACGACCTGGAACGCTACGGCATGGCCTTCGCCAGGGAAGAGGACGGCCGTATCTCTCAGCGCTTCTTCGGCGCCCACAGGTTCCGGCGCACCGCCTTCGCGGGCGACTACACCGGCCTGGAGATCCAGCGCACACTCATCAGGCGGACGGAACAGCTGAACATCCCCGTACTCGACGGTGTCCACATCACCCGGCTCCTGGTGCACGACGGCGCGGTCTTCGGTGCCTACGGCTTCGACCTCACAAGCGGAAAGCGCTACCTGATCCACGCCGACACCGTCGTCCTCGCCGCCGGTGGCCACACCCGTATCTGGCGGCGTACGTCCTCACGGCGCGACGAGAACACGGGTGACTCCTTCCGTCTGGCCGTGAAGGCAGGAGCCCGGCTGCGCGACGCCGAGCTGGTGCAGTTCCATCCGTCCGGGATCATCGAGCCGGAGAACGCGGCCGGAACCCAGGTCAGCGAGGCCGCCCGGGGCGAGGGCGGGGTCCTGCGCAACGCGCTCGGGGAACGGTTCATGGCCCGCTACGACCCCGACCGCATGGAGCTGTCCACCCGTGACCGAGTGGCGTTTAGCCTCCTACACGGAGATCAAGGAAGGGCGAGGGACCCCCAAGGGAGGCGTGTGGCTCGACGTCTCCCATCTGTCACGGCAGACGATCATGACGCGGCTGCCCCGGGTCTACCAGACTCTTCTGGACCTGCAGATGCTGGACATCACCCGTGAACCGATCGAGATCGCGCCCACGGCGCACTACTCGATGGGCGGGGTATGGGTGCGTCCCGAGGACCACAGCACCGACGTGCGTGGCCTGTACGCCATCGGTGAGGCGTCGAGCGGGTTGCACGGTGCCAATCGCCTCGGCGGGAACAGCCTCATCGAGCTGCTGGTGTTCGGCCGCATCACAGCCCGGGCAGCGGCCGCCTACTCGCAGTCCCTGACCGCGCAGCCGCGGTCGGCGTTGGCCATCACACAGGCCCGCACCGAGATCGACGACCTCCTCGCAGCGGACGGGCCGGAGAACGTCCGCGCCCTGCAGCGCGCCATCCGCAACACCATGACCGAACATGCGGGAGTCGTACGCGAGGAGGAGGGCCTGCGCGCCGGGCTGGCGGAGCTTTCCGTGATCGAGAAAAGGATGGAGGACGTCGGCGTGCATCCGGACATCGCCGGCTACCAGGACCTCGCGCACGCCTTCGACCTCAAGTCCGCTGCCTTGGCTGCCCGGGCCACCCTCGAAGCGGCACTGGAACGGCGTGAGACCCGTGGCTGTCACAACCGCAGCGATTTCCCGGACCTGGATCCCGCTTTCCAGGTCAACCTCGTGTGGTCCCCGACGACGGGCCTCACCCGTGAAAGCGTTCCAGCCGTTCCGGACGAGATTTCCTCACTGATGCAAGAGGTCTCGACCGAGGGAAAGCTCGTCGAATGACAAGCCCTGTCACAGATGGAGCCGCCGCCTTGTCTCTTCTCATGCAGACCGAATTCTTCTCGGAAAGGACCCCGCAATGAAGGTCGTAGTGATCGGTGGAACCGGGCTCATCGGCTCGAAGCTGGTCGGCAAGCTCAACGAGCACGGGCACGAGGCGGTCGCGGCCGCGCCCAATACCGGCGTCAACACTCTGACGGGAGAGGGTCTGGCCGAGGTCCTGAAGGACGCCTCCGTGGTGGTCGACGTATCCAACTCCCCCTCCTTCGAGGACAAGGCCGTCATGGAGTTCTTCCGCACGTCCACGACCAACCTCCTGAAGGCGGAGACCGAAGCCGGAGTGACACACCACGTGGCGCTCTCGGTGGTCGGCACGGACCGGCTCCAGGAGAGCGGCTACTTCCGTGCCAAGCAGACCCAGGAAGAGCTGATCAAGGCCTCGGGCATCCCCTATTCCATCGTCCACGCCACCCAGTTCTTCGAGTTCATCAAGGGGATCGCGGACCTGTCGACCGACGGCGACACCGTGCGTCTCGCCCCCGTCAAGATCCAGCCCATCTACTCCGGCGACGTGGCCGCAGCCGTCGGCCGCACCGCGGTCGGTGCTCCCCTCAACGGCTTGGTGGAGGTCGCCGGCCCCGAGCAGTTCCAGCTCGACGAGCTACTCCGCAAGGCACTCGCCGCCCACAACGACCCTCGCACGGTCGTCACGGACCCGCACGCCCCGTACTCCGGCGCCCAGGTGAAGGAGACCACCCTCCTGCCGGGTCCGGGGGCGCACATCGCCGAGACCAAGCTCGCCGACTGGCTCGCGCAGCAGCAGTAAGTCCTGCCGGTGGCCCCTGCCGACAGGCAGGAGGCCACCCCTGTATTCCGGCTGTATTCCGGCCGCGGGTTCACCCCATCGAAAGGAACAGCTCACCATGTTCGACCAAAAGGACATCGCTGTTCCGAATACCGCCCGATATGAGGGGCTGACCGGCGCCCACACCATTGCCCCGAGCCGCTGAGGGCCGAATCGGCATGGCGGCCACGGTGGCAGGCCGTCGAGGCCACTGAGCTGGAGACCCGCACCGACGAGCTTCGCCGAGAGCTCGTGGACCTCGACGAGCGGATCGAAGCGGTCATCGACGCCCTGCACCGGCTCCGCGGCCGCTACTTCGCGGCGACGGAGCCCCGGCTCAGTCATGTCCCGGTACTCACCAGGCGGCAGAGACCGGTGATCGGGCGGGCGTTGACAACGTCGGGCGTACCGTGGCGGCCTTGTACGGTCTTCCTCCCGAACGAGAGAGGCGTGATGTCCCCGACGATTCGCAGGGCTGTGATCCCGGCCGCCGGACTCGGCTCCCGTCTGCTGCCCCTGACGAAGGCGACACCGAAGGAGATGCTCCCGGTCGGCGACAAGCCGGTCATCGAGCACACCGTCCGCGAGCTGGTGGACTCCGGCATCACCGACATCACCATCGTCGTCTCCGGCGGCAAGAGCCTCATCCAGGACCACTTCCGCCCCAACCCTGCCCTCGTCGAACAACTCCGCGAAGACGGCAAGACCGCCTACGCGGACGCGGTGGAGGAGGTCGCCGAGCTCGCCCGCCGGGGACACATCACCTACCTCGACCAGTACGGCCCGTACGGCAACGGCACCCCGGTCCTGAACGCCGCCCGCGCCTTCGGTGACGAGCCGGTATTGGTGCTGTGGCCCGACGACGTCTTCGTGGCCGAAGTCCCGCGCGCCCAGCAGCTGATCCGCGCGTACGAGCAGACCGGCTGCCCGGTGTTGGCCCTCCTGCCGATGGACCCCACCGAATCCCAGCGCTACGGCGTGCCCATCGTGAAGGAGGACCTCGGAGACGGCCAACTGCGGATCACCGGCCTGGTCGAGAAGCCCGAGCCCGCTGCCGCCCCTTCGTCGTACGCGGCGATCGGCGGTTACGTCATCACACCCGGCATCATCGACGAACTGCGCGAGCAGACCCGCCGCTGGTACGAGCACAGGACCGGCGAGGTCTACCTGACCGACGCCCTCAACGCCTATGCCTCCACCCGCGCGGTGTACGGGCAGATCATCAAGGGCCGCTGGTACGACACCGGCAACCCGGCCGACTACCTCGTCGCCCAGATGGCCTTCGGCCTCGCCCACCCGGAGTACGGTCCCATCCTGCGCGGCCTCGTCGCCGGACTCGATGTCGACCGTGCCCCCGCCCTCCAGACGGAGACCGACAGCTGACCTGCGCCGCTCGCTCCGGGCGCGGCCCTCACGGCAGCGGTTCGTCCGTCACCGTGGTCGCGCCGTGACGGGCACGGATGAGAGCGATCACGGTGTCGGCGGTGTGATCGAGGTAGCTTCGGCCGTCGGGCAGCTTGCCCTCCGGGCTGATGTAGCTGCGCGGCCCGAGGTGGGTGGCTGGGTCGAGCCGATGCACGGTGATCTTCCCGGCTCGGTGGGCGCGATTCCATCCGCTGCCGCGGAACAGACGCCAACGCTGCGGGAAGATCCAGGTGCCGACCCGCTCGATCCGGTCGTACGCGCTGGTGAGTTGATGCACGTGCTCGGCATGGGTGAGATCGTTGGCGCCGTTGTGGAACCCACCGAGCGTGATCACCACGACCGGGGAGCGCAGCTGGGAGTGCAGTCCCTCGACCGCGCCGGTGGCGACCTGGGCGCCACCGCTGTAGCTGAGCAGCACCACGGGGATGCCGCTGTCGGGCCGGTAGCCGGCGAGCCGGAGCTGCGTGGCGATCTGGGAACCGACAGCCCGGTTGTACAGCGGGCGGTACCGGTGGTCGGCGGCGACGAAGACCTGCATGACGTTGTGCAGGAACAGCAGCAGCCCGATGTGGCGGCGCAGCCATGCCCACACCGGCCGATCGGCCAGTGGGTCCGCCAGCGGCGAGTAGGGCTGGACCTGCCCCAGTACCCGCAGTTCCGGCGCTCCGGTGATCACGGTCCTGACCAGCTGGCCGCCGTCCCGGGTGTCGCGGAAGCGGCGCTTGCCGATTCCGTCCAAATAGACCAGGTAGGCATCCGGCGGACGGTCCGGGGCCGCGCCCCGCGCATAGGGAACGCCCTCCGGGAGCTGGGCGACGGGGGTACGCAGGCCGGCGCCGTAGACCAGCACCTCGTGCCGGGCCAGCAGAGCCTCGGCGAGCAGAGCGGGCCCGAGGGCGATGGCCCAGAGCAGGAATTGGTTCATGTGATCGACTCCGTTGCCCGGGGCGCACTGATCCTGACGACCAGACGCCGAACGGTCTCCACAGCGAGGCCTAGACCGAACCCGGCGACGGCCACGCACCCGGCGGCACTCCACCAGCCGAGCCCGGTCGTCACTGCCAGGTGGTCGGCGAAAGCGGCCCCGACCCCCACGAAGAGCAGCAGATGGAGAAGGGGTCCGAGCAACGGGAACGCGAGGACGGCAGCGAGCAACAGCGGGGCGACCAGGCTCGGTGTCCACACCAAGCCGGTGTCGGGCGGTGGTGAGGACATCACCAGCTCGGCCAGGTTCCATGCACTCAGCGGCCACAGCGCGAACACCGTGCCCTCAACGAGACCTGCGGCCAGCAGCAGGCCGGCCACAAGGGGCTGCGGCATGCCGGGCCGACGCGCCAGCAGGGGCAGGATGCGCCCGACGGCCTCCGAGAGCCCGGCGAACAGCAGCATGACGACGACGAATGACATCGCTCAGCCTTGCCGTGACGGATCGACGGGAACCGGCTCACGGACCGAGCCGGCGACGTGCAGGTACCGCTCCAGTTCGTCAGCGGCCCTCTGGTACCCACCCGCCTTGTGCTGGGCGGCCATCAAGGTCGTCGCGCCCGCTCGGAACCCCGGTTCGTGGAGCAGGCGCCGGGCGAGAACACGTACGGAGCCCCTGGCGACGTCCTGGGTACGGATGGACAGGCCGGCACCGAGCTCGACGACACGGCGGGCCACCATCGGCTGATCGGCGCCCTGCGGGACCAGCAACAGCGGAACCCCGGCGTGCATGGCCTCATTGACGCTGTTCATCCCACCATGGGTGACGAACAGCGCCGCGCGGGCCAGCACCTCCAGTTGCGGCACGAAGCGCCGGGCGAGCACATTCGCCGGCAGCGGCCCCAGCGCGTCGGGATCGGTCTGCCCCGTGGATACGACGACGGTGCCGCCCAGTGGGGCGAGCGCGGTGGCGAAACTGCGCAGCAGCTGCGGATCGGCGTTGAACACCGTGCCCAGCGAGGCGTACAGCACCGGGTCCTGGAGCCGCTCGACCGGGAACGACGGGTCGACAGGGCGGGCGCCGATGCTCGGGCCGACGAAACTGTAGGACCGGTCGAACTCTTCGACGGCGGGCTGGAACTCCCGCGAGGTGTAGACCAGGTTGAGCGGCTGGCGGATGTTGGCCAGGTCGAGCAGTGGCAGCCCACGCGTGTCGAAGCGTCGGCGCAGCTCCCGACGGGACCGCAGATAGCCCTGGACACTGCGGGGCCGAGTCCTCGCATCGGCCAGCAGGGCCCAGGAGCCGCGGGTGGGGCTGGGGACATGCCGGTCGAAGGCGAAGGTGGTGAATGACGCGGCCGCCGGAACGCCGAGTTCGCGGGCGGCGACCGCGCCCCACGGACAGGCGCTGTCGTGGACGATCAGGTCGGGTCGGTCGCGGCGGAGGTCGGTGAGCACAGCGGGCAGCCAGCGGACGGTGGTGCTCGCGAGCGCCTCCATCCATGTGACCGGCGTCGGCTGTTCGGGGAACGGCTGGTCGCCGCCGGGGTAGAGGCACACCGTCGCGCCGGTGGCGTCGATCTCCGCACGGAACGCGGGCGAGGTGTAGTACGTGACGGTGTGACCGCGCCGGACGAGCTCGGCCACGACCGGCAGCGTCGGGTTGATGTGCCCGTGCATGCCGATGTTGAGGAACGCGATGGTACTCACAGGCCCGCCTCCACGGTGGAAGAAGTAGATGCGCCGCCCGGACCGGCGGGTGTCGCCGAAGGGTCGTCGACCCGATACAGCCCCGGCCCGCTGATGTGCAGTCCGTCGAGAAAGCGCCCCGCCGTGTGGGACGCGGTGCTGATCAACCGCCGGGAATGGCCGAAGTCCCAGGGTGTGGGCCAGGACTCAATGCCGGTCGGGAGCACGACGGTCGGGATGCGCTGGGACACCTCGTGCAGATCACGCTCGATCTGATGGTGCAAGAGCAGCAGCCCGGCCCTGGCGGCGATCGCACCGGCACGTGGGCGCGGATGGACGGGGCGCAGCGGCGAGCTCTCCGGCCCCGTCGCCATCACCACGACGCTGGCCGCCCCGGCCTGCAGGGCGGCCAGTACGGGGACATAGGCGACCACTCCGCCGTCGACGAGCGTCCGGCCGTCACGATCCACCGGCGGCAGCATTCCGGGGATGGCCGCGCTGGCCAACAGCGCGGACTCGAGGTCTCCGCGGTCGAGCAGCGTCGGAGCGCCGGTGTCAAGGTCCATGGCCACCGCGGTGAACGGGACCGCCAACTGCTCGATCCGTGACGGCAGTCCGGCCCGGGCGATCAGTCGCCGCAGGCCACGATCGGTGAACACACTGGCTCGTGAGGACAGGTAGCCGAGCGGGTACACCTCGCGGCGGCGCAACCGGGTCCACACGTGGTCCAGCCACGGGGCGGCGCTGTCGGGGTGGGCGGCCGCGATGGCCCCGTTGAGGGCACCCACCGAGGTCCCGATGATCATGTCCGGGACGAAGCCGCGCTGCTCCAGCGCGTATCCGAGACCCACATGTGCCGCTCCGAGCACACCACCGGCGCCCACCACCACGGCCACGGGGTGGGGAAGGGCGTCCAGGCCCGCCGTTGTCGGCCCCTTGGACGGCCGGCTCGACGACCGGGAACGCGTCCCCTTGTCGCCCTTCACAGTTCTACGCCTCTCACGTCCGCGGCCACGCGCCGAGTCACGTTCGCCGAAGCCGCAACGTGCCCACGCGACGGGGATCGGGCGGCCGTCCGATCCGTGACACCGCCGGGCGGCCGAGCGGTGAGAGGAGTACGAGCACGTCGGCAAGACCAACGACGTTTCATGAGAGACCCTTCGGGGGTGCGGCCGTGTCCGGGCCGATCGACACGGCGATTGCGGCAGGGCGTTTCGGTCGGGGGTCGGCCGGCCCGTGCTGCCGACCCTTCGGATGCTGTGGCCGAACTGCCGGGAACCTCAGTCGCTGTGCAGGGCGGTGCGCAGGGCGTGGATGGCCTGCTCCATCGCAGCGGTCGCGGCCTGCGTGGTCCGGAGGGGGTTGAGCATCATGAAGTCGTGCAATGTGCCGTTGATGCGGATGCTCGTGGTGGGAACGTCGGCCTGGGTCAGCTTGCGGGCGTACGCCTCGCCCTCGTCCCGCAGCACGTCGCTGTCGTCGACGATGACGAGCGCGGGCGGCAACCCCTGCAGCTCCGTCAGGCCGGCCCGCAGCGGCGAGGCGGTGATCTCCGCGCGCTGGGCGAAGTCGGTGGTGTAGCAGTCCCAGAACCAGGCCATGGCCTTCGCCGTGAGATAGGGGCCGTCCGCGAACTGCCGGTAGCTCATGGTGTTCTGGGCGGCGTCCGTCACGGGGTAGTACAGCGATTGGTGCACGAAGGTCACGTCACCGCGCTGCTTGGCCATGAGGGTCAGTGCGGCGGCCATGTTGGCGCCGACGGAGTCTCCGGCGACAGCCAGGCGGGAGGTGTCCAGGCCTTCGTCGGCGCCCTTCGCGGTGATCCACCGAGCCGCCGCATACGCCTGTTCGATGGCCACTGGATACTTGGCCTCAGGTGAACGGTCGTACTCCACGAACACGACGACGGCGTTCGTCCCGACGGCCAGTTCGCGAACCAGACGGTCATGCGTGCCGGCGTCGCCCATGACCCAGCCCCCGCCGTGCAGGTAGAGGACGACCGGCAACGTGTCTTGGCCACCGACGGGTTTGACGATGCGTACCGGCACATCGCCCACCTCGGCGGGCACGGTGACCCACTTCTCCTCCACGTCCGGCATCTCCACCGGCACCGCCTGCAGGCCGTACAGGACCTTCCGGGCACCGTCCGGACCGAGTTCGTACAGGAACGGCGGATATGCCGCCACGTCCGCGAGCTCTTGAGCCGCAGTCTCAAGAACGGGCTTGGCCATCGCTGCACTCCTTGGGTCGGCGGAGTTCGTGCCTGCTCTCACCCTTATGACAGGGCACTCGCAGAAGGTGTGACACGAAGACCAAGGTGTGACCGGACATTGTCAGTGATCATCGACGAATGTGACCGTCTCCCCGAGCGGCGACCGGATCGTACGGGCGTCAGCCGCCGCGACGTCCTCGAACCCGATCAACAGGCCGCAGAAGAGGACGAGCTCGTCCGGAGGCAACAGGACCTCCGAGACGGTCCTGTGGTACTTCGCCCATGCCATCTGTGGGCAACTGTGCAACCCTTCGGCGCGAAGCAGCAGCATGACGGTCTGTAAATACATCCCCACGTCGGACCATTGGGCCGGGCCCATGTCGCGGTCGATGTAGCAGAACAGGGCAGCGGGCGCGCCGAAGCACTGCCAGTTCGCGGAGGCGGCCCTCTGCCGGGCCTCCATGTCCTCGCGCGGGATACCCAGTGCCCCGTAGCGCTGCTCGCCGAAGGCGGATCGGCGCTCCCGGTAGGGGGACTTCAGTGCGGGCGGATACTGCTGGTACTCCGCCTCGTCCCAGGGATCGCCCGAGGCCAGGCGCTCACCGGCACGCTTCTTGAGCTCGGCCAGCGGCCCGCCGGTCAGCACGTAGGCGTGCCACGGCTGAAGGTTCGACGCGGACGGCGTCCAGGCCGCGGCGGACACCACGCGCTCCAGTATCTCCCTCGGGACTCGCCGGTCCGTGAATCCCCGCACCGCCCGTCGACTCCTGACGGCCTCATACACGTCCATCCATCACCGCCACCGCGTGGACGGCCGGTTTCACCGCCCCGTCCGAGCGCACCCCGGAGCAGTCAGCCGCGTACGCCGCACGCCTGAAGCTCATCGAGGAACTGGAGCAGGCGGACGCCGTCCTGATCGGCGCCCCCATGCACAACTTCTCGATCCCGTCGACCCTCAAGGCGTGGCTCGACAGCGTGCTCCTGCTCGGCCGCACCGCGGGCGAGAACCCCTCCGCGCGGGGAGTCCCGGTCATCGTTGTCGCCAGCCGCGGCGGCTCGTACAAGCCAGGCACCCCGCGCGAAGGCTTCGAGTTCGTACAGAACTACATGGAGGCCGTCCTCAGGGACACCCTCGGCCTGGACCTCGACTTCATCGTCCCGGAACTCCCTCTGGCGCACCGCAATCCGTCCATGAACGAGTTGATCCCCCTCTACGAGGCGTCCCGCAAGCAGGCCTTCGAGGAAGCGGCCGCCAAGGCCAAGGAACTCGCGGAGCGCCTGGCTGCGTAGCCTGTGCCCCGGGGGACCGGCAGCCCGGCATCGAGGGTGGCCGAGGACGTCTGCGCGTTGGCGCGCTTACGCCTCACCGGTTGCGGGATAGGCGAACCGGGTCAGCAGATCCGTCAGTTGCCCGGGCTCACCGGGCCCCAGTTCGGCGACCAGACTCTCGGCCAGCGGCTCCGCCGCAACATGGGCGGCGTCGAAGAGCTCGACGCCCTCAGGTGTGATCTCCACTTGCCGCACCCGCCGGTCCCCCGGAACGGCCTTGCGCACAGCCAGCCCCTTGCGCTCCAGGTCGTCCACGACACGCATGATGCCCGCCTTGTCCGACCCCGTCGCCGCCGCCAGATCCCGCTGCACAGTGGGTCCGCGGTCGACGAGAACGATGAGCACGGCGAAGTGCCGCAGCTCGATGCCGAGCGGCCGGAGGGCCTCCTCCATCACCGCGGCCGCCCGCCAGTGCGCCCGACGCAGCAAGAGACCCAGAGCGAAAGGCGAGGCGTCCCCGGGGCGGTCGGTCACACGCGACGAGGGCGAGGAGGCGGTTCGGCGAGGAACATCGGCTGCCATGAGGTCACATTACCGCCGTCGACTCGCTCGATACGGTCTCACGTGAAACGATGAACGCTGTGCTGGACCCGGCCGGGGCAGGCCTCTCGTCCAACTAGGCCGAGGTCGCCTCACCTTCCAGTCGCAAGGTGCGTATCTCCTTGCGGGAGGAGATGCCGAGCTTCGAGAACACCTTGCGGAGGTGCCATTCGACCGTGTGCCGGCTGATGAACAACTGCGCGCCGATCTCGGGGTTCGTGAGCCCTTCACCGGCGAGGCGGGCGATCTGGGCCTCCTGGGGGGTGAGGGCCGTGGGCATGGCGACGGTGGGGCTGCGCACTTTCGCCCCCGTGGCCTGGAGTTCGCCCCGCGCGCGTTCGGCGAACGCCTGCGTCCCGAACCGGCTGAACATCTCGTGCGCGACGTCCAGTTGGGCACGGGCGTCGACCCGGCGGTTCTCACGGCGCAGCCACTCGCCGTACAGGAGATGAGCCCGGGCGAGATCCATGCGGACCCGGGTCCGGTCGAGCCGCTCGATGGCCTCGCGATAGAGCTGCTCCGCGGTGTCGCCCTCGCTGAGCAGCGCCCGCGAGCGGGCTTCCACGCCCAGCGCCCAGTCCGTGCCACTGGCTCGCGTCGTCTCCGAGAGCCGCGCGAGCGCGTCGATCGCCTGCTCGGGTGAACCACTGCGTACGGCCGCCTCGATCAGCTCGACCAGGCCCCACCGCGGCGAGGAGAACTCCCGCTGGTCGGCGGCCGGCTCCTGGGCGGCGGCCAGCGCCTGCGCATAATGGCCGAGTCCGTTGCAGAGCACCGCCTCGTGCCAGCGTGCGACGGCGACTATGGCTCCCTGACCGCGCGGTACGGCCTCGGTCACGATCGTGTCGATCAGCGCGCGGGCCTCGCGCTCGCGACCACGCCAGGCGGCGAGGCCCAGGGGCCCGATGCGCGCCGGGTTGCTGTTGCTGGTCACCGCACAAACTGTTCCGGCCTCCTCGTACAGCGCCGCGGCCGCCGCCAGCTCCCCGGCGATGAGGTGCAGATGGGCGCGGGAGTCGAGCGCGTCAGGGAGCGCGCTGAGCACCCCGGCCTCGCGGGTGATCGTCACATGACGGTCCGCGACCACATGCCAGCGCTCGTCGTCCCACAGATCCGAGGCGAGGACGGAGCCGAGCCAGAGCCAGCGCAGCTGGTCCCGGACGGGGATCTCCTCGTCGCAGAGCGCTGCGAGGGCTCGCTGCATCATCGGCGCCGACGCCGGGTGACCGTCAGTGAGACGTACGGCGAGGGCGTCGAGCACCAGGTCGGGTACCTTCGGCAGCGGGGCCGGCGGTGCGTCACGGGCGGCCTCGCCCACTTCCCGCAGTCCTGCCCCCCGCGCCAGACGGCCGGCGAATATCGCCGCCGCGATGGCGTCCAGGTAGGTCTCACGGGCGAGCGCGGCATCGAGCCGTCCGAACCGGCGAGCGGCGGCGAGCAGCAGCGGAGGAGCATCGCCGCCCCGGTTCTGGGCATACGCGATCTCGGCGTGAAGCACATCGATCCGCGCACGCCCCGGCTCGTCGAGGGGTCCGGCCTCCGCCGTGGCGAGGAGCGTGGCCGCCGGTTCGAACGCCCCGGCGTGCAGCTTCGCCTGCGCAGCCTCCACAGCACGCCGCGCGCGGTGGGCGGGGTCCTGTGTCAGCGCGGTCGCGCGCTGGAGGAAGGCAGCCGTCGCCGCGATGCCACCGCGTGCCTGGGCCCGGCCCGCGGAACGCTCCAGCTCGGCGGCGACCGTCTCGTCGGGTCCCGAGGCCGCGTCGGCCAGATGCCAGGCCCGACGATCCGGATCGGTCCGGGCGTCGGTCGCGTCCGCCAGCGCCCGGTGCCCCTCTCGTCGTTCCCTCGGGCCCGCCGCGCGATAGGCCGCCGAGCGCACCAGCGGGTGCCGGAATCGCACCCGGGTGCCGAGTGTGATCAGGTCCGCCACGCCGGGGTGCGACATAGCGGCGTCGACGTCGATCCCCAGCTGCTCCGCGGCACGCCGCAACAGTGTCACGTCGCCCAGCGGCTCGGCGGCGGCGGTGAACAGCAGGCGCTGCGTCTCGGCCGGGAGCGACTGGACACGGCGCAGGAACCCCTGCTCGATCTGGCTCGACAAGGGCCGTGCGTCCGGACGCTCGAAGCCTCCGGCCCGCTCCGCGGCGGTCAGCCCGCGCGGCAGTTCGAGCAGTGCCAGCGGGTTGCCGCGCGACTCGGCGACGATGCGGTCGCGCACCCGCTCGTCGAGCGGCCCGGTGACGACCGAGTCGAGGAGTGTGCGGGAGTCGCGCTCGGTCAGCCCCGTGACAGGCAGCTCGGGGAGGCCGCCCAGAGTCCTGCCGTCGCTGGGCTTGCGGGCGGCGAAGGCCAGCACGACCGATTCCGCGAGCAATCGGCGGGCGACGAACTCCAAGGTCAGCGCCGACGCCTCGTCGAGCCACTGCGCATCGTCGACGAGACAGACCAGCGGCTGCTCTCCTCCGGCGTCCGCGAGGAGACTCAGCGTGGCCAGGCCCACGAGGAACCGGTCGGGCGCATCGCCGGCACGCAGACCGAACGCCGTGCCGAGCGCGTCGCGCTGAGGCTCGGGCAATTGGTCGAGACCGGTGAGCAGCGGAGCGCAGAGCTGATGCAGGCCGGCATAGGAGAGCTCCATCTCGGACTGGACGCCGGCAACCCTGATGATGCGGCATCCGGTGGCACGGCCGAGGAGATGTCTGAGCAGCTCGGTCTTCCCGATCCCCGCCTCACCGCGCAGGACCAGGACCCCGCTGCGCCCGGCTCTGGCACCTGCCACGAGATCGTCGAGAGCCTGGCACTCGTTCTTCCTGCCGAGGAGTCCGGCCCCTGAACGGCTCCTCGCCATGGCAACTCCCCTGTCAGGAATCTTCGATCAGTAACGGTATCCGACCCCGAATCGCCGCGCCTGTGGGTCGCCCGGGGCGAGCCGGCTCAATCGCGGGGCCACACGTCCACGAAGCGTCCTCTCCTGCCTGCAACGCTGCAGGTCAGGGCAGTTCCGGAGGCTTGGCCACGGATCGACCACGGCACGACCACGGAGCCACCTACGGCTTTCAAGGGCGCGATCGGCTGTCCCCCGGCGCCACGTTGGTTGGCGGCGGCGATCAAGCCGCTGCCCCACGGAACAGAGGAGCCCGGTTGTGGACACACACCTGGCAGAAGCCGGCAAAGACCGGGAGACGACGAGTACAACGAGCAACCCGACGACCGGTGACCTGGACTACGCGACGTCGGTGTTCGTCAGCGCCAGGCCCGGACTGCTCAAGATCGCCAGCAGAATCGTCGGGAACTCGAACGAAGCCGAAGACGTCATCCAGGAGACATGGCTTCGGTGGCAAGGCGCCAATGGCAGGGTCGTCACGAACCCACGGGCGCTGCTCAGGACGATAACCGTCCGGCTGGCCATCAACGTCGTCCAGTCCGGGTGGAGACGTCGAGAATCCTGCGCCACTCCCTGGCTGCCGGAACTGGTGGACATTCACGCGACCCCGGAAGCGGCGGCCGAGCGGCAGGACACCGTTGAGCGAGCGGTTCTCCTGCTGATGCAGACACTGACGCCGAGGCAACGCGCCGCGTTCGTCCTACGGCAGGGGTTCGGCTATCCGTACGGCCGGATCTCCGAGATCCTGCGCCTGAGCATCGCCAATGCGAGGCAGCAGGTCACACGCGCCCATCAGCGTCTCGCCAAGAACGATCACACACAGCCGGTGGACGCCGTCGCGTATCGGCGTCTCGTTCAGGCAGTCCTCGCGGCAGCCCGATCCGGTGACCTCACCCAATTGGAAAGTGTGCTTGTCGCAGACGCCGACCCCCCGCCCACCTGCGGGCCGATACCGAACGGGATGAGCGGGTAGTCGTCGCTCTGCAGCTGCCCGAAGTTCCTTCGGTAACGCGTGTGCAGGTGCTTCAGGTGCCGTGTTTGCTGGTGATCTCCTTGTACTCCTGCGCGGTCGGCTTGGCGATCTGAGTGCCCTCGCCGTAGAAGCTCCGGCTGAGCCAGGCATGCAAGCGCCGGGCGAGGCCTGATCCGGCATCCGGGCCTTCCCCGTCTACCGCTGGGCCGGAACCGATCGGCTCGTACTGCACGTGCTGAGTGAGAACGTGGAGTTGCTCTTGGTCCAGCGGCTCGTGCACCTCGACGAACTCGCCGTGCGGCAAACGCTTGATGATGCCGGTCTCACGGCCGTGCAGCACTCTGTCGCGGTCTCGGCGCTGGAGGCCGAGTGCCCATCGCTTCGTGATGACGTAGGCCAGGACCGGCGCGACGAAGAGACCGATGCGAACCGCCCATGTCACCGCGTTGACCGAGACATGGAAGCGGATGGCGATGATGTCGTTCGCGGCACCGATCAGGGCCACCAGATAGAAACTGATCCAGGCGACGCCAAGTGCCGTGCGAACGGGACGGTTGCGGGGCCGGTCGAGCAGGTGCTGCTCACTGTCGTCATCGGTCGCCCAGGACTCGATGAACGGATAGGCGCCCATGGCGAGGAAGAGGCCGCCGCCCACCAGCAGCGGGATCAGATTGTCCAGGGCCAGGGTGTGGCCCCAGAAGGTGATCTCCCAGCCGGGCATGACCCGCAGCAGCCCGTCCGCCACGCCCATGTACCAGTCGGGCTGTGATCCGGCCGAAACCTGGTCGGGGCGGTAGGGGCCGTACAGCCAGACCGGGTTGATCTGGGCGACCGCGGCCATGACGAAGATGGCACCGGCGACCAGGAAGAAGAACCCCGCGGACTTCACGGCACGCACTTTCAGCGGGAGGCCCACAACATTCTTGTTGCTCCGTCCCGGGCCTGGATACTGCGTGTGCCGGTGGTAGAGAACGAGAAGCAGATGGGCGGCGAGCAGCCCCACCATGAGGGCAGGGATGATCAGCACATGGATGGTGTGGAAGCGCGCCACCAGATCATTCCCCGGGAACTCGCCTCCGAAGAGGAGCATTGAGAGGTAGGTTCCGACGATCGGGATGGAGAGGAGTGTGCCGTGCACGACCATGAGTCCGGTCCCGGAAAGAAGGTCGTCCGGAAGGTCGTATCCCGTCAGCCCCCCGAACATCCCCAGGATCAGCAGTAGGAACCCGAAAACCCAGGTGAGTTCGCGGGGCTTGCGGAAGGCACCGGTGAAGAACACCCGCATCATATGAACAAGCATCGCAGCGACAAAGACCAGCGCCGCCCAGTGGTGGGCCTGCCTTATCAGCAGACCGCCACGGACGTCGAAGGAGATATGCATGGTGGAATTGAATGCCTCCGACACCATCTGGCCGCGCAGCGGCGCATAGCTGCCCTGATACTCCACTTCGTTCATCGACGGATGGAAGTACAGCGTCAGATACACACCCGTAACGACGATTATGATGAAGCTGTAGAGGCATATCTCACCCAGCAGGAACGACCAGTGGTCCGGGAAAGCCCTTCGTGCTCTCACCCTGACCAGGCTGTAGACACCCAGGCGCCCATCAGCCCATTCAGCAACCTTTTCCCCCTTTTTCCGTGGCCGCACTTCGCTGTCCTGGTTCCCGTCACCCATACCTCGACCACCATTCATGAACCGTTGGGCATCGAGTCACGGAAGCAGGCTCATGGGCTGCTCCCACCCATAAGACCGAGCGAGCGGCGCGGATGTGACACGCAGGGCCACAAAGCCGATGCGGGAAATCCCGTGCCGCTCCATTCGGCCTGCGGAAATTCGAGCACCAGCAGCTCCGTCACGCCGCCGTGGTGACCGTGCCCTTGGCCCGGCGGGTTCCGCATCGCCTCATCGCTCGGCGTTCGCTCTCCGTCGTACCGCCCCATATGCCTTCCACTTGCCCCATCTGCACAGCCCAGGCGAGGCACTGCTCCACGACAGGGCAACGGCCACAGACGGCCTTGGCGGCGTCGACCTGTTCAAGCGTCAGGCCGCTGACTCCTACAGGGAAGAACAGATCGGGGTCGACGCGTAGGCAAGCCGCCCGTTCGCGCCAATACGTCGCGTAGTCTCCTCGTTCAGCAGTCATGGGAAAGCAAACCTCCGCGGTTCGTCACTCGACAGGAGGCCCCGGATTCGATCAAATTCCTCTCGTCTCCACCAAGAGGCGCCGGGGGCTGTCACATCAGACCGGGCAACCGACCCATGTGTGACAACACCACGCGAACTCGGCCGCGGTGCCGCCGTGCCGGATACCCGGGCAGTGACACCGGAAGACGCTCAGTGGGCCGCCATGTCACAAGATCCGTGCCTGCCCGGTCAAACGGATGGAGCCGGGAAAGGAAGGAGGTGTGTTGGGCGCGAGGACTCAGCCATCGGCTGCCACGGCCCACTTGCCGTGCACAGAGGTGTGCGAAGTGGCTCTGTGCCACCGGGCTGCCGATACCCCACCGAATGCCCCGGAACGTGGACCGGGGGTGGTTGTGATGCGTGGTGCTGTGGGTGAGGGAGGTTGCCGCAATGGATGATGTCGGGGCGGTGCCGATCGGGGAGTTGGTCGAGGAGCGTCGGTATCTGCTGGATGTCGCTTACTGGATGCTCGGCAGTGTCGGTGAGGCGGAGAGGGTGGTCGGTGATGCCTACCGGCGGTGGTACGGGTTGTCCGATGCCGCGCGGCAGGAGATCACGGTGCCCCGGTTGTGGCTTGCCAGGACTGTGGGCGGGATCTCTCTGGATCGGCTGGCCTTCCCGAGCCGGGGGGCGGGCGCCGGGGCGCAGGAGTACGGCACGGGGGCGCGAGCAGAGAAGGAGGGGGTTCAGCGGGCGCTGGGGGACGAGGTCAGTCGCGTTCTGTTGAGTGCCTTGGACTCCTTGTTCCCGGACGAGCGGGCGGCGTTCGTGCTCAACGACGTCTTCGGGATGTCTCCGGGTGCGATCGCGGACATCGTGGGGCGCAGTGAGCCGGAGTGCGCCGAGCTCGCCGACCGGGCCCGGCACAGTCTTCGGCTGCGGCGTTCACATCCCACGACGCCGGCGGAGCACAACGCCCTGGCCCGTGCCGTGTGCCGGGCGTGTGTGAGTGGGGACACCGATCTGCTGGGGTCACTGCTGTGCCCGCATGTCACCGCGTTCTTCGACGGCGGCGGCAAGATCCGTGCACCGGCCCGGCCCGTGCACGGCAGCCGACACGTCGCCCGCAGCATGCTCACCCTCCTGGCCCACTGCCCGCGCACCACGCTGACCACACACTCGGTCAACGGCGCCACCGGCCTCGTCGCCCGCTACGGCGACCAAGTCGCCGCCGTCATCAGCCTCGACATCGCCGATCAGCACATCGCACAGGTCTGGGTCGTCCTCAACCCCGACAAACTCTGCCTCTGGAACCAACCGCCCGCCTCCGGCGGCCCGGATCCACACCAGAACCCGTCACAGCAGGGCGACGGCTGATCCTGATCGCTGTTTCTCACACACCACCCGCCGTGGGGCCGAGATCGGCTGCGCAGCGGAAACGTGAATCAAGGAACGCGGCGATCTTGTTCGGGCTGAACACCCACATCAACTTGTGGATGCCCTCCTTCGAGGCGGCCATCGTCATGAACGCGACGGGTTGGCCGTCTCGGTAGACCATCACGCCCGTACTGCCGTTGGCATCGACCAACCTGGGCTCCGCTTCCCGCCAGAGGACCGGATAGGTCACCATCTTGGCCACACGTGCACGGCCGGTCACCGGTATACGGGCGCAGCCCCGCATACCGTTGCCGTCGGAGAGACTGACGGCATCGGGAGTGAGAAGGGCCTCGAGTGAAGCCACATCCCCCGTTCGAGCCGCTGAGACGAAGACGCTGAGAAGGCGCCGGTGCTCCGCCGTGTCCACGCTCTCCCGATGCTCTTCCGACAGATGCTTACGAGCACGGCTGACGATCTTCCGCACGTTGACGAGGCTGAGTTGAAGGATCTCCGCTATCTCGGGATAGGCGTAGTCGAATGCCTCGCGCAGTACGTATGCGGCGCGTTCCGTAGGGCTCAACTTTTCCAGAACCAACAGCAGCGCCATTTCGAGAGCTTCCGCGCGCTGTGCGCCCACCTCCGGATCCGAGCTGGTGTCGACGGGTTCGGGCAGCCAGGGTCCTAGGTAGGTTTCCCGACGCACCCGCGCGGATTGTCCGACGTTGATGGCCAAGCGGGTCGTCGCAGTCGAGAGGTAGGCCACCGGGCTGACCACCACGGAGCGGTCTGTGTTCTGCCAGCGCAGCCACACTTCCTGGACCACGTCTTCGGCCTCGACCCCGCTGCCGAGCACGCGGTAGGCGATTCCGAAAAGACGGTTCCGGTGCTGCACGAACACGGAAGCAGCCTCGTCGAGGTCACTCGTCGTGGGAGACGGCTCGAGATCCATGGTCCTGCGGTCTCCGTTCCTCCGGTTGCGACTGTCCAGGGCCCTTCTGATGGATCCGCGTGGAACGCCGCGGAGATCCGTCAGAAGGGCCCTGGGGGCGTCCCCACGTGGCGACCACGTGGGGACGCCCGGATCCGACGACTGGCCCAAGAGCACGCTGCTCGAGGCCGCGGTACTGCCGGGTGTTCCGTGCTGCCTGGCTTGGCGGGGTCCCGCGGGGACTGCTGTCACTGGAAGTCACCGCTGCTCCAATCGCATCTCGCTCATAAGACAAGGGTCGGCCCGGTTTTGTGACAGGGGTGGGGCAGCGGGATGTTGCCGACCGACTCCACGAAGGCCGGCCTCGGCCGGCGTGGAGCGCGGCGGACCGAACGCCACCAGAACCAACGGTTGCGGAGGACCTGGCGCGCTTGCGGATCCAGAAGCGGTAGCTAGAAAGGGAGTTGGCCGCGGTCGTGGCGCATCTCAGCTCGGTGCAGCGGGCTCTCAGCGCTCTTGAACCCCTGGTCGAGACCATCTCCGCCGAGCCTGGGCACTACGGTCAAGGCCGCTCCGCAGCCTCGGAATCCGCGAAGTGGCAAGTACCCGGCACCGTCCTGCCGCCACCGGCACCGACATGGACAGGCAGAAGTCGTACGTCAAGCTCACCGAGCAGATCATGGAGTACTTCGCCGGCCTCGGCGATGTCGAGTACGGGCCCGCGATGTCGCTGCGGCTCTCGGCCGTGACACCGACAGCAGAAGCATCAACGGTGTTCGCAGCACCATTGACCGCCTGGTCGGCGCGTCCCGCGGCCAGCGAACCGGCCGGGGCCTCTACCGCGCCAAGCGCTCCTAACCGTGCCTACCTCCTGGTCGATCCCAGACGTGCGTACCTCCTGACCGATGCGGGCCGCAGGTGGCGCGCGCAGTCCTGCGGCGCTGGTGGTTCAACGCATCGTCTCCACGATCACAATGCACAGACCGATCACCGTCACGGTGATCAGGGTCATCGCGGTGAGCGTGCCTCTCAGCCATCGCCGGATGCGGACACGGTGTTGCTCCTCCACCACGCTGAGGCTGCCGGCAATGTGCTCCGTCACCATGCGGGCAACGTGTGTCTGCTCCTCGAGATACCACCGCTCGATATCCGTCTTCTGCTCCCGGGTCAGCCCCGGCGCCCGCGCGGTGAACTCCGCCACGCGCCGGTGTGCTGCTTGCAGATGGGATTTCTGGTAGAGGAAGTTCTCGATGTCGATCAGGCCGCGTTTGGCTTCACTCGAGTCCATGGCGTGCTCCAGGGGAAAGCAAGAAGCCCGGTTGCGGCGATACCGGATCCGGGCGGGTCGAATGCCGGGAGACCTCAACCACTTCATGGAGAATCCCTTCCCTCGCGTGGAGGCTGTCTTTGAGAAGCCGTGAGGACATCGACACGGCATCGTCATGGTGCGGCCTTCACCTCATTTGGACCGGACAGCGCGCCCGTCTGTGACACACACCGGGATCGCACCCTGTGTGTCACATCCGCGCCTCATGCCCGGTCATACGGGTGGCGCTGCACGAGTGGAACTCGGCCCCCAGCATCAACCGCAGTGCCTCGTCTAGACGATCCGCTCCGGAGAGGAATGAAGCGATGACGACGCTGGACGGGCAACCCGCGAGGGAGGTCGCGCGCGCGGACACCGCGGCGCAGGCACCCTCCGGTGAGCCGGACGCCCATCGGCAGACTCCCGCCCAGGTGGCTGAACGGCTCGGCGTCGCCCCAGAGGTGGGCCTGAGCACACGGCAGGTCTCCGAGCGTATGGCGGTCCACGGCGCCAATCGGCTGTCCGAACCGGCCCGACGCCCGGAGTGGCTGAAGTTCCTTGACCAGTTCCGCAACTGGCTCATCGTCATCCTGCTGATCGCCGCCGTGGTGGCCGGAGCCATCGGTGACCTCAGGGACGCACTGGTGATCACCGTCGTTCTGCTGATCAACGCCGTACTCGGATATGGGCAGGAGCGACGCGCCGAGCGCAGTCTGGAGGCGCTGCGCCGCATGCTGGTGCCCACGGCGATGGTTCGCCGCGACGGTACGGAGCAGGTGGTGGAGGCACAGCTCCTCGTGCCGGGAGACGTGGTCCTGCTGGACGCCGGTGACCGCGTACCGGCCGACGGTCGGCTGACCGTCGCCGAGTCGGTCGAGGTGGCCGAGGCCGCACTGACCGGTGAGTCCCAGCCGGTCGCCAAGAGCGTGACGGCCGTCGGCCACACCTCGACCGCCCCGGTGGCACTGGCCGAGCGCACCAGCGTGCTGTTCATGAACACCGCACTGACCCGGGGCCGTGCCGAAATGATCGTCACGGCCACCGGAATGCGCACCGAACTCGGCGCCATCGCCGAGGCGTTGCGCACCGGGACGGAGCCGCCGAGTCCGCTCCAGGTCCAACTGGACAGCCTCGGCCGGCGGCTGGCACTGCTGAGCGGAGTCGCGGTCGTCGCCTATGCCCTGAGCGCATTGGTCCGCGGCGAGTCGCTCGCGGACGTCGCGCTGCAGGCCGTGGCTCTGGCCGTCGCAGCGATCCCCGAAGGGTTGCCCGCCGTGCTGGCTCTGACGCTGGCACTCGGCGTGCACCGCATGGCCCGGCGTGGTGCCATCGTCAAACGACTGGCCTCGGTGGAGTCGCTGGGTGCGGCGACGGTCGTGTGCAGCGACAAGACCGGCACGCTCACCCTCAACGAGATGACCGCGCGGACCTTGTGGACCGCCGGCAGGCTCTACGACGTCAGCGGGGAGGGATACGGGACGGCGGGCGCCATCCGCGTCCCCGGCGCGGATGACACATCGCCCACCGACGATCTCCGTGACGCGGTGCTTCCCTTCGCCCTGTGCAACGACGCACACGTCAGCGGCGGCTACTTCGTCGGAGACCCGACAGAGGCCGCACTGATCGTCCTGGCAGCCAAGGCCGGTGTGGACGCCGACCAGTCGCGTACGGAGCTGCCCCGCGCGGGCGAACTGCCCTTCGACGGGGCCACCAAGTACATGGCCGTCTTCCACACCGAGCCCAACGGCCGCGCCCGCGTCCACGTCAAGGGCGCGGTGGACGTCCTGCTGGGCATGTGCACCCACGTCCTTACCCAGGACGGTGTGCGTGTCCTCGACGAAGGGCACAGGGACGAGATCCTCGCCGTGACGGGGCGGTTCGGCAGCGCCGGCCTACGGGTACTGGGCGCGGCCACCGCCCTGATGGACGGCATGCCGAGCGAGTTCACCCCGGCGGCGCTGCCCGGCCTGACTCTGGTGGCGGTCGCCGGGATCGCCGATCCGCCCCGCCCGCAGGCACGGGACGCGATGGCGTTGTGCCGTACGGCAGGAGTGGCCGTCAAGATGATCACCGGTGATCATGCCGACACCGCGGCGGCCATCGCCCGCGAGCTGGGCATCGACGGCGATGTCGTGACGGGCGCCGAACTGGACCGGATGACGGAGGAACAGCTCTCCGAACGCATCCACGACATCGGTGTCTTCGCCCGAGTCGCCCCGGAGCACAAGGTTGTCATCGTACGAACGTTGGCGAACCGGGGACACATCGTCGCCATGACCGGTGACGGTGTCAACGACGCGGCGGCGCTCCGGGCCGCCCACATCGGCGTGGCCATGGGCATCACCGGCACGGACGTGGCCAAGGAAGCCGCCGATGTGGTCCTCACCGACGACGACTTCTCCACGATCGTGCGGGCCATCGGCGAAGGACGGGCCATCTACGTCAACATCGTCAAGTTCGTACGCTTCCAGCTGTCCACCAACATCGGCGCGATTCTGACCTTGCTCAGTGCTTCCCTCGCCGGTCTGCCCTCCCCGCTCACCGCGGCCCAACTGCTGTGGGTCAACATCATCATGGATGGTCCGCCAGCGATGGCCCTGGCCGTCGACCCCGCCCGAGACGACGTGATGCGCCGCCCGCCGCGCGACCCGCGTGAGCGGATCCTGGACGCCCGCAGGCTCCTCGCCATCGGCTGGGCCGGTGCGGTCATGGCCACGGGTACCGTGACGCTACTGGCCGTCGCCCGCTCGTACGTCGCCCCGGACACCGCACTCACCATGGCGTTCACCACGTTCGTACTGTTCCAGCTGTTCAACGCCCTGTGCGTCCGTGCGGACGACGGCCCGCTGCTGGGCCGACACCAGCTCCGCAACCGCGCGTTGTGGCTGTGCCTGGCCGGCGTCCTTGTCGTTCAGGTCGCCGCCGTCCACCTGCCGTGGGCACACACGGTCTTCGGGACCGTACCGTTGACCGCGACCCAATGGGCCCTGTGCCTGGGCATCGCGTCCACCGTGCTCCTCGCCGAACTCGTCCTGCGCGCCGTACGGTCGGCGCTGCGCGGGGCAGGCGTGCGGGTCTGACGGCAACGGGTCGGACTCGGAGGCACCGGGGGGTCGGTGCATCGGGCCGCACAGGCGGGCGACTGCGCATGCCGGCCTGCGCGGACCCGGTCATGCGGCCGTGTGGTCGCCGGCCTGGCTCTCGTCCGAGCGCTGCACATTACCGCTCGTGACGAACGCGTCCCGTGGGTGCTGAACGGAGGCGAGGGAGATGAGGTCCCTGCCGAACAGGGCCGCGGTGAGCCACACCGTGAGAACGCGGACCTTGCGCTCCCAGGTGGGCACCGCCAGGACGTGATAGCCCCGGTGCATCAGCCAGGCGGCAACGCCCTTGATGACGATGCTCTTGTACTGGAAGATGCCGCGCCCCAGCCCCAGCGTCGCCACCACTCCGAGACTGCTGTGGCGGTAGTTCCGGCTTCTGCCCCCGTGCAGGCTGGCCGCGATGTTCTTCGCGAGGCGCTTGCCCTGCCGTACGGCGTGCTGGGCGTTCGGCACCGTACGTGCCCCAGGTAGCGGCGAGGCCAGGTCCGGAACGGCCGCGTCGTCCCCGGCAGCCCACACCTCCGGCACGAGCTCGGTATCGGTGCCCACGCGAAGATCGGGCCGGACCACAAGCAGGCCCCGCTCGTCAACCGGCAGGTCCGTGTGGTTGTGCACAACCGGGTTCGAGGCGTTGCCCGCGGTCCAGACGATCAGTTCCGAATCGAACTCCTCTCCGCTGGAGAGCACGACACGCCCGTCCACAGTGGAGACGAGTTGCGTGTTCAGGTGCACGTGCGCGCCACGGCGTTCCAAGGAGCGCACCACCCACGCACCCGGCCCGTCGCTCACCTCGGGCAGAATGCGATCCCGGGCCTCGACCAGATGGAACGACAGGTCCTCGATGCTCAGTTCCGGGTAGAACCTGAGCATCGCGGTCGCCAGCGACAGCAGTTCACCGAAGCCCTCGACACCGGTGAACCCGCCGCCCACGAAGGTGACGGTGAGCAGCCTTCGCCGCTCGGCGCCGGGTGGCAGCGACGCCGCCTGGTCGAACGCGGTCAGCAGGCGGTCCCGGATGGCGACCGCTTCCTCCACGTGCTTCAGACCTATGGCCTGCTCCGCCAGACCGGGTATGGGGAACGTCCGTGTCACAGCCCCGGCGGTGACGACGAGAGTGTCGTAGCGCAGTTCGTAGTCGCTTCCGTCCACTGGCCGGACGGTGACCGTCCGGTCCGCGTGACGGATTTCCGTCACGCTTCCCGCGATCAGCCGGGTCCTGCGCAGATGACGCCGCAACGAGACGGCGGCGTGACGCGCCTCGACCGAACCAGCCGTCACCTCCGGCAGGAAGGGCTGGTACGTCATGTACGGGCGCGGGTCGACGACCGTCACTCGCGCCTCTCCTGCCCGCAATTGCTTCTCCAGCCCCCACGCAGTGTAGAAACCCGCATAGCCACCACCGACGATCAGGATTTCACTCATGGTTCCTCTGCTCCCTGTCTGTCTGTCACTGAGACAAGACAGAGCGCCATGGTGTGACAGTCCGGCACGTCCGCTGCGGGTCGGCACAACCGCACCTATCAAGTCCGTGTGGCAGCGAGCGACCGGACTGTACGAACGCGCCGAGCGCCGGCATGACGAGCCCGACGCAAGGGACTATGCCGAGGAACTGCGGAGGTGGCGACCACAGCCGCAGGCCTAACTGATTGTTGCCGCCTCATGCGCGGAACCCGCGCTGGAGCAGTGGCGCTCCACGGGCTGGACGTCGACCACTGTGCGTTCCCGCTCGCGCCCCTGGCGGAACTCGACAACCCGCAGGTGCTCGTCGAACACGGCTGGGATGCTTTTCACCGCTGTTGACCGCATGACCGACGACTGGTCGCGGCCCAGATGGTCCGGCGGTCCCCTCGTCGCACTCGCCCGTGCAACGGCACGTGCTGGGGAGAATCTGGGGAGTTCTCGACGGTCCTGGGGAGCGCGTGGGGAGGGCCGACTGCGCAACTCGGCACGTTCCTGAAAGACGTCGAAAGACTCATCTGCGCAGGTCAGCGGCGCCAGGAATCGCCTCGTCGCAGGTCAGAGGTGTCCGGCAGACAACTTCAAGAAGATCTCCTTGCCCACCAACGGCCGCTCATCAAGTGGTCTGACCAGCCCGACAGCACACCTAACGCCCCATCAAAACGACGTCAAATAAGCGTCACAAGCGTCATTTCAGCGTCAAGATAACGCCCACACCGCACATAACACGCACGCACAAACCCGCAGGTCAGGAACCCTTCGCGACAGGTTCAAGGATCGCCACGCACTCCACATGATGCGGCACGGTGAATACCGTGCCGGACGGGTGGCACGAGCCTCCAGTTCCCGATGAGGAACTCCGGGCCGACGCCGATCGCTTCAGCTCCTCCGTCAGGGTCGCGGGGGCGATGGCGCGGCCGAGCCGCTTGGGCTCGTGGACGACGAGGGTGATGCGAGACGCCGGACGCACGCAACTCGCGGGTATGAGGGACGGCCTTCTCCGACTCGGGTCGCTTGGCTCGTCAGCGGTCCAACGAGTCCCAGAAGTCGGTGAGCACCTGGGCGCCACGGCCGGGGTCCTGGGTCATCCACCAGTGGCCGAGCCCGTCGAGCGTCGCGGTGCGGGCGCCGGCCAGCCGCGCGGTGCGGGACCGCTGTTCGTCGGTCCCGGCCAAGAGGTCCTCGGTGGCGAGCAGGGCGAGGCCCGGCCGCTGCGCCGCGCGTTCAAGGTTCCGGCCCAGTTCGGCCATCACCGGTTGGGCGGCTGATCGGTAGAGCGCGTGTGCGGCCCGCCCCATCGCCTCGTCCTGGCCTACCGCGACCCGCTTCGCCACCGCCTCGCTCATGCCGAACTTCACAAGCATCGCGACCCGCATCGCGAGGTCCGGGCCGAGCGGGACGGCGGGGTCCGGTCCCGCGCTCTCCGGCACCTGCTGACTCAGGGCAAACTCGTGCCACACGTAGTCCGGGTCGAACAGGCCGATCACATCGCTGACCCAGCTGCGCACGAGGTCCGGGCGGGCCATCACCGCGTTGAGGGCGTGTGCGCCGCCCCAGTCGTGCCCGACCAGGTCGACGGGCTCAGCGAAACGCTCCAGTTCGCCGATGAGCCAGTCCCGGTAGTCACCGACGCTCGCACCGAACCCTGTCGGCAAGGGCGCCCCGAAACCGGGCGGGGACAGGCGGATCGGGCCGGGTCGAGCGGGAGCGATGCGTTCGAGCTCGACGAGCAGCGGCTCCCAGACCTCCGGCGTCTCAGGGAAGCCGTGGACGAAAACGGTTGGCATGGCGGGAACTCCGTTCATGTTGGTCGCGATCGACTTCGCGACCGACTTCGTAACTGACCATATGACCAATCTGGTCAGTGAGTATAGTCTGGGGGCATGAAGACGAACACCACACCGCGACAGCGGGCTCTTGTAGTCGGACTCGGCGTCAGCGGAACCGCCTCCGCGCTGCGGCTGCACAAGGCAGGCTGGGACGTTGCCGTCCTGGAGAAGGCAGCCGAACGCCGCCGCGGCGGGTACTTCCTCACCCTCTTCGGCACCGGGATCACCGCGGCCGAGCGCCTGGGCATCGATGTCCCGGACCGCTTCTCGGAGGACATCGCCTACTACAACGTCGATCGCGCGGGCCGGCGGCGGCGCGGCATGGGCTTCGCCGAGGCCGTGGCCGGCGAGTCACGCCCGGTCGTGCGCGGCGACGTCGAGCAGGCCGCGTTCGACGCCCTGCCCGAGGACGTGGAGATCCGGTACTCGTCCGTTCCGGTCGCGCTGCGCCAGGACGCGGAAGGCGTGCAGGTCGACATCGAGGACCGGGCCGCGGGGACGGTGACCACCGAACAGTTCGACCTCGTGGTCGGGGCCGACGGCCTGCGCTCGACCGTGCGCCGGCTGGCGTTCGGGCCCGACGAAGGCCGCATCCACCGTCTCGGCTACATGCTCGCGGCGTGCGCCCTGCCCAGCTCGGTCCCCGGTTTCCGGGGCACGGACGGAATCGTCATGTCCGAGCTGGGCCGGTCGGCATGGGTGTTCGCCTTCGCCGACCGGCCACCGACGGTGCTGTTCAACTACCGGACCGACGATGTGGACGGCGAGTTCACCCGGCCCGCCATCGACTCTCTGCGGGCGGTGTTCGGACCGGAGCCCACGGGCTCGACGCTCGGCTGGCTGCTCGACCAGTTCGAGCTGGCGCCAGACCACCTGTTCGACACCGCCGAGCAGGTACGGCTCGACACATGGCACCAGGGCAGGGTGGTGCTCGTCGGTGACTCGGCGTGGTGCCTGACCCTCTACTCCGGGATGGGGGCCTCCAGCGGGCTGGCCGGGGCCGACATGCTGGGCACGATGCTGGAGCGGTATCCCGGGGACGTGCCGCGGGCGCTGCGGGCCTGGGAGGCGAAAATCCGCCCCTTCATCGAGTTCCACCAGGAGACCGGCATAGCCATGCGCAAGCTCTTCGTCCCGGCCGACCACACCGAGTACCAGATCCGGTCCCTCTTCGACCACGTGGTGGGGACGACGGTCGGCAGAACGGTCATCTCGAAGCTGGAGCACCGCAGCAAGGCTTCCCGGATGAAGACGGTCGACATCGGCCTGACGTGACCCGCCCCTGGAGCCCGCCGCACGGTCGGCTCACCTCCGTGAACCCCCATGACATCATGCTGCCGAAGAACGAACGGGAGGACACACCACGGTGAGCCGGCTGATCGAACACGACTCCGTCAAGGCGGCCAGAATCCTCGACAGCGCGCGCGAGCTGGTCCTCGAACACGGCGTCCGCAAGGTGACCATCGCCGAGATCGCCGCGGCCGCGGGCGTGGGCAAGGGCACGGTCTACCTGTACTGGGAAACCAAGGAAGACCTGTTCGTGGGGCTGGCCGCGCGCGAGGTACTGGCCTGGATCAAGACCGTCAACAACCAGATCGCCCAGGACCCGCAGTCCATCCTGCCCCGCCGTCTCGCTCCGCTGCTTGTCCGTACGACACTGAGCAACCCGTGGCTGCGGTGGCTCCAGAGCGACGACAGCGCCATGCGGCAGCTGCTCCACCGCCCCGCCGACCAAGAGCGCTTCGCCGAGGCCACCACGAGCGCGATGGGCAATGCGGTCGTAACGATCCTTCGTGACCACGGGATCGTGCGCGACGATCTCCCGCTGTCCAGGCAGATTTACGCCCTGCACGCCGTGCTGGTCGGGTTCGTCACCGTCATGAACAACGCCGATGTCGCAGGCCCGCTCAGCATCGACGATCCCGAATCCGCCCTGGCGGACACCGTCCAACTGCTGCTCGAACGGCCTCGCGACCCCGCCGCACGCGATGTCGCCAAGGCCGCGGAAGCGGTGCAGGCCCGGTTCACCGAGATTCACGACAACCTGCTGGGACTCGTTGCGTCGGGCGCCGCCGGAACCAGATGACCCGGGTCCTCAAGCCCGTGCCGTTCAGCTGCGGATGAGCCGACGCGGCGCAGGGCCAGGCTGCGTGCCTCCGTGCTGCGTGACACGAAGCGCACCAGGCGCGGCAAGGCGGCGAACCCGGCCGGGGACGCCAGGTCATGCTCAAGGACGAGCCGGCATCCCTGCTCCTTCCGCGCTTCAGCGTCGGGATCGCATTGCTCTGCCAGTCGTAGTCCGCCCACGCCTCCGCAGGCACTTTCACCTGCTGGGCCAGGTACTCGGACCGCGGCTGTTCCCCTTTGAGTGGCGGACACGGCCACGCAGGGGAGGCCTGCCGGGCAGGTGGCCGTGGCCGATGCCGGTCACGACCGCAGCGCCGCCTTCCTGCTCAGGCTGTCGCCCGCGCGGCCACCACCGAGCCGTGTCAGGGCGACTGCAGCGAGCTGGGTCCCACTCGCCCACTCTCGCGACGCTCCCCGGCGCCTGCCTGACCTCGTCAGGGCCGCGTTACGCCACTCGCGGCGGAAGGGGCGGCGTTCCCGCCGCACCCCATGTGTGTTACGTCACATCTGCAAACTGTCACACCCGATGCGCGGCTGGTGTCTCAATGCCGAGTCCACAAACACCAGGGAGACATGATGAACGGGAACGTCGAGGTAGTCGTGATCGGCGGTGGGTACGGGGGCGTGACGGCGGCCAACAGCCTGGCGCGGCGCGATGGTGTGTCGGTGACCGTGATCAATCCGCGTCCCGAGTTCGTCGAGCGGATCCGCCTGCACCAGCGCGTGACCGGCTCCGATGACGCGACCGAGGGTTTTGTGAGGGTCATGGGCGCAAACGTCCGGCTGGTGGTCGACACCGCGACCCGGATCGACGCTGCCGAGCGCCAGGTGTCGCTGGCGGGCGGTGGCACGGTCTCCTACGACTACCTGGTCTACGCGGTGGGCAGCGGCGCCGCCGATCCCGGCGTACCCGGAGCGGCGGAGTTCGCCTATTGGGTGTCGGACCTGGAGGGGGCGGAACGACTGCGGTCGGCGCTGGATGCGGCGCCCGCGTCGGATCCGGTGACCGTGGTCGGGGCCGGCCCGACCGGCCTGGAGACCGCTGCCGAGCTGGCGGAAGCGGGTCGCAAGGTCACCCTGGTCTGCGGCGACGTGCTCGGCCCCTCCCTGCACGCCCGGGGCCGCCGCCCGGTCGCCCGCCGGCTCGCCAGGCTGGGTGTGACCGTCCTCGAAGGTCCCGGCGCGCAGGTGACGGAAGTGACACAGGACGCCGTGCAGCTCGACGACGGCCGCGAGCTGCCCAGCGCGGTGACGATCTGGACCGCGGGATTCCGTGTCCCGGACCTGGCCGCCCGCAGCGGGCTGCGCACCGACGCCGCCGGCCGCCTGGTCACCGACGCGACGCTGACCTGTGTTGACGACGAGCGCATCGTCGCCGCCGGGGACGCGGGGGTGATGCCGGACCATCCGTTCCGGATGAGCTGCCAGGCGGCCGTGCAGCTGGGCCCGGCGGCCGCCGCCACGATTCTGCGCCGGATCGCGGGGAAGACACCCGCTCCCGTCCGGATGTTCTTCGCCGGGCAGTGCCTCAGCCTCGGCCGGGACGAGGGCGTCACCCAGTTCTCCTACCCGAACGACAGGGTGAACGCGCTCCACATCGGCGGTCGGCCGGGTGCCGGCGTCAAGGAGATCGCCTGCCGGTTCACCCTCGGCAAGCTGGTGTCCGGGGCGCGCAAGGCCGGTTCCCGCGCATCCCACGGCGACGACACCGATCGCCTGGAGACGCCTCGGCCGGAACACCGCACGACACCGTCCAACACCCGACCCGCGGCTTAGAGCCTGCCCGGCAGATCATGCCAGCGTCGCGGGGCCTGGCACGCCCATCTGCGGCGTTGTCGTCAGTCGCCGACGCGCCGCGACGCCCTCCCACCACCCCGCCCACCCTGCGTGGCCTGGCAGGCGGGGAGGCTGCTGGCGACGACCCCGCCACCAGACCGGGTACATGCGGCCTGCTTCCGGCCCGTGGGGCCGACCGCGAGAGAGCGAAGCGCACGACATGAACGACCACGTCACCGACCCCGCGACCGAGGCCTTCGTCGCCCACCGCGACCTGCTGTTCACCGTCGCCTACGAGATGCTCGGTTCGGCGGCGGACGCCGAGGACGTCCTCCAGGAGACCTGGCTGCGATGGGTCAAGGCCGATCTGGCGCAGGTGCGGGACCAGCGCGCCTACCTGGTGCGGATCACGACCCGGCAGGCACTCAACCGGCTGCGCACCCTCAAACGGCGCAAGGAGGCCTACGTGGGCCCCTGGCTGCCCGAGCCCCTGCTCACCACGCCGGACGTGGCCGAGGACGTCGAACTGTCCGAGAACCTGTCGCTGGCACTCATGTACATCTTCGAAACCCTCTCACCGACCGAACGCGCCGTCTTCGTACTGCGCGAGGTCTTCGACTTCGGCTACGACGACATCGCGGCCGCGATCGACAAGAGCCCCGCCGCCGCACGCCAGATCGCCTACCGCGCCCGCCGGCACGTCGACGCCCGCCGACCGGGCACACCGGCTTCCCCGGAAGAAGCCCGGGCGGCGTCGGACTCCTTCCGCCGCGCGCTCGAAACCGGGGACCTGCAGGGGCTGCTCGACGTACTCGCCCCGGACGTCGTCTTCGTCAGCGACGGCGGCGGCCTCAAGCTGGCGGCCCTGCGACCGGTCGTCGGCGCCGACAAGGTGCTCCGCTACATGGCCGGCAGCGTCGACAAGGCAGGCGGCACCTTCAGCAGCGAGCCCACGACGGTCAACGGCAACCCCGGCCTCATCCTCCGCCTGGGCGGCGAGATCGACGGCGTGCTGGCCTTCTCGGTGGAGAACACCCGCGTCACCGGCCTCTACTACGTCCGCAACCCCGAAAAACTCACCCGCGTCGAGTCCGAAACCCCCCTCACCTCCCACTGACCGTCTCTCCCCCACGACACGGCCGACCGACTTGTGTAAGCACGACCCGCTCGCCCAGATCGCCGTTGGCTTCGGTATCTCGGTGGGCACCGCTCACGCCTACACCACCGCGGTGATATGCCTGCTCGCTGACCGTGCACCGGGCCTGCTCAAGGTGCTGCACGAGAGCGATCCCGACCGCGTCCTGCTCCATGGAACTCTCGGGGAGTGCGACCGCCTGCGCGGCGGCCAGCCGACTACTCCGCCAAGCACCGCCGCCATGGCGTGAACGTGCAGTTGGTGACCGATCTTGATGGCCGCCTGCTGTGGATCTCTCCCGCGCTGCCGGCCGCGCACGACCTGCCCGCGGCCGGCACCCACCGGATCATCCGGATCTGCGAACGCCAAGGCGTCCCGGTCCTCGCCGACCGCGCCTACATGGGAGCCGGCCCGTGGGCGACGACGCCCCTCCGGCGCCCGCCGGGCCGCGACCTCACGCCACCCAGCAAACCGTCAAACCGCGCGCTGCTCGCAGCACGGGCACCGGTCGAGCGCGGCGTCGCACGGCTCAAGTCATGGCGGATCTTCCGCAGGGCGGAATGCAGCCTGACTCGAATGTCGTCAATTTCCCAGGCCGTCCTCATCCTGGAGCGGCAACTCTGAAAGTGCGCACTGTCCTCGTAAGGCCCTGCGGTGGATCCCGCTTGCCTCGGTCGATCCGCGGGCGCCGTGATCAGGAGATGTATTACCATACCGAGCGAAGTATCCTGACAGGGGAGATGCCATGGCGAGGAGCGGCTCGAGTGCCGGACTCCTCGGGAGGCAGAACGAGTGCCAGGTTCTCGACCGCCTCTTGGCAGGCGCCAGGGCTGGGCGGAGCGGGGTCTTGGTCCTGCGCGGTGAGGCAGGGATCGGGAAGACCGAGCTGTTGAGATACCTCCTCGATCGTGCCGCTGGATGCCGCACCGTCAGGGTTGCCGGCGTCCAGTCCGAGATGGAGCTCTCCTACGCCGGCCTGCACCAGCTCTGCGCCCCACTGCTGGCCGACCTCGAGAATCTCCCCGTACCTCAGCGCGACGCACTCGGCACTGCGTTCGGTCTGCGCGCCGGCGATGCGCCCGACCGGTTCCTCGTGGGCCTGGCCACTCTGAGCCTCCTCGCGGACGCCGGAGGAAACCAGCCGCTGGTCTGCCTCATCGACGACGCACAGTGGCTGGATCGCGCGTCCGCACTGACCTTGGAGTTCGTCGCCCGGCGGCTGCTCGCGGAATCGATTCTGCTCGTCTTCGCCGTCCGCGAGCCCAGCGTCGGCGAGGCTCTTGGCAGCTTCCCCGAGCTGCCCGTCACGGGGCTGACCGAGCGCGACTCCCAAACACTCCTCGACTCGGCCGTTACCGGGCCGCTCGATGAGCGGGTGCGCGACCGCATCGTTGCGGAGTCGCGCGGTAACCCGCTGGCACTGCTCGAGCTGCCTCGCGGGTTGACCGCGGCGGACATGGCCGGCGGCTTCGCGCGTCCGGATGCATGGCCGTTGTCGAGTCAGATCGAGCAGGGTTTCCTCCGCCGTGTCCAGGCGCTTCCGGCCGAGACGCAGCGCCTGCTGTTCACCGCAGCCGCCGAGCCGGTGGGCGACGTGACGTTGTTGAGGCGTGCGGCCGAGCAGTTGGGGATCGACGTGGACGCCGCTGCGTCGCACGCCGACGCAGTGGAGCTGCTCACGCTCGGCACCCGGGTGCGGTTCCGGCACCCGCTGGTGCGCTCGGCGGCCTATCGCGCGGCGGGCCCGAACGACCGTCGCGAGGTACACAAGGCGCTGGCTGACGCGACCGATGCTCAGCTCGATCCCGATCGTCGGGCCTGGCATCTGGCGCGCGCAGCCTCAGACCATGACGAAACGGTGGCTGCCGAGCTGGAGCGTTCGGCGGACCGGGCGCAGGCGCGCGGCGGAATTGCGGCGGCGGCGGCGTTCCTCAATCAAGCTGCCGAGCTGACGCCCGATCCCGCACGACGTGCGCAGCGCACAGTGGATGCTGCACAGGCGAAGCTCCGCGCCGGTGCGTTCGAGCCAGCGGCTGCTCTCCTCGCCACTGCGGAGGCCGGCCCCCTCGACGAGCTCGGGCGCGCGCGGATCGATGTACTGCATGCCCAGATCGCGTTCGCGCAGGGCCACGGCAGTGAGGCTCCTCCGCTGCTGCTCGCCGCCGCTCGCCGGCTCGAGCAGCTCGACGTGGCGCTCGCTCGTGATACCTACTTGGAAGCAGTCTCGGCGGTGATATTCGCCGGCCGCCTGGCGCGCAGCCCCGGGTGGCGGGAGGTTGGCGAGGCGGCTCGCGGGGCACCGCCGCAGCTGCTGCGCGCGCCCGACATGCTGCTGGATGCCCTTGCCGTGCGTCTCACCGACGGCTACGCGGCCTCGACGCCGATGATCGAGCGAGTCCTCGGGGCGTTCTGTGACGAGGACGTCTCCGTCCAGGACTCGCTGCGCTGGCTCCTGCTTGCTGGGATCATCGCGGCGGATCTATGGGACCACGAGCGCTGGCACATAGTCGCAGCCCGTCACGTGGCGATCGCCCGTGAGGCCGGCGCACTCAGCGAGCTCCCCCTTGCGCTCGACTCCTCCGCCGTCGTGCACGTCTTCGCCGGCGAGCTCGCGGCGGCGGCGTCGCTGATCGAGGAGGTAAGAACGGTGAGTGCGGCGATCGGGAGCAACCAGCCGCCCTTCGGGGCGCTCGCATTGGCTGCCGTTCGTGGTCGCGAGCGCGAGGCACGCACGCTGATCGACACCACGATCAGCGAGTCCGTGCCGCGTGGCCAGGGGCTCGGAGTTACCGTCGCGCACTCCCACCACGCGGTGCTCTGCAACGGCCTCGCCCAATACGAGGTCGCTCTGGCCGCGGCCCAAGCAGCAGCCGCCCACCAGTGGGAGTTCGGCGCGCCGCGATGGGGCTTGGCCGAGCTGGTCGAGGCGGCCGTACGTAGCGGCGCGCCCGAGCTGGCGACCGACGCGCTCGAGCAGCTCTCGGAGACGACACAAGCCAGCGGTACCGACTGGGCGCTCGGTATCGAAGCGCGCTCGCGCGCGCTCCTGAGCGAGGGGGACGCCGCGGAGCGGCTCTACCGTGAGGCGATCGAGCGCCTCGCCCGGACCCGGGTCCGCGTGGAGCTGGCCCGCTCACACCTCTTGCACGGCGAGTGGCTGCGCCGCGAGAACCGCCGCGTCGATGCCCGTGCCCAACTGGGCGTCGCACACGAGATGTTCAGCCAGATCGGGGCCGAGGCGTTCGCCGAACGCGCGCGAAGCGAGCTGCAAGCGACGGGTGCGACGGTTCGGAAACGGACCCTCGCGACGCACACGGCCCTCACTCCTCAGGAGGCACAGATCGCTCGACTTGCCAGCGATGGGCTCACCAATCCCGAGATCGGCGCCCGGTTGTTCCTCAGCCGGCACACGGTCGAGTGGCACCTTCGCAAAGTGTTCTCGAAGCTGGGCATTGCCTCCCGCAAGGAGATCCGCACCAGGTCGCTCGAAGGCGAGGCGACGTCAGCCTAGGCCCGGGCCGTGGGGGATGGTCGGTCGGAGAGTGCGCTGCGGAGTTGTCTGCGGGAGGTGATGCGAGTTTGGCGAACACTTTCCGCAGGTGCCACTCGACGGTGTGAGGGCTGATGAACAGGTGCGCGCCGATCTCGGGGTTCGTCATTCCGTCCCGGGCGAGGCGGGCGATCTGTGCCTCCTGGGCGGTGAGCCCCGCTGGAGTGGCGGTGGTGCGCTTGGCGACCGTTTCGCCGGTGGCCCGCAGCTCGCGGCCGGTGCGGCCGGTGAACGCGCCGGCGCCGAACCGGGTGAACATCTCGTAGGCGGTCCACAGCTGGTCACGGGCGTCGCTGCGGCGGTTCTCCCGGCGCAGCCATTCCTCGTACAGCAGGTGGGCCCGGGCGAGTTCCACGCGGATGCGGGCGCGGTCCAGCCGCTCGATCGCCTCGCGGTAGAGCCGCTCCGCGGCGTCGCCCTCGCTCAGCAGCGCACGCGAGCGCGCCTGGATACCCAGCGCCCAGTCCGCGACCACCACGCCTTCCTCATCCGGCTGCACCTGGACCACTACGACCAGCTCACCGACGCAATCGGACAGCTGGATGCGCGGATCACGGAGGCGATGGCCCCCTTTCGAGGCACCCTCAACCTGCTCGACACCATCCCCGCCATCAACCAGGCCGTCGCCGAAGTGATCATCGCGGAGACTGGCGGCGACATGGCCCGGTTCGCCTCCGCCCGCCACCTCGCCTCCTGGGCCGGGGTCTGCCCCGGCCACCACGAGTCCGCCGGCCGCACCAAGAACACCAAGGTCCGGCCCGGGAACCCGTATCTCAAAGGAGCCCTCGGACTGGCAGCGTTCGGCGCGGTGAGAACCAAGGACACCTACCTGCAGGCCCGTTACAAGCGGCTCACTGCCCGCCGCGGCCCGCTCAAAGCCCTGGTCGCCGTCGAGCACTCGATCATCACCGCGCTCTGGCACATGCTCACCGACACGCCCCCTACCACGAGCTCGGCGGCATCTACTTCACCCAGCGTGACCCCGAACGCGCCACCCGCTGCGCGATCACCGCACTCAACCAGCTCGGCTACACCGTCACCCTCAACCCGATCGAGGACGCAGCCTGACACCCAGAACCCGGACACCCGGCGACCACCACGGCCACCGGGGGCACCGGGGGCACCGGGGGCATCCAGACCTGCCTACCACCGTCCTGACCTGCACCTATTTGCGCGTCAGATCCCCATGCCTATCAAGAGCGGCAGGTCACAGAGTCGGCTGGTCCCTTCCGGGACATCTGACCATCAGGAAGCAGCGCTGGCACTCACTACGTCGAGTGGGCCTGACCTGCCCGACAAGCCACCTGACACCCCATCAGAACGAGCGTCAAATGAGCGTCACGATCGTCATTTCAGCGCAAAGATACCGCCCGTAACGCCCACACCGCACATAATCCGCACACGCAAAACCGCAGGTCAGGATCCCTTAGCCGCCGGTTCGAGGATCGCCACACACTCCACATGATGCGTCATCGGGAACACGTGGGGCCAAGCAGCGTACCGCTCACTCTGTGCTTCACCGTCCACCTCGACGTTCTGGCCGTAGGGACTCCACCCTTTCAGGTACGCCTTGAGCTCGCCCGGCTTCGGTTGCCTTGGAGTTGGCATCTCCGGAAGCCGGTTCAAGGGGTCGATCGCACGCACGAATTCGCGTGCCCACTCCAACCAGCGTCTGGTCGATTCCAGAGCCGGCTCATCCACGAAGCCGCCCGACTCTGGAAGACGATGTTCCAGAGCATCGCAGTACTCACCGACTACGGCGGCCTCCTGCCAGCGTCCGGCGTCCTCGCGAAGCACCTTGGCGAGTTGATCCCGAACAGCTCGCTTCTTCGCCTCCTTCATGGCCGTCCGCCAGCGAATCTCACGCTCCGCCCTGGTCCGCTCCTCGCTCTCTCTGCGCTGAGCGTCCGCCGGCGCTCGCGCCTCGATCTCCCCGAGAATTACGCCCCACGCATTCTCAAGCACCCGGGCCTTCCGATCGCGCCAGCGGCCGGGCCGACCGGATCGGCCGTGGTCAAGTTCGACGACGAGACGCGCCGAGGTCTGCAGCCCGGAGCCCCCGTCGCGGCAGGTCACTGGTCTCTACCGGGACAAGTGACCACAGTAAATCCGGCAGGCCAAACAGCCGCCCACGGTAATCACTCAGCGTGCCTGCCGTGGGAAGAGTCTTCACTGCGCCCCGCCCGTGACGACGCCACCTCCCTGGAGAGAATCTGGGGAGTATCCGGGCTCCTGGGGAGCGCGTGGGGAGGATCGACCACATAAAACGGCACGACACCGAAAGGCACTGAAAGACTCATCTGTCCAGGTCAGCGCCAGGAAGAGTCGAATCACCCCAGGTCAGCGCCATCCAGGTGGACAACTCCAACACCCAGCCGGCCGCCTGGCTGAAGGTCGCCAACCGGCGCCGGCACCGCACTTTGCTGGCCCGTCCCACCGACCGGTGGGAGGCCGACCGGGCCGGGATGCTCGCGCTGCCACCGGTCGATCCGCCCTCCTAGTACTCCAGTCTGGTTTCGCGATCTGTCCAGTGGGCTCGTCGGCGGTAGTGGCTGCGCCGGGCTATCGCCTGGTGGTTGTCTGCGCCAGATGGACCAGTGCAGCAGCCTGGCCGTGGACAAGGCAGCACTCGGACAACCACGCCCAACGACACCGCCGAGCCGGTCGAGGCGGCTATCGGCGATGAACGTGGCGGGGGCGGTGCGTCGCAGCGTGAGCGGCCCCGACCGCTGCGGGCTGGATGCCGGGCTATAGTCACAGCGTCGCGAAAAACGATGTCCCGCGGGTCCACCCGCCGGGCATCGCGCATACATCGATGCAGGTGGTTCTGATCGGTGAGCGTCTCCTGCCGAGACCGGACATCCCGTCCGCTCACGGCGCTGACAATCGCCGACGCGTGTCGGCGCTACAGAGGAGCGCAGCATGCAGAAGACCATCGCCATTGTCGGAGCGGGACTGGGCGGACTGACGCTCGCCCGGGTACTTCAGGCTCACGGCATCGCCGCGACGATCTACGAGGGTGAGGCTTCGGCGACGACCCGTGCACAGGGCGGCTTGCTTGACATCCACGAAGAGACCGGACAGGTCGCGCTTCGCGCAACTGGTCTGTACAACGAGTTCCTCACTCTGGTCCGCCCGGGCGAGGACGCCAAGCGCGTGGTCGACCGCCACGGCACGATCCTTTTCGACATGCCTGCGGACCCTGGTTCGGCCCGTCCAGAGGTGGATCGTGGCGAACTCAGGCGCCTGCTCATCGACTCGCTCGCGCCCGGGACGATCAGGTGGGGTCACAAGCTCGCCTCGATCCGGCACCGTCCGGAGGGCGACTACGCCCTCACCTTCACGGAAGGTTCCGCCACGCGCGCCGACATCGTCATCGGCGCGGACGGTGCCTGGTCGAAGGTGCGTCCGCTGCTCACCCTCGCCGAGCCTCTCTACAGCGGAACCTGCTTCATAGAGATCGCCTTCACCTCGGGCGGCCAGAACCATCGGGCGAGCGTGGCCGCGATCGGCAGCGGCACGCTGATGGCGGTCGCGCCGGGCAAAGGCATCATCGCCCACCGCTACTCCGAAGGGCACGTGCGCGGATACGTGGCGCTGAACAAGCCCGAGACGTGGATGAGGTCGATCGACTTCCGCGACCCGTCCGCCGGCCTCCGTCAAGTCGCCGACGAGTTCGACGGCTGGTCGCCGCTGCTCACCGCCTTTGTGACAGAGAGCTGCGCGGAACCCTGGCTCCGACCCATCTACGCCCTTCCCGTCGGGCTTAAATGGGACAGGGTGCCCGGCGTCACGCTCGTCGGCGACGCCGCGCACCTGATGCCGCCCTTTGCCGGCGAAGGCGCAAACCTCGCCATGTACGACGGTGCCGACCTAGCGAGCGAGCTGGTTGAGCAACCCGACATCGAGGCCGCGCTCACCGCCTACGAAGAGCGGCTGTTCCTGCGTGGTAGCGGCGCCGCAGGCCGCTCGGCGCAGAACCTGGAAATCTTTTTCGGCCGGGAAGCACCGCAGAGCGTAGTCACTCTGTTCGATCACTCCTGATACCCCGGTCCGGGTTCGCCATCTTGCCGCGGCCCCGGCGGGGAACAGGTATGGCCATCGCGTGATCATCGGGGGTTGTGTGGACGCCTGAAGATCGTGCGGTGGCCGCGGGCCATAGCGTGGACCCTGTCCGTTGGCGGGCGATGTTCGATCAGGTCATGATCCGGATCGCGGGCCGGTTCGGGCGGGTGGAGCCCCTAGCGACCGCCCGCGCCTACCTGCTCGGGCTGCTGTCGAGTGTCGAGCGGAAGAACTGCTGGCAGCTGGCCGAACAGGCCAGCCATGCCCGGCCCGGGCCGATGCAGCGCTTGCTGCGCTACGCCCGCTGGGACGCGGATGCCGTCCGCGACGACGTCCGCACCTATGCCGTCGAACACCTGGGCACTGACGGCGGTGTCCTTATCGTCGACGAGACCGGCTTCGTGAAGAAGGGCCGGGCCTCGGCAGGGGTGCAGCGGCAGTACACCGGCACCGCAGGACGCATCGAGAACAGCCAGGTCGGCGTGTTTCTCGCCTATGCCACCCAGCGGGGACGGGCTCTGATCGACCGTCGGCTCTACCTTCCAGAGCATTCCTGGTGCTCCGATCCAGAGCGCCGCCGCGCAGCCGGGATACCCGAGACGGTGCAGTTCGCAACCAAGCCCCACCTGGCCGGGGAGATGATCGCCGCCGCGCTGGACGCGGGACTCACCGCGTCCTGGGTGACCGGCGACGAAGCCTACGGCCAGGACCCACACCTACGCGTCATTCTGGAGGAGACCGGAATCGGCTACGTCCTGGCCGTGGCCTGCTCCACCAGGGTACGGATCAACCAAGGACGCACCCTCGTGCGTGCGGACACCCTCGTCGGCCGGCTCCCCACAGCCGCCTGGCAGCGGTACAGTGCCGGCAACGGTGCAAAGGGCCCGCGCTACTACGACTGGGCCTGGGTCCGCATCGGCACCGGCGGCCACCGCCACCTGCTCATCCGCCGCAACCGGGCCACCGGTGAACTCGCCTTCTACCTCTGCTGGTCACCCACCGACGTGCCCCTGTCCGAGCTGGTCCGCGTCGCCGGTGTCCGTTGGAGTGTCGAGGAGTGCTTCCAGGCCGCCAAGGGCCAGGTCGGACTCGATCACTACCAGGTCCGCAACTGGACCTCATGGCACCGGCATATCACGCTCGCCATGCTCGCCCTGGCCTTCCTCGCTGCCTTGCAGTCGGCGCTGCTCCCGACCGAGCCGTCGATCCGCACCATCCCACCAGCAGCCGCGAGCCGATGCCATTGACCGTCCCGGAAATCCGCCGCCTATTCGCTGCCTGCCTCGTCCCACCGGCCATGTCCGTGGCCAGGCTGGTGCACTGGTCCACCTGGCGCAGACGCCACCAGGCGACAGCCCGGCGCAGCCACTACCGACGACGGACCGCCGACGAAGCCGCTGGATAGATCACGAAATCGCACTGGAGTACTAGTGGAGATTCCAGATCCGCCTCGGCCGCGACCACTACGTCCGCATCGACACCAACGACTACACCGTCGACCCCGCCGCGATCGGGCGGATGGTGACTGTGCACTGCGACAACGACCAGGTCATCGTGCTGGCCGCGGGTGGGGAGATCGTCGCCCAGCACCCTCGCTGCTGGGCCCGCCACCAGACCATCACCGACCCCCACCACGCGGCCACCGGCATCGTGATGCGCCAGGAAGTACACCGTCAGCAGGCCACCCGCCGGGCCGAGGCGGCGGGCACCGGTCCGCTGATCGAGGTCGAACAGCGCGAACTGGGTACCTATGACCGGCTGTTCACCGTCATCGACGGTGGCGGCGATGACCAGAGGGAGGCCGGCTGATGCCCCGCACCGCCATAGCCGACGGCGAAGGCGCCCGAGACGACGGCCGCCACCGCCAAGACGGGGACGACGAGTCGCCGCACGGGTCAGCAGACCGCCGCTGACCTGGCCTTCCTCGCTCGCGCGATGAAGGCAAATGGGTCCGTTTTGACTCGGCCAACGTGGGTCACGATTCAGCCGCCGCCGACAGTTTGCTCTTCCAGTACGGTACGTACGCATTCGACGGACCACCTATGTTCACCCTGGACCTCACCCGTCAATTCGGGATCAACGATGACGACGGCGAGCAAGATCACTATGTGCAAGTCCACTGCGAGCTCGAATATCCGTCAGATCCAGCCCTTGACCAGCTCAGCAACTTCAACTCCTGGTTCTTCCACGACACTGACGAGGCTCTCGATCAATGGGCTGAGGCTCTGGCTAAGCGTCTGGGGCCGCTCCGCGGCCGTCAGCCAGCCGATCTGCGCCTCTACGACGAGCCGGTGTAGGCCGACCTGCGTTACTCCGGTCGGTCGTTTGCTCCGTGCGGTGTGCCAGAACACCGATGACGCGAGCAACACCGGGGAATCAGATGGCCAGGACCGCGCGCACTCTCTTGCCGCCCCCGCTGACCGGGGTGATGTCGAACCGCTGCGCCAGGCACCGCACCATGGCCAGGCCCCGCCCGCTTTCGCCCTCGGCGGTCAACGGCCGCACGCGGGGCTGGTTCGGGTTGTCGTCGTAGACCTCGACGGTCACCCGTTCGTCGGACACCTGCAGGCGCAGACGGCAGGCACTGCGGCCGTGCTGGGTCGCGTTGGCTACCAGCTCGGACACGATGAGCGTCGCGTCGTCGATGTGCCCGGCGTCCACCTGGGCCATCCGGTGGCGGGATCGGGCGAGGAACACGGTAGTCAGCCTCCGCGCCCTCCCCGCCGATGCGGCCTCGTCGGGCAGCAGGTACTCCACTCGTACGGAACGCCGATGAGCACGCCGATGCGTACGCATGGCGAATCACTTCCCCTCCTAGGACAACCGGCAGCCTCGCTCCGTGACCGCGGCATGTCTTGCGCGGCTGGTCCCGCCCCGCCGTGATGCCCCGTGCCGGTGATCGCCAATCGCGCGGGCCATCAGGCCGACTTGACGGCCCCGATCGCTGGCGCACAGAGTCCGCCCTGACCTGGGAGGGTGACGCAAACGGAGCATCAAATACTCACGGCCGGATCGGGTAGCGGGAGGCGCTGTCTCATGCCTCCGCCCCAGGACGTCGTCGAGCTGATCCTCGAGGACCGCCGGAGCATGGAAGACGCACATCGGCGTGCAGGGCCTCCTGCACGGCGGGCGCCCATCCGGCCTGTCAGGACAGTTCTCCATCCTGAGGTTCGCCGACAGAACCGCTACAGGGCGCCATAGCTGTGGCACCATTCTCTCGGAGAAATTCGAACTCACACGTGATGCCAATACCCGCGGAAGGCACTCCCGCCCCCAAGGGAATCGCCAACTCACCCGCACAGATGGCCGGCTCGACCGCGTACGCACGCCTCGGGCCAGGCAGGGACCTTGGGGATGGTGGGCGCCCGACTCACCGTGAAGTCGGTAGGGGGCCCCGCCTACCATCCCGCTAGGAATCCTCATGGGCCTGGGTGCGCTGCCGCGGTGGGACCGGAGGCAGCGACTGCGCAAGGCTACGGAGATCATGGCCCTCGTCACCGTGCGGCTCCGGAGGCCAGATGGGGCGATGCGCTGCGGGCAGGTCCATCAGTGCCTGGCCGACGGTTGGCCGGACGGCCAGCAGCTCGGAGCTGCCCGTCTGCACGAGCAGCTCCATCAGACGACGCCCCGCTCCGGCCAGCAGGAACTTTCCGTCCCGGCGCTCCAGCAGCCACCGGATGGCGAGCAGGCAGTTGAGCCCCCGCGAGTCGCAGAAGACGAGGGCTGTCACGTCCAGCACCAAGTGCCGATGACCGGCGTCGACGCTGGCGCCGAGTGTGCTCAGGAAGATTCCCTCGCAGCTCTGATCGAGTTCGCCGCTCACCCGCAGGACCGCGCAGGCGTCGCAGGCGGCGACCTCGGTGATGGTCAGGCGGTGGATCTGCGTGGACATCGCACCTCCATCCGACCGTCGCGCGGAAAGGCTGTGACGAGCGGCCCTGCGCGTCGGCGCCCCTCCGACCAGACAAGCGCCCGAGGCGATACCGCTCGGGCCGGCCGGATCGGTGTGGCTGTCGTGTCTCCCGGCACCGTCTGATTCGGTACCCGTACGGGTGCGTGTGCCCCGCATTCCGTCGGGCAGCGGAACAGGATGAGATTCCTCATCGGCCTGGAACACACCATGGAGCGATGGGCCAACGCCCTGTGGAAGGTGCTCATTTCCGCGCGCCAGGAAGCAGGCCGAGGTGGTAGCGATACTCCGCCGCGAGTGCGACGACCGCGCCTTGATCCTGGACCGCCGGCGCACTCTGGTACCCAACACCTTCGTCATCGAACTCCCGCCGGAATCCCACCTCCGATTGACCGCAGGCAGTGCTGAGGTGGCGGGACACCTCGCGGCTCAGGTCCGCCGCCATGCCGCGGAGCAGGGGTACACGTTCGCCGGGCCGGTGGCCGTTCACCTGGCACAGACCGATGACGCCGGCGTTGGTCGCTTCCGTGTCCGAAGCCGCATCGTCCCCCTCCAGAGGTGAGCCGAGCTGGGCATCGCACCACGTGCCCATACCTGTTGACCGCAGCTGCTGCGTCGAGGAACTCGAAGGCGGACGCGGAGGTCCGCGTACGCCGGAGTCTGCCCTTTCTCGCAGGCCGCAACTGCAGCCAGACCAGCACAGCGACAGCGGCCGGCGCCACATCCGCACCCAGCCGCTGCATCCCCGCGAAGCGTCCCAGACGCAGCCGGAGCCCACGCACCGCACGCCGGTCCCACACGGTCCGCACCGACGGGGCAGCCACTCCCACCGGCACGCAACCACCACCATCCCCACAGGCGGAGGCTCGTCAACGACTGGGGGCGGCGCCAGCACTGCCCGTACGAGTCACGCATCGTCGGTCACCATCGAGTTCGAGCCGCCCTGCCGATGGCCTGCCGGATCACGCAGGGCGCGTTCCGCGCCGTGGCCGACCAGTGGCTCGGGGCGACCGGGGGTTGCTCCACCGCAACCGACATGGCCGAAAATGTGTCTCCCATCGCGTGGCCCGGAGCTTGCCAGGTGCATGGAGGCTCCGGCACCACGACGGCCCTGAGGGGGTACCGATGAACACATGGGCAGTTCCTGGCTACACCGAATCGCTGGAGCTGGGCTCTGGGGCGAGCGGCCGGGTCGTCCTGGCCGTGCACGAAGGGACGGGCATCGCGGTCGCGGTGAAGTACCTCAGCGAGTCCCTGTACACCCGACCTGGCTTCGTCCACGACTTCCGCGCGGAGGCGCGACTGCTCGCCGGCCTGAACAGCCCGTATGTCACCGGGTTGTACGAGTACGTCGAGAGCCCCGATGGCGCCGCCATTGTGATGGAGCTGGTGGACGGAGTGTCCCTCCGTTCCCTTCTGGCCACGCAGAGTCCGCTGGAACCCGAAGCCGCACTCGTGATCCTCAAGGGCTCCCTGCTCGGCCTGGCCGACGCCCACCGGCTCGGTGTGGTCCACCGCGACTACAAACCGGAGAACGTCCTCGTCAGTTCCGACGGCACGTCGAAGCTGGTCGACTTCGGCATCGCAGTGGCCACGGGTGAGAGCGCCGGAGTGGCCGGAACACCCGCCTACATGGCCCCGGAGCAGTGGACCGGTGCGCCCGCCTCACCGGCGGGCGACGTGTACGCGGCAACTGCCACCTTCTTCGAGTGCCTGACCGGCCACAAGCCGTACCCGGCCGACAACCTCGCCGAACTCGCGCTGCGGCACGTCGACTCGCCCGTCCCGGCCGATGAGGTTCCCGAGGCGGTGCGGTCACTGGTCTGCCGCGGCCTGGCCAAGTCGCCAGAGGCACGGCCCTCGCACGCCGCGGCGTTCGTCGCGGACCTGGAGGCGGCGGCCGTCGCCGGATACGGCCACGAGTGGGAGGAACGAGGCCGCGGCAGGCTCTCCGCACTCGCGGCACTGTTGCTGCTGCGCTCCCCGGCCCGCCCCGGCCCGGAGACCACCACGGACACCGCCCGCACCGTCCTGCGCCCGGGAGCCGGTGAGGGCGGTGGGCGGACCCACATGTGGCGGCCCACTCGCCCAGGCATGCTCGTGTCGGCCGCGGCCGCGCTCCTGGCGATCGTTCTGGCGTATGGCGTGCCGCGGAACGACGGCCAGGCGACCGACCAGGCGGCCGAAGCGTTCGCCACGACCAGTGCACAGCCCGGCGTGGAGTCGGGGTCCACCGCTCCGACCTCATCGGCCGACCCTGCCGAGTCCTCGGCATCCGCCGGATCGACCGGCCCTTCCCCGTCGGGCTCGCAGAGCTCGGCCTCCGACGGACCCTCGGCGTCGGCCTCGGCCCCGACGGAAGAGACCACGCCGCCCGGCGGAGCGACGGCCACACCCACCCCGACGACCGCGTCCCCCGACCCCACATCACCCACCGCGCCCGCCACGCCCGCGGTCAAAGACATCGCCGTGTCCGGCTTCCGCCAGACAGGCCCCACCACGGGTACGACCACCGTCTCCGTCACCACGGACGGCACCGGGCCGATCTCCGTGACCGTGTCCTGGTACACAGGCGACACCAGTGGACAGCTCGGCACGCCGGACGGAACGCCCGAGACATTCGACCGCAGTGGCGCCACGCAGTACACGTTGACCCTCGACCACACGTTCCAGGGCAAGGGCTGCTACTGGGCCGTGCAGGCCACGACAGCTCCCGCGTCCGCCGACGGCGGCGCCTCACAGCAGCTCCTGACGAGGCGGTGCGACATCCGTTGACTCCCACCAACGACCGCACCACGCCGCCCGGCAGCGGCTCCTGGCCCGCCCCACCCGACCACACCGCCGACGCGGAGGCGGAGTACAGCGCCACCGTGCTGGGGAGCCACTGGTTCCAGAGACCCGAGCAGGACACCACGCCGCAAGAGGACCGGACCGCCGTGGCACCGGCCACGCCGGAGACCCGGCCCGACCGTGTCGAGGGAACGGTCCTGCGCTTCGGCCCCGGTGTGACCGCCGCTCTCACGCACCGTTCAGGGACCCCGCTGTCCGCCGCCGTGCCGACGCCCACGCGGCATCCGCGAGGAAGGCTGCGCCGACATGCCCTGCCGGCACTGGTGCTGCTCATGGTCATCGCGTTCCTCGCCTGGCAGCGTTCCGGCCCTGGCTTCGCCGCGGACCAGGCGGCCGTCACCACCCGCAACACCGCAGTGGGATGCGACAGCACGGCGGACATCGTCGGAGTGATCACCACGAACGGCCGACCGGGCACCCTGTCCTACCGCTGGGTCCGCAGCGACGGCACAACCTCGGCCGTCCTGCGCGAAGTGATTCCCGGGGGCCAGAAGAGGGCACGGGTGCATCTGCTCTGGACGTTCCGGGGCGAAGGCCGCTACCGGGCCCAGGCCGAGTTGCACGTCCTCTCCCCCAGCCGCCACACAGCCACGATTCGCTTCGTGTACGACTGCTCCTGACGGCGGGGAGGCACGCGGTGGTTGCCGTACTGGCTGGATTGGCGGTCGTGATCGATTCGATGTCCGCCTTCCGAACGGCAGACCGTCGCTGGTGCAGGCGTACTCACACCGAGCACACAACACGCACTGCGTACGCGCCTCCATGTCGACAGTCGCCCCCTCATCATCAAGTCCACGCCTCGGCATGGTCGTGCGCCGCCGTCGTCACGTTCGGCCGCCGTCCGGTACTGCCAGGTGGGGCCGAACCTGAACGGGACGACACCGATACGTTGGTTACGCTTGGCACTAAGCGCCTATTACTGGGCACAATGGGGCGAAATTCCCTAAGGAACCGAAAATGGGTCTCGGTGTCAGCCTTCCGGCTGTGAAGCGTGGGTCGCTCACCCGTGCGTTTGTGGCGATCTCGGTTGCCGTCGGCCTGACCCTGAGCGGAGCCTGCGGCGGGGACGGTGAGGGCGGCGGCGACAGCCTCACCGTCGGCGTATTGCTCCCGGGCGGCGGGGCCTCGCGCTTCGGGCAGTTCGACAGGCCGCTGATCGAGCAGAAGCTGAAGCAGTTGTGCCCTCGCTGCCCGGCGGCGACCGTCGCTGCCACACCTGAGCCGGCGGTCCAGCGGCAGCAGCTCGAGGCCATGATCACCAGAGGTGTGGATGTCCTGATCCTCGCCGTCGTCGACGCCAAGGGGCTGCGCTCGACGGTCGAGGCCGCACACCGGGCCGGTATCCCGGTCGTCGCCTATGACCGGCTCGCACAAGGCCCGATCTCCGGCTACGTCACTTTCGACGGCACGACGGTCGGCAGGCTTCAGGGCGAGGGGCTGCTCAAGGCTATGGGCACGAAGGCGAACGGCGGCCAGATCGTCATGATGAACGGCGCCACGACCGATCCCAATGCCGACTGGTACAAGCAGGGAGCACTCTCCGTCCTCAAGGACAACGTGAAGATCGGCAAGTCGTACGACACCGTCGGATGGCGACCGGAGAACGCCTACGTCAACATGACCGGCGCCATCGCCGCCCTGGGTGCGGACAACATCGACGGCGTTCTGGCTGCCAATGACAGCCTCGCCGGCGCCGTGGTCTCCGCCTTCAACGCCACGGAAGTCAGGCCACTCCCCCCGGTCACCGGCCAGGACGCCGACCTCGCGGCGGTGCGCCGGATCGTCCGGGGCGACCAGTACATGACCGTCTACAAGCCTTTCAAGCCTGCGGCCGACGCCGCCGTCGAGATGGCCGTCGCCCTGGGGCGCGGCGAGACGGTCGCGTCCATCGCTCCCGGCACGGTCGACAGCGCCACCACCAAGGACATCCCGGCGGTCCTGCTCCCGTCGGTCTCGGTGACGGCCAGCAACATCAAGGACACTCTGGTAAAGGATGGTATGTACACAATCGACCAGATCTGCACTTCGAAGCTCCGGTCCGCCTGCGACAAGGCCGGACTCACCCCATGAGCTTTCGCGGAGGCGGAAGGAGGTGGCCACGTGCCGGCACAGCCCCTGCTGGCGTTGCGCGGCGTCTCCAAGCGCTTCGCTGCCGTCCAGGCGCTGGTGGACGTCGAGCTGGAGATCAGGGCCGGGGAGGTGGTCGCCCTGGTCGGCGACAACGCCGCCGGAAAGTCCACCCTGGTCAAGGTGATCTCGGGGGTCGCTCCCGCCGACAAGGGCGTGATCGAGTGGCAGGGCAGTGCCGTTCAGATCAAGCGTCCACAGGACGCCCAGATCCTCGGGATCTCGACCGTCTACCAGGACCTCGCGATGTGCGGCAACCTCGACGTCGTCGGCAATCTCTACCTCGGCCGGGAAATCCACCGGCTCGGCATCCTCAACGAGGTGGAGATGGAGCGCCGCACCCGCGAGCTGCTGCAAACCCTGTCCATCCGCATCCCTGACGTACGCGCACCGCTCGCCACCCTGTCCGGCGGCCAGCGGCAGGTCGTCGCGATCACCCGCTCGTTTCTCAGCGCCCCCAGACTGCTCCTCCTCGACGAGCCCACCGCCTCCCTGGGCATCGAGCAGACCAACCAGCTCCTCGACCTCATCGAGCAGGTGCGCGACCGGGGCGCAGGAGTGCTCCTCATCAGCCACAACATGGGCGACATCAAGGCAGTCGCCGACCGCATCGCCGTGCTGCGCCTCGGCCGCAACAACGGCCTCTTCGACGTGAACACCACCTCCCAGGAACAGATCATCTCCTCGATCACCGGAGCGTCGGACAATGCCGTCGCCCACCGCACGACCCACCCGGACGAGGCATGGCCGTGAGGTGGAGAGGGACGCGGGCGCGCGCCGGCGACGCCTCGCCCCGCGCCGGCCGCCGCAGGGCCCTCACCGGTGCGGTGCGCCGCAGACTGCACGAGGCCGAACTCGGCCCGGCCCCCGCCCTGCTCGCTCTCGCCGTGACCTGGATGGTCTTCCAGGGCCTCAACGACAACTTCCTCTCCTCGCGCAATCTGTCCGTCCTCAGCGTGGACATTGTCGGGACCGGAATGATCGCCGTCGGCATCGTCTTCGTACTGCTGATCGGAGAGATCGACCTGTCGGTGGGCTCGCTCGCCGGCCTGGCGGGCGCCCTGTTCGCGGCGCTCAACGTGAACCTTGGAATGCCGGAATGGCTCGCCGTGATCATCGCGGTCATCTGCGGTGCAGCCGCCGGCGCCGTCCACGGATTCTTCTTCGCCAAGATCGGCGTACCCGCGTTCGTCGTCACCCTGGCGGGCCTGCTGGCCTGGAACGGCCTGATGCTCTACCTACTGGGTCCGGAGAGCTCCATCAATTTCAGCGACGACGGGTTGGTCGCCACGCTGACCAGCCGCTACTTCAGTGCCGCCGTGGCCACCTACGGCCTGGCTGCACTCGGTACGGTCGCGTACCTCCTCCTCTCCTACCACGACCGCAGACACCGCAGCGCCGCCGGAATGCCCTGTCGGCAGGTGCGCGAGATCTGGGCCCGTACGGCCCTGCTCACGGTGGTCGCGTTCGCCGCCGTCCATGTGCTGGGCCGGTTCGAGGGCCTGCCGCTGGCGCTCCTGATCTTCCTCGGAGTCATCGTCGCCTCGGACTTCTTCGTGCGCCGCACACGCTATGGCCGGCAGGTCCTGGCACTGGGTGGCGGTGTGGAGGCGGCCCGGCGGGCCGGCGTGGATGTGGCGCGCGTGCGGATCGCGGTGTTCCTGGTGTCAGGAACCCTGGCCGCGGTCGGCGGCCTGTTCGTCGCCTCGCGGCTCACGTCGGCGACCACGGTTCCGGGCTCCGGCATGCTGCTGATCAACGCCATCGCCGCTGCCGTCATCGGCGGCACCAGCCTGTTCGGCGGACGCGGCTCGACCTGGTCCGCGCTGCTGGGGGTGCTGATCATCCAGTCGATCGCCTCGGGCATGGCACTGCTGGGAGTCGAGCCCGCGGTCCAGTTCATGATCACCGGTGGAGTGCTGCTCACCGCGGTGGTCTTCGACTCGTTGGCCCGGCGCGCCGTGGAAGCACGCGGGCGGGCCTGAGGGATGTCCGGTCACCGGTCACCATCCACACCTTCGCGTCCTACGAATGGATCAGGAAAGGCAAGCCGCTCTGTCCGGTAGGCGACTCCGGCACCGGCAAGTCGCACCTGCTGATCGCGCTGGGCACCGAGGGCGCGCCGGCCGACTTCCGGGTCCGCTGCACTCTCGCCGCCACGCTCGTCTGCGAACGCACCAAGGCCCTCTACGAGCGCACCAAGGCTTGACCGAGAAGGAAGAAGAAACCTCGTGGCCATTGCCTCGAACGAATCGTTCGAGGGCTGGACCAGGACCGCCCAGGTGAATTGACCCGCAGCGTTGTTCACAAGGCTGATCGGTGGTTGGCCGCCGAGTCCAGTGTGGCAGCGGTGGTGGCTGTAGGTGTGCAGGAAGTCTGTCAGGGCCGTGGTCCGTTCGGTGTTGGTGGTGTAGCGCCGAAGGCAGGCCCATTCGTCGAGCAGGGTGCGGTTTCGATGAGTGGCCATGCTGAAATCGCTCAGTGAGTGTCAAACGTTTCGATCCTCGCCGAAATGATTGGCGCTTCCAGACTCCTCGGCAAATGATTTCGCTTCAGGTAGATCCGATGCGCGAAAGAGTACTGAACGGCGCGCTACGGATCGGCGTGAAAACCCACCCCGGACGGGCACCACTGGACGGGTTGTCACATAAGCGTGGGGAGAAGCTTGTGACCGAGTGGATATTGGCATTCGACGCCGACTGCCGATTCTGTGAAGAAGTGGTGGATCGGGTTCGCGTGTCCGTCGACGGCACGTTGACCACCGCGGGCCTCACGGAGCCCCGTATTCGCGGCCTGCGCGCGCGTGCCCTGGGGGAAGGAGCAGCGTGGGCCCCGACTCTGCTGGCGGTCAACGGCGACCAGGTGCGGACCTGGACCGGAACCGCGCTGTCCTTCCGCCTGGCGCGGCTGTTGGGGCCGTCGGACTCGCTGCGGGTGGTGCGTGCGCTCCGCGACCTCGATGTGCTGCGGCCCCCGAGCCGTCGAGGAATCCTCAAGGCCGTGCCGGGGCTGGCCCTGGGAACGTTTCTGGTCACCGGCGGCCTGGCAACCTCACCGGCCCAGGCTGTGACCCGTGCCAAGGGCAGCAAGGCGTCGCGATGGGTGAAGGCCAACCTCGACCGGCTCCCCTCCGGCTACTCCGAGTTCGCCTCGTACCCCGCGGACTATCGGCGCGCCATTTACGGTGCGCTGTCCGCTTCGGCTCGGAGTGATCTGCGGGTGGCACACTTCGCGAACTACCGGAAGACACACCCCGGTCTGTCGGCCGAGCAGTCCGCCGTCCTGGACGACGCGACGCGGCTGGCACCGCCGATCATCGCGGGCCGTCAGCAGGGAGCAGCCTTCGAAGGGCTGGAGACGGCGGCCGTGGCGGCGTTCGGCGAGAGCGGGGCGCGGGCGGTTCTCATGACGCTGGGCCCTGCCGACACGCAAGGCGCGGCGTCTCGCAGCGATCGGGGCATCCAGGTCATGGACTGCAATTCCCAGTGCGCGGGGACCGGAAGCTGCAACATGGTGTGCTACTCCCATCCGTGGTGGTGCAACTGGACCGACTACGGCTGCGGTCCACTGTGGCTGGGACCGTGCAGCGGGGTTTGCGCCCCCTGAAGCCGTCCCTGCTCGGAACTCGCGCGTTCCTATGAGCGGCTGGGGTGCTTGAGGTTGGCGGCGAAGGCGGTCCAGGCGGCGGTTGATACGAGGAGGACTGGACCGCCGAGTCAAGTTCGTGAACACCGGCCGCCGCCACTGAGCCTTTCCCGATCAGCGGTGATTGCTCGCTGTGATCGCGGTGCCGACGCTGCGGGCTGTGGCTTTCGGCTTTCCCAAGTCCAGGAAGGCGTAAGGCCCCTGGTAGGAACGATCTTGCGAGGGATTGTTCTGACCGAGGGCCTCATGTGTCGATCAGTGTCACATACACCACCGTGCTCGATGTGAAGCGGTCCAGCGCCGAGCACCTGGCCCGACTATTACGAGACGCCGGAGCTGGCGGCGCCTGGAGCGGTGGCAGTAGGCCGGGGTCTTCGACCGAACCCCAGCTCCATCGGCCGGATCTTGGTGATGTCAGGGCGTAACGGGGGGGGCTAGCGAGGTGCCGCGAGTACGTCCCGGAGTACGTTCTCGAGCGTGACGCGGGCCAGCTCCTGTCTCAGGGTCTCCTCGATGCCCTCGTAGATGCCGTGCATCGCCGGCTGGATGCCGTAACCCACCACGCATCCCTGGTCCGGGGTGGTGCGGTGCATCGCGAACAGCGGGCCGGGTTCCACGGCCTCGTACACGTCGAGCAGGGTCATCGATCCCAGCTCGCGCGCCAGCGACCAGCCCGCGCCCACTCCCCGCCGGGACTCCACGAGCCCGGCCCTGCGCAGCTCGCCGAGCAGCCGCCTGATCACCACGGGGTTGGTGTTCGCGCTGGTCGCGATCTGCTCGGAGGTGGCGACCTCATGGCCCTGGCGCTGGTAGAGACCGATCCAGGCCAGCACGTGGGCGGCAATGGTCAACCTGCTGTTGGCGCTCATGACCCCTCCTCTCGGCCACAACACTTTATGTTACGACAGCGCAGTCGTAACAACAAAGGTTGCAACATGCTGTCGTAACAATTAGCGTTGCGACTGTCGGGAAGGGTCAATCAACGAGGTGAGAAGAATGAGCAAGCCACTCACGGGCAAGGTCGCCCTGGTCACCGGGGGGTCCCGCGGACTGGGAGCCGCGACCGTACGACTGCTGGCCGAGCAGGGCGCCGACATCGCCTTCACCTATGTCAGCTCGGAGAAGCAGGCGCAAGCTGTCATCGACGAGGTGCGCGGCAAGGGAGCGAAGGCCGTCGCCTTCAAGTCCGACCAGGCGGACACGAGCCGGGCGCCGGCGCTGATCGACGACGTGGTCGCACACTTCGGCGGCCTGGACATCCTCGTCAACAACGCGGCGATCTCGGTGGAGCAGGGCCGCACGGTGGACGACCCGGACGCCGACACTGCCGCACTGGACCGGATGCACGCCACCAACTACCTCGGCGTGATCGCCGTCATCCGGGCCGCCTCCCGAGTACTGCGCGCGGGCGGCCGCATCATCACGGTGAGTTCCGGACTGGGCTCCCGGGTCGGGGCCCCGGGCCTTGCCGACTACTCGGCGACCAAGTCAGGGATCGAGAGGTACACCATGGGGGCCGCACGGGACCTCGGGCCCCGGGACATCACAGCCAACGTCGTGGAGGCCGGACTGATGGAGGGCGGCATGGAAGGGCCGGGCCCCGAGACCCTCAAGGCCCTGATCAGCTCGCTGTCCCTGCAACGCATAGGTCACCCCGAAGAAATCGCCGCAGCGATCGCTTTCCTGGCGAGCCCCGCCGCGTCGTACGTCACGGGCGCGGTGCTGGACGCCCACGGTGGCTACAACGCCTGAACCGGAACCCCTGCCGCGCACCCCGGAGGACATCGCGCCTTCGGGGCGCGCACCGCCGACGGCCCGCGCATGCGTAATCACGCCTCGGGAAGACCGGATCGCGATCCGAGCCCTTAGGACCTCTTAACGTCCGCTCCGTCGTCGGTTCAATAAATTCGCCACAGCTTCTCCGAGTCCGAGTCTGAGTCCAGGTGACGATTGCGCCGCGCACCGGCCACCGTCAATGCCTGCGCGCGAGTGAGGCCAGGCCAGCAGCCTCGATGCGAAGAGAAGGCGCACTGTGAGGTTAATACCGGGCTCTTGGTTGACGAGTAGTCTGTGCAGGCAATGTCGAGGAGAGCGAGGATCCACTGCCCCGGGGCCTTCGGTGGAGCATTCCTCCGCAGGGCTCGTGAGAGCTCGATGGAGTCGAGCTCGACGAATGTGCATAGTCGATCATCGGATTGTTCATGGATGAGCACCAGTCGAATTTCTTCATTGCTTTCTTCGAGCACGTACATAAATGCGCTCTGGAATCCATTGAGGCCTGACTGGAGAACACTCTGCTCGATTATAATCTTGACCGCCCCGTTCTCAAATGTCACGACGGCCTGGTCAGCGAGGAGGGCGAACAGGCCACGTTCGACCAAAGCAGGAGAAAAGGAATGCGGGTGGGTGCGCAGCCGATCGCCGAATTCCGGCCGTTGGCCCCCACCATCGAAAAACCCGTTGTTGCCGATCTCGGTGCCGAGGAGCAGGCCGCGCAGGGTGATTGGATGCCTGTCCCCACGGACCGCAGCCAGCGGCGCCGCCCAGAAGCCGGTCCAGATCTCCCGGGTTGCCCCCTCTCGGTTCCCACGGCTGCAGCGGCGGCAGAACATCCGATCCGCCGAGCACCACGGCACGTCCGAGCTCTGTCACGGTGGCACGTCGACGGCGAGAACCATCGCGGTGGGCAGCCTCGGAACTGGTCTTCTTGGTGGGCGAACCGGGGCGGCTCCAAGGCAGTGCGCGGCGCCGTGACAGGATCCCCCTATGTCTACCAACGTCTTCTTCGACATCACCATTGACGGCAACGCCGAAGGCCGGATCGTCTTCAAGCTGTACGACGACGTCGTCCCCAAGACGACGCAGAACTTCCGCGAGCTGGCCACAGGCCAGCACGGCTTCGGATACGAAGGCTCGGGCTTCCACCGCGTCATCCCGGACTTCATGCTCCAGGGCGGCGACTTCACCCGCGGCGACGGCACCGGCGGCAAGAGCATCTACGGCCAGAAGTTCGCCGACGAGAACTTCAAGCTCAAGCACGACAAGCCGTTCCTCCTGTCCATGGCGAACTCCGGCCCCAACAGCAACGGCTCGCAGTTCTTCATCACCACAGTGCTCACACCGTGGCTGGACGGCAAGCACGTGGTCTTCGGCGAGGTCGTCGAGGGCCAGGATCTGGTGAGGAAGATCGAGTCCCTCGGCTCGCGTTCCGGTGCCACCCGCGCGAAGATCGAGATCGCTTCCTCTGGCGTCCTGGAGAAGTAGCGCCTTCGCCCCGGGCGGCGGAGCCGGCTCGACGCAGACTGTCTGGCCGCGCATCCGCCCGCTCGGCCCGGGGCCGCCACGCGAACTCCCCAGTAGGACGCAACATCCTTGTCCTCGCGCCACACACCCGCGTGCCGCGGCCGAGCAGCGGGTGGCACGCCAAAACGTCGATCGATGCTCGTGGACGCGGGCATCGATCACGTGAGCACTCCCCATCACTGGCAACATCCGCGGCGACGCGAGCGTCCTGGAGCCCGGCGGCAAGGTCCCCAGGCCAACGAAACTCGCCTCGTCACCACCGACGAGGTCCAGAACTGCTGGACGCGGCCGCAAAGCTCCGCCCAGGCCTCCTGGCTGGTGGACTAGGGCAGATTGACCCCACGGAGCCCCCGAACACCTCTCCTGGCCAGTGAGATCGAAATGGCGCAGCGCCTGGCGACCTATGCCGCCCCAGCAGAGACTCCACGGCGCACGCCTTCCTCACCCGGATGCTCGAGAATGAGGGCTATCCAGAGTCCGCCGAACAGCCAGCCCTCTGCCGCCCAGCAAGCGGCGGCACGTCCGGCCGCGCCGGTACGTGGGGTGGCCGACTCGGTGGTCGGGGCCATCTCGGCCGTGGTGCCCGAACGCGTACGGGCCCTCTCAGCCAAACCGTCGAACCTTTCGTGCCCGCGGTTCCGGCTGAGCCGGTCCACGATCGCCGCGCAGAGTCGGTAGGTACAGGTCAATGAGCATGTCGAAGATCATTTACGGGCCAGCCCTTAGGCACGCCGGACCGAGTTGAGATCGCAGAAAGAATGAAGGATGAATCTTCGCCGCGCAGAGAACCGATCCCTGCCTTGGCTACGTAGGACAGGTTGCGGCGCTGCTGAAGTGACGGCGGCCTACGGAAAGTTGGAACACGATGCGCAGGACCGCTCTCGCCACGGCCCCGGGACGGTCACCCACGCGTCACAGATGACTCTGGCGCATCGTCATTCGGTAACAAGACACACGGTGCTTGAACGCTAAATATCAGTGACGCAGGTCACTGTGCGACTCCGAACTCTGCCCCGGCAGACCTTCGTGTCTCTGGTGAACCCACGGGGATGGAGTAACCAGATGGCGATCCTACGATCTCGTGGCCCACAGGCCACGAGTCATGAAGCATTGATCCGCACGCTCTACGCGGAGCACGGCAAGGCCCTGCTCGCCTACGCGACGCGACTGACCGGCGACCGGGCCTCCGCCGAGGACGTGGTGCAGGAAACTCTGATCCGGGCCTGGCGACACCCTGAGGTCATCGCCAACCCCCAAGGATCACTGAGGGGTTGGCTGCTCACGGTGGCCCGGAACATCGTCACCGACCGGTACCGGGCGAAGGCGGCCCGACCCAACGAGGTGGCCGAGACCGAGACGGTCACGCCGGTCCACCGTGACCACTCCGAGGAGGTGGTCGACTCGGTGGTCATGATGGACGCGCTCAACCAGCTCAAGCCCGAACACCGGGACGTCCTGGTGGAGATCTACTACCGCGGCCGCACGGCGTCGGAAGCCGCGGGACGGCTGGGCATTCCGGAGGGTACGGTCAAGTCCCGCGCCCACCACGCCCTCAAGGCATTGCGCAAGTTGTACACCCCCAGCAACCCCGGGAGTGCCCTGAAGCTTGGAAAGGTGGGGGCGGCATGAGCACACAGCAGCATCCGAACGGCGAACTGCTCGGCGCCTACGTTCTGGGCATCCTGGAGACCGACAAGCGGTCGACACTCGAGGAACACACCGCCGAGTGCGAGGAATGCCGAATGGAACTGACCGCGCTTCAGGAGATGGAGGCGGCGCTCGACGAGGTTCCGCCGGAGGCGTTCCTCGAAGGCCCGCCCGAGGACGGGGACCTGCTGCTCCAGCGCACCCTGCGCCAGGTGCGCGCCGAGCAGGCGAGCGCCTGGCGGCGCCGGTCCCTGGCCGTGGGACTGGGTGCCGCCGCGTCGGCGGCGATCCTGTTTCTCGGGGGCTATGCGGCAGGGGGGAACGACCCTGGAGGCGCCACAGCGGTCCCTCCCGCCACCTCACCGTCCACGTCGACCTCGCCACCCCAGGAGGGAATCAGGGTCGCGGCGGCGACGGACAGCGGCACGAAGGCCTCGATGACAGTGGAGCTCACTCCGGCGAGCGATTGGGTCCGCGTGAACGCCTCGGTCGCCGGAGTCCCGAGCGGTGAGCGGTGCCGGCTGGTGGTGGTCTCCAAGGACGGACACCAGGAGACGGCCGCGAGCTGGGTCGTCTCCCCCGGCCCCGCCCCGACGACGAGCCCCCGGCCCGGAGAGGGCGGCCTCAACGGCTCCGCGGCCGTGGCGCCCGACGAGGTCGAGTCGGTGATCGTGGTGAACGACCAAGGCAAGCAGTACGTCGGCGTCGACATGTGAGATCCGGCCCGAGACAGCAGGAGATCCCCCGGGCCCCGTCCCGGGGGATCTCGCTGTGGACGCCTCCGCCACCGCCGCCCGAACACGGGGGTCGCGGAGGCGCCACGGTCAAGCAGCCAGGGGGCCAGGGGGCCACGGTGACGTTGGTCAGGCCCCTGCCGTCGGCGTTGTTCAGTATCTGGGCGTTGTCGCTCTTGTCGGAGAGCGTATTCGCGGATCCGACGAACACGCCTTCACCCATACGGCGGCGGCCGTCGTTGCCGGTGTTGCACATCCGCGAGTCCAGGTGATGCCGTCGGGGCTGGACTTGTGGATGTAGGCGTCCTCCATGTCCAGGTTGTGGACCGTGACGCCGTCGACCACGATACCTCTCACGGTGCCGATCATGATGCCCTTCTGTCCACCGGCCTTGAAGTTGCCCGCGTAGGCGCCGTCGCCGAACTGGCTGGTGTCACCGGGAGATGCTGCCGCAAGGGCGGACTTCAGCTGCGCCGCGGTGGAGACCTCGATGCACCGACAAATCAGCACGTGCGCCCCGACGTTCACTCCCGGATGTGAACGCCTCGAACTGCCGATGCCGTCAGGACTCTTGATGCGGACGGGGTCCCTTGGTTCTCTACTAATAGGAAAGTTTCCTATCGGACAGCTATGTGATCGGAGTTCACATGACGGCTCCCCCACGGTCGTTGCGCCCCGCTGCGCTAGCAGCCCTGCTCTGCAGCGTCCTGCTCCTGCTCGTGAGCGTCCTTCCCACCGCTTCCGCCTCCACGACCACCGACCGGAAGGCCGAGACAGCCGCGGCGACCACACCGGTCGCGGGCAACGGACAGCTCAAGGTCTGTGGCACCAAGCTGTGCAACAGCCGCGGAAACCCCATCCAGCTGCGCGGCATGAGCACACACGGCACCCAGTGGTACCCGCACTGCCTGACCAGCGGTTCGCTCAACGCGCTGGCGCAGGACTGGAAGGCCGATGTCCTGCGTGTCTCGACCTATGTGCAGGAGGGCGGGTACGAGACGAACCCGCAGCACTTCACGAACCTCGCCCACGCGCTCATCCAGCAGGCGACGGACCGCGGCATGTACGTGATCGTCGACTGGCACATGCTCACGCCCGGTGATCCGAACACCAACCTGAGCAAGGCGCGGCAGTTCTTCACCGACATCGCCAACCGCAACAAGGACAAGAACAACATCCTGTACGAGATCGCCAACGAACCCAGCGGGGTGAGCTGGTCGCGGATCAAGAGCTACGCGGAGCAGATCATCCCGACCATCCGTGCCATCGACTCCGACGCCCCCGTGCTGGTCGGGACCCGCGCATGGTCCTCGTTCGGCGTCTCCGAGGGCGCCAACGAGTCGGAAGTGGTGAACAACCCGGTCCGGGCGACCAACATCATGTACACCTTCCACTTCTACGCGTACTCGCACCGCGACGAGTACCTGGCGACCCTCTCGCGTGCCGCCGACCGGCTCCCGGTCTTCGTCACCGAGTTCGGCACCCAGAACTACGCCGGCGAGGGAAGCAACGACTTCGCCATGTCCCAGCGCTACCTCGACCTCATGGCGAGCAAGAAGATCAGCTGGACGAACTGGAACTTCTCCGACGACAACCGTTCCGGGGCTGTCTTCAAGACCGGAACCTGCAACGGCAACGGGCCCTGGACCGGCACCTCGCCCCTGAAGCCCGCGGGCGTGTGGATCCGTGACCGCATCGCGACGCCCGACAGCTTCCCGGTCGCCTGACTCCTGATCGCAGAAGTCGTCCGCGGCCGGGACCGACACTCGGCCGGGATCGGCTGCGGACACCAGGAGAAAGGCACGTCTGCGCCTGACCGAACGCGGGTGTGGGGCGGCGTCATCGACGAGTCGGCCTCCTGCACACGAGGCAGACTCACTGGCGCCGCCCTTCTCCTCACCCGAGCTCAACAGGAACCGAACAGCATTGGTGTCAGCAGCAATGGGTGTGGCGGTTACTCGGCGCTCTTGACGAGGGTGTTGAGGGTGTCCTCGGTCATCGTGTCGGGAACGTGGACGCCGGGAGAGAGCTTGTAGGCCTGACCGCGGACGGCACCGCCAGGGAACTCTGCGGTGTGGATGTTGAAGTACCAGTTCTGGGAGTTGGCCTTGATCCCCTCCAGCAGGTCCTGATCGTCGACGGTAACCGTTCCGTAGACGAACTTCTTGCCGTCCTCCAGCTTCTTCGTGAAGAACGGGATCTTCACATCGCCGTTGACACCCTTGACACCCTTGTGAAGGTGACCAAGGGTCGGTGTCCCGATCCCGGTGAAGGTGAACGCGTAGGAGACCTGGTCGCCCTGGATCCGCATAAGGGCGAGCGCGTGCCCGTCCTTGTCACCCACGGCCGGCCCGCCCTCGACCGGCACCTCGTTCGCACCGCTGAGGACCGACGAGAAGAAGGTCGCGTCCTCCTTGTTCTCGTCCCACCGGCCGGCACCCTGCACTGCGCCGATCCCGGCGGCGTGCCCGCTACCGGCAGACGTGTGTCCACCGGCGGCCGGGCTGCCCGCCGCGGCACTGGCCCCGGCGCCGGTCGCAGCATCCTCACCATTGCAGGCAGTCAGCACGAGCGCACCGGCGACGGCGGATACGACGATCATCCCAAAACGCTTGCTCTTCATGGCAGTTGGGACCTCTCAAGTAGTGCGGCCGCGGCTATTTCGCGGTCCGTCATCCACGACACGGACGGCCCTCACGGCCCAGGTCACCCGATGACACTCCTGAGACACTCCTGAGACGACCCACGATCACTCGGAACATGGTCTTGACAGAGAACCCGCACCGAGCGACCCGCGAGTGCCCTGCAGGACTCGACGGTTGCGCCGTCCTGACGTAGCCGGGGGCACGGCAGGGGATGCGAAGGACCTGGCGAACCGAACTGCTGTGGGAACCAAGGGGCTGCCCCAGCATGGCGTTGCATCTCAGTGCGGGAGTCGTTGCGGGCGGCCCGCTGAGCCAGAACGGGCTCACTCGTCGGCTGTTGCTCCAAGCCGCTCGGTCGGCCCAGCAAAGGCCAGATACAAGGAACGAGAACCGAGGAGCCAACGGCCTTCGTCCTTGAGGAACGAGTCCTCGTAGTGGCCGACCTGCGTCGGGGCCCGCGGGGGCACGAAAGCACCGGTATATCCGTCGACACGGTAGGTCGTGAAGTAGGTAGTCGCGGTGGCCGTTGTCTTGGATGTGACCGTGACCAGGATGTTCGTGCATATCCGCCGCGAGAGCCGGTCCGCGGGCCGACCGGCGAAATACGACCGAAGTGCGTCACGGCCCTGAATCCGACGGTCGCCTTCCGCCCACTCCCAAAACCCGACGTCCGTGAAGAGATCGGCCACGTCTCCCGGGTGACCGAGGTCGAGCTTGTGGACAAACTCCACGACGAGGCGTTCGCAAGCCCGCTCGGCAAGCAGACGGTCCATGGGATCCAGTGCTTCAGTAACCATCCCCATGTCGTATCAGGATAATCAAGGGCGCCACGACGGCTTTCTTGACTCCGCACACATCCGCGAGTGACTCCCGAACGCACCGCGAAACGACATCCCTGGAGAGGCTCTGGTCCACTTGTTGTGACGCCGTCACCGTTAGTGATCAATGGGTGGGGCGAGGGCCTCCATGATCTGTTGAACTTCGTGGCGCCACTGAACGGCGTCGGCACTGTCCACCCAGCGCGTCGCCATCTCTGATCCGTCTTGGAGCACACGATGCAGCGCGAGCACAGCTGACCTGCGGAGAGACAACGGTAGCTCCGGCAGTGGTTCTCTGGGTCCGTCATCAGGGTCGATCACAATCCCGCTGTCCTGGATTGTGCTGGCGACGAGAGCCGCGGCAGCTACTGCTTCGACGCCGTCTCCGCCGTCCACGCGTGCTCCGGAGTCCGTGACTCGTTGGAGTGCTCGCTGACTCGTTGGAGTGCTCGCTCGAGTACATCGATGACCTTCTGAGGAGGCAGACCCTCAAGTTCATCGACGAAGTCTGCGGCGAGGTCGCTGTCGAACGGGCCGGTTCCCCACGTTCCCATGCACGGCTCCTGGTATCGCTCTCTCGGACGAAGGCAGCATTCCAAACGAGAGCGCTGCCCCAGGCGTCGCGGAACGAGGTGGCGAGCACGCCGCCGCCCTCGGGCACATGGAGCGCCGCTGCCTCCAGTTTCCGGCAGACGGTGACGAGTTCGGCCGCGCCTGCGGGCATGGAGGCGAGCGGCTTCAGCGGCGGCGCAGGCGTTTCTCGGTGATCGGCGGGGTGGGGTCGATGTAGAAGTCGCCGGGATTCACGTCGACGCCGGGCGGGACGATCTCGTCGATGCGGTCGAGAAGGTCGTCGCCGAGTTCCATATCGGCCGCGGTGAGGAGGTCGGTCAGCTGCTCGGGGCGGCGTGGGCCGATGAGTACCGCGGTGACCGCCGGATGGGCCCGGACGAAAGCGGTGGCCAGATGAGGCAGCGGCAGACCGGCCTCGGCGGCCAGGGCGGTCAGTTTGCCCACGGCGTCGGCCTTGGCTTGTACGCCCGGCTGGGTGAGATCGAACATCTTCGCCCCCGCGCCGGCGCTGCGGTGCCCGGCGGTGGGGTCCGCGCGGCCCGAGAGCCAGCCGGAGTTGAGCGGGCCGAAGGTCAGCACGCCCATGCCGTAGCGCTGGGCGGTGGGCAGCACCCGGCTCTCCACACCGCGGGTGAGGATCGAGTACGGCGGCTGCTCGGTGCGGAACCGGTGGTGGCCGCGGCGCTCGGCCGTCCACTGGGCCTCGACGATCTCCTCGGGGGAGAAGAACGAGCCGCCGATGGCACGGACCTTCCCGGCCCGGACCAGGTCCGACAGGACGCCGAGGGTCTCGTCGATGTCGGTGTGCGGGTCCGGGCGGTGCATCTGGTACAGGTCGATGCGGTCGGTGTCCAGGCGGCGCAGGCTGTCCTCCACCGCGCGGCGGATCCAGCGGGCCGAGCCGCCGCCCCGGTTGGGGTCCTCGCCCATTGCCAGCCCGAATTTGGTGGCCAGGACGACGTCGTCGCGGCGGCCCTTCAGTGCCTTGCCCACGATCGTCTCCGACTCGCCGCCGGAGTACACGTCGGCGGTGTCGATGAGGTTGATCCCGGCGTCCAGTGCCGTGTGGATCATGCGGACCGACTCGTCGTGGTCGGTGTTGCCCATCGCGCCGAACATCATCGTGCCGAGTGCGTATTCGCTCACCGACATGCCGGTGCCGCCGAGAATCCTGTGCTCCATCAGGGGTTCCTCCAGGTGCGTGCTTGCTTTCCACCAGACGAGCACCGCTCACGGCCGGGGCGGGAGACCCGCTCCGACCGGGGGTCCGACAAACCCCCTTTGGCGCCGCCACTCCCCAGGTCACCCGGTCTACGGTGGTTGCATGGCCCAGGAACCGAACAGCGAGCTGCGGGACTTTCTCCGCTCGCGCCGCGCGAAGATCACCCCCGAGGAGGCGGGCCTGGCACCCCAGCCCGGCACCCGCCGCGTTCCGGGCCTGCGACGCGAGGAGGTCGCCCAGCTCGCCGGCGTCAGCGTCGACTACTACGTCCGCCTGGAGCGCGGACGCCACCTCAACGTCTCCGCATCCGTGCTGGACGCGATCGCCCGCGCCCTGCGCCTGAACGATCTGGAGCGCGCTCACCTGTTCCGGATCGCCAGACCGGCTCGCACCCGTCCTCGCCCGCTGCCCCCGCAGCGTGTCCGCCCCGGTCTGCGTCTGCTGCTCGACAGCCTCGCCGACGTCCCCGCCCTCGTCTACGGCCGCCGCATGGACGTCCTGGCCGCGAACGACCTCGCCCGAGCCCTGTACACGGACTTCGAGGCACTGCCCGCCCACAGCCGCAACATGGCCCGCCTGGTCTTCCTCGACGACCACTTCCGGACCCTGTACGCCGACTGGGAAGGCGCCGCCCGCGGCATCGTCGCCTCACTCCGCCTGTACGCGGGACGTCACCCGCACGACCCCGCCCTGGCCGAGCTCATCGGCGAACTCTCCGTCCAGGACGCGGACTTCCGCCACTGGTGGGCCGACCACGATGTGTTCCAGCGCACCCACGGCACCAAGCACTACCACCATCCCGTCGTCGGCGAACTCGTCCTGGGCTACGAGGCCTTCGCCCCCACCGACGACCCCGAGCAGATCCTGGGCGTCTCCACCGTCGAACCAGGGTCCCCCTCCGCGGAACGCCTGAAGCTGCTGGCCGGCTGGTACCGGCCCCCGCAACACCCAGCACCAGCCGCACAACCGGACGCCCCACGGCCCTGAATCCGCTCGCCGCGTACCGGGCCCAGGACCGCGCCGAGCAGGGCCCGGGTACCGGTCTCGACCAGGGCCATGACCGACACGGCGGACAGTCAGCCACCGTACCGGCCGTGAGCTTGTGTCGGCCCAGCCAGGCAACGTTCTCCTCGCTCTCGGAAACCCGAGCGAACTCGCAGGCGTCGAAATCGACCGTGCGCATGCCCCGGAGGACACGCCCGCCGTGCGGGGCCGCCCCAGGGGCCCGGCGACCACCTCGAAGCTCGCGCAGGGGGCCCGGGCCCAGCCGTCGGTACAGGCCGGCCGGCCCGGCATCGGTCAGCATCGCCACCCGGCACCCCAGCTGGGCCACCATCCCGGTCAGCGTGCCGCACACTCCCGCCGGGGCAGGTCCGGAAACAGAAGCAACGCCAACACGAAGTACACCGCCACCCGTATCGGCACCAGCCGAATCGGGCTGCGCCGACCAGGACGACCCAGCAGGTCATCCACTGTTTTCGCCCTTCGGGTCAGTCGCAATGCCCTGTCCTGTCTCAGGTCAAGGCTTGAGACCGTCAGCTCAATCCCAACGCACTCGATCGCTCCTCGCCCAGCAGTGCAGCCAGTTCGTCCGAGGTTGGCGCGGTCGCAGGACCGCGCCGTGTCACTGCCAGAGCCGCCGCCGCGTTCGCCCCGTGCGCCGCGTCGTAGGCGGATGCTCCGCGTCCCAGCAGCGCCAGGAATGCGCCGACATGTGCGTCCCCGGCCCCGTTGCTGTCGACCACGTTCACGGGAAAACCGGGGACGTGCACGATGTCGTGAGAGCCCGGTGCCACCAGCCAGCATCCGTCCTTGTCGGCCCGTACGACGATCCCGGCCTCGCTCCGGAGGCGCCCGCGCAGCACGCGCACGGCTTCCCGTGGCTCCGCCATCCCCGTCATCAGTTGAGCTTCCCGCGCATTGCAGCTCAACCAGTCGGTCCGGGCCAGTACCGGGTCCAGGACCTCGGCCGGGATGTCCGCCACAAGTGGTGCGGGGTCCAGGCAGACCCGTACGTCTCCCGCGAGGCGTGCGACGGTGCGGGACAGCAGAGGGCCGTTCACCTGCATCACCAGGCTGTAGCCGGACACCTGCACCAGGTCGCCGCCGCGCACGGACGCGGCGATCGTCTCCGCCTCGTCCGATGTCATGCGTGCGTCGACCCCGAAGCTGGTGACAAAGGTCCTCTCGCCTCCTCCGTCGACCAGAGCCACGCAGAACCCGGTGTCACCGTCGGAGCGCTCCGGGAGTACCAGTCCGATACCCTCCGCCGCGAGCGAGGCGCGCACCAACTCTCCATGGGGGCCGGTGCCATGGAGCCCGGCGTACACGGCTTCGGCGCCCAGCCGACGGGCCGCGGTGAGTGTGTTGAAGCCTCCACCCGCGTACAGCTCGGTGCGGGTTCCGATGACATCGCCACCGCGCTCGGGCAGCGTGGGCACATCGATGACCAGGTCGACGATGACGTTCCCCGCGAGGACAACGCGGTGGTCGTTGTTCATCGGGTGGCCTCCTCAAGCGTGGCGGAACCGGCGGCGGAGTCGGCGGTCACCCGGGGACGCCGTCCGAGCAGCGTGTAGGCCGCACCGGCTGTGACGATCGCGATGAGCCACCCCAGGCCGTTCGTGCCGAGCCAGGAATCGGCCAACGGTCCGGCGAACCACACATCGTCCGCGCCGGTCGCGGCCTTGGTGAAGAGCAGCCCGGCTGCGATCGCGGCCAGCCACGCGATGACGGCGGGCAGATGGAACCCGCCGGTGTACCAGTAGCGGCCGCCGCGTCCCGTGTCCATCAGACCGGCGGGGTCGTAGTGACGACCTCGGAGCATGTCGACGGCGATGACACCGATCCAGGCGGAGATCGGCACGGCGAGCAGAGTCAGGAAGGTGCTGAACGGGCCGTAGAAGTCGTCTGCGACGAGCATGAAGTAGATGCCGCCGAGGAACATCAGGACGACATCCAGAACGACCGCCCAGGCACGCGGCACGCGAATCCCGAGCGTGATCATCGTCAATCCGGCCGAGTAGGTGGAGAGGTGGTTGGACATCAGCAGTCCGCCGAACGCCGCGATCAGATACGGGACCGCCATCCAGGACGGCAGCATCGCGTTGATCGCCGCGACCGGATCGGCGGAGGTGGCGAGCGTCGGGTCACCGGCCGTGAGGAGCGAGCCCAGGGAGATCAGCAGCACGAGTGGAATGCCGGCCCCGAACGCCGAGGCGCGCACGAGCCGCATGCCCGGGATCGCCCTCGGCAGGTAACGGGCGTAGTCCGCACCGGCGTTGGCCCATCCGATGCCGGTGCCGGCCGCTATGAAGCCGATGCCTGCGATGACGCCGCTGACCGGGCCGGCCGGGATGTCGAGCACCTTCGACCAGTCGACGGTCGCCACAAGGAAGCCCATCACGACGAGGTTCAGGACTCCGAAGACCACTGTCGCCCACTTGTTGATCCACATGATGGTGGCGTGCCCGAGCCCGCTGATCATCAGCGTGCAGGCGATGAAGACCAGCAGGCAGAGCAGTGTGAGGACGGTGCCCCGGCCGACTCCGAAGACCGTGTTGAGCAGGGCGAGCAGCGCGTACGCCGCTGTGGTCGTGGTGATCGTCTCCCAGCCGACCCGGCTCAGCCAGGTCACCAGGGTCGGCCCGTGGTTGCCGCGCTGCCCGAACACCGCACGTGACAGTGTCAGGGCCGGGGCCCCGCCTTTCTTGCCCGCGATGCTCAACGCGCCCACCAGCGCGAACGAGCCCACCGAACCGCCGACCGCAACGAGTGCGGCCTGCCAGATGTTCAAGTCGCGGAAGGCGACGAGGGTCGCGCCGAGCGGCAGTCCCAGGATCGAGATGTTGGCGGCGAACCACGTCCAGAACATCTGGCTCGCGTGACCGTGCCGCTCGCTGTCCGGGACCGGTTCGATCCCACGGGTCTCCACGGTGCCGACGCGGTCGTTCTTCGTTGAAGCGGCCATCGCGGGACCTCCTTGCTTGTGCTCGGTACAGGGGAAAAGGGGGGTGGGTTCAGCGGGTGCGACAGGTGAGCAACTGCCGGGTCAGGGATTCCAGTTCGAGATCGTTGACTTCTTGCAGGGTGCGTACGGCGTCGCCGGGCAGGGCGCTGAGCCCCGCCACTGCACCCGCGATCGCACCCGCGATGGCGGCGATCGTGTCGCTGTCACCGCCGAGATTCGCGGCCAGCAGCGCGGAGCGCCACGGGTCACCGTCGGTGAGGGCCAGTACCGCGAAGGCGGCCGGGACCGACTCCTGGCTGGCGACGCTGGTGCCGATCAGCGAATCGATCCGGTCGAGCGCCACCGCTGTGTCCAGGTCGGCCACCAGTTCGCGTGCCCAGGCGATACGCGCCGAGATGCTGGCGCCCGCGGTCCAGTGCCCGCGCCGGGCGCCGGCCGCGGACACCGTGATCGCGGCCTCGAAGGCATCGTCGAGTGAACCACCGGCAATGCCTGTGGAGACGGCTGCGGCGACGGCCGATGCTCCCGCGATCCCGACGGTCGTGTCATGGGTGACCTGGCAGGACTCGATGACCCGGTCCAGGAAGCGTTCCGTGTCGGCGGTGTCGAACGCGATACCGACCGGCGTCACCCGCATCGCGGCGCCGTTCGTCGTGCCGTGCTTGCCTGCCTCTTTGAGGTCGACGCCGCGCGTCACCGCGTCCAGGGCCGCTTTCGTCGACGGTCCGAGCAGGTCGAACGATCCCTTGGCCTTCATCTCCTTCTCCCAGGACAGGAGTTCCTCGGCGAACCGCCTGGGATCGACATGCCCGTCGCCCTCGACCAGGAGCCGAGCCACGATCACCGCCTGGTCGGTGTCGTCCGTGACGGATCCGGCCGGCATCCCGGCGCTCACCGGGTTGTCGGAGCGCGCGGGCTCGAAGCCGCTCAGCGTGCCGTAGACCCGCACGACATCGGCCCGGGACATGACCTGCGTCGGCATCCCGAGGGCGTCGCCCAGCGCGAGCCCGTAGAACGCACCGAGGGCGCGGTCGAGCAGTGCGGGATCGGGTGTGGAGGTCACAGCTGGGCTCCTCGGCCGGTTCGTACGTGCAGTTGGAACCGGGACGGATCGAGCAGGCTGGTGACCTTCTCGACGACGTCCCCGTCCGCGCCCCGGAACACCTGGGCGACGCGGAGGAAGGACTCGCCGGGCGAGCGGTGCAGGATCGCGGCCTCGTCCGTGTCGAGTCCGGCGACGGCGATATGCGCCTCACCGGAGTCGGGAACGCGGCCCGCCGCCGCGAGGGTGCGGCTCAGGGAGCCGTCGTCCAGTCCGCGCTCGGGCAGGTCGGCGAGGCTCCCGACAGCGGGCACGCGGCTGAACTCAAGCGAGACGCCGTGTCCGTCGACCAGCCGGCGGACACGGTCGAGGGCGATGAACTGAGTTGATCCCAGGCCCAGTTCGGCGGCGAGAGCATCGTCCCGTATCCGCTCGAAACGCAGGGTCTCGGTCGTCAGTTCGGTGCCCTGTGCGGCGAGTGCACGGGTCCAGCCGAGCTGTTGGTCAAGGGGAGCGCCGTCAAAGGTGACGATCGACCCGATGCCGGCGTGCGTCTCGATGAGCCCCTGCTCGCCGAGGACGCCGAGGGCCTGCCGTACCGTCGTCCGGCTCACCCCGAACCGCTCTCGCAGGGCGTGTTCGCCGGGCAGCTTGCTGCCGTCGGCATGCACGCCCGCACGGATCTCCTCCGCCAGCACATGAGCGACACGATGATGCTTGTAAACCTGTCCAGGCATGTCTAGAAGCTAGATCCCGACCTCCCAACCTGTCTACACCTGTCCAAAAAATTGATCCGGATGTCCCGCACTCGGGACGGGGGCAGCTCATCGGTTGTTACGCAGTTCCTGCAGATCGTGACGGGCGACAACGCCGACCGCATCCCCGAGGTGGCGGCCGGTCCCGCCGAGGCCGCGCGTTCTGGAACGCCGGCCAGAACTGCACCGCCGGATCGAGGATCCTCGTCCACTCCTCCACAAAGGACGAGTTCGTCGCGGCCTTGGCCAAGGAGGCCAACGGGCGTCACGTCGCCGAGCAACCGACCCCGAGACCGGGAACGATCCGCTCGTCGAAGCCGCGCCCTCAGTCGGGTCCTGGGCTACATCAAGCAGGCCAAGGAGGACGGCGCCACGGTCGTCACCGGAGGCGAGCAGCCGCACCAGGAATCCGGCGGCCGGTTCGGCGCGTCCGCGGTCGGTACAGCCATGCCTTGAGGTTCGGGGCCTCGCGGAACTGGTGGAACGAGGTGTAGGCCCTGGCGTACGTCTCCTGGACAAGGTCCTCGGCGTCGGCCGGATGGCAGGTCATGCGCACGGCGGTGGAGCCGGCCGAGGAACGCCCGTGAACGGTGTCCTGGGCGACTCCGGAGCAGGATCGTGTTGTGGTCATGGTGCCTCCTGGGAGGTGTGGTCGAGCGGCACCCGGGTCACCTGCCTGGACGGCTCGTAGCAGACCGGTACGTCGTGCAGGGCGAGGACGACGGTGGTGTCGGGCACGTCCGCGAGGATTCCCAGTACGTGTCGGGCGGTCCGGTCGTCAAGACCCGTGGTCGGTTCGTCGACGATCAGGACGTGCGGGTGGCGGGCCAGGGCCCGGCCCAGGTAGACCCGGCGGAGCTCCCCGCCCGAGAGCTGCCTGCCGCCTGGGCCGACGGGGGTTGCGGCGGTCAGTCCGCTATCGTTCAGCCGCAGTTCGGCGAGGCGTTCGTCGACCTCGTCGTCGGTCAGGGCGGCGTCGGCGAGACGCCAGTTGGATCCGAGTGTGCCGGTGAAGAGGTGGTCGTCGGCGGCCACGGCCACGACGACGGGCCGGCCCTCGCGGTCTTCGGTCGCTTGCCGCAGCGACGAGGCGAGGGCTCGGAGCAGGGTGCTCTTTCCGCTGCCGGAGCGGCCGGTGACGACGAGCAACGCGCCTCGGGCGACGGTGGCACCAAGGACGCGCCCCGGCCGGAGGGCCGTCGGCGGAAGGGGGTAGCCGGCGAAGCCGATGCCCTGCTCGGTGGACCATGACCGCATCGCCGGAACGGTGGGGTCGCCCGCCACAACCGGGACGCTTGTCGTGAGTCTGCGGTGTGCGGCCTTCGCGGTGGCTCGGGCATCGGCGGCATGCGCCAGCTGTTCGGCCTGAGCCAGCACGCCGAGAGACAACAGGACGATGCACACGAACGTGGGAGCATCCGGGGCGCTGCCGGTAGCAGCCGTGGCGGTCAGCGTGGCCGTGGCGGTCAGGCCGGTGGCCAGCGTGGTCCCATGCCTGCGCCGACCGATCACTTCCCGTGCGGTGTCGAGCCGGGTGAACCTCGCCCTCGTACGCACCGCGAGCTGCTGGGCGGCGCCGAGCGATGCCAGCTCCGTCCAGGCGTCGACGGCGGTGACGAGTTCGGCGCGCAGCGCCTTGCGGGTGTGCTGCTCGGCTTCGCGGGCGGCACCGGGCGTACGGTGGGCGATCACCGCCACGATGACGACGCCGGCTGCGAGTACGGCTGCCGGCACGACGGACGTGGACACCGCGACGGCGAGGACGGTACCGACGGTCAGCGCGGCGGTGACGGCGACGGGGGTTGTGCACTCGATCAGCGCCATTCCGGCGCTGTCGGCGTCGGCCATGCTGCGGTCGAGCAGTTCACCCGACCAGAGGCGGTCCTCCTCGGCCCGTTCGGTGGCCGCGGCGCGGCCGAAGAGACCGGCTCGGGCGGTGGCGATCCGGCGCAGGGCGGCCGCGTGCAGCACCAGACGCTTGCTGTAGTTGCCGGTGACGCGGGCCATGGCGAAGGCACGCACACCGCCGCTGGGGGCGATGTAGGAGAAGGAGCTGAAGGTGGCGGCCCCGGCGACGGCGCAGGCGCTGATGAACCAGCCCGACAGACCGAGCAGTCCGGCGGAGGACAGTTCGGCGGCGACCGCGAGCACCAGTCCGCCGGCTGCGAGGGAACGCGCCCGCCGGCCACGGGCGTTCGGGCTGCGGCTGCTGCTCATTGCGCGTTCACCGGCCTCGCGTCGTGCAGGACGCCGTCGTCGATCGCGAGCACGGTGTCAGCCGCTGCGGCCAGCGTGAAGGAGTGGGTGGCGATGACGACCGTGCAGCCGTCGGTGGCCCGCCGCAGCGCTTCGACGACCTCGCGTTCGCTGTCCGCGTCGAGGTGGGCGGTCGGCTCGTCGAGCAGCCAGAGCCGGGCTCCGCGCAGAAAGGCGCGGGCGATGGCGATCCGGCGGGCTTCCCCCGTCGACACGCCCCAACCGCCCTCGCCGAGCCGGGTGTTCAGCCCCTCGGGGAGGCCCTCGATCACGGCGCTCAGCCCGGCGGCGTCGACGGCCTGCCGGATCTGCCGCGCGGTGGCCTCCGGACGGCCGAGGCGGATGTTGTCGCGGACGGTCGCGTCGAGCAGCACGGTCTGCTGTCCGACCCAGGCGCATCCGCCGAGTACCGGCGCCTGCCGTTCGGACGAGGTCTGCCACCGGACCGAGCCGGCCGACGGTCGGCGCAGGCCGGCGATCAGCGACAGCAGTGTGCTCTTTCCGGATCCGGAGGCACCGGTGATCACGGTCCAGGTGCCGGGCGCGAACTCGGCGTCGGCATGGATGGTGTCGTGGTCGGCTCCGCCGTAGCGGAACCGGACCGCTGTCAGCGACACACCGACCGGCTCGGTCAGCTGCGGAGCGGCTGCTCGGACGACTTCGGCGGGAGTGTCCTTGACGATGTCACGGATGGTGCCGGCCGCGATCACGGCGCGCTCCCGCTGGTGGAAGGCGGAGGCCCTGGCGCGCATCGGGGTGAAGTACATCGGACACACCAGCAGAACCAACAGACCGGTGAACAGGTCGAGCCGCGGGGCGTGCGGCACCTGCACATAACTGAGCAGCGACAGACCGATGTACGTGGCGTTCACCGCGATGGAGAAGGTGATGACGACGTCCATGACCATCCCGGACAGGAAGGCCCGGCGCAGGACACTCATCGTCGCCCTGTTCAGCTGCTCGGCGGCCGTGGTCAGCGTTCGGCTGCGTCGGCCGACCGCACCGAGCTCGCGCAGCGTTCGCATGCCACGGAAGCTGTCGAGGACGACGGCGTTCAGGTGCCGGGTCGCGGCCGACTGCCGGTCCGCGCCGTGCTGGGCGAACAGTCCCGCCAGGCGCATGTTCAGGGGCAGCAGCGCGGTGGTCAGGACGAGGACGATCGCGGCCGGCCAGTGCACCGCGGCCGTGACCGCCAGTACGGCGGTCATCGACAGCGGTGCCGACCGATTCAGGGGCACGGTCTGCGCGTGGAAGTCGGCGACGTCGTCGGCCAGGTCGACCATCGCCCACGCGGCCTCGGCAGGGCCGGTCTCGCTGATGCGCCCGGCAGTCGGCAGCAGAGCACCCGTCAACTCCTGCCGCAGGCCGGTCGCGACGGCACGCGCGCCCTGCTCGGCGAGCGTGCCCGCCGTCCAGCCGACGCCCGCCACCAGCACGCTCGTGACGGCGATTGCCACCAGGCCCCACCTCTCGTGCCCCCTGGCCCGGTCCATCACGGCTTGGGCCGTCCATGCCAGGGCGCCCCAGCGCGTGATGGTGAACAGCGTCTCCAGCGCCTGGGCGGAGCCCGACAGGCCGAACCAGTGCCGCCCCGGCGCGGCGCACGCGGTGAGCCAGGCGCCGTCGTCCTGTGGCTTTCCGACGGTGCCCGGCGCACTCTTCTCGTACGTCTCATTCGTCGTCATGAGGGCGCCGCTCGTCGACGATCCACGCGATACCACCGGTCAGAGCGATGGCGATCATTCCCAGAGTGGTCAGCAGTTGCGAGTGGATCTGCCGGTAGCCACCGAACATCCCCTGGCAGACGAAGTAGGCGAGCAGGCCCAGCACGGTCCAGGCGACCGCGGAGAGTAGACGCAGCACGACACGGACCGGCCTAGGGGGTGAGCTTCGGGCAGTCATGAGTGCGCTCCTGCGGCATCGAGCTTTCCGGCGAAGGCCCGGTGGGCGAACACGTTGTAGGCCAGCACCAGGGGCATGTTCAGGCCGATGCCCACGAGGATGAAGACCATCGTGGAGTGCGGGCCGACTGCGCTGTCGACGGTGAGACCCGGCGGTACGAGCAGCGGGTAGCGGGCCACGCCCAGGGCGAGGAACACGGACACCGTCGCGATCACGAGTCCGCCGAGCGGCAGAGTGTCCGCCGCCCCGGACTGCCGCTTCCACGGGAACGTGACGAGCGAGGTGGCCGCTCCCCCGGCGGCGAACAGCAGCAGGACAGCGAACGCGAAGGCGCGCCCCGGGCTGTCGAGGTTCAGCGGTGCCGCCGTGGTGTCGACGGTGACGAGGACAAGGACCAGCAGAACTCCGGCGACCACCGTGGCGATCACACCCCGTCGTGCCGCCGACTCCCGCAGCAGCCCGGAGGACTTGTGCTTGGTGTAGGCGTAACCGAGAGCGGTGTACGCGGCCGTGACCGTGAGTCCCGACAGCACGCAGAACCAGCTGAAGGCCCCGAAGGCCGACCCGGTGTAGACGTCGCCCCGCAGATGTACCGCCGAGGTCAGTGTCCCCAGGACGAAGCCCTGCGCGAACGACGCCAGCAGCGACGCCACGCCGAAGGCGGTGGTCCAGCGGGGAGCCGGCGGCGCCTGGGAGGCCATCTCGACACTCACGCCACGCACGATGAGGGAGAACAACACCACGGTCATCGGCAGGTAGGCGTGCGGCAGGAGGATGCCGAAGGCCAGGGGGAAGCCCGCCCAGAGCGCGACGCCGAGCAGGATGAGCCAGGTCTCGTTGCCGTCCCAGCCCACCGCGACGGACTCCAGCATGTGCCGCCGGTGTGCGGGGTCACGTTCGACGAGAGTGGCCACGCCGACTCCGAGGTCGTAGCCGTCCAGCACGACGTACATCAGGAGACAGACGAGTACGGTCGCCGACCAGAGGGTCGTGGTCATCGCGCCGCCACCTCCCGCGGGCCTTGCGGCACGGGAAGCTCCCGCGGTACGCCGTCCTTTGCGGCACCGGTGTCCGGCAGGTTCTCCGGTGGAGGTTCCCGCCCGGGGTCGTCGCGTTCCGGGCCGATGCGCATCGTGCGGACGATGTAGACGACGTAGGCCACCAGCATGATCAGGTAGAGCACGGAGAAACCGATCACCGAGAACAGGACTTCCCCGGGTGCCAGCCGGGACACCGCGGCCGACGTGCGGAGCTGCCCGAACACGATCCACGGTTGCCGTCCCGCTTCGGCCGTGACCCAGCCCCCGAGGATGGCCAGGATCCCCACCGGTGTCGTCCAGAGGACGAACCGGTGGAAGCCGCGCGCGGTCCACAGACGGTTGCGCATGCGCAGGACCGTCGCGGCGAACGCCGTGCCGAACATCAGCACGGCCGCCAGGAACATGACGCGAAAGCCCCAGAAGGTCGCGGCCATGTCCGGCCGCTCGGCGGCCGGAGTGAGCTTCAGACCCGGCATGGCCGTCTTGCAGGTCAGGTCCTTGGCGATGTAGCTGCCGAGGCAGGGAATGTCGAGCTCGGCGATGTTCCGCGCGGCTTGCTGGTCCGAAATGGAGAACAGGACGAAGCTGGTGTCACCGTTGCCCCAGTTGCCTTCGATCGCCTCCAACTTGGAAAGCTGGCGGGGCAGTTCATGCCCGGCCACACTGTCGCCGAGGTAGAGCTGAACGGGCATCAGCAGCGCGGCGATCCCGAGCGCGATCGACATCGAGCGGCGGGCGAAGCCCTTCGCACGCCCCTTGACCAGGTACCAGGCCGAGATCCCGGCGACGAAGAAGCTCGCCGAGATCAGCACGGCGGCCAGCATATGCGGCCAGCGCCAGATGAACGACGGGTTGAAGATGACGCGCATCCAGTCCGTGGGCTCGAACCGGCCGTGGACGACCTTGAATCCGGCGGGAGTCTGCATCCACGAGTTCGCCGCGATGATCCACGTGGACGACAGCACGGTGCCCACCGACACCATCACGGTGGACACGAACATCGTGCCCCTGCGAACGCGGCCGTCCCCGTAGAGCAGGACGCCGATGAAGCCGGCCTCGACGAAGAAGGCCGTCACGACCTCCATGCCGATGATCGGCCCGATGATCGGGCCCGTCTTCGCGCCGTACACGCCCCAGTTGAGACCCATCTGGAAGGTGATGACGGCGCCGGCGACGACGCCGATCGCGAAGCCCACGGCGAAGATGCGCCGCCAGAACCGGAACATCTGCAGGTAGACCGCCCTGCCGGTACGCCAGTACAAGCCGTAGACGACCGACAGGAAGATCGACAGGCCGACGGTGATCGCCGGAAAGGTCATGTGGAACATCACGGTGATGGCGAACTGCCATCGCGACAAGTCGAGAAGACTCATCACTGCTCCCTTTCATAAGGGCGGATCTTCGTAAGGGCGGCTTCAGGCGTCGACGACGGGAGTGGCGGCCGGCGTGGCCTTGTCGAAGCGCGGCAGGGCGGCGGCGCCGACCGCGAGCAGGGCGACGACGCCCATCTGCACGTACTCGACTCCGGCGAAGGCGTGGGCGACGTTGTGCGGGGCCAGGGCCAGATAGAGGGTGCCGAGGGTGGCCACGCCGAGCGCCAGTCCGCTCTGCTGCAAAGTGATCAGCACGCCGCTGCCGATACCGGCCATGTGCGTGGGAACGTCGGCGAGCACGCTGCGGAACAGGCCGGCGAACAGCATCGACTGTCCGGCACCGACCAGGGCCAGCGGCACGGCCATCGCCCACAGGCTGACGTGTGGCCAGTTCCCGAGCAGGACCGCCACCAGCGAGACGATTCCGGCGAGTTGGACGACGGCGCCGGCGGACAGTGCCGCCCGGCCGTACCGTGTGATCAGGCGCGGCGCGACCAGTGAACCGGCGAAGAAGAGCAGGGCCATCGGCAGGATCGCCAGCCCGCTGTGCAGGGCATCGACGTGCAGGCCGTTCTGGACGGTGAGAGCGAAGACGAACATGAACGCGCCGAAGCCGATGCTGAAGGCGAACACCATGACCAGGCCGCGGGACATCGACGGCAGGCGCAGCAGGGACGGCGGCAGCAGCGGGACCTCACCGCGCCGCTCGGTGCGCTTCTCCACGACGTAGGTGGCGACGCCGAGGACGACTGCGACGGCGAGCATCAGCCAGGTCCACCAGGGCCAGCCCAAGGAGTGCCCCTCGGTCAGCGGCACCAGCAGGGCGGTCAGCGTGGCAGCGAACAGCACGGTGCCGGGCAGGTCGATACCGACAGGGTGGTGCGAGCGGGTATCGGGCACGATCCGGGCCGCCACGATCAGGACGACCACGCCGATGGGTACGTTGACCAGGAAGATCGGACGCCAGGAGGTGCCTGCGATGTCGGCACTGACCAGCAGGCCGCCCACCAACTGTCCGACCACGGCGGCAATGCCGGAGGTCGCCCCGTAAAGGGCCACGGCACGAGCCTTGCGCTCTCCTTCGAGGACGTGGTGGAAGGTCGCCAGCACCTGCGGGATGAGCAGGGCGGCGGTGGCGCCCTGGACGATGCGGGCCGCGATCAGCGCACCCACGCTCGGGGCGACACCGCAGGCCAGCGAGGCCAGCACGAAGCCCACGAGCGCGCCCAGGAAGATACGCCGGCGGCCGTAGCGGTCACCCAGACGGCCACCAAGGACCAGCAGGGTCGCGTACGCGACGCCGTACCCGGCGATCACCAGCTCCAGCGACGAGGCGGAGGCGTGCAGCGAGGAGTTGATGCTGGGCAGGGCCACGTTGGTGATGAAGAAGTCCATGATCGGCAGGAACGCGCCGGCCAGCAGGATGAACACCCCGGCCGGGTGCAGGCCGCCGGCGCGGGCCGTGGCATGGGGAGAACGTGCTGCAGCCCCGGTATGCCGCGAGGAAGTGCTTGTCGTCATGACAGCCCCCAGAAGACTGTAGTTATGAGACTATAACTATGAACTCATAATGAGTATGCACCCATAACCACTTCCGGACAACCCCGTTACCCTGGAGCCGTGATGGAGGACCAAGCGCACCCCACGAACTCGACGGCCGGACCGGACCACGAGCGGCGGTGGGCCGAGCTGGCCGATCTCGTGCTGATCATCAGCCGGGAGGTCCAGTTCCGCGGATACGCCGACGAGAGAGCCATCCCCCTCTCACCGTCCGAGGGCATGGTGATGCGCTACCTGCAGCGCGAGCCCGACGCTCCGCCCAGCCGCATCGCCGATGCGACCGGACTGCAACGCACCAACCTCTCCACCGTCCTGGGCGGACTGGAGCGCAAGGGCCTTGTCGAGCGACGCACCGACCCGGGCGACGGCCGCGGCGTCACCGTCCACGCCACCGAACTCGGACGCACCAACTACGCCCTCGTCCGCCGGGAATGGGCCACGGCCGTCTCCGACGCCGCCAACCACGACACCGAACACCTCGACGCCGCTCTCACCCTGCTCACCGCCGTGGAGAGCGGACTGACCAGGACTCGACCACGGAACCGCGCCACCCCGTCCGGCAAGAGGAACCTGACCGGGCAATTGCGTGCCGAGTGAGGCCGACACAGCCGACAGGCACAGACACCCACCCACTCCAGGCGTGGCGCCGAGACTGTGTCACTCGCAGTCGCTGCCACAACTCGTCAGACGAGCGCGCGCATCACGTCTCACGGCCCCGACCACAGAGTCTCTCCGGGGAAGAATCTCGGGAGTGTGGCGCCCCGGGCTGTGCACAGGGCCTTCCCACGACCCTTGGCGGTCCAGGTGGACTACGCCACCCCCGGGCAGGGCGCGCTGCTCGTTGTAGACCGGCACGACGATGTCGGTGAGGTGGGAGGTGGGAGTCATGGCTTCCTCAGGCATGAGTGGACGGCAGACTGCGGCTCACAGGCCCTGGTTCAGGGCCGCGGCCTCACTGTTGCCGCCCCGCCCGTGGGAGGAGGATCCCGAGACTGACAGAGAGTCAGATCACTGGCCGAAAGCGCTCCCACGATTCACTGCGAACTCGGCCGCATCACGGCATTGCGGAGTCGGCCGACACCTGTGATCACAGTGATCACCTGCGTTCCCGGCCGAGGGGGCCCCTCGTGTTCACGACTGGCACTGGTTAGCGGCCGACGTTCCGGTCGTGATCAGATCACACAGATCGGGCCACAGGCCACCTCCCGCCAAAGCATCCTCCAGGAGGATTCCGTCGAGGTGGCGACGTTCGAAACATTCGAGTCCGCAACCCATCAAATTGATCTCCAATGAACAGACGTCACCGTCATAACGGCATCGACAAACCAATAGATGGCCACCAGCAGGCATTATCACGTTCCTGAACATCAGATCCTCTGCGAATGTTTCGCGATCAGGGGCGAAACTATTGACGCTTGACGAGTGCAGGTCAACACTGTTCGACCAAACCCCCGCCCGTCGAAGCCGGAGGAAACCCGCACATGAACCTCATACCTGCACAGCCGAGCCGCAGGCAGACCTGCGCCATGCTGCTGGGCGCCGCGACCGCGCTGGTTCTGCCCGGCACGGCCCGCGCCGACACGGTCGTCACCACGAACCAGACCGGTACGAACAACGGCTACTACTACTCGTTCTGGACCGACGCACAGGGCACGGTCTCCATGAACCTCAGCGCCGGCGGCAGCTACAGCACCACCTGGAGGAACACCGGGAATTTCGTCGCCGGCAAGGGCTGGAGCAACGGCAGCCGCAGGACTGTGGCCTACTCGGGCGCCTTCAACCCGTCCGGAAACGCCTACCTGACCCTCTACGGGTGGACGTCCAACCCGCTCGTGGAGTACTACGTCGTCGACAATTGGGGCACCTACCGGCCGACGGGAACGTACAAGGGCACCGTCACCAGCGACGGCGGCACGTACGACCTCTACCAGACGACGCGGTACAACGCCCCGTCCGTCGAAGGCACGAAGACCTTCAACCAGTACTGGAGTGTCCGGCAGTCGAAGAGGACCGGCGGCACCATCACCACCGGCAACCACTTCGACGCCTGGGCGCGAGCGGGAATGCGCCTCGGCAGCTTCAGCTACTACATGATCCTCGCGACAGAGGGGTACCAGAGCAGCGGCAACTCCAACATCACTGTCGCGGCATGAGCACCCGAATACGTCCCGCGTTACATCGCCTGCCGACGACGCTCACCGCCGTCGCACTGGTCGCCGCGGGCACTCTCACCGTCAACGCCGCCCCGGCACAGGCCGCCGCCTGCAACGGATACGTCGGACTCACCTTCGACGACGGCCCGTCCGGCAGCACACCGGCCCTGCTCAACGCGCTCACGCAGAACAGGCTGCGGGCCACGATGTTCAACCAGGGCCAGTACGCCGCCGCCAACCCGTCCCAGGTACAGGCACAGGTCAACGCCGGCATGTGGGTCGGCAACCACAGTTACACCCACCCGCATCTGACCCAGCTCGGCCAGTCACAGATCGACTCGGAGATCTCCCGGACCCAGCAGGCGATCGCGGCCGCGGGCGGCGGTACGCCGAAACTGTTCCGGCCGCCGTACGGCGAGACCAACTCGACGGTGAAAGCAGTCGAGGCCAAGTATGGTCTGACCGAGATCATCTGGGACGTGGACTCACAGGACTGGAACGGCGCCGGCACGGACGCCATCGTGCAGGCCGCCGGACGGCTCGGCAACGGCCAGATCATCCTCATGCACGACTGGTCCGCCAACACGCGGGCCGCGATCCCCCGCATCGCACAGGGATTGACCGCCCGTGGCCTGTGCCCCGGCAGGATCTCCCCGCAGACCGGCCGCGCCGTCGCCCCCTGACAGTCGGTCCGGCACCCCCTGTACGACGACCTCTGAGCACCACCCATCAGGTGTGTCGCCCCGGCATGCCCACAGCGACGGCCGACCTCGCGCCGGCCGTCGCCTTCGTGTCGGCCTCAACCGCGCGCTTGTCCGCGGCCCGGGCACCGGTTCTGCCTGACGAACGCCGCCCTACCGTCGGCGCCAAGGCAGTGGCTCCTGGTCGTCGCCGCGCGCGTCCATGCGTTGCAGTGCCGCGTTGATCGCCTCGCTGATCTCGGCAAGCTGGCTCACCTGCTCAGGGGTGAGCGCATCGAAGACCGCGCGGCGTACGGCCTCGGCGTGGCCCGGGGCCGCACGCTCCAGGAGCTCGAGCCCCTGCGGGGTGAGGGCGGCGAGCTGGTTGCGGCGGTTGCCGGGATCCTCCCGACGGCTGACGTAGCCGGTCTCCTGGAGGCGGTTCACGGCATGGGTGAGCCGACTGCGGGTCACCTTCAGTCGCTCGGCCAGCTCGGACATGGTCAGCGTGCGGTCCGGAGCCGTGGAGAGGTGGGCCAGCAGGCTGTAGTCCGCATGCGTCATCCCCGCGTCCCTGCGGAGCTGTCGGTTGAGATGGTCGCCAGGAGCGTGGAGAGGTCGTCGACGTCAAGCTTCACCGTGGGATCCGCCCAGTTGACCTGGCGCAGGACGGCTCGCCGCCGAACTGCGGAAGGTGTACGGGCAGGTGCACGGCCTGGTCAACAACGCGGGCGTCACCTGGCGCGCCGGATCGACGACGTACGCCCCGAAGACATGCCCGGGTCCACGCGGTCAACGTCACCGGGCCGCTGCTGGGCATCCAGCACCTGGTCCCGCTGATGCGCCCGGGGGGCGTCGATCGTGAACGTCGGTTCGTCAGCGGCGCTGACCGCCCACTACCCGGTCGCGTACACGGCCGGCAAGTGGGCGCTGCGCGTGCTGTCGAGGACCGCCGCCATGGAACTGGGGCCCCGTGGCCTCCGCGTGAACATCATCCACCCCGGCTTCGTCGAGACGGACATGACCACCTCCGCGGCGCCCGCGTTCCGCGAGGCGAACGTTCGCGGGACACCGCTCGGGCGCACCGGAACCGTCGACGAGATCACCCCGCTCGTCTCCTTCCTCCTCTCCGACGCCGCGTCGTTCATCACCGGCGCCGAGATCCCCGTCGACGGCGGCCTCACCGCGCACGGCGGCGCCAAGCCGATCTCGGACGCCCTGCGCCCGACGCCTGAACCAACAGCAACACACGAATGACACGGCAGAAGGGCCCAGGGTGGCTGTCATGAGAGCAAGGTGGGCGAGAACCACCACGATCTGAGCGCCCAGTCAACAAGTTGTGGCCCCTACCTCCCGCGCGGCGGCGAGGTAGGCGAGCACCAGTGTCCGTTTGTCGTTCCGGCAGGCGGCCACCGCCAGTTGAGAGGGGGAGATACCCCGGACCGGGACGGCGATCACCTCGTCCCGGACGATCAGTGGGGCGTTTCCGGTGGCCAGCAGCGCCACCCCCTGGCCCGCGGCGACCGCCTCGTGGGTCTCCTCGGCGCTGGCCACCACCCCACCGATCCGCGGCTGTCGACCGTCCCGAGCGTCCAGGGCGAGCCAGTAGCCCCGCAGCGGGCCGGCCTCCGGGGGAAGGGCGAGGAAGGGTTCCTCCAGCAGGTCGGTGAAGTCGACCTTCCCCTCGGGGTCGGACGCGGCCCGCGCGGCCAAGGGGTGTCCGTCCGGGAGCGCGACCAGCCGAGGCTCGCGGGCCACCACCGCATACCGGTAACGGCCGTCGTCCGGCAGCGGCAGCCAGACGAAGGCGACGTCGCTGGATCCATCCGCCAACCCGGCAGTGGGATCCGCCCAGTTGACCTGGCGCAGGACGGGCTGCGCGTCCGGATGCCGGGAGACAAGGCGGGTCCGCAGGGCTGGCAGCAGCCCGCGGCCGGGACTGGTGGACATGCCGATCACCAGAGTGTGCCGCTCGGCGGTCTTCGCCTCCTCCACCGCCACCTCCGCGGCCTGCCAGGCGGCCAGCACCGCGCGGGCGTGCGGTAACAGGGCTTCCCCCACCGCGGTCAACCGCACTGTCCGCCGGTCCCGTTCGAACAGGACCACGCCGAGTTGTTTCTCCAGCATCCGTATCTGCTTGCTCAGCGCGGGCTGGGAGACGAACAGCCGCTCGGCGGCGCGGGTGAAGCTCAATTCCTCGGCGACCGAGGTGAAGTAGCGCAGATCACGCCCATGGACGTCCATAACTCATGGCTATCACAAGGGGTCTTGGACGCCGCCCTGGTACCTGGCGAAAGATCGAGTCTGTCGACGGAAGAGCCCCGAACGGCAGTTGACGAGGGAGACGAAGATGAGTGAGAACACCAAGGTCTGGCTGGTCACGGGCGCCAGCAGCGGTTTCGGGCGGGCCATCGCGGAGGCCGCGGTCGCCGCCGGCGACACGGTGATCGGCACCGCCCGGCGAACCGAGGCGCTGGACGACCTGGTCTCCACGTACCCGGACCGCGTCGAGGCGATCAGCCTGGACGTCACCGACGGCGAGCGGATCGAAGTGGTGGCCGCCGACGTCCTGGCACGCTACGGCAGGGTGGACGTGCTGGTGAACAGCGCCGGCCGCACCCAGGTAGGGGCGTTCGAGGAGACCACCGACCGCGAGCTGCGTGACCTGTTCGAGCTGCACGTGTTCGGCCCTGCGCGTCTGACCCGGGCGCTGCTGCCGCAGATGAGGGAGCGGGGCAGTGGATCGGTCGTGAACATCAGCAGCTTCGGCGGGCAACTGTCCTTCGCCGGGTTCTCCGCGTACAGCGCGACCAAGGCGGCGCTGGAGCAACTCTCGGAGGGCCTGGCCGACGAGGTGGCGCCGTTCGGCATCAAGGTCCTGATCGTGGAGCCCGGCGCGTTCCGTACCAACCTGTTCGGCAAGGGCGCGGCGTACTTCTCCGAGGAGAACCCGGCGTACGTGGAGAAGGTCGGCGCGACCCGGCAGATGGTGCAGGGCAGCGGCGGCAGCCAGCCCGGCGACCCGGCGAAGGCCGCGGCGGCGATCCTGCTGGCTCTGGACGCCGAGAAGCCCCCGCTCCGCCTTGCCCTCGGCGGAGACGCGGTCGACTTCCTGGCCGCACACCTGGACTCCGTGCGGGCCGAGCTCACCGAGTGGGAGGAGGTCTCCCGGAGGACAGACTTCGACACGGAGTGACGGCCGGGCAGGGGAGGACTGTGTGCTCGGTGAAGCTTGACGTCGACGACCGCCGGAACCTGCCCGGTGCCAGGAAGTCCGGGATGTGCATGCGGACCTTCCCCCTCCAGCACCAATCGCCAAAGCCGTACTCAGCCAGGATCGGCACCGCTGAAGAAGCTCACCGACGCAGTTCCGCCGCCCCGACTGCGCCGCGCCGACGTGAGCGATGAAAACGGACGCGGCATCTTCCTTGTAGCGCAGCTCTCACGCCGATGGGGCAAGCGTTACACCGACCGGGGCAAGGCCATCTGGACCGAGCAGCCCCTGCCACAGCCCCGGTGCTGAGGCACCCGACGGTCGTTTGCGAGAACCGGCTGCGACAAGGTGGTGCACTGCTGTCGTCGCCCGGCGTGGGGAGCTTCCCCCCGCGCAATCGGCGGAGCGCCGGCCCGGACGGTGGGGAGGGGTCCCGGTCGTGGCGCGGTTCAGTGGCGGCCATGATGCGTAGAACATCGTCCACCGTCGTCGCCGTTGTTGTCGCTGCCGCGTTCGCTGCTCTCATGTCGTGTTCCTCGGATTCTTCGGACGGGTCCCCCGCCGAGGGGCGGCCCAGTGGGTCCGACTCCGGGGCACCGGCGTCGGTTCCCAGGCCGACTCCCACAGAGTCGGCCACGCTGTCGCCCTCGCCGGCCGGACCGTGCGCTGACGGGACGTGTGAGATCGAGGTCGCCGTGGGGGACGTCGTGACGGTGCCGGAAAAGTACGGCCTCGGGCCGATCGAGGTGACGGCGATCACCGGCGGTGAGGTCGAGATGGTTGCGCCGCTGACGGGGTCGGGCTACAGCGTTTCGGGCTGTTCCGGTGGCGGCGGTGTGTCCTCGAACGGCAGCGGCGGCGTCGGGCTCAGCTGCGGCGAGGGACCCGCCGCGACGATCAACGACGCCATGAGCCTGAAGGTCGTCGAGATCCGCGACGCCGGCGCCGTCCTTCGTATCGAACCCGCTGGCTGACGTACGGCTCGGCCCTTGGGGCAGGGTCCCGAACGAGGGTGGAAAAGATCTCTTGAATGCGCAGATCAGGGCGGTCATGGCTCAGGATCCTGGGCTGGGCATTGTTCATCGTCGGCATGACCATGTTCTTCATCAACGCCGAGGCCCTCGTGAACGGCGACGCCGTCGAGTGCGAGGGCAGCCCGATGAGACCCGGTCAGTGGTGCTCGAGCGTAGGCGGCGAATCCCTCAGCTACGACGAGGAGAAGAAGAACGAAGCCCGTGGAGAACTCGTCGGCTACGCCGGGGTGGGCCTCAGCGCCCTCGGTATCGTCATCTTCATCAGCAATAGGATCACCACTCGGCAGGGAAACCGGAAACGCTAGCCGCCAGCGTGGAGCACGTTGAGGGCTCCGCCTGGACGACGCACTGCCGGGGTCGGCGCGCGTTGTCGGTATCGGCCTGTCGGTATCGGCCTGCCGTCCCGACGCCGTAGCCGCCGCGTCGGTAGGAGGAGCCGGCCCAGGCGTATCCCTCGTCGACCATGACGGCCCAACGTTCCAGGATTCCTCGGTGGGAGTAGAGACGTCGTAGGAGAAGTCGGGGCCACCGTGCGCATGCACGACCGACGAACCGTCCCAGGGTTTAGAACCGCCATGGTGTAGTAGGCACCGTTGGCGACCTGCCCCATATAGCACCTGACCTTCGACTTCAGAGCGGCCGTGCGGCCGGTGAGGCGGCGAAGGCGAGGCTGGGCAGGCCCGGTGGTTCGGCATGGGTTCGCCTGGACCGATGAAAGGCCGGCATGGACCCGTCGGATCATCGACGCGGGTGAATCCGTCACTGCCGCGGGCGGAGCGGTGGTCGACAGACCGGTCGTCGAGCGCGTTCGACGACTGCTGGGCCGGATGACCTGAGGGCAGCCATGACCGCCTGGAGAAAAGCCGAAGCAGTGCCTGTCCGCTACGCATCGACGCCGGGAACGTGCCGACGGCGCTCACCTATGTCTTGCTCATGACACTTCCCATCCTGATCCTGTGCATGACGGGCCGGTGTCAACTGGCGGCGCTCACCGCCGGGTTCGGCACAGGGGCCTTGATGAAGCCTCTCCACCACCTAGGGAGTCCGCATGGCAACACAGACCAGCCGTCGCACCATTCTGGCCGCCGGCACAGGCGCCGCCCTGGGCCTCTCCTTGCCCGGCGTCACCGCGCATGCCGACGACGGCCGTGCGACCACCAGCGTGAGATTCACTCTGAACGCCCAGGTGCTCGACGGCGGCGAACAGGTCACCTCGATCACCCTCAACACCGCCCGGCTCGGCCCGATCGACCCGGCCGGCCTGACCACCGCCACCTTCACCGTGCACGCCAAAGCCACCAGCCCGATCCCCATCGCCGACGACGACACCATCTCCAGCGAGTACGACCTCGACCGCACGGTGACCGCCGTCCGGCTCGACCACCGCGGCAACATCGTCCTCGACCTGAGCCATGCCGAGGGTCAGACCGGCGGCAGCACCCTCGGCTACATCCGGGGCAAGGCCCGCAACGTCATGCTCGACCTCGCCTACACCATCACTCAGCGCGCCCCGATCGCCTTACGCGATCACCGACCGATCACCATCAAAAACTTCGTGCAGGACCGTCGGCTGTCGGACCCCGAGGTCGACGCGTTCAGCTCCCACGTCTCCGGCTCGGGAATGAAGTACCGGCTGTACTCACCCACCGGCTCCCACGCCTCCCGACGAGGCAAGCACCCGCTGATCGTCTGGCTGCACGGCGGGGGTGAGGGCGCCTCACTACCCGACAACTACTACGACAACGAGACCACGCTACGAGCCAACCGCGGCGCACTGGGCTTCGCCACCCCCCAGGCACAGCGCATCTTCAACGGCGCCTACGTCCTCGCCCCGCAAAGCACCTCCGCCTGGATGCAGGACGGCCCCCGCTTCGCCCCCCTCATCCACGAGATCATCGGCGACGTCACGCGCGGGAACCGCATCGACCACGACCGGATCTACGTCGCCGGCTGCAGCAACGGCGGCTACATGAGCATGAAGATGACCACCGTCTACCCGAACCTGTTCGCCGCTTCCGTGCCGATCTGCGGCGTTGTCACGTCCTTCCCGCCCGGCGGTGCACCGCTGATCCCCGACAGCGAGCTGGCAAAGATCAGCACCCCCAGCTGGCTCGTCACCTCCCGCGACGACACCACCGTGGACCCGCAGGCCAACACCGCCCACGCGCACGACCTCATCCCCGACTCGCTGATGACGCTCTACGACCACGTCATCTGGAACGGCCACCAGTTCGCCGGCCACTGGTCATGGATCTACGTCGCCCGCAACGACCCCAGCATCAACGGAACTCATATCTGGCAGTGGATGGCCGCCCAGCATCGGCACTGACGGAAAACCCACGTTCGCCTGCAACGCGATCTTCAGCGGCAACTGGTACGCCCCGGTTCTGATGGAGTCGCGTTGCCGGACATTCGAAATACCGGCCAAGAAGTTCCCCACCGCCAACGGCGGTGAGTGCGCGCCGCTTCCGGCTCAGATCCACCAGGTTCGAGCCGGTGTCGTCGTCACGAGCTCGTCGCGCGATCTTGTTGAGGTGCCCTGGATGGGCGTGACCGGTCTGCTGATTTGGCCGTTGTGTCGCCGGGCAGAAGATCGCGCAACCCTGTCCCCTGCCACTTCAGAGCAACAGTTGAGCTTTCCGGTCGGGGAACGAGAGCACGGCGCACGCCGAACGCGCCTGGCCGCCTTCCAGGGAAGATCAAACCGTGTCCACAGACCTCTGTGCCCTTCTGGCATCCACAGACATGCCACCACGTGCCGACCCGGGCCGGGAACGCACGAGAGGCTGTACAACCGTCCGGTGGGCTCACGTGTCTGATGTCTGATGCACAACGCATGAGATCAGGAGAGACATGGCCGATCGCCGGGACGTGCCACCCGTGGGCCCGGGCATCGCTCCCGAGAAGTGGTTGCTGCGCGTCGGTGTCGTGGGCCTCCTCATTGCGGCCCCGGGTGCGGCGGTGGGCTACTTCGAGGGGTTTCAGGACGGCACGGAGGCCGGTGACTTCGCCTGGGTCATGACCTTCCTCGGCGGTCTGCTGATGGGTGTCACGGCATTGGCCGGTGTGGTGCGCAGGCTGGATCCGGAGTCGAGGAGGGAGCGTCGCCGCAGGACCGCCGCCCGACGTTCCCGGCAGGCGCCCCTGACCGCCGCGGAGCTCACCCGTGACGCCCTCCTCGCAGCGGCCGTGCGCTCCACGGCTGCACCCCTGCAGCCTCAGCCGCCCGCGCCCGTGACCGACAGTCGGGGGCGATTGGTCTGGTGGCGCAACCGCGAACTGCTCACCGCTTTCGATCTTCCCTACATCGCGGCCGGGACCGTCGTCGGGGCGCTTGTCGGGTTCGGCGGTGTGCTGCACATCTTCGGAGAGGCCGGCCGCGGTTGGTTCTTCCTAGTGGCCTCGGCCGGCGGCCTGGCGGTGCTCGTGTTCGATGTGCGGCTCGTCCGCCGTCTCGCCCGCCTGGCCACCAGCAAGGATTTACACCCGATGTGCTGGCTGCTGCTGCGCGAACCGGACGCGGGTGACGCCTACTTGGTGCTGTACCGTGCCGACGACGATCCGGACGAAGCTCCGCCGATGCTTCTGCGGCTCGCGAAGAAGAGCCAGGCACGGCGCCTCCCCCCGTCGGGAGTTGCAGACGTCCACGGCCTGCTCAATTCCGTCACCGTGCTCGTGCCGTGGATCGACGGCTCGCCTGTGTGGACCCGCCATCCCGTGACCACCTCGACTTGACGGCCGAACGCGACCGAGGGCGGCTGACCTACCTCAAGGGATCCGAGACCCACGGTCAGTAGGCGTTCTTCCCGACGGATCCGACAACCTGAGCACAGGGTTCTCTGGGACTGACTCTCGCCGTGTCCCCGCGGTCCCAGTCAACAAAGTGATCGCCAAAGCGGCTTGGTGAGCCATGTCAAGGCGCGCTCTCACAGACCGCATCCAGGCAGTTGGCTTCGGACGTAGCGGGCCCACACCGGGTTACATCACACCTTGTCCCATCGCGCGTCCACGCCCCACGCGGCCTCACCCGAAGCGAAGTCAGCGAAGATCGTTCCACGTTCGATCACATCAAGGTCCGGGTCCTCGACCTTCAGCCCGACGCACGGCTGAAGACTCAGTCCATCGGTCCCGCGCAGCGCGGGCGGAAGGTGAAGCACCTCCTCCTGCGGGTCGAAACAGACCAGTCCATGGCGGCCGGTGAGGGCCGCCACCTCGGGTGCCGTCTCACTGGACCGACTCCACGACATGGGCATGAGCACATGAGCAGCAGAGACGTCGAGGCCTGCCCTCCACGGCGACACCGCCACCTGCTGACAGTCGTCCCCGGCAGACGAGAGCTCCGGGCAATCCATGATCAGCGCCTGATGGAACGCAGACACGGCCTCGCTCGCGACAACTCCTGCCCCTGCGAGGTCGCTGGCACACAGCCGCTCATACTTCCCGGCGGCATCAGAGGCCGAGACCCGCTCGGGTTCGAACCACACCGGCACCCAGGCGGTGGAATGCCGCGACGGCCTGCCGCAGACGGCGGCGCGTGCTCCTCGTGATTCGTGCGCTGCCGCTCAGTCAGTTGGCGATCGGGAGGCGAGTCCCCGAGCCCACGTCATCATCACCGGCATCTGGTGGGACATGCCCCACACGGGGGCTGTCTGCGGTCTGCAGGCCCTCTCCCCCGTCGACGTCTCCCAGCGGGTCGCCGACGAGCTCGTCTGCACGCACGCGCCGGCCCGCCCAAGGCCCAGGAGGTGGCGCCCCACGTCGGAGTGCTGCATCGTCGCCGCGCTCAGGCCGGGTAAGGGGTGGCCTCGCGTGCCGACTTGAGCGCGCCCGCCCACCAGGCCAGCTGGTCGAGCAGCGTCTTGGCGTACCCGGGGGTCCCGGGATCGAGCGGACGGCCGTCCTGCCATGCCGTGAAGTAGTTGGGGAAGACGAGACCGTCGCGGATCGTCACCGCATGCAGTTCGGTCAGCACGTTCTCCAGGTGCAGGACAGCGTGGCGGCCGCCCGCCGCGCCCCCGTAACTGACGAAGGCGACAGGCTTGGCCGTCCACTGGGTGAAGTGCCAGTCGATGGCCGCTTTCAAGGAGGCGGGGTAGCTGTGGTTGTACTCGGGTGTGACCACGACGAACGCGTCCGCGCTCTCCAGTGCGGTGGTCAGGTGCCGCATCCCGGCCGGGCGAGGGTAGTCGTCGCCGGCGTACTTCGGCGACGCCGCGGGCAGGGACAGCGGGATCTCGACGTCGGCCAGATCGAGGACATCGACGTCGAAACCGCCGTGCGAGTCGGCCTGTTCAGCGAACCAGGACGCCACCACCGGACCGAACCGCCCTTCACGGACGCTCGCGACGATGACCACCAGCTTGTGTGTGTTGTTCTCCATGCCCACCACCATCGGGGCGGCCCTCGGCCACAGCCAGGCCGGGCTCAGGCTGGCCCCCGCAGGGCCACCCTGAGCCCGCCACGACCAGTCCGGCCCGCCCTATCCTCAAGACATGGGTACGCCGTTGGGAGACTTCATCCGGAGCAAGCGCGACAGTGTCCAGCCGGAGACACTCGGCCTCCCGGACCGAGGCCGCCGCCGCTCACCGGGGCTACGCCGCACGGATCTAGCGGCGCGCGCCGGCATCAGCGTCGAATACCTGACCCGCATCGAGCAGGGCCGTGACCGCAATCCCTCGGTGGCGGTGGTGAACGCCCTCGCCGACGCCCTCAGCCTCTCCCCCACCGAACGCACCCACCTGCGCTACCTCACGAAGATCACAGGCGGAGAATGCACCGCCCACACCCGACCCGCACCCCCGCCCCGGCAGGTGCGAGACGCCGTTCAGCAGACACTGCGCCTCCTCGAACCAGGCATCGCTATGGTGACCAACCGGCTGGGTGACATCCTCGCCCACACCTCCGCGTACCGGTCGGTGACGAACGGCAGCGGACTGCTCGACACCGAAGCCCCGAACCTCACCCGCTACGTCTTCACCGACCCCCGCGCCCGCACCTTCTTCACCGACTGGGACGACGTCGCCGACGAGCAGGCATTCGACCTGTGGCTCGCTCCGTCCGCCGAAAACTCCGAGTGGTTCACCACGGAACTCGCACCCCTTGCCGGCCCCGACCTGACCCGGCGCCTGAACCGGCACGTCGTTCCACAACGCGGAGTCCTCCGACTCGGCCATCCAGCCGGATACGAGCTCCGGCTGCTGCGGGAAACACTCGAACTCCCCGCTGACGCACAGCAGTTGACCGTCCTCCTCCCCTCGGACGACGAGACCGCCAAAGCCGTCGAACAACTCCGCCGCAGGAGCGGGCACAGCACCCTGCGCGCCATCTCCTGACGGGTGCCAGGCGAGGTGCTCGACAGGCCGGCAGACGCACGCGGCGACTCACAGCTGCCCGCCGCCCGGGAAATAGAGGCAATCTCCAGGGACCTCCGTCTTTGGTGATGGAGACGGCGAGACCGGCGACTCCCCGTGGGACAGGGAGAAGGTCAGCATGGTCGTCGACAGTCCGGAATAGAGGGTGCGCACCAGTGGGTTTCGGATCGCGGCCTGCAGCAGGGTCCACATGGACGGGAAATACGGATCGGAGTGGGAGTGGGGCGGATGGAACTCCTCACGTCACGGGATCGAGGAAGGTCAGTACCGAGGCGTCCTCCTCGATCAGCGGGACGAGGGCCGCGTTGAGCGGGCCGCCGTAGGGGGCCTTCAGGTGTGCCTGGAAGGCGTCCTCGTCCCGGTACACCTCGAAGATCCAGTAGGCACGCGGGCTCGACGTCTTGGTGTAGACGTCGAAGGCGAGGTTGCCCTCTTCCTCGCGCACCTTCCGAGCGTAGTCCAGGATCAGGCGGTTGACCTCGTCCTCCGCGCCTTCTCGGGCGGTGAACTCGGCGAGCAGGGTCTTGTTCACGGTGTGGCGTCCTTGTGGTCGGGGGCGGGATCAGTCTCGGTAGGAGTCGAGGTGCCAGACGCGGGCCTGGTCGAGCTTCACCGAGCCGTTCACGGCGAAGACCTGGACTCCTTGGCTGGCGGGGTCGGGGAAGATCTGGTCGGTGATCACCGCTTCGCCGCTGCCGCCGAAGGCCTCGACGGACGACCAGTCGACGAGGACCCGCAGCTTCACCTTGCCGTTCTTGGCCTGCAGCGGAGCCCGCTGGACGCCGGGGAAGGTGCTGTTGAAGTCCACGGCGCCGGAGCGGGTGCGGTCGACGTACAGCTCCTGGGTCGTGGTGTCGTATCCGATGACGGTCTCCTCGCCGCCTGTGCCCGTGCGCACCTTGAGGCCGAAGCGTTCGGCGTCCTTGAGGGAGAACGTGGCCTCGATGTCGAGTGCCTTGCCCTTGGCCGCAGGGCCGATAAGGGGCTTTGTGGTGCTCTTGACGGTGACGCCGGTCGCCGTCGCCGGACGGTTCCGCCGGAGGGACTCCAGGCTGTCGACCGGCTTGCTGGTGAGACGGATCCGGCCGTCGACCGTGCGCAGGGCCATCTCCCTGGGAGCGCTTTGCGCGCCGCGCCAGGGCGAGGTGGGGACGGCGCCGCTGTAGTCCCAGTTGTTCATCCAGCCGACCATGTACCGCTTGCCGCCCGGTGCGTTCTCCCATGACACCGCCGCGTAGTAGTCCTTGCCGTAGTCGGCCCAGTCGGCGCGCTGTACGACGGATTCGGCGGGCTTGTCCGCAACGGTGAACCGGTCGGCCAGAATGTGGCCCCAGCCCGCGGTGTTCATGTCGACGATCTGGATACGTGCCTTCTTGCCGGCGTAGGGACGCAGGTCGAAGGAGGCCCAGTCGAGGGTGTCGCTGTTGGAGCCGGTGGCGCTGCGGACGACCTGGCCGTCGACGATCAGGTTGGCGGACGTCTCCTGGGAGACGGGCTGGGCCTTGGTGTCGGACAGCATGATGTGGTCGACGTTGAGGTGGCCCCAGCCGCCGGGGTTGTCGTCGACGATCCTGATCTGCGCCTTGCTGCCTGCGAGGTCGCCGACGTCCCAGGACGCCCAGTTGAGCGCCTCGGCGTCCTTTCCGGTGGCGCTGCGCACCACTTGGCCGTCGACGAAGAGCTCGACGGCAGTGGGGTCGGCGGAGCCGGCAGGGTGACTGCCGCCGCCGATGAGGAAGTTGATGTGGTCCTTGTCGATGGTGAATTCGGGTGAGGTGAGCGTGCCGGTGGTGGAGTCGCCGTTCAGGTAGGTGTTGACCAGGCCGTCGCCCAGAAATCCGGAGACTTCTTGCTGGTTGGGGAGGGTTCCGGTGGCCGGTGCCGTGCCGAAGGCGTCTCCGGTCGGCGTCCAGTCGCCGTAGCTGCCGCCTTCGAAGTCGGCCAGGACCGCACCTGCGGGCGGCGGTCCCTGCTCCATGACGGTTCCGGACTCGTGCGGGTGCCGTCCGCCCCCGACCTTGAAGTTCAAGTAGGGACTGTCGACGGTGAATTCGGATGAGGTGAGGGTGCCTGTGCTTCCGTCACCTGCGTGGAAGCTGTTGGCAAGACCCTTGCCGTCGAAGCCGTCGACGGTTCCCTGCCCGTTCAGTGCCCCGGCCGCCGGTCCGTCGCCGAACGCGGTGCCGGTGGTCGTCCACGTACCGAAGTCGGCGCCCTCGAAGTCCTGAACCACCGTGCCGGGCGGCGGGGTGTAGGTGCCCTTGTCCTCGGCGGTGAACTTCTTGCCGTCGAAGTCGCCGATGAAGTACTGGGCGGCGGAACCACCGGCGATACCACCGGGGTTGATGTTGACGACCAGGACCCACTTGATCTTCTTCTTGTCCCCGTCGACCGCGAGGGGGAACAGGTCGGGGCACTCCCACACCCCGCCCGTCGCACCGGCCGGCCCGAACTCGCTGAGCAGGCTCCAGTCCTTGAGATTCTTCGACGAGTAGAACTGCACCTTGTGCTCGGTGGACAGCGACACCGTCATCAGCCAGCTCTTGGTCGGCGCGTACCACTGGACCTTGGGGTCGCGGAACTCCTTGGAGCCGATGTCGAGGACGGGATTGCCCTGGTACTTGGTCCAGGTACGGCCACGGTCGGTGCTGTAGGCGAGCGACTGCGCCTGACTGCCCGTACCCTTGTTGAGGCTGGTGTAGATCGCCACCATGGGCGGGTTCTTGTCGGTGCCGAACCCGGTGGTGTTGTCCCGGTCGACGACCGCGCTGCCGGAGAACACCATCTCCTCGTCGTCGTGCGACAGGGCCAGCGGCAGTTCCTTCCAGTGCACGAGGTCCTTGCTCACCGCGTGCCCCCAGGACATGTCGCCCCAGGAGTTGCCGCTCGGGTTGTACTGGTAGAACAGGTGGTACTCGCCCTTGTAGTACACGAGGCCGTTGGGGTCGTTCATCCAGTTCTTCTCCGGCGTGAAGTGGAACTGGGGCCGGTAGGTCTCGGAGTACGGCGGGGTGTCGGCAGCTACGGCCTGGGGGGCCAGTGGGGCTGCGGACAGGGCGCAGACGGCCGCCACCGCCACGATCATCCGCACGCGGGCATGCCGGAACACACGTCCAGAGCTCATGGGATCTCCTGTGCCGCGGCCGTCCACGCAGCGGAGCATGCTGCCCGCGCGGACCGACCGAAAAGTGACGCCTTCCCGACACCGTCGTCCACGGCGCCGGGAAAGAGTTGTCATCGTTGACTTGTGTCATCGATGACATCGAATGGCCCGATGATGGGGCCGATCCGGCCGATGCGTCAACAGGCCGATTGCAATGGACGCTTGGGCGGCTCGCCTGCCCGTCATACGCCGTCAGCTGCGGCGAGCGGCGCCAACTGGCTCTGCCACGGCGGATTGGGACCGGCAACCGCGCAGGTCAGGGCAGCGACCCGGGTGGCGAACAAGCAGGCTTCCGCGACGTCGTCGAGTCCGAGTTCCGTCAGTCGGCCGCCGAGGAGACCGCGGGCGCCGAGATGGTGCAGCAGCCCGGCGGTGAAGGAATCCCCCGCCCCGACCGTGTCGGCGACCCTCGTCGGCACGGCGGGCACCTGGATCCGTTCGCCGTCGAGCGAGGCCAGGGCTCCGTGGGCACCGCGCGTGATCACGACGAGCCGTGCCCCGGCCGCGTGCCAGATGTCGCAGGCCTGCTCGGGCGGCGTGCCCGGCAGCAGGAATTCCAGGTCGTCCTCGCTCAGCCGGAGCACGTCGGCGAGGGCGCACCAGTGCGCCAGCCGGGCGCGGTAGACCTCGGGGTGTACGAGCAGCGGCCGGACGTTGGGATCGATGCTGATGGTCGCTCGGGGGGCGGCCGCCGCCAGGAAGTGCTCCACCACCGCTCCGCCGGGCTCACGGACCAGCGCCAGCGACCCGGTGTGCACACAGGCTGTTTCGGACAGATCCACCCTTGCCAGTTCCCCTGAAGTCCACTGCCAGTCGGCCGTGTTCTGCGCGTGGAACGAGAACGCGGCCTGCCCGGTGGCGTCCAGCTCCGCCACGGCCAGCGTGCTGGGCTCCGCGGCGGCGACGGCGTACGTCAGGTCGACGCCGGACGCCTCCAGGTGGGCCCGGAACAGGCGGCCGAACACGTCGCCGGACAGGCGTGCGAGGAAGCGGGCCGGCGTGTCCAGCCGGGCCAGGGCCACCGCCGTATTCGCAGGTCCGCCGCCGGGCAGCACCCGCAGGGCGAGCTCGTTCGAGGCGTTTGCCGGTTCGGCGAAGGCGTCCGCGACGCACTCCCCCAGGACGGTGATCTGGCGCGGGCTCATGGGCTGCTCTTCTCTCGGAAGGCGCGGGCAGAAACGGGCACGTCCCGGGCAGCCGCCGAAAGGCTTCGGGCAGGCGATGGCCGCGGGCGTTGCCGATTTGTGACGGGTACAAGGCATTGACGTTGCCGGGGACCGGAGTCCATCATCCTCGCCAAGCAGTGTCAACGATGACATAAGTCAACGATGACACCGAGGGACGGCATGCCCTGATGCCGGCCGATCGCCCGCAATCCCGCAGGAGTCGTTCATGTCACGCATCTCTCGTCTGCCCTCCTCCTTGCTCAGAGTCGCCGCCTGCACGGGTGTCGCAGCCCTCGTCCTGACCGCCTGCGGATCCGGATCCGAATCAGGCACCGCGAGCTCCGGATCGGGCAGCGTCAAGGTCGGTCTGATCACCAAGACCGACACCAACCCGTTCTTCGTGAAGATGAAGGAGGGCGCGGAGAAGGCCGCCAAGGAGAACGGCGCCCAACTGTCCACCGCAGCGGGCAAGTTCGACGGCGACAACGCCGGGCAGGTCACGGCCATCGAGAACATGGTCGCCGCCGGTGTGAAGGGCATCCTGATCACCCCGAGCGACTCCAAGGCCATCGTGCCCGCGATCGAGAAGGCCCGCGCCAAGGGTGTCCTGGTCATCGCCCTGGACACCCCGACCGAGCCGGAGAGCGCGGTCGACGCCCTCTTCGCCACCGACAACGTCAAGGCCGGCGAACTGATCGGCGAATACGCCAAGGCCGTCATGAAGGGCAAGACCGCCAAGATAGCCACCCTCGACCTCGCGCCCGGTGTGTCGGTCGGCGTCCAGCGGCACAGCGGCTTCCTCAAGGGCTTCGGCATCGAGGAGAAGGACCCGTCGGTCGTCTGCTCCCAGGACACCGGAGGCGACCAGGCCAAGGGCCAGACGGCGATGGAGAACTGCCTCCAGAAGGAGCCGGACATCAACGTCGTCTACACGATCAACGAGCCGGCCGCACTGGGCGCGTTCACCGCGCTCAAGGCCAAGGGCCGGGAGAAGGACGTCCTGATCGTCTCCGTCGACGGCGGCTGCACCGGCACCCAGGCCGTCAAGGACGGCAAGATCGCCGCCACCTCGCAGCAGTACCCGCTGAAGATGGCCTCCGAGGGTGTCAAGGCCGTCGTCACGTACGCCAAGGACGGCAAGAAGGCGTCCGGTTACACCGACACCGGTGTCACGCTGATCAGCGACAAGGCGCAGGACGGCGTCACCTCGAAGGACACCGCATACGGCCTGGAGAACTGCTGGGGCTGAGCCGCGTAGGACTCCGCTTCTCCCCTCAGCGGGGCGGCCGTCCCTTCCTCCCCGACCGGGGACGGCCGTCCGATTGTCCTCTTGTCCTCCAACCAGGGCGGGCAACGACTTCTGTCTTCCGACAAGGACTCCGCATGACAGCCACGACCTCGCCGTACGCCGAGATCAAAGCACCCACCACGGCCCGCAGACTGCTCACTGCACCGACCACCGGCCCGCTGGTCGCCCTCCTCCTGGCCTGCGCCTTCTTCTCCCTTTCGACCGACCAGTTCCTCACGGGCGGCAACTTCTCGCTGATCGTGCAGCAGGTCATGGTCGTCGGCACCCTCGCCATCGGGCAGACCCTGATCATCCTCACCGCGGGCATCGACCTGTCGTGCGGTGCCGTGATGGCGTTCGGCAGCATCGTGATCGCCAAAATGGCAGCCGAGGGCTCCCTGCCCCCGCTCGTCGCCATCGCCCTGGGCCTGGTCGTCTGCGGCGGCTTCGGCCTGCTCAACGGGCTGTTGGTGCAGAAGATCCCGCTGCCGCCGTTCATCGTCACCCTCGGCATGCTCAACGTCGCGTTCGCGTTGACCCACATCTACTCCGAGGAGCAGACGGTCACCAACCTGCCCGGCCCGCTGACGGCCCTCGGGCAGACCTTTCCCCTCGGCCACACCGACATCACCTACGGTTCCCTGGTCACCATCGCCCTGTTCCTTCTCCTCGCCTACGCGCTGAGCAGCACCGGTTGGGGCCGGCACGTCTACGCGCTGGGCGACAGCCAGGAAGCGGCGCGGCTGAACGGCATCCGCACCTCCCGGCTGGCGATCGGCGTCTACACCGTGGCCGGTCTCCTCTACGGCATCGCCGCCCTGCTGCTCATCTCCCGCACCGGAGTCGGCGACCCCCAGGCCGGACAGACCGACAACCTCGACAGCATCACCGCCGTGGTCCTCGGCGGTACCAGCCTCTTCGGCGGACGCGGCTCGGTCCTGGGCACCTTCATCGGCGTCCTCATCGTCGGCGTCTTCCGCAACGGCCTGCAACTGATGGGCGTCTCCTCCGTCTACCAGACCCTGATCACCGGAGTCCTGGTGATCCTCGCGGTGACCGTCGACCAGCTCTCCCGGAAGAAGGCCCGATGACCGCCACCTCCTCCCCCACCCCCGTGCTGCAGGCCCGCGGTCTGGTCAAGCGCTACGGCCATGTCACCGCCATCGACGGCGCCGACTTCGACCTGCTGCCGGGCGAGGTCCTCGCGGTCATCGGCGACAACGGGGCCGGCAAGACCAGCCTGATCAAGGCCCTCACCGGCGCGCTGGTCCCCGACGCGGGCGAGATACGGCTGGGCGGCGAGCCCATCCAGTTCTCCGGGCCGCAGAGTGCGCGCGCCCACGGCATTGAGACGGTCTATCAGGACCTCGCCGTGGCCGCTTCCATGGACATCGCCTCGAACATGTTCCTCGGGCGCGAGCTGCGCCGCCCCGGCGTCCTCGGCAGCGTCTTCCGCATGCTGGACAAGAAGCGGATGCGTGAGGAGGCCGCCAAGCACATGGCCGACCTGAAGATCGGCCTGCGCTCCCTGACGCAGTCGGTCGAGACGCTCTCCGGCGGACAACGGCAGGCCGTCGCGGTCGCCCGTTCCGTCGCCTGGGCCCGCAGCGTCGTCGTCATGGACGAACCCACCGCCGCCCTCGGCGTCAAGGAATCCGGTCAGGTCCTGGACCTGATCCGCCGCGTTCGGGACAAGGGCTTGCCGGTCGTCCTGATCAGCCACAACATGCCGCACGTCTTCGAGATCGCCGACCGGATCCACGTCCACCGCCTCGGCCGACGCGCTGCCGTGATCAAGCCCTCCGACTACTCCATGGCGGAGGTCGTCGCCATCATGACCGGTGCGCTCACCGTCGACGAGTCCGGAGATACTGTCGTAGCGGATTCCGAGGCGGCGAAGGCCGCAGGCGTCCGGGCCAACTGACGTACGACTGAAGCACTCACGGGTTCCGGCCGGGGCCACGGCCGGAACCGACAAGCACAGGAGACCGTTTCCTTCATGGCAGCGAACCGCCGCCCCACCCTGGCCGACGTCGCCCGCGAAGTGGGGGTCAGCGCCAAAACCGTCTCCCGCGTCCTCAACGAGGACGGACCCGCCTCGGCCCGGACCAGGGAACAGGTCCTCGCCGCCGTAGCCAAACTCGGCTTCCAGCCGAACCTCATGGCCCGCAACATCCGCGTCGGCGGACCCGACACCACCATCGGACTGGTCATCCCGGACCTCGGCAACCCCTTCTTCGGAGCCGTGGCCCGCAGCATCGAGGACGCGGTCCGCGATCGCGGCCTGACCCTCCTCATGGGCTCCTCCGCAGACGATCCCGACCGCGAACGCGCGCTGACGGACAAGTTCCTCGCCCGCCGCATCAGCATCCTGATGGTCGTGCCGTCCGTCGGCGCCAACCACTCCCACCTCAAAACGGACCGCGCCGCCGGCCTGCCCGTCGTCTTCCTCGACCGTCCGGGATCGGGGCTGGCCTCGGACAACGTCGTCAGCTCCAACCGTGCGGGCGCCCACGAGGGCGTCGCCCACCTGATCGCCCACGGCCACCGGCGCATCGGCTTCATCGGCGACCTTCCCACCAAGCTCTACACACGCCGCGAGCGCCTGGCCGGCTACCGCGCGGCCCTGCAGGAAGCCGGCCTCCCCTCCGACGGTTCCCTGGTCACCAACGCCCATGACCAGCACGGGGCCTCCGCGGCGACCGCCCAGCTCCTTGGCCTGGCGGATCCCCCCACCGCCCTGTTCGCCGGCAACAACATCGTCGCGCTGGGCATCGTGACCGAACTCGCCCGCAGCAAGCGCAAGGACGTAGCCGTCGTCGCGTTCGACGACGTAGAGCTCGCCGAGGCTCTCGAACCGGCGCTGACCGTCGTCGCCCAGAACCCCGAAGAAATCGGCAGAACGGCAGCGACCGCGGCCCTGTCCCGCCTGGACGGCGACCGCTCCCGCGCCCGCACCATCACCGTCCCCACCCGGCTGGTGGTCCGGGGCTCGGGGGAACAGCCTGCTCCGGCGCCGCAAGAGGCATGACCTGGAGCCGGTGCCCGTACGTGGACCAACCGACCGCCGGGCAACGGTGCCGGCCGTCGGCAGCGGCAAGACTCCGCAGGCCGTGGCCGTCACACAGCCCGGCGTACGGGGCAGGCACCACGCGCCCGCACCACCTCTCACCGTCGTTCGGGTCGTTCGCGGCGACAGCGGCGGGAGCCGGTCGCAGCCCAAGAAGGAAACACGTCCACCCGAGAATGTGGCGCCGCCTGCCGCCTGCTGGTCACATGAGGTGATCAGCCGCCGAAGGCGCCGTCAGCGTGACATACGGCCGCAGCCGCAACCGAAGCGGCCCTCGCGGCGCTCTGGACCGGTAGTTGGCAAAACACCCGGTTGGGAGACAGAGATGACCCCCTGGAGCAACGACAACCTCGGTTCCGGCGCCTACAGCGACCCCTACGCCGCTCCGGACCCCCGTGACAACATCTGGCCGACTCCCGTCCAAACCGGTGACGACCTGGACTACTTCCTGCCGCCGCCCAACCCCGCCGAACGCCTCAGCCGCATCCTCGCCCCACGCGATGAGCGGCGACTTGCCTTGAACGCGACGCTCACCGCCGCCGGTATCCCCCCGATGCCGGAAGACCGCGCGGTCATCGACCAGCTCAGCGCCCTGCCGGCAGACGTCAGCACCGTCATCCAACGCTGGCTGCACCACACCCTGTGAACCCGGGGGCCACACCCGTCAACGACGGCGGCCCCTCTCATGCACAGGGCCCACACCATGACGCGTCAACGCCGCCGCAGGGTGGGCGGCACGCAAGCACGGCGAGGGATTCCGCTCTGCCGAGCACGACACATGGAGCGAGCCGGCCCCGGCCGCAGTCCAGGTCACCGACCACTACGGGATCGCACGGACGATGGCCCGGGACCGTATCCACCCCGGCCCACCACCCGCCGCAAACCGTGTGCCGGTAGGGGACTTGGTGGGGAGACCGGTAGGGGGTTGGAGGCTTGCCCGACGGCACCGGTAGGCAGTCCACGCTCAGGCGGACTTGCTGCTGAGACCGCCGTGCGCGCGGCCCATGCCCTCGCCTTCAGCGCACGGGTCCTCGCACAGCGGCAAACGCGGACTCGGAGCCCTCCGTGAACCGGTCGGCGTCCCGCCTGGACAGGCTCGGGAACCGTTCCCCCGGATCCTGCGTGATCTCTTGACGTGTTGTCGGCTGGTGGTGAGGGGACCGAATGAGAGCGCGGACGATGGTGAGCGTGGCGGTATCGGCCTGTGTGGCACTGGTGGCGTGCGCGTGCGGTCCGGACAAAGCGAAGGGGAACACGGACGCAAAGCCTTCGCAGCCGTCCGCGTCCAAGCCTGCCGCGGAACCGTCGGACACGCCGTCCGTGTCCGCTCGGACCCAGAAGCCGTCGGCCGAGCCGACCGGCGACCAGCCCGCGCCCAAGACGAAGGCGGGCGCGATCCAACGCTACGAGCAGTACCTCCACGCCCTGGGCCGTGAGGACATCGACACGGTCTGCGAAGTGGCTGGGCCCGCCGCGAAGAAGGCACAGGACCAGGGGCTCGGCCCGTGCACGTCGACGTACGCTGCCGTGTTCCAGATGATCTCGCCCTCGCAGAAGAAGGCCCTGAAGACCGCGACGGTCGACCCACAGCGCATCGCCGTGCTCACGCCCGAAAGGATCGAGATGCCGGTCGAAGCGGTCAGGGCCTCCGCCACCTTCTCCGAGAGCGACCTCGGCAGCTACACCCTGGAATACCTCAAGAACGACTGGTACATCACCGACTGAACCCGACGCGCCGTGCGCGGAGCCGCCCGACGGACGGCTCCGCGCACCCGCCACCCGGGCGCCGGTCGACCAGCACCCGCCGACGACCTGCGACCCGCACCGTGCTGCCGGCTGTCTCCGCCCCCGTGTCTGGCCGCGCCCGGCGCACCCCAGGCTGGCCGCCGCCCACCGCGAGACTGTGGTCGCCGATCGTCGTTCCCCGGACAGCCTCCTGCCGAGTGCGTCTTCCGCCGAGCCCCTGCACCACACACGTTGAACCCGTCATGGCCGTCCTGACCCTTTCTGAACTGCGTGAAGTCGAACCGCATGCCCGCAACGCCCCAGAGAACCCGCTGGGCCAGTGGTGCCTGGCGCCGGTGATGGAGCGATGGCTCCGACTGTGCGCTTCGTCAGCACTCGCAGCCACCGCAGCCAACCGTGCCGTCTCATGACGTTGGTGGCACGGCCGCGATCACTGAGCGCGAGGGAGGTCGGCTTGGACTTGGGGAAGCCGCGGACGAGGTCGGTGAAAAGACGGTGATGAGGATCTTTGAGAACGACTCTGCCCGCAATGCGAGTTCCGCGAAGCTCAGTGGTTGGGGGCAATGAGGCCGGTGCGCTGCGCGTAGCTTTCCAGCGGCTCCGCTGATCCCCACCATGACCTGTAGTAGTCCCTGAAGGAATTGACGGCCTCAGCCGTCTCCAGGCTGTGTCCGCTCATGAAGGATCCGTCCGCGGTCAGGAGCAACAGGACCGCAGTGTCGTCAATGATCGCCATATTCACCGCGTCTACACCGCTGTTGGTGGTCACTACGCGAGCGTGATAGTTGGCAAGACCGTGCATCTCTTCGTAGTGCTCTCGTAGCCACAGGCGCATGGCACTCTTGCCGGGTTCCTGGTCAGGGACACCGATGATGCGGTGGAATGACGCGCCAGGGTTGCGCCGAGTCCAGTCGGCCGCGGTCCTGAAGTACTGCTCTGCAGCCGGGGATTGGAAGCTCGGCGGCGGCGTGTTGCGCACGTAGCTCGTGTAGATATGGCGTTCTGCGGTACGCACGAGACGGGTGAATGACAGGAAGAATTCGTCACTGGTGCGGTAGTGCGTGGAAGCCGTGGGAGTTTGACGATTACGGATCTCAATAACGACTGATAGCAGGACATAGAGCACTGCGTAGATCAGCGGTATCTGCCACTTCACATCCCACGCGAAGAGGTTCGCGACGATCGAACCGCCAATCACGAACAGGAGAGCGAGTAGCAACAACTTCTGCTCAATGGATTGCAGATTGACCACTCGTCGCACCGACCCCACCCCCATTACGCCTGTGCACTGCGCCTGTAAGCAGGCGAGTGACATGCGTTTCGTGTCTACCCCTCAAGCCGGGTCAGGATGCGGGTCCGGAGGAGTTCGAAGGCGGCCCGGCCATACATCGCCCTCTTCAGGGTTTTCACGCGGTTCACGTGTCCCTCTACGACGCCGGAACTCCAGTGCGGGGTGACTCCGACAGTGACAGCGTCGAGGTCCTGGCGGAGGAAGCCGGCGAAGCCCTGCATCGGCCCGGCACCACGCGAAGATCACCCCGCACACTCTCTGTCCAAGGCGTACTCCCAGGCGGGCTACGTCGCCGCTACGCGCGGACGCGTGCATGCTGTGCGGACACTGAGCCTTTTCAGCGTGGCCACTGATCGGGTGACGGTGGCAGGGCGAGGTCCACAAGGGACAGGCTCCGTGCCGTTGAGCTGTCCGGCAGGCCGTTGAGGCTGTTCAGCACTACGGCAGCTTGCGTGACCATCAACAGCCAGGCCGACCACGTCGGTCCTCGGGGGTCGCCGGTCTCCCCGGCGGCTTCTGCTGCGGCCTTCAGCAGGCGGGCGGCCACTTCCGTAAAAGCCAGCAGGTCCGGGCCGGGTGCCGGGCGGCCGATGTCGCGTACCAGCGGGTGCAGCCGCGCGACCGGCAGCGCGTCCAGCCCGGCCGCGGAGTGCCAAGTCAACTTGACACTTCCTCCCGGCGCCGGTCATTGCCGGCTGTGGCAGGGATGGCGTTGTCGATGAGGACGGCGGCGATGGCGGCGGCGGTGGGGAAGGCGTCGGCGTTGAGGACCCGGGTGCGAGCCGCGGCGCCGTCGATGAGCAGCGCGAGCTGCTCGCCGAGCTGTTCAGGGTCGGCGGCGCCGGCTTCACGGGCCGTGTCGGCGAGCCGCGCGGCGACGGCTTTCTTGTAGTCGCGTGCGTACTGCGATGCGGGGTGCTGGGCGTCGTGGAGTTCGACGGCGGCGGCGATGTAGGGGCACAGGGGGGTGGTGGGGGGGATGTCGAAGGCGGCGAGGAGCCGTTCGCGGGGCGTGAGGTCGGTGCGGTCGAACACGCCGGACAGAACGGAGGGGTCGAACCGGCGCAGGTACTCGGCGACGAGTTCGTCCTTGCCGCCGAAGTGCTGGTAGGCCGTGCGCTTGGACACCTCGGCCGCCGCGCAGAGCTGGTCCATGCCGGTGCGGTTGATGCCCTGCTCGCGGAACAGCCGCTGGGACGCGCCGAGGATGCGCTCGCGGGCGCCCCGGCCGCGGCGACTGCCCTTGGGGCCCTTCTCCAACTCCGTCATGAGCCCATCGTACCCCGGTTGGGTAACGACCGGTGTACTTAGTTGCGTCCCGGCCGACCGCCCCGTACGTTAAGCACACAGGGCGGTATACATAACACCGTCGCCCCAGGTGCGCACGGCACCATCGACCCAAGGGAACGACTATGGGAAAGCTCGACGGCAAGGTCGCGGTCATCACCGGCGGCACCACCGGCATGGCGCTGGCCGGCGCGAAGCTGTTCGTCGACGAGGGAGCGCACGTCTTCATCACCGGCCGTCGCCAGGACGCCCTGGACGAGGCCGTGAAGCAGATCGGCCGCAACGTCACCGGCGTCCAGGGCGACGCCGCCGACCTGGACGACCTGGACCGCCTGTACGACACCGTCAAGCGGGAGAAGGGCAGCCTCGACGTGCTGTGGGCCAGCGCCGGCGGTGGCGAGCCCGCCCCGCTCGGCGAGATCACCGAGGCCCAGTTCGACACCTGGTTCGGGCTCAACGCCCGCGGCACCCTGTTCACCGTCCAGAAGGCCCTCCCGCTCTTCAACGACGGCGGCTCCATCCTCATGACCGGCTCCAACGCCTCCCTCGGCGCCTTCCCCGGCTGGAGCGTCTACGCCGGCAGCAAGGCCGTCCAGCAGGCCTGGGCCCGCGTCTGGCTCAACGAGCTCAAGGACCGCCGCATCCGCGTCAACGTCCTGACCCCCGGCCAGGTCGCCACCGCCAAGCAAGAAGAACTCTTCGACGAGGCCACCAAGCGCCAGTTCGAGTCCCTAATCCCCCGCGGCCAGATGGGCCGCCCCGACGAAATCGCCACCGCCGCCCTCTTCCTCGCCTCCGACGACTCCAGCTACGTCAACGGCATGGAACTCGTCGCCGACGGCGGCACCATCGCCATCTGAACCGAACAACCACAACCAGGGCAGGACATCTCATGAGCAACATCAGCATCATCGGCACCGGGAACATGGCCCGCACCATCGGCGCGCGGGCGATAGCGGGCGGCAACACCGTCGAGGTCATGGGCCGCGATCAGTCCAAGGCCGCTGACCTGGCCAAGGCTCTCGGCGGCGGCGCCACGACAGGAGAATGGGGCACCGCTCCGGCCGGGGACATCGTCATCCTGGCCCTGCTGTACGACGGTGTCGTGCCGGTCGTCGCCCAGTACGGAGACGCTCTCGCGGGCAAAGTCATCGTCGACATCAGCAATCCCTTCAATTCCACGTTCGACGGGCTGGCCCACCGCGAGGAGACCTCGATCGCACAGGAAGTCGCCAAGGTGGCCCCGGCCGGCGCCAGCGTGGTGAAGGCGTTCAACACCGTCTTCCGTCATGTCCTGGAGAAGGGTCGGCCCAACGTCTTCATCGCCGGCGACAATGCGCAGGCCAAGGCAAGTGTCGAGGCGTTCATCGAGAGCCTCGGGCTGCGCCCGCTGGACGTCGGCGGCCTGAAAATGGCGCACTGGCTGGAAGGAGCGGGCGTGGTCACGGTGGGTCTCGCCAACCACGGGGTGGGGAACTTGGACTTCGCCCTCAGCATCACCGAACTTCCCGTCTGAACAAACGGTTGACGGATCACCGAAAGGACTCGGCAATGAAGCTTGGTTTCACACTTCCCATAGTCGGGCCCGCTATTGAGGGAGGTGTTCGAAGTCTCAACCCACCGGCACAGCAGCCCTGTTGATTCCCTACCCTGCTGCACTCGACCCCCCACACACCCTGGTCGAGTGGATCACGATGCTCATCGTCACACGTGAAGGTGACAGGCGCTGCAAACTCCCGCCGCACCAGCGCGCACTCGTCGCGCTGGTGTACCTGCACCGCAACGACACCCTCGCCCGGATCGCGACCGGCTTCGGGCTATCCGTCGGCACCGCCCACGCCTACGTCACCACCGTCACGGGCCTGCTTGCCAACTGGGCCCCGGGCCTGCTGAAGACGCTGCGCGAGCACGCTCCCGAGTTCGTCCTTCTGGACGGGCCCCCTCGCCGAGTGTGACCGCGTCGGCGGCAGCCGCGCCGATTGCTCCGCCAAGCACCGCCGCCACGGCGTGAACTCACCGACCGCGCCTACACTGGTGCCGACCTGCACGTCACCACTGGCCTGAGACGTCCGCCCGGCGGGAACTCACCCCCACCCAGCGCACCGTGAACCGCGTCCTCGCCCAGGCCCGAGCTCCCGTCGAACGCGGTATGGCGCGACTGAAGTACTGGCAGATCTTTCGCAGATCCCACATCAGCCCCAACCGCCCGCATGACCGCCATCGCCAAAGCCATTCTCACCCAGAGCCGGCAGACGGCGAAGAGGTGGCTGCAAGTGCGGAACTCAGGGTCAGGATCGTCCTCCACCAGCAGGCTCCGCCAGTACCCGGTGGCGGGTTGCAATGACGGAACATCGGCTTCGGTCATCCAGAGCGGAATGATCACATACACCTCCGCACGGCGAACAACTCATCGAGGACAGCGTTGTAACGCTCCAGGACGACGACGTACTCGCCCTCGCCCTCCGCGCACCGCTTCGACTCCGACAGGCCATGAAAACGTACCCAAACATCCCGATACGGGCCACGGAGTGGCCGCCGGGCCGCCGACGGGGGCGACGTCGGGATCCTCCAGCAACTGCGAGCTCCGAGCCCGGATGCAGCGCCGCAGGGATCCGATCAGCTCGTGCTCGGAAAGCGGCGGTGACGGTCACGTGTACAGGCCGGACGGTGCGGACGGTGGCCGCGGTCTGCGAGCGGTTCCGTGCAAAGACGACGAGGCGCAGCACCGCGAACCGCGCGACACCGGCGAGTGCGGAGGCGGACAGGTAGACGACCTGCTCGAGCACCGCACCGGGTGCCGCCACCAGCTGCTGCAGGACAAGCATTGCCACACAAGTCACCGCAAACGCGGCCGCCGCGGACCCGGCCGACCGACTCCACAAATGAGTTCGGCTTGGACGGTGCGGAAACGACGAGCGCCACGGGCGGCGGTGATCAGCGGATCATTGGCGGGCCGAGGCCCTCCAGGCTCCGAGAGCCGTGTCTCCCTGCACGATCTGCCAGCTCTGAAGTAGCTGCCGGGGGCCAGGTGTCCCTCGGATCTTCGGCAAGGCCAACGCCGTCCTCGGATCGGCCTTCTTGCCCGCACCGACGGTCATGTCCCGCGGAGTGGAACGACGCCCGGGAAAACCACCTCCCGTTCGTCTTCCGGGGCTCCGGTCCACCCGTTGCTGTTCGGGAATGCCCCGCGTGCCGCGAAGTGCTGTCCTTCCGGTCACGGACGACGTCCCGGCGACTGATCGCACAGCGTCTTCGCCCCGCTCACGCCGGTGAGCGGGGCGAAGACATGGAGAAGGCCGCTGACTCACCGCACCGTGGCGGTTGGTCAGTCAGTTCGTCACGGCAGGGTCCATTTCTGGTTGGTGTTGGCGTGGCAGGTCCACAGATGGACCGCGGTTCCGTCGTTCCAGGTGCCGCCCGAGGCATCCAGGCACTTGCCGGACTGCGGGTTGCGGACCGTGCCGTCGGACTGGGCCGACCAGGTTTGCGCGCCCGAACCGTTGCACGTCCAGAGCTGGATCCTCGTACCGTCCGCGCTGCCTCCGTCGGACACGTCCAGGCACTTGCCAAGCGCCCGCAGCGTGCCGTCACCGGAGACCGTCCACTTCTGGGCACCGGATCCGTTGCACGTCCAGATCTGCACCTTGGTGCCGTCGGCGGTCTGGGCGTTGTCGATGTCCAGGCACTTGCCGTTCACGCCCTTCACCTCACCCGAGCGGGGGCCTGGCTCCTGGCCCCCGTCGCGCTTGACGCGGATGTTGCGGAAGGACACGTCGTCGCCGTCGCCATGGTTCTGGATGCCGATGTGCCCCTGTCGCAGGCTCCGTACGGGGTCGGTGTTGGTGAAGTCGTTGATCTTTCGGCCGTTGAGGAAGATCTCCAACCGCTCGCCGGTGACCCGGAGTTCGTAGGTGTTCCACTCCCCCGGCGGATTCAGCGCCGCGTCCCGTGCGGCGACGTCCGCCGACTTGAAGCCGTAGACGGAGCCCGTCGTGCGGTCGGCGGCGTCGGTGGCGTCGATCTGGATCTCGTAGCCGTTGTTCACCGCCGTCCACGGGTCGTCAGAGGCCGGGAAGCCGATGAAGACACCGGAGTTGTCGTCCCCGGCCATCCTCCAGTCGAGCTTGAGGGAGTAGTCGCCGGTGAACTCCTGGGCGTTGTACCAGAACAGCCCCATCCCACCCACGGAGGTGAGAGTGCCGTCCGCGAGACTGAACTGCCCCGGACCGGCCTGCTTCCAGCCGCTGGTGGACGAGCCGTTGAACAGTGACGTGTAGCCGGTCTCCGGGCGGCAGTCCGCGTCGGTCATCCCGGCGGCCCAGCGGATGCCGCCGAGGAGGTGGCGCCGGAAGGCGGGCTCGGCGTACGACTCGTCGGTGTGCCCACCGCCGGTGTAGAAGGCCCGGCCGCCCTGGTAGTCCTTGCACCAGGCGATCGGGTGGTCGCCGGACATGTTCCCGCCCGAGTAGCTGGACTCGTCGAGCGAGGCCAAGACGTGGGCAGTGGTGCGCGGGTTGGTGCGGTAGTTGTACCACTCGTCGGTGCGCTGCCAGGCGCTGCCCAGGTGGGCGGTGGCGTCGTGCGCCCGGTCCTCCACCTTGACCGTGGCGGACTGGATGGCCGGATGCGAGTGGAAGAGCGCACCGGCCAGGCCCTCGTAGAAGGGCCAGTCGTACTCGGTGTCGGCGGCGGCGTGGATGCCGACGTATCCGCCGCCGCCCTGGACGTACTGCTCGAAGGCCGTCTGCTGGGCGGAGTTCAGCACGTCGCCCGTCGTCGACAGGAAGACGACGCTCTTGTACTGGGCGAGGTTGCCGGTCGTGAAGGTCCCCGCGTCCTCGGTCGCGTCCACGGTGAAGTTGTTCGCGGTGCCCAGGCCGCGCAGCGTCTCGATGCCCTTCTCGATCGAGGAGTGGCGGAAGCCCGCCGTCTTGGAGAAGACGAGGATCTTGTACGCGGGGTCCGCCGCCGCGATCGGTCGTGTTTCAGCGGTGACGGACTCGCTCACCGCTGCGGGCAGCGCCGCGGCCTGCGGGGCCAGACAGAGCGCGGCGCCGACGAACAGGCCGAGGGCCGCTTTCAAATAGGTACGCATGGTCGGTCTCCTCCCTCCTACGGCAGGGTCCATTTCTGGTTGGTGTTGGCGTGGCAGGTCCACAGGTGGACCGCAGTTCCGTCGTTCCAGGTGCCGCCGGAGGCATCGAGGCACTTGCCGGACTGCGGATTGCGGACCGTGCCGTCGGACTGGGCCGACCAGGTTTGCGCGCCCGAACCGTTGCACGTCCAGAGCTGGATCTTCGTACCGTCCGCGGTGCCTGCGTCGGACACGTCCAGGCACTTGCCAAGCGCCCGCAACGTGCCGTCACCGGAGACCGTCCACTTCTGGGCACCGGATCCATTGCACGTCCAGATCTGCACCTTGGTGCCGTCGGCGGTCTGGGCGTTGTCGATGTCCAGGCACTTGCCGTTCACGCCCTTCACCTCACCCGAGCGGGGGCTGCCGCCCGAGGTGGTGAAGGAGAACTCGTCCACGTCGAAGAGCGCGCCGCTGCCGCCCTTGAAGACGAGGTGGAGGGAGGTGGAGCCGGTGGGCTGGTTGTTCAGGCCGGCCGTCACGTCCTGGAAGGTCTCCCATCCGCCGGTCACCGGCACGGTCGCCGTGCCGAGCAGGGTGCCGGTCGTGGAGCCTGCGCGGACCTCGATGGTGCCGCCCGCGCCCGCGGAGGAGACCCGTGCGGTGAACTGCGTCGCGTTGCCGAGGGCGTACGGCTGGAAGGAGATCCAGTCGCCGTTGTCGATGTTGCCGACGGTCTTCCCGCCGTGCGCGGGACCGTGGGAGATGACGTCGACACCGGCTGAGGCACCGTAGTGCTCGCCCTGCCGGTGGCTGGGCTGGACGACATGCTGGTCGTGCGAGGTCAGCGCGGGCTGGCCGCCGGCGCCCTTGTCGGTGTACTCGGCGTCGATCACGCCGAAGATGTTGGCGTTGGGGTCGTGCTCGCCGTCAGCCAGGGTCTGGAGTGTGCCGTTGCAGCCGGTGGTGGAGGTCTGCGGATGGCCGTGGCTGTCGTGTCCGACGATGAAGGTGACCTTCACCTTGGAGCAGTCGATCGTGCCGTCCTCGGGGTCGGTCACCGTCACCTTGAACGGGATGGCGTCGCCGAAGTCGTGGATGCTCCCGTCCAGCGGCAGGTCGAGCTTGACCGTGGGCGCGGTGTTCCCCACCGTGATCTGCACTGAGGCCGTCGCCGACTTGCCGGTGGTGTCCGTGACCTTCAGCGTGGCTGTGTACTGGCCGTTGGACGCGTAGGTGTGGGAGGGGTTGGCGGCGGTGGAGGTGCCGCCGTCGCCGAAGGTCCAGGCATAACTGAGGGCGTCGCCGTCCGGGTCGGTGCTTCCGGCCGAGGAGAAGGTGACGGCCAGGGGTGCTGTGCCGGAGGTGACGTTCGCCTTCGCCTGTGCGGTCGGGGCGAGCCCGTCGACGACGTGCTCGATGCGGTACAGGGCCGAGTTCTCGTCGCCGCTGAAGTAGCCGGTGCCGTAGTCGAGGACGTACAGGGCGCCGTCGGGGCCGAAGGCCATGTCCATGACCTGGGTGCCGCTCCAGGGGAAGGGGTTGATGGACTGCACCGTGCCGTCGGTGCCGGCCTCGATGCGCTTGATCCAGCGGCGGCCGAACTCCCCCGCGAAGTAGTCGCCGTCGTACTCCTGCGGGAACTTCACCTCGGAGGTGGAGGCGGCGTCGTAGCGGTAGACCGGGCCGCCCATCGGGGACTCCGAGCCGTTGCCGAACTCCGGTACGGATCCGCCGTCGTAGGGGATCCAGGCGGGCTGGGCGGGCGGCAGGCTGGTGAGGCCGGTGTTGTTCGGTGAACTGTTCGTGGGCGTGGCGCAGTTGAATGCGGACCCGGAGGCGCCGGTCGCGAAGTTGTAGTCGATGTAGGCGTCGTTGTCGCCGGTGCAGTACGGCCAGCCGTAGTTGCCGGGTTTGGTGATCCGGTTGAACTCCACCTGCCCGCCGGGTCCTCGTGTGGGGCTGGCGGTGCCGGCGTCGGGGCCGTAGTCGCCGAGGTAGACGATGCCCGTGGCCTTGTCGACGTTCATGCGGAAGGGGTTGCGGAAGCCCATCGCGTAGATCTCGGGGCGGGTCTTCGCGGTGCCGGAGGGGAAGAGGTTCCCGCTCGGGATCGCGTACGACCCGTCCGCGTTGACCTTGATCCGCAGGACCTTGCCGCGCAGGTCGTTGGTGTTGGCCGAGGAACGCTGGGCGTCGAAGGCGGGGTTGCGGGTGGCACGCTCGTCGATCGGGGTGTAGCTGTCCGAGGCGAACGGGTTGGTGTCGTCGCCGGTGGACAAGTACAGGTTTCCGGCCGCGTCGAAGTCGATGTCGCCGCCCACGTGGCAGCAGATGCCGCGGGAGGCCGGCACGTCGAGGATCTTCTTCTCGCTGCCGAGATCCAGCGTGCCGTCGGTCTTCAGCACGAACCGGGACAGCCGGTTGACGCCGTCGAAGGGGGCGAAGTCGGAGGCCGTGCCGTCGGACGGGGCGTCGCCTGCCGGAGTGCTGAGTTTGGGGGCGTAGTAGAGGTAGATGGACCGGTTCGACGCGAACCCGGGGTCCACGGCGACGCCTTGGAGGCCTTCCTCGTCGTGGCTGTAAACGTCCAGCTTGCCCGCGACGGCGGTGGTCCCCGCGGCGTTCGTGAGTCGGACCGTGCCGTCACGGGAGGTGTGCAGGACCGAGCGGTCCGGCAGCACCGCCAAGGTCATGGGCTCGCCCGTCTCGGCCACGCCCTTGGCGAGGGTGACCTGCTGGAACTCGACGGCGGCCGCCTTGGGCCCGGCGGCCGGATCCGCCTGGCGCGCGGCGGCCTGAGGCATGGGCAGCAGACAGCCGACAGCGCAGGCCACGGCGGTCAGCAGGTACCGGATACGTCTGTGTCTGAGCGGTTTGTTGCGCACAGAGGTCTCCCAAAGTGGGGTGGGATGACGGCAGCCCTCGCCGGGCTGCCAAGCAGTGCACAGGCGCGCGCCGTCGCGCCGTCATGACCGGTTGCGGCTCTATGACCGGTTCATTTCAAGGAAGTTAGCGAGCTTTGTTGAGCTCCGTAACCCCTTTCACGCAAGATCTCGATACTTTTTCCATGCACGGGACAAAGTTGGAGCCGCAGCTTTGCCGGGGCGACCGCAGGCCGACCGCAATTCGGCCCTCTGCCATCGGGAACGTACAAGTCCCGGCACCAAGGCGTCGCTCCCTGCCTGGTCCCCGGTACGGGCTACCACTCGACAGCGGACGTCATGTGCAGCGTAGGGCTGTTGATCCCGGCCGCGACGCGGCGTGCGGTACGTTGCTCGGCATGCTCACGACGCGCCTCGATCTTGCCCGGATCCGTGCGGCCCGTCGGGACATCGACCCGGTCTTCCTGGATACTCCGCTGTACCAGTGCGACGCGTTGGGAAGCGAGCTTGGCTGCACGGTGAGTATCAAGCTGGAGACGGCGAACCCCGTGCGCAGCTTCAAGGCCCGCGGTACCGAACTCTTCGCCAGCCTGCTGGCCGGCCAGGGCGGCACAGCCGCGGTGTGTGCCAGCGCCGGCAACCTCGGCCAGGCACTCGGTTGGTCCGGTCGCCACCGTGGCCTCGATGTGACGGTCGTGGCATCGCGCAGGGCACCCGCCGCCAAACTCGATCGGATCCACGCGCTGGGTGCGGAGTTGGAGCTGGTCGACGGCGACTTCGAGATGGCCCGCGAACGGGCCGTGAGTATCGCGCAACAGCGCGGCGTCCGGCTGCTCGAGGACAGCCTCGACATCGAGACCTGCGAAGGCGCGGCGACCATCGGCCTGGAACTGGCGAGCAGGGCGCCCTCCTTCGACGCAGTCCTGATCGCCCTGGGCGGCGGCGCGATGGCCACCGGAGTGGGCTACGTCCTGAAGGCCCTTTCGCCAGACGTCGAGGTGATCTGCGTGCAGCCCCTCGGTGCACCCGCGTTGACCCGCTCCTGGCACCAGCGCCGGGTCGTCACCACCGACTCCACCGACACCATCGCCGACGGCGTGGCCGGCCGATACCCCATCCCCGCAGTCCTGAACGACCTCCTCGCGGTGGCCGACGATGCCGTCCTGGTCCGCGAGGCGTCCATCGTCACGGGCATGCGGATGCTCCTGGAGCGCGCGGGCCTGGTCGTCGAACCCTCAGCGGCCCTCGGCGTCGCGGCCGTCCTGGAAGACCGTGACCGCTTCGCCGGCCGCCACGTGGCCACCATCATCTGCGGCAGCAACGTCGACCTGGACGCCTACCACCGCTGGGTCCGCACGTGAGCCGGCGAGACTGGGTGCAGGAAGCGCTGCCCGGGCCCCGGCAGTCCTCTTGGTGCGCCCGAGCTTGCCGCTCGCTCGCAGGCCTTCGACATGAACACGCTTGGGGGACGGGAGATGTTACGGGGGACTTCCGCCGCTACGTCGTCGCCATGTATCTGGCGAATGGCGATCGCACCCACGTGAAAGCCTCGGCTGGACGGCGCAGACCAGGGCCGTCCCTGAAGCCTCGCGCTGGAGGACCGTGCACCGCTGGTGGCCGCCTACTGGCGCACGAACTTGACGCTGCGCCAACTGGCCCCGCTGTTCGACATCTCCAAGTCCGCGGCCGACCGCATCATCGACCACCTCGGGCGGGCGTTACGCGAACGGACCAACCTGAAGATCATTTACGGGAACCCTCTGCGCGGTTTTTTGACCTGGGCCGGGGACGACGGAACGTCAATCCGCGTCCACGGCGTACTGGCCAGACGAACAGTACGGATGGGGCACGTTCCCGGGTGTATGACGTGGTGTACGCACCCATCCGCATACGGCTCGGGTCGGCCGTACGCGCTCACCGCGACCCAGCTCAAGGGCTGTTCGAGGCTGCACGGCGGCAACGCCCTCGCCACGCAGGATGTCTTAAGGCCAGCAGGGATCGCACGACTGCTGGCCGAGGAGCCGGGACTGGGTCGATAAGCCCGGACCGGATCGGATCATCGATCATTCCCGGGATACTGGTCGCCCATGGATGAGGTCAAAGTCGTCGTCGCCCATTCCGAGCGCGCGACCCTGCGCGTCGGCGATGTGTTCCTGAAGGTGGACGCCGATCAGACGCGCATCGACGTCGAGGTCGAGGCGATGGCCTTGGTGCCGGTCCCGACCCCGGAGGTCCTGTGGCGCAAGCCGCCCGTGCTTGCGATCGCCGCGGTCCCGGGGACGGCGCTCGGCCGCCTGGGCGAGCCGTCGACCGCATCCCCGGCGGCGTGGGCCGCGGCGGGTGCCGCCATCCGGAAGTTGCACGACGCGCCGTTGCCGCCCTGGCCGGGTCGGGGTGGCCGGGGCATCGACGAGTTGGCGGCGGATCTCGACGGCGAGTGCGAATGGCTCGTGACGAACGGCGTGCTGCCCGCCGACCTGGTCACCCGCAACCGTCAGGTCGCCGAGGCCGCGTTCCGGCCGTGGACTCCGGCGTTCACGCACGGCGACCTGCAGATCGCTCACGTGTTCGTCGACGGCGCCGAGGTCACGGGCATCATCGACTGGTCCGAGGCGGGCCAGGGTGATGCCCTGTACGACCTCGCCACCTTCACGCTCGGACACGAGGAGCACCTCGACGACGTCGTCGCCGGCTATGGAACCGACGTCGACCTCGACGTAATCCGCGCATGGTGGTCGTTGCGAAGCCTGCTGGTGGTTCGCTGGCTGGTCGAGCATGGCTTCGACCCGTTCGCGCCGGGCTGTGAGGTCGACGTGCTGAGGTCCCGGCTGTAGGGCTGCGCGGGCCCGACGGCTGAGAGTGCGTTCTGGCGCATCGAACAGGCCATCCCCTGCCTGGTGCGCATCGCCTGTTCTCACTCCCGACAGAGTGCGGTGCGCAGTGGTCGTCGGCCGATGACGGCGAAGTAGGCGCGAAGTCCCGGTGCCTCACCGATCGGTGGGTTCCGCAGCCCAGGTCCTCCGGCCGGCAGCCGTGCCAATAGGGTTCCACCGTGACTGCAACCCTGAGTTCCACGAAGGCCCGCGCCGCGCTCCGCACATCGGCGCGCTTTTCCGCGGAGTCGCTGCTGATACTCGCGATGCTCGCAGTGTCTCTGTGGCTTCTGGGCCGAATGTGGTCGGTGGTGTGGCCGCTCGTCGTCGGCCTGCTGCTCACCACACTGACCTGGCCCCTGGCCCGCTTCCTGCGTCGTCACGGGTGGAAGCCCGCCCTCGCCGCGTCGGCCGTGACCGTGCTGTCCCTCCTCGTCGCAGGCGGCGTCGTGGCGCTCATCGCCGTACCGGTCGCGTCCCAGTCCGGTGAGCTGACCGACGGCGTGGTCGAAGGCATCCAGAAGTTGCGTGATTGGGCCTCCGGGCCGCCGTTGAACATCGGCGACGACGACATCACCAAGGCCATGGACAGCGCGGTCGCCCGCGCTCAGGACGGCCTCGGCAGCATGGTCACCACTGTGATCACCGGAGTGAGCACCATCGTCAACGGCCTGGTCACCGCCGTGCTGGCGCTCTTCCTGATGTTCTTCTTCCTCAAGGACGGCCCGCGCTTCCTGCCGTGGCTCGCCCGTCAACTGCCCGGCCGACTCGCCACCGACATCCCCACCGTGGCCTCTCGTAGCTGGGCGACCCTGGGCTCCTTCGTACGTTCCCAGGCGGCCGTCGGCCTGCTCGACGCCGTTCTGATCGGTCTGGGCCTGTGGGTCGTGGGGGTGCCGCTGGTGCTCCCGTTGGCCGTGCTGACGTTCGTCTCCGCGTTCGTGCCGATCATCGGCGCCCTGTTCGCCGGTTTCGTCGCGGTCCTCATCGCGTTGGTCTTCAACGGTCTGACGGACGCGCTGATCGTGCTGGCCATCATCATCGTGGTGCAGCAGCTTGAGGGGAACGTGTTCCAGCCCATGATCCAGAGTCGTGGGCTCGGCCTCCATGCGGCCGTGATCCTGCTGGCGGTGACACTGGGCGGCAGTCTGGCCGGCATCGTGGGCAGTCTGCTCGCCGTACCGGTCGCCGCGCTGATCGCGGTGGTGTGGAACTACGTGCGCGAGCAGCTCAGCGAGCCGTCACCGGAGCCAGTGGCCGAAGGGTGACCTGCCCGTCAGGGGGTCGGTCGCGGCCGGGTGCGCGAACGGCCCCTCCCAGGTCGCGGTGCTCCGCCTCGCTTGCGAATCTGCAAGCGAAAGGAGTTGTCTCCCATGCTTCCTGTCACCGCGTCGCCCGTGCGTATCGAGGCATCCGTCGATGCCCGGCTGTCCAGATGGCTGTGGCTGGTGAAGTGGCTCCTCGCCATCCCGCACTACATCGTGCTGTTCTTCCTGTGGATCGGGTTCGTCCTCGTCACGGTGATCGCGTTCTTCGCCATCCTGTTCACCGGTCGGTATCCCCGGTCCCTCTTCGACTTCAGCGTCGGCGTACTGCGATGGAACTGGCGGGTCAGCTACTACGCCCACACCGCGCTCGGCACCGACCGGTACCCGCCGTTCACCCTCGCGGATGTGCCGGACTACCCGGCTCATTTCGACGTCGCCTACCCCGCGCGCCTCTCACGCGGTCTGGTCCTGGTGAAGTGGTGGCTGCTGGCGATCCCGCAGTACATCGTCGTCGCGATGTTCGCGGGTGGCTGGGGATGGGGCGGGGACGGGGACGGGGACGACGGAGGCGGCTGGCGGGGCAGCGGACTGATGCCCTTCCTCTCCCTCGTCGCCGTGGTCATTCTGCTGTTCACCGCCCGGTACCCGCGGCACCTCTTCGACTTCCTGCTGGGCCTCGCCCGGTGGGTCGCACGGGTGATCGCCTATGCCGCGCTGATGACCGACCAGTACCCGCCGTTCCGTCTCGACATGGGCGGACAGGAGTCCACGCCGGTCCCCCATCCGGACGCACCGCCGACCGCGCCGCCGTCCTCCCCTTTGACGAAGGGCTGAATCCACGGAGGATGCGCTGGTACTCGGACGGCAGCGCCCCCTGGTACTCGTCCGCCCCCTCGGCGAAAGTGCTCAGCCCTTGATGGCGGAGCTGGCGACTCCCTGGACGAACCAGCGCTGGAAGAACGCGAAGACGATCAGCACAGGCAGGACCAGGAGGACGCCGAAGGCGAGGATCTGGCCCCAGTCCGGGGGCAGTTGAGCCTGGAAGACGCTCATCTCCAGGGGCAGCGGGCGTACCGAGGGGTCGGAGACCATCAGGACGGGCCAGAGGAAGGAGCCCCACTGGGTGAGGAAGGTGAGGATCGCCACGGACGCGAAGGCCGGCTTCGACATGGGGACGACGATGGCGAAGAAGGTTCGCCAGGGGCCCGCGCCGTCGATGCGGGCGGCTTCCTCGATGCTCGGCGGGATCGAGCGGAAGAAGGTGTGGAACTGGTAGACGGAGAAGGCGTTGGCGATGAACGGGATCGCCTGGATGAAGAGCGTGTTGCGCTGGTCGTTGAACATGTAGAAGAGCGGGACGGCCACCGACTCGAACGGGACCAGCATCAGCAGCAGGATGAGGGTGAAGACGGCGTTGCGGCCGCGCCACTTCAGCCGTGACAGCCCGTACGCCGCCATCGAGTTGACGAACAGACCGCCCGTCACCACCACGAACGCGAGCAGCAGCGAGGTGCCCACGAAGCGCCAGAAGTAGCCGGTGCTGTCGGAGTTGAGACTGCTCAGGACGTTGGAGTAGTTGTCGAAGGACAGGTGGGTGGGCAGGAAGCCGGACAGGCCGTTCAGTACTTCGTCGGACGGCTTGAGGCTGCCTATCAACAGATAGAGGACGGGCAGCACGAAGATGAACGCCAGCACACTGAGGACGCCGTAGTCGAGGCAGCGGCGCAGGGGTGTGCGGGTGAGGCCCGTGTGGGTGGTCATGGTCAGTCCTCGTTGTCGGGCCGGACGACGCGGCGCTGGACGATGGTCAGGGCGACGACGATCAGGAAGAAGACGACGGTGATCGCGGCGGCCTGGCCGACGTTGTTCTGGTCGAAGGCGGTGGTGACGGCCTGGTACATCACGGTGCGGCCCGCGTCCTCGTTGAGGCCGCCTCCCTTGACGAGGACGTAGACCTGGTCGAAGACCCGGAAGGCGAGCACCGAGGTGAGCAGGGCGACGAAGACGAGGGTGCCGCGGATGCCGGGCAGTGTGATGTGGCGGAACTGCTGCCAGCGGCTCGCGCGGTCGAGGTCGGCGGCCTCGTAGAGCTCACCCGGTATCTGCTGGAGGCCGGCGAGGAGGATGACCATCTGAAAGCCGACGCCCTGCCAGATGGACAGCACGATGATCGAGGCCATCGCGGTGGCGGAGTCACCGAGCCAGTCGAAGGCGCCCCAGTTGCCGAAACTGACCGCGTCCAGGGTGGAGTTGAGCATGCCCTGGTCGCTGCGGGCGAGGATGAGCCGCCAGATCACGGCGACCAGCGCCATCGGGAAGACGACCGGCATGAAGAAGAGGGACCGGAACAGGCCGATCGCCTTGAGCTTGCGGTTCAGCAGGATCGCCAGCCCCAGCGCCAGGGCCGTCTGGACGGGGACGACGACCACGGCGAAGGTCAGGTTGTTCAGCAGGGCCCGTAGGAAGGGGCCGGACAGGTCGGGGTCGGTGAACAGCCGCCGGTACTGCTCCAGGCCGAAGAAGGTGGGCGCGAGCGGGGAGCCGAGGCGGACGTTGTAGAAGGAGAGGACGACGGCGTAGCCGAACGGAATGCCCACGAAGGCGATGAGTCCGGCGACGGCGGGCGTGGACATGAGCAGCCCGTGCAACCAGTCGCGGTTCTTGCGCACGGAACGCGCCGGACGCACCGGACGCGCGGGCTTGGCGGCGGTCACGGGTGGGGCCTTCTCCCGGGCGTGGGGCGCGGCGTGCGCCGGTTCGACGGAGGTCACGGATGGGTCCTGTTCCCGGCGGGGGCGGGCGTGGTCTATACCGTCCCGCCCCTGGCCGATGGTCCTACGGGATCTTGTAGCCGGCGTTGTCGGAGAAGTCCTGGTCGATGGCGCGGGCGGCCTTCTCCAGGGCGCTCTTCGGGTCGGCTCCGCCGTAGATCGAGTTGAGGGCCTCGCCGAACTTGGCGGTGATGGTGGGGTATCCGGCGGTCACCGGGCGGGTGACGGCGACGCAGGACTTGGTGATGTCGCTGTCGCCGCAGGGCTTGGCGAGCTGGTCGGCGAAGAGCTGGAGCGGGCCGCCCTCCTTGTACAGGGGGCTCGCGGCGAGCGCGGTCTTCGTGGCGGGCGGGGCGCCGTTGGCCGTCGTCATCGCGGTGACATTGGCGTCGTTGAGCAGGTAGTCCACGAAGGCGCCGGCGGCCTTGGCGTTCTTGGTGTCGGCACCGATGCCCCACGCCCAGGAGCCCTGGCCGGTCTTGGGACCGTTGCCGAAGTCGGGCAGCGGCAGGACGACGAGGTCGTCGCCGAGCGCCTTGCTGTAGGTGGGGTACATCCAGTGGCCGACCCAGCTCAGGGCGACGCGGTCCTTGGCGAAGGCGTTGCCGTCGGTGTTGGGGTCGACGTAGGACTTCCAGGACTGGACGGTCTTCAGCGCCGAGACCACGGCCGGCGTGTCGAGGGCGCCTTCCGCCTTGTCACCCTTGATCAGCGAACCGCCGGCCGACCAGACGACGGGGGCGAAGCCGTAGGTTCCCCACTCGGTGGCCAGGCCGTTGCCCTCTTGGACGTCGAGGGTCTTGCCGTCGGAGTCCTTGGCCTTCAGCGCCTTGAGCGCGGCCGTGAACTCGTCCGCCGTCCAGGCGTCGTCCACGCTCGTCGGGTACTTGACCCCGGCCGCGTCCAGCAGCTTCTTGTTGCCGTAGATCCCCAGGCCCGAGTCGTACATGCCCAGGCCGTAGTGCTTGCCGCCGATCGCTCCCTGGGACTTGTTCGCGTCGGTGGCATTGGCCATCGTCTTGGAGGAGACGTAGTCGTCGACGGGGGCGAGCTTCTTGTTGTAGACGAAGTTCGCCATCGTCGGGCCGTCGAACTCCATCACGTCCGGCAGCTCGGAGGCGCTGGTGGCGGTGATGGTCTTGGTGTAGTCGTTGCCCGGTATCAGCTTCAGCTCGACCTTGATGTCGCTCTGCGAGGAGTTGAAGGACTTCACCGCGGCCTGCACGGCGGCGTCCTCGCTCTTCTGGCCCTGGTGGGCCCAGACGCTGATGGTGCCCTTGCCGCTGCCCGCGTCCGCCGAGGCGTCGGTTCCGCTGCCCCCGCCACAGGCGGCCAGTGCGACGAGAGGGAGCAGGGCCAAGCCCGTACAGGCCGTGCGGCGGTGCCTTCTGTTGGTCGAGCTCATGTCTGTGCCTCCGTGCTGTGGCGTGGGTTCGAGGTGTGGGAGCGCTTTCGAAGCGCGGGGGGGGCTCAGAGGGTGTTACTGAGGTCCGCGCGGTCGGGGCGGGGCGGTGGTCTCGCGCAGGACCATGCGGATGGGCATCTGGACATGGCCGGGGTGTTCGACGGCCGGCTCGTCCAGCTGGCGCAGGAGCAGCCGGGCGGCCTCGGCGCCCTGGCCCGCGACCGGCTGGGCGACGGTGGTCAGACCGATCACGTCGGCGAGTTCGTGGTCGTCGAAGCCGACGACGGACACGTCGTCCGGGACCTTCAGCCGGTGGCGGCGCAGGGCGCGCAGCGCGCCCATCGCCATCTCGTCGGACTGCGCGAACACGGCGGTCGGCGGCCGGGAGGCGGCCAGCAACTCGGTCATCGCCCGCTCGCCGCCCTCCAGGGTGTAGTCGCCGTCCGCCTCCAGGGTCGGGTCGTGCTCGATCCCGGCCTCGGCCAGGACGTCGAGATACGCCCGGCGGCGCTCGATGGGCGTGGTCCAGTGCAGCGGACCGCTGGATCCGCTGATCATGCCGATCCGGCGGTGGCCGAGGTTCACCAGATGCCGTACGGCGCTCTCCGCGCCGACCCGGTCGTCGATGCCGACCACGGTGAAGCCGGGCCGGGCGCCGCCGACCGTGCTGGCCAGCGGCACTCCGAGGGAGCGCAGCGCCGCGGACTCCCCCTCGTCGGGGATGAGCAGCGACAGCACCGCGTCCACCCGCTTGCGGACCGGCAGCTTCGTGAAGAAGCGCTTGCGCGTCTCGGGCGTGCCCAGGTTGTACAGCAGGACGTCGTACCCGGCGGCGCTGAACACCTGCTCCGCCGCGTCGAGCACGGTGCCGAAGAACCAGCGGCCCACGTACGGGACGACGACCCCGATGGTGAAGGTGCGGCCGCTGGCCAGGCTGGAGGCGGAGCGGGAGGCGGTGTAGCCGAGCTGTGCGGCGACGGCCGCGATCCGGTCCCGCACCTCGTCGGAGACGCCCGCCCGGCCGCGCAGGGCGCGGGACACGGTGGACGCGGAGACGCCGGCGGCGCGGGCGACGTCGTTGATGCTGGCCGTCACGGCTCAGTTCCTCCCGTTGATTTCACGGCGGTGTGATCTGCGAGTGACGTGACCGTAAACCTGACCTCGCTGTTGCGCAAGCGTTTGCGTTCATATTTACTTGGGCCGATTCCCAAGAGATATCGCTTTGGTCAATGGTCAGCGCACGCGTTTGAGCGCTGTGAGCCGACAGGAACTGTGCATGCGATACGCCCCGCCCGGCCTCTGCGTGAACGACTTCGCCCTCCTGCGCGACGAGGACGGCACGTACACGGTGCTGCACCTGCAGGGGCCCTGGACGGCGGAGTTCGACCACTTGCGGATGGAGACCTCCTACGGCCGGGCGACCTCCGCCGATCTGGTCCGCTGGCAGCCCCAGGGCACCGCCTTCGGCAACGGGCTGCCCGGCCGCTTCGACCAGCAGGCCGTGTGGACCATGCACCCGCTGCGGCACGGCGGCGGGATGGCCATGTTCTACACAGGAGTGAGCGGGCTGACGGCGGACGGCTGGCCGCTGCAGGCCGTCGGCCTCGCGTACTCCGACCGCACCGACGGCACGGGCTGGCGACGCCACGGCACCGGGCCGGTCGTCGAGGCGGACCCGCGCTGGTACCGCACCGGTGAAAGCATGGGCTGGCGCGACCCGTTCGTCGTACGCGACGACGAGGGCGAGGGCTGGGTGATGGCCGTCTGCGCGAGCGACGCCTCACTGCCGGTGGAGGTCAGCGGCTGCGTGGCGCTGGCCACCTCCCCCGACCTGGAGCACTGGACGGTCCACCCGCCGCTCCTCTCACCGGGCGACGTCGACGAGTTGGAGTGCCCGGTCCTGGAACGCCTCGACGACGGCAGCTGGCTGCTGCTCGGCTCGATCGGTGCCACCCGCGGCTTCGAGGCGTGGACCGCCCCCCGTCTGCGCGGCCCCTGGACCCGCCGCGGCCCTCTCGGCCCGACCGGCGCGTACGCCCCGCGTGTCGTCGCCGCGCCCGACGGTTCGCGGGTGGTCCTGCACACCACGCCCCGTCAGGTCGGCCTCACCGACACGGGGGACCGCTGCCGCGGCATGCTGGCCCAGCCCAAGTCCCTTGTCGTACGGGAGGATTCAGCGCCCCGCCTGGAATGGTGGACCGGTCTGAACGCCTGGCTCGGCGAGGAGACCGACCGGCCCGCCCTCCACGCGGTCGGTGACATCGGCATCACCGGGCCCGTCGAGATCACCCTCCGCAGCGACACCACGGACGACGGCCGCCCCGCCCTCTCCGTCGGCTGCGACGGCAAGAATCTCTGGGTCACCGGACCCGGCGGCATCCGGCTCGGCGAGACCGTCCTGACCGAGCCCGCCGCCAGCCTCCGCATCCTCACCATCGGCGAATACGTCGAGGTGTACGCCGACAACGTCTTCGCCCTGACGGCCCTGTGCTACTCCGGGCACGCCGCCCAGTGGACAGCCGTAACCGAAGGACACAGCCGCACGATCCCCAAACGCCCGATCCGGCTGCCCGACCCCCATCGCGACGACGCCTCGGCCGTCTGGCCCGGACCCTGAGTCACGACGACCCACGACGCCCGCTTGATCCTGCGGGCGGCCGCTTCGTCACCTCACTCCGCCGAGCACCGACGACATCACTCGGTGGCAGCCCGGGCGCGTGCGCCCTCGCGGACCGCGGCCACGTTCTTCTTGCCCATTCGCGAGCCGTTCAGCTTGGCCCTGATGTGCTCCCGGACCGTGACCGGTTCGTAGGCGAGGCCGTCGTCCGCGTCGAGAAGGGCGGGCAGCGTCTCGATGACGGCCTCCGGGTTCCCGTCATGGAAGAAGGCGGCCGAGCGGCGCCGCAGGATCGCCCCGTCGACGACGGGTGGCTTGACGCGGTGCAGCGTCGACATCCACCGGTCGTTGGTCAGCCGGGCCGTGAGATCACCGAGGTTGACGAGCAGAGCGCCGTCCGCGGGCGCCACGTCGTGCCAGGTGCCGTGTCGGTCGAGCACCTGGAGCCCGGGGACCTGGTCGGCCCACAGCACGGTGACGATCCCGTAGTCGGTGTGCTCGCCCATCCCCATCAGCTCGCCGTCCAGGTCAACGGTGCCTTCGGGCAGGGCGTAGTTGTTCATCCGGAGCACGTCGATGGAATGTCCGGTGAGCTCGCCGAAGAAGCCCGGTGCCAGGCCGAGGGCGTCCGCGAAGATCCGCGTCAGCGTGCGTGCCACCCGCGAGGCGTGACCGAAGTAGGCCTCCACCCGTGGCGTGAACCCCTCGATGTCAGGCCACACGTTGATCCCGAAGTCGTCCTCGGAAAGGCCGAGTTCGGGCGGGAAGGAACGCGCCTCGACACCGACGTTGAAGGCCTCGAAGAAGTCGTTCATCCGTGAGGCCGACTCAAGGCCCAGGCTCAGGCTGAGCGACTCGCTCTTCGGTGGGCTGTACCCGCGGTTGGCGCCGCCGTCGACGCGGTACGCCTTCTTCTCCTCCAGCGGCAGCGCGAAGAACGCGTCCATCGCCCCCTTCAGACCGTCGAGCGCGCTCTGCGGAATGCCGTGCCCAAGGACCTGGATGAACCCCACGTCGGCACACGCAGCATCGATCAGCCGTGCCACATGCCCCCGCTCCTCGTCCGTACCGTCTCCGGCGTAGGGGGAGATGTCGACGGTCGGCACGGTGAACACGGGCATGGGGGCGGCAATGTGAGAATTCACTGTCCTACGTCCCTTTCGGACTGCGGGTCATTGGGCGAAGGGTCACTGGCCGTGAGGTCGGGCGCGTCGGGCCCCGAGTGCGGCGGCCGAGGCGGGTCAGCGGGAGGTGAGCGGGGTTTCCGACTCGATGCGGGTGAGCTTTTCGGGGTTGCGGACGTAGTAGAGGCCGGTGACGCGGGTGTTCTCCACCGAGAAGGCCAGCACGCCGTCGATCTCGCCGCCCAGGCGGAGGATGAGGCCGGGGTTGCCGTTGACCGTCGTGGGCTCGCTGCTGAAGGTGCCGCCTGCCTTGTCGACGCTGCCGGCCATGTAGCGGAGCACCTTGTCGGCGCCGACGACCGGTCGCAGGGCCGCCAGCTTGAGGCCGCCGCCGTCGCTGACGAAGACGACGTCCGGGGCGAGTACGTCGAGCAGCCCCTGCAGGTCACCGGTTTCGAGCGCGCGGCGGAAGGAGTCCGACGCCGCCCGGGCTTCTTCCGGGGAAGCCGGTGTGCCCGGTCGGCGGGCGTCGACGTGCCGGCGGGCGCGGTAGGCGATCTGGCGTGCGGCGGCGGGGCTCTTGTCGATCGCGGCCGCGATGTCGTCGTAGCCGAAGTCGAAGACCTCGCGCAGTACGAAGACGGCGCGTTCGGTCGGTGAGAGGGTTTCGAAGATGTACATGAGTGCCAGCGACAGGTTCTCGGACAGTTCGACGTCCTCGGCCACGTCCGGCGTGGTGAGCAGGGGCTCGGGCAGCCAGGGGCCCACGTAGGCCTCCTTGCGCCGTTTGAGGGTGCGCAGCCGGTTCAGTGCCTGCCGGGTCGTGATCCGCACCAGGTAGGCGCGCTGGTCCCGCACCTGCGCCAGATCGGCCTTGACCCATCGCAGCCAGGTCTCCTGGAGGACGTCCTCGGCGTCCGCCGCCGAACCGAGCATCTCGTAGGCGACGGTGAACAGCAGGTCGCGGTGGGCGACGAAGGCCTCGGTCGCGGGGTCGGTGACGTGGTCGTTCATGTCGTGCGCTTCGCTCTCTCGCGGTCGGCCCCACCTGCCGGAGGCGGGCCGTGGATATGTACCCGGTCCCAAGACGGGCTATCGCCTACAGCCCTCCTCCTCCTTCGGCCGAACCGTTCGGTTCGGCCGAAGGAGGAGGAGGGCTTGACGGCTAGGCCGCGCGTCCGGTGTCGGACGGTGTCGTGCGGTGTTCCGGCCGAGGCGTCTCCAGGCGATCGGTGTCGTCGCCGTGGGCTGCGCGGGAACCGGCCTTGCGTGCCCCGGACACCAGCTTGCCGAGGGTGAACCGGCAAGCGATCTCCTTGACGCCGGCACCCGGCCGACCGCCGATGTGGAGCGCGTTCACCCTGTCGTTCGGGTAGGAGAACTGGGTGACGCCCTCGTCCCGGCCGAGGCTGAGGCACTGCCCGGCGAAGAACATCCGGACGGGAGCGGGTGTCTTCCCCGCGATCCGGCGCAGAATCGTGGCGGCGGCCGCCGGGCCCAGCTGCACGGCCGCCTGGCAGCTCATCCGGAACGACTGGTCCGTCATCGCCGCCGCGTCCCCGGCGGCGACGATGTGTACGTCGTCGACGCTGGTCAGCGTCGTGTCGGTGACCAGGCGGCCGGCGGCGTCGGTGCGCAGCCCGCTGCGGGCGGCCAGGTCCGGGACGCGGAATCCCGCGGTCCAGATCGTCACCGCGCTGGGCAGCTCGCGGCCGTCGTCGAGCTGCACGGCGTCCTGTGTCACTTCCGTCACCCGCGTACGGGGACCTTCGAGGACGGTCACACCGAGCCTGGCGAGCCGGCGGGCGACCGGGCGGCGGACCCGGGCGTGCAGGGAGGGGCCGAGCACGTCGCCGCAGACCAGGGTGACTCTGCGGCCCTGTTCCGCCAGCTCGGCAGCGGTCTCCAGGCCGGTCGGGCCGGCCCCGACGACGGTCAGCGGAGCCGCCGCGGGCGCCGCATCCAGCGCGGACCGCAGCCGTTCCGCCCCCTCGATGTCCGACACCGAATGAGCGAACTCGGCCGCTCCGGGCACGCCGGGATCGGCGGCGCCGCTGCCCACCGCGTAGACCAGGTAGTCGTACGAGACCGAGCCGCCGCCCGCCAGCGACACCCAGCGCTCGGCAGCGTCGATCCGCGTCGCGGTGTCGACCACCAGCCGGACCTTCCCGCCCAGAACCTCACCGAAGCTCTCGACCGCGTCGTCGGAGCCGGTCACGAGCTGGTGCAGACGGATCCGCTCGACGAATTCGGGACGTGGGTTGACCAGGGTCACCGACACGCCGTCGCGCCGAGCCAGGCGATTGGCCGCCGTCACGCCCCCGTACCCGCCGCCGACCACGACCACCTGAACATTCCCGTTCATCATGTCTCCCTGTGTCTCCCTCGAGTGATGGACTCGGCATGGAGACACCGGCCGCGCATCCCGTGTCACGGCCCGCGGATGAGACGTAGCGCACATCGGACGCGGCGAAGACGCCGCAGCGGCTCTCCGCGCCGCCCCGCATCACCTGCGAAAGTGCTTCGACGGGGGCCCGGCCTGTCGGCGCAACTGCCCGGCCGGGCCGACGGGCGGGACCGGCACCTGCCCCTCGGCGTCCGTGACCCCGGCGCGACGGTTCGGCCCCGCTGTGCGAGCAGGGTCCCCGCCACAACGGCCCCACCTCGGTGATGAGTTCACCGATCACATCCGGCGCCCCAGCGCCCAGTTCCACGAGCCACCAGGGCACTGGAACGCTCTTCCCTCTCGCGCGGAGCACATGATCTACTCGACCAGGGCACACGGAGTACTCGACCTGGCCCAGCCACTTGGAGCGACGGACGCAACGGAGTTGTCATGCCGACCGGCCCACAACGGTTCTCACAGATCGTCACCGACAAGGCGCATCCCGCCCGGGTCTACGACTGGCTGCTGGGTGGCAAGGACAACTATCCGGTCGACGAGGCCGTGGGGGAAAAACTGCCGCCCGAGGCCAGGGACGCGGCGCGGCAGAACCGCCAGTTCATGCACCGGGCGGCCGCCTGGCTCGCCACGCAGGGCATTGACCAGTTCCTGGACATCGGGACGGGAATCCCCACCGAGCCCAACCTCCATCAGGTCGTTCAGCGCATCGTGCCGACGGCGAAGGTCGTCTACGCCGACAACGACCCGATCGTCCTGCGTCATGCCGAGGCATTGCTGGTCAGCCTGCCCGGAGGAGTCACCGACTACATCGAGGCCGATGTCCGGCAGCCGCAGGGGATCGTCGAGCATGCCCGGCGCATCCTGGACTTCGGCCGCCCGATCGCGCTGTCGCTGATCGCGCTGATGCATTTCGTCCCCGACGAACAGGACGCGCACACCATCGTCCGCGATCTGGTCGCCACTCTGCCGCCGGGCAGCTATCTGGTGCTTTCGCACGCCGCCTCCGACCTCTATCCGGAACTCGCCGCACAGGTCACCGCCGAGTACGCCAAGGGCGGGATCCGGCTCGGCTTCCGTACCCGTGCCGAGGTGGAGCGCTTCTTCGACGGCCTCGACCTCGTTCCGCCCGGTCTGGTCACCGCGACGGAGTGGCTTCCCTCGGGCAAGGAGCAGGAAGCCGAAGGCAGCGGCATCTACGTGGGAGTGGCCCGCACTTCGTGAACCGCGGGGTCTCCCCACTGACAGCGTCGGCGGTCGCGGCAGTCCCGGCTTCGCCAGGTGCCCAATCCTGAGTGGGGTCAGACTTGTGGGGTGACCGTGCCACCTGAGACCTCACCCCCGTCGGGACAGACCCTCTGCGGCCAGGACACGCGCGGTCCCCTGAGTGTCTTCCTGCGGACGGAGACCGGCAGTGCCTCGGTGCTGCTCGTCGGCGCCCTCGCCGCCCTCGTCTGGGCCAACATCGCCGCCGGTTCGTACGAGGCGCTGTGGGGAACCGAGTTGTCGGTCCGTATCGGATCGGGCGATGTGTCGCTGGACCTGCGCGAGTGGCTGAACAGCGGGCTGATGACGTTGTTCTTCTTCGTCGTCGGCCTTGAGGCACGCCGTGAGTTCGACATGGGCGAGCTGCGGGAACGCCGACGGATCACCCTGCCGCTGCTCGCCGGGCTCAGCGGCATGCTGGTGCCCGTCGCGATCTACCTGTCCGTCAACGCGGGCGAGGACTCCGTGCACGGCTGGGGTGCCGCCATGTCGACGGACACGGCCTTCGCGCTCGGCATGCTCGCCGTCTTCGGGACCCGGCTGCCCGGCAGCCTTCGGGTCTTCATCCTCACCGTTGCCGTCGTCGACGACTTCCTGGCCCTGGCCGTCATCGCCTTCGCCTACAGCGAAGCCGTCTCCCTGCCCGCGCTGCTGACCGCGCTCGCGCTCTTCGCCGTCGTCCTGCTGGTGCGACGCACCCTCGGTATGCGATTCCCTTCCCTGTACGCGATCCTGGGCGCGGCGATCTGGGTGGCACTCCTGAAGTCCGGGGTGGACCCGGTGGTGACCGGCCTCGCGATGGGTCTGCTGACCTATGCCCGCCCGGCGGAGCGCAAAGACCTGGAACGGGCCAGCAGGCTGTTCAGACGCTTCCGTGAACAGCCGACCCCCGAACTCGAGCGCTCGGTGCGACGCCAGATCGCCTCGACGCTCTCCCCCAACGACCGTCTCCAGCGGATGCTGCACCCTTGGACGAGCTATGTGATCGTGCCGCTGTTCGCCCTCGCCAACGCGGGCATCACTCTCAGCGCCGACCAGTTGGCCGATGCCTTCACTTCGCCGGTCACTCTCGGCATCCTCTTCGGCTACGTCCTCGGCAAGCCGCTCGGCATCATCGGCGCGACCTGGCTCACGACACGCCTCAGCGCAGGGCGCCTGCACCCACCGGTCGGCTGGGGCGCCATCACGGCCGGCGGCACCCTCGCCGGGGTGGGCTTCACCGTGTCCTTGCTGATCGCCACCATCGCCTTCGACGGGGACGAGCTGGAGCAGGCGAAAATCGGAATCCTCGGCGCCGTCCTCTGCGCCTTCCTCCTCACCTGGCTGGTCACCGGAGTGATCGGCGCCCTTCCTCGACACTCCCGTGCGCGTGCCCTTCTCGGCACCGGCCGGGCGATCGTCGACCTCAGCGATCCTGTCGACATGGCCCGCGACCACGTACGCGGCCCCGTGGACGCACCCGTGACGCTCCTTGAGTACGGGGACTTCGAGTGCCCCTACTGCGGGTTGGCCGAGCCCGTGGTGCGCGAGCTGCTCGCCGACTTCGGGGACGTGCGCTACGTATGGCGGCATCTGCCGCTCACCGACGTGCACCCAGGTGCCCAGCTCGCCGCGGAAGCCGCCGAAGCCGCCGCCCGCCAGAACGGCTACTGGGAGATGCACGAGCAGATGATGCGTCATCAGGGAGAGCTGCGGCCCAGGGATCTGCTCCGCTACGCCGAGGAGATCGGTCTCGACCTCGACCGCTTCCGCGCCGACCTCAGAGCCGGTACGGGCGCCGCCCATGTTGCCGCCGACGTGGAGTCCGCCGACCTCAGCGGGGTGTCCGGCACCCCCACGTTCTTCGTCAACGGCCGTCGCCACCACGGCGCCTACGACATCGCCACCCTGTCCGCGGCCGTACGCGCCGCACGGGCACGAGCAGCTCTCACGGGAGCGGGTCACGAGAACTGACGTCCGGTTCCGCGACGGTCGTCCAGCGGGCCGACGGGTCGAGGCGGAGCGAGCACACGTCGTGCCTCGCCTCCGCGGTTCCGTCGGACGGGGCCTCATGCCTCCGCGGGCGCCCACAAGAAGCCGTCGGGGTCGGTGAAGGTCTCGGTGCCGCCGCCGATGGTCAGACGGTGGGAGCCGCTGCCCTCCGGCGGGACTCCGGCGACCTTGGCCAGGCCGCGGCGCCCGTACAGCGACAGCTTGATGGGACTGGACGAACCGTCGAACTCGACGTACTTGCTGCCGAAGCTCTTCGCGACCGTGAGGCCGCGGTCGACGTAGAACCTCTTGGTCGCGGCCATGTCCGAGACGCCCAACAGGACAACGATCTCATCGATGTCCCGGCTGTCCGGGCCGGTGTCCTTCTTCGACGAGCTTGCGAGCTGCCAGATCGTCCCGTCCGGGGCCTGTACGACGCCGCCGTAGCCCCACAACGACTTCTTGGCGGGCTTCAGCGCGGTGGCGCCGGCGGCCAGAGCCGCGCCGAAGAAACCGTCGACGATCGACGGCTGGGAGACCACGAGGGACACCGTGAACCCGCGGAAGCCGGACGTCGGCTCCTCCGAGGCCCGCAGACGTACTTCTTTGCCCAGGCCGAAGGCCTCCGTGTAGAAACGCTCGGCGGCCGTGGGGTCGGCCACCTCAAGGGTGAGGAATTCGATGGAAGTCATGAGATTCACGCTAGCTGCGACTCGGTGACCGGCGCTTCTTCAATCCTGACCGGTATTGCCACCCGCGTGTTGCCGGGGCCCGGAGCTGCGGCGCCTTCCGGGCCTCCGGCTTCTCAACGCCCGCTGCCTGAGCAGCTGCCTACACGAACTGGTTCTTGTAGAAGACGCTGGACTGCCGTACGCCGTCGGTGTTCGAGTGGAAGCCGAAGGCCAGCCGTGCCGCGCCGGACGCCAGCCAGATCGCCATGCCCTGCGGTTCACGGCCGGGCAGCGACGCACCGGCCGTCGTCTCCCACCGGTCCACGACGGTGGACTGTCCGCTGCCGTTCAGGTCGATGACCGAGATGTACGAGGGGCCGTTCGCCGCACCCTCCAGGAGGTATGCGTAGCGCCCGTAGACGGCGAAGCCCTGGAAGGGGTTGGCGGTCCCCCAGTCCCCCCGGGACGGCAGGGCCCGTTCGGCCAGCCGGCGGTCCGGATCCTCGGTCAGCCGTCCCGCGCGGGCGTCGCTCATGCTGAAGCCGACGATGCGCGGCATGTCCGCGGCCACCTTGTAGCGCACCCACAGCCGGTCGGTGGACGGATCGATCGCGGGCTGCGGATTGACCATGGTGTCGGCGATCGACGGTGTGCGGTCCTGGACCGCGGTGCTGGTCAGCTCCAGCGTGGCCCCGTTGACGAACTTGAACCGTCCCACCTTGGTGCCGAAGCCGGAGGCGCTGCTCCACCACTCGGTCCACAGATGGACATCGCCCTGATAGGGCTCCACACCGATCGAGACCCCGTGACCGAAGTTGTGCAGCGCCATCGCACCGAGCTCGTTGCCGGACAGGTCCGTCTTGGTGATCCACAGGTCTCCGACGTGGTCGGGGTCCGTGTTCGCCGAGTTGGTCTGGGCGAAGTAGATGTGCTGGTTGACGTTGTCGTACGCGAACGACTGCATGACCCAGTTGGCGTGCAGGGACTTCCTCTTGACGGGATTGTCGCCGTCCCCGTCCAGCTTGAACCGCGGCGAGTCGTCCACCACGGCATGCGCGGGGCCGGCACCGAGCAGAGTGGCTCCGGCTCCGAGCAGGGCCGCGGTGGCCATACCCCCGCCGGCCCCCAGCAGCCGCCGCCGACTGAGACCACGGTCGTTCGAACGTATCGGGTGCATGTGTCTCCAGGTACTGGATGGCTGATCCACCCATTCAAGCAAACGAGTCGATGCGACACCGGGAGTTTCCCCCGCCACGCGGGGCACGAGCCGCGTCGCCGAGGACACGCACGACGTCCCGGTCCCGCACGGGCGTCGACGTCGGCGAACTCAACTGCGTGCGGGCGGTGTTTGGGCCATTGACAGCGATCCGGTCGGCATGACACGTTCTCGTTCTGTCCAGGCCGAGACAACGTTGTCAAGGAGGTCTGCCCGATGCGGCTGTCCGTCAGACGGATAACGGCCCGCGCCATCGCTGTGGGCGTCAGCTTGCTCATTCCAGGCCTGCTGTTCGGGGGTGCACTTCCGCCCGTCGCGGCCGCCACGGAGCCGGTTTCCGACCCCGCCGCACTGGTGAATCCCTTCATCGGCACCCAGAACTTCGGGAACACCTTCCCCGGGGCCGCCGCCCCCTTCGGCATGGTCCAGGTCAGCCCGGACACCGGTGGTCAGGGCGGATACGACTATCAGCAGGACAAGATCCACGGGTTCAGCCAGACCCACCTCTCCGGGGTCGGCTGCGGTGTCTCCGGAGAACTGCCCATCATGCCGACCACCGGCGCGGTCGACAGCGTGAACCCGGACACGTACCGCTCCAAGTTCTCGCACGACGACGAGGAGGCCACCCCCGGCTACTACCGGGTGGGGCTGTCGACGTACGACATCGAGGCCGAACTGACCGCCACACAGCGCACCGGCTGGCAGCGGTACACCTTCCCGTCCACCGGCTCGGCGAACGTGCTGTTCAACACCGGCAAGGCCAACCAGAACGTGTTCGACTCCGAGGTGCACGTGGTCGGGGACCGCACGGTGGAGGGGCGGGTGCGTGCCGGAGGGTTCTGTGCCGGGAAGGACAAGCACACCGTCTACTTCACCGCCAGCTTCGACCGGCCCTTCAAGGATCACGGCACCTGGCGCGGTTCAACACCCGAGCCGGGCACGCGAGATGCCGAGGGAGAGGGCAGCAACGGCGCCTGGGTGACCTTCGACGCGACCGACGACCGGGACGCCGTCGTGAAGGTGGGCCTGTCGTACACCGGCATGGACGGCGCCCGGAAGAACCTCGCGGAGGAGACCGGGGACTCGTACGACTTCGACGCCACGCGCGCCGAGCTGCGCGCCACCTGGGAGAAGCAGCTCTCCTCGATCAAGATCGGCGGAGGCTCCGAGGACCGGCGGAAGGTGTTCTACTCCGCGCTCTACCACGCCCAGTTGCACCCGAACCTGGCCGGTGACGTCGACGGCCGCTACACGGGGTTCGACGGCGCGGTGCACGCCGCCTCCGACTTCACTCCGTATCAGAACCTGTCACTCTGGGACACCTACCGGCCGCAGAACCAGCTGCTGGAGATGCTGGAGCCACGCGTCGCCCGGGATGTCGCGCTGTCGGTCCTCGCGATCGGCAAGGACGGCGGGTGGCTGCCCCGGTGGGCCCTCGCCAACAGCGAGACAAACATCATGACCGGTGACCCCGTGACGCCGTTCCTCGTCGAGGCGTGGTCGAAGGGCATGCTGGCCGGGCACGAGGACGAGGCCTACGCGCTGCTGAAGAAGAACGCGACCAGTACCCCGCCCGCCGACTCCCCGTACAACGGCCGCTCCGCCGTGGACCAGTACAGCAAGCGCGGCTACGTGCCCTCCGGCCTGCAGCTGAAGAAGGACTGCGCGGACAAGGGCGGCGACAACGACTGCACCCACCCGGCTTCGGCGACCCTGGAGTACTCGGCGGCGGACGCGTCACTGGCCCTGATGGCCAAGGGGCTCGGGCACGGCTCCGACGCACGGATGTTCGCGGCCCGCGGCCAGTGGTACCGCAACCTGTGGGACTCCTCGATCGGCCAGTTCCGGCCCCGCACGACGGCGGGGACGTGGGTGACTCCGTACGATCCGGTCGAAGCGGGCCACCAGTTCCACGAGGGCGGCGCGTACCAGTACCAGTGGCTCGTGCCGCAGGACCCCGCCGGTCTCGTCGATCTGATGGGCGGCCGGAAGGCCACGGAGAAGCGGCTCGACTCCTTCTTCGCCTACGACAAGCTGCTCACCGACCCGGCGGGCACGGCGCGCAAGGACTGGATCTCCCAGCCGTACGACTACTACGGCAAGCCGACCTACAACCCGAACAACGAGCCCGATCTCCACGCGCCCTACATGTATCTGTGGGCCGGCGCGCCGGCGAAGACGGCGACCGTGGTGCGCGCCGCGATGACGCTGTTCACCAACGGGCCCGACGGCATGACCGGCAACGACGACCTGGGCACCATGTCGGCCTGGTACGTGTTCTCCTCACTCGGCCTCTACCCGACGATGAGTGGCGGCGACTTCATGGCGCTGTCCAGTCCGCAGTTCGACTCGGCGGCCATCACGATCGGCCGGTACGGGAAGCGGCAGGGCGGCACACTGACGATCAAGGCGCCGGGGGCGAGCGACACCAACCGGTACGTACAGCGGGTGTCGTTGGACGGCCGGGACGTGAAGCGCACCTGGCTGGACTGGGACAAGGTCTCGCACGGCGGCACTCTGGTCCATCGGCTCGGTACGACGCCGTCGGGCTGGGGTACCGGTGCGGGTGCCCAGCCGCCGTCGGTCAACCAGGCGGACGCCGACGGCCGTCGGCACCTGGACGCGTCCCTGCGGAGCTCCTCCGACGTCGTCCCGGCCGGCGACACCGCTCAGACGGCCCACCTGACCCTGGACGTCCTCGGCCAGGCCCCTGGTGAGCTGCGGGCGTCGGTGACGGCTCAGGCGCCCACCGGCTGGCGGGTGACGACAACTCCGCACTCTCCGCTGCGAATCCGGTCCCAGCACCTGCCCGTACAGAAGACGGTGTCCGTGAAGGTGACCGTGCCTCCCGGCACCGCCGCCGGTTCCTACCCGGTGCGCTTCACGGTCGAGGCCGACGGAGCGGGACGGGTCACCCGGGAAGCCACCGTCGAGGTACGCCCCGCCGCGAAGTGTGCGACAGCCACGGGCAAGCAGTGCGCGGTGGACCTGAGTGGGGACATGGCGCACGACGGGACGGCCACCACGGACAATCCCGGCCAGGGTGACTTCGACGGATCCGGCTGGAGTTACGACGCCGGTCTCCTTCCGGCCGCCGGGCCTGTCACCTGGGACGGCGTGACGTACGAGGCACCGGATCCGACCGGGACCGCGGCGAACTTCGTCGAGGCCCACGGCCAGACGCTGTTGCTGCCCGCCCGCAGCCACGGCACCCTGCGCCTGGTGGCGGCATCGCACAACGGGCCGGTGACGACCGCGCTGACCGTCCGGTACACCGACGGCAGCAGCTCCGAGGTCCCGCTCAAGGTCGGCGACTGGGCCGGCCAGGCCCCCGACGGCACCACCGTCGTCCTCGACATGCCCCACCGGATCAAGGCCGGCCAGGGCGTCGACGGGCCGCCGGTGCGACTGTTCGGCAGTTCCGTCGAGCTGAACAACGCCAAGGAGATGCGCTCGTTGACGCTGCCGGACGATCCGCGGATCGAGGTGTACGCAATCACGCTGTCGTAGGCGGCCTCGCGGAGGCAGCCGTCGGTAGCCGCCCTCAGCCCCCATCCGCCTCCGCTCCGGCCTGTCGGCCGGAGCGGAGGCGGGGCGCTTCCGTCTTCAACGGCCGCAGCCTGGCCTCCGGTACGGTCGGGGGTTCCGGACCTCTGGTCCGGGGATGTACTCCTCGCCACCTGCTGGAACACCGGCGAGAACCTCGGCCCAGGTAACCGTTGGTACCTCACCGTCTATGAGCGCTACAACCACCTCAACGGGCTTGAGCTGACCGTGACCGGGTGGACGTATGCGCCGTTCGTGGACAGCAGCGCCGCTTCCAACGGCGGCGTCACGCACTGCCGAGCTGGTGGGCATGGCGCCCTTTCCACCATGAAGTGGCTGGTCAGCGATCCAGCACACCTCCAGTGCGCGCCGAGGGCAAGGTAGATCCCGTGGCGCGCGCCGGAGGTGCTTTTGCTCGCCGAGCTGTTTGCCTATCGGGCAAATAAAATGGCCTCTTGGGTTGACCTCGTGTGTCGCTCAGCCGATCCTGGGTGCATCCGTAGGGCGACGTCACGGCGACCATGCGGCTCCGTGACACGGTGGCCGCCCGCCGCGAGTTCCGTGATCTGCGCGTCACACCGCTGCTGTTCGTGGCCCGGGCACTCCTGCTTGCCTTGCGCAACACCCCTGAGGCGAACGCCAGTTGGGACGAGCCGGCGCAGGAGATCGTGCTCAAGCACTACGTGAACCTGGGCATCGCCGCCGCGACCGGGCGAGGGCTCATCGTCCCCAACATCAAGCAGGCCGACCGGATGTCGCTGCGTGAACTCGCCGAAGCACTCGCAGCGCTCACCGGCACAGCCCGCGAGGGCAGGACAACACCCCAGTCGATGATGGACGGGACCATCACCATCACGAACGTCGGCGTGTTCGGCGTGGACACAGGAACCCCGATCCTCAACCCGGGTGAGGCGGCCATCCTCGCCGTGGGCGCCATCCGCCGTACCCCCTGGGTGGTGACCGACGCGTCGGGGACCGAGACGATCGAGCCCCGGTGGGTCACTCAGCTGGCACTCTCCTTCGACCATCGGCTCGTCGACGGCCAGCAGGGCTCCCAGCTACTGGCCGACCTGGCCGCCTTCCTGCACGACCCCGGGCTGGCGATGCTCTGAGGCGGCATGAGCGCACTGGACGTACTCGTGGTTGGCCTTCAGTCAGCGTGTGTGACGGCGGACCGCGTCGAGGAGTTGGTCGATGTCGTCGGCGCTGTGTGAGAAGGCGGTGACGAACCGGACGATCCCCGGTTCCCAGCGGTCGTGGTAGAACGCGTAGCCCTCGGCGAGGAGTCCTTCGGTGACCTGCTGGGGCAGGCGGCAGAACAGGATGTTGGCCTGCGGTGTGGCCAGCAGGCCGGCACCGGGGATGGCCTTGAGGCCGTCGCCGAGCCGGGTGGCCATCGCGTTGGCCTGGCGGGCGTTGTGCAGCCACAGGCCGTCGGTGAGGTACGCGTCGATCTGGGCCGTGTGGAAGCGCATCTTGGAGGCGAGCTGGCCGGCGCGCTTGGCGCGGAAGGCGAGCTCGGCGGCGAGTGCAGGGTCGAAGGAGACGATGGCGTCGGCGGTCATCGCGCCGTTCTTGGTGGCGCCGAAGGACAGCACGTCGATGCCGGCCTTCCAGGTCATCTCGGCCGGGGTGACGCCGAGATGCTCCAGGGCGTTGGCGAAGCGCGCGCCGTCCATGTGGACGCGCAGTCCCGCGTCCTTGGCGATGGCGGACAGACGGCGGATCTCCTCCAGGGTGTAGACGCTGCCACTCTCCGTGGCCTGGCTGATGCTCACCGCGGACGGCTGCACGCTGTGCACGTCACCGGCCCGACGGCGCACCGCCGCCTGCAACGCATCGGGGTCGATCTTGCTGTCGGGACCCGGCACACCGACGAGCTTGGCGCCGTTGGTGAAGAACTCCGGGGCGCCGCACTCGTCGGTGTTGATGTGGCTTTCGGGGTGCGAGAGCACGCTGCCCCACGGCGGGGTGAGGGCGGCCAGGCTCAGGCCGTTGGCGGCGGACCCGGTGGAGACCGGGAAGACATCGACGTCCCGCTCGAAGATCTCGCCGAGCCTGCGGCGGGCGCTGTCGGTGTAGGGGTCGTTGCCGTACGGCAGGACCTGTCCGGCGGCGGCGTCGGCGACGGCCTGGGCTATCCGCGGGGATGCCCCGGCCATGTTGTCACTGCTGAAGGCACGGCTGGAGGGGGTAATGGCGATGGTGGTGCTCATGAGCGGTCTTCCTTGGTCTCAAGTACTGAGGTCTCAGGCGTGGCGTCTCAAGTGCTGGAGCCGCAAGTGCCGGGGGCTCAAGTGCCGGGGGCTCAAGTGCTCGGTCTCAGGTGCTGATGGGCGAGGCGAAGACGACGGTGACGTCCACTTCCTCGGCGCCGGTGCGGTAGAAGTGCGGGGCGTCCCCGGCGAAGGCGAGCATGTCGCCGGGGCCCAAGTCCTGCGGGGCGTCGACGGGACCGGCGGTGACGTGCCCGGTGGCGATGAGCAGGTGCTCGATCGTGCCGGTGGCGTGCGGGACACCGGGCAGCTCCGTCTCGGGCGGAATGCGCAGCCGCCAGATCTCCAGGCTGTTGCCGCTGCTGATGCGGCGCAGCAGTTCCCGGGAGACCTCGCCCGGTTCGGCGTCCGTGCCCGGCCGGAACACCGGCCCGGTGTCGGCGTCGCGCGCCAGCAGGTCGGCGATCGGGATGCGCAGGGCGATGGCGATCGCGTCCAGGGTGTCGATCGTGGGATTGCCGTTGCCGGCCTCCAGCTGCGACAGCGTGGCCTTGCTCAGCCCGGCGCGCCGGGCCATCTCCGCGGCGCTCATACCGCGCTGCTGACGGCGCAGGCGGATCTTCGCGCCGACCGCGGCGGCGGTACTGCTCACCGGCTGGCGGCCGGACTGCGAGGGCGTCATCGGTGGCTCCTGTCCGTTGCGGTGCCCGACACATGAGGTGCGGCGTACGACCCGTGTGCCGCGGTGTACGACACATGTGTCGCGGTGTAGGACACGCGGATGCGGCCCTTCTTGACCTTGAGCGTCGGCAGCACCGCTTCGGCCAGGTCGCCGAGGCTGCGAACGTGCGTACCCCCGCACGGCGCGGAGTGCAGCGAGCCCAGGTGCACCTCGCGCCGCCCGTCGGCGAGGCACCGTGCGAAGACCGGCAGATCGTCGGCGACCGCGCCCGCCACGGCGGCGCGCAGCACAGCGGTCACCTCCTCCCGCCCTTCCGGGTCGGCCAGCCGTGTGTCCGTCCGCGGTGCCTGGAACTCGATGCGTGCCTGACCGGGGAAATGGTTACTGGCGACCATCTCCCACCCCTGCATCCGCCCGACCGCTTCGACGAGGTGTCCGGCCGTATGCAGTGCGGCGTGAGCTGTCCGGGCCCGAAGGTCGATCCGGGCCCGCACCTTCTGTCCCTCGGTGAGACCCGGAAGGCTGCCGCTCTCAGGCCTGCCGCTCTCGGGTGCCATCGCCACGACCAGCCCCGACTCACGATCCCGGACCGGGATGATCTCCATGTCCTCCAGCCACCCCCGGTCGGCGGGCTGGCCCCCGCCCTGCGGATGAAACAGGCAGTGCTCGACGGCCGCCCATGGCGTCCCGTCCCTCTCTCCGACCGCGATCACCCGCGTATCGACCAGCTCCAGGTAGGTGTCATCGAGGTAGGCGCCGACCTGTGCGCCTACCCCAAGGGCCTCGATTGAGTGAACCATGTGTTCACTATACCGAACGACGCCGGACCTGGTGAACCTATCGTTCGTTTTACTGAACAACCCTGATCGAGTCAGCGACGCTGCGAGCGGGATGGTGCCGGTGAGGGAAAACCCTGTCGGTGCTTGTCAGTGCTCTCTGTTAGCTTCAGGCGCTCGTGTGATCAACGAGCCTCAAATGCTCACAGGGGAGGGACACTTGACCAGGTTCAGAAGGACGGGCAGACGCAGACGGACGGTGGTGGGGAGCTGCGCGGTGGCGCTGCTGGTCACGGCCACCGGGACGGCGTACGCGGTGGACAACCTGCCGCCGAAGCAGCCGCTCGCCCAGGATCTCAAGTCGGGAAGCAAGGCCTGCGCGACCGGCGACGACACGCCGTACGTTTCGGCGCCGCCCAGGCTCGATGCGGTGCTGTACGACCCGGAGGAGGACAACCAGCCCTCCGAATCCAGCCCGGTCAACGGCGAGTTCGAAGCCTGGTGGACGGACGCGTCAGGAGTGGAACAGCGGCGCAGCTACACCAGCATCACCCTGTCGTCCGGGTCGCACCACTACTGGACGTTGCCGGGCGACATCCCGGCGAACACCGTCGTCTCCTGGCACGTCCGCGCGAACGACGGCAAGGCGACCTCCGCGTGGAGCGACGAGGGCGACGGCTCGGTCTGCTCGTTCGTGTACGACGACGTGAGCCCTGCGAAGGCAACGATCACCTCTCCCGAATACCCCAACCCCGAGGACGTGTTCTGGGTGGACGGAGTGGGCGTCTACGGCCACTTCACCATGGACTCGCCCTCCGACGACGTGGTGTCGTACACGTACGGCTTCATGGGCGGCCCCTACGGGACCGTTTCCGCGGAGCGTCCCGGCGCGGCCGTGACCATTCCGTACCTGCCACTCACTTCGGGGCCCAAGGCGCTGACGGTCCGCGCGATCGACCGGTCGGGCCGGAGCAGCGGGGAGTCCCGGTACGAGTTCAACGTGAAGGCCGGCCGTGCTCCCGTGGCCCGCTGGAAACTGGACGACGCGGCAGGTTCCCGCTCGGCCGCCGCCGAGACCGGCACCGACGCCCGTGCCGGCACCGGGGTGACCTTCGGCGGCCCGGTGCCCTCGGGCACCAACACCTCCGCCACGGTCGGTCTCGACGGCAGCGGCCACGCTTTCCTCACCCCGGACGCCCCGGCGACCGACATCCGCAAGACCTTCGCGGTGAGTGCGTGGGTACGGCCCGCCGGACTCGGCCGGAACATGACCGTCGCCAGCCAGGACGCCGACGGGGCTCCCGGCTTCGGCCTGGGGCTGCGCCGTCAGGACTCCGGTGCCGCCTGGTCGTTCTCGGTCGGCGGCGCGCGGGTGTCAGGCGGCGCTCCCGAGACCGGCGAGTGGGCCCATGTGCTGGGTCTGTACGACGCAGAGACCGCAAAGGCACAGTTGTACGTCAACGGCCACGAGGTCGGGACGACGGCGGACGCGGCTCCGGCCGAGGCGGCCGGCGCTTTCCAGATCGGGCGCGCCCGCGGGACGGCCGGCTATCGGGACCGGTGGCAGGGGGACATCGGTGACGTACAGGTTCACGACCGGGTCGTGGTGCCGGACGAGGCAGCCGAACTGGCGTACCGCAAGCCGAAGCTGCTCGGCCACTGGTCGCTGGAGAACGCGACGGACGGCGTGAGTCCCGAGCAGTCGGACGGCGTGCCCCTGCGGCTCGGCACGGGGGCTTCGATCTACCGGGGCTCCGGCAGTTCCTGCATTCCTGACCTCGATCCCGACTGCACCTACGTGCCGCCGCCGCTCGTCGGCGACGGGCATCTGCGTCTGGACGGCGAGAACGGGTTTGCCGCTGCCGACGGTCCCGTCGTGGACACCGGGGACAGTTTCACGCTCGGTGTCGTCGTACGCCTCGCGGACTCCGAGCCCGCCCACCCGATGACCGTGCTCTCGCAGGCCGGTGACCACACCAACGCCTTCAAGGTGCGCTACGAGCCGGCCACGCACACCTGGCAGCTGGTGATGCCGGAGAAGGACGAGGCCGGAGCCCCGGAGAAGGTGGTGTCCCAGATCGAGGGCGCGGACGGGGGCGAGGGCCAGGGACATCGCCTCGCCGTGGTCTACGACGACGCGACCGACACGATCAAGCTCTACCTCGACGGCTACACCAACGCCCAGGCGACCGCGACCCTGCCCAACGGCTGGAACAGCACCGGTGCCCTCCAGATCGGCCGGGCCAAGGCCGCTGACGGCTGGGGCGAGTACCTGCATGGCGACGTGGACGAGGTACAGGCCTACTCCGGCGCGCTGAGGGACGGGGACATCCGCGGCCTTGGGTGGGGCACGGATCCTTGTCTGTGCTGACCCCTGACCCCTGACCCCTGATCTCCGACCTCCCCGGCGGCCCGCCCGACCCCAGGTTCCGGCGGGCCGTTCTCCGGCCAAGTCCCTCGTGGCTACGGGTGATCCGGCGCACCGGTCACCCTGTGGCGGTCGCGGATGAGCGCGATCACGGTGTCGGCGGTGCGGTCGAGGTGGCTGCGGCCATCGGGCAGTTGAGCCGTCGGGCTCACGTAGCTGCACGGCCCGACGTGGGTGGCCGGGTCGAGCCGGTGCACGGTGATCTTCCCTGCGCGGTCGGCCCGGTTCCATGCACTCCCCCGGAACAGCGGCCAGCGCTGAGGGAACATCCACGTACCGACTCGCTCGATCCGGTCGCTCGCACTGGTCAGCCGGTGCAGGTGCTCGGCACGGGTGAGGTCGTTGGCGCCGTTGTGGAACCCACCGAGCGTGATCAGCAGGAGCGGGGAGCGCAGCCGGCTGTACAGTTCGTCGACCGCGCCGCCGGCGACCTGGGCACCGCCGCTGTAGCTGAGCAGCACCACGGGGATACCGCTGTCGGGCCGGTAGCCGGCGAGCCGGAGCTGCGTGGAGATCTGGGAGCCGACGGCCCGGTTGTAGAGGGGTCGGTATCGCTGGTCGGCGGCGACGAAGATCTGCATGACGTTGTGCAGGAACAGCAGCAGCCCGATGCGGCGGCGCAGCCACTTCCACACCGGTCGCTCGTCGAGCGGGGCGGCCAGTGGCGAATAGGGCTGCACCTGGCCCAGTACCCGCAGCTCCGGAGCTCTGGCGATCAACGCCTTGACCAGCTGGCCGCCGTCCCGGCTGTCGCGGACGCGGCGTTTGCCGATGCCGTCCAGGTAGACCAGATAGGCGTCCGGGGGGCTGTCGGGCGCCGCGCCCCGGGCGTAGGGCACACCCTCCGGGAGCTTGGTGACGGGGGTCCGCCAGCCGGAGCCGTAGGCCAGCACCTCGTAGCGGGCGAGCAGGGCTTCGGCGATGAGAACCGGCCCGATCGCGAAGGCCCAGAGCAGGTACGCGTTCATATGACCGGCCCCCGTGCCTCGGCAGCGCTGATCCTCACGACGAGACGCCGAACGGCCTCCACGGCGATACCGAGCCCGGCCCCGGCGACGGCCACACATCCGGCGGCGCCCCACCAGCCCAGGTCGGTCACCGCGGCGAGTGGACCGGCCAGACCGGCTCCGACCGCCACGAAGAGCAGCAAGTGGAGGAAAGGCCCGAGCAAGGGGAACGCGAGGACGGCGGCGAGCACCAGCGGGGCGACCAGATCGGGTGTCCAGGCCAGACCGTCGCCCTCCGGTGCGGAGGACAGCACCAGTTCGGCCAGGGTCCACGCGGTCAGTGGCCACAACGCGAACACAGCGCCCTCGACAAGGCCGCCGGCACAGAGCAGTCCGGCCACCCGCGTCCGCGACATGCCGGGGCGGCCCACTGCCACAGGCAGGATGCGCCCGGCGGCTTCCGACACTCCGGCGAGCAGCAACAGGATCACGAGTGCCATGATTCAGCCTCGCCGGGACGGACCCACGGGAGCCGACCGGCCTGCCACGCCGTTCGTGTGCAGATACCGCTCGCATTCGTCGGCGGCACGCCGGTATCCGCCCGCCTCGTGCTGAGCACCCTGCAGGGTGGCCGCGGCCGCCCGGAACCGGGGTTCGTGGAGCAGGCGCCCCCCGAGGGCACGTACGGAGTCCTCGGTCACGTCCTGGGTGCGGATCGACAGGCCGGCGCCGAGCTCCGCGACACGACGGGCCACCATCGGCTGGTCGGCGCCCTGTGGGACCACCAGCATCGGAACGCCTGCGTACATGGCCTCGTTGACGCTGTTCATGCCGCCGTGGGTGACGAACAGCGACGCGCGGGCCAGTACCTCCGGTTGTGGGACGAAGCGGCGGGCGAGCACGTTGGGCGGCAGCGGACCCAGCGCGGCGGGGTCGGTCTGTCCGGTGGAGACGACGACAGTGCCGCCCAGCGGGGCGAGCGCCGTGGCGAAACCGCGCAGCAGCCGCGGGTCGGCGTTGAAGACCGTGCCGAGCGAGGCGTAGAGCACCGGATCCCGCAGCTGATCGGCCGGGAACGACGGGTCGGCCGGACGGGCGCCGATGCTCGCGCCCACGAACCGGTAGGACCGGTCGAACTCCTCGACGGCAGGCTGGAACACCCGCGAGGTGTAGACCAAGTTGAGTGGTTGGCGGATGTTCCCCAGGTCGAGGAGGGGCAGCCCACTCGTGTCGAAGCGGCGCAGCCCCCGGCGCGCCCGCAGATAGCCCTTGAGGCTGTCCCGCCGAGTCGCCGCCTCGGCCAGCAGGTGCCATGAACCGCGGGTAGGGCTGGGCACGTGCCGGTTGAAGGCGAACGTGGTGAACGACGACGCCGCGGGCACTTCGAGTTCGCGGGCGGCGACCGCGCCCCACAGACAGGCGCTGTCGTGAACGATCAGATCGGGCTGTATCCGGCGCAGGTCGGTGAGCACCGGAGGCAGCAGGCGGACGGCTGTGCTCGCGAGCCCCTCCATCAACGTGACCGGCATCGGCGGATCAGGAAGCGGCTGGTCACCCCCGGGGTAGAGACACACCGTCGCGCCGACGGCCTCGATCTCCTCACGGAAGGCGGGCGAGGTGTGGTACGTGACGGAGTGGCCGCGGCGAACGAGTTCGGCCGCCACCGGCAGCGTCGGGTTGACGTGCCCGTGCATGGCGATGTTCAGGAACGCGATGGTGCTCACAGGGCCACCCCCGATACAGAGGAAGTCGAGTTCGAGGAAGTCGATGCTGTCGAGTCTGAGGAAGTCGATGCTTCGGCCGGGCCGTCCGACGTCGCCGGAGGGCCGTCGGCCCGATACAGGCCCGGCCCGCTGACGTGCAGGCCGTCGAGAAAACGTCCCGCCGTGCGGGAAGCGGTGCTGATGAGCCGCTTGGAGTGGCCGAAGTCCCAGGGGGCGGGCCATTCCTCGATGCCGGTCGGCAGCACGACGGTCGGGATGTGCTGGGCCACCTCGTGCAGATCACGCTCGATCTGATGGTGCATCAACAGCAGCCCGGCCCTCGCGGCGATGGCGCCGGCCCTCCGCCGCGGGACGGTCGGGCTCAACGGTGAGCACTCCGGTCCGGTCGACAGCACCACCACGCTGGCGGCCCCGGCCTGCAGTGCTGCCAGCACCGGGACGTAGGCGATCACGCCTCCGTCGACCAGCGTCCTGCCCTCCCGGTCCACCGGGGGCAGCATGCCGGGAACGGCCGCGCTGGCCAGCAGCGCGGACTCGAGGTCTCCGTGGTCGAGCAGCGCCGGAGCGCCGGTGGCCAGGTCCATCGCCACCGCGGTGAACGGGACCGCCAATTGCTCGATCCGAGACGGCAGCCCGGCCCCGGCGATCAGTCGGCGCAGGCCGCGGTCGGTGAAGAGACTGGCCCGTGAGGACAGGTAGCCGAGCGGATACACCTCGCGGCGACTCAACCGGGTCCACACATGGTCGAGCCAGGGCGCGGCCGTGTCGGGGTGGGCGGCAGCGATGGCGCCGTTGAGAGCGCCCACCGAAGTGCCGATGATCATGTCCGGGACGAACCCGCGCTGCTCCAGAGCGGCCCCGACTCCGACGTGCGCCGCTCCGAGCACGCCACCGGCACCCACCACCACGGCCACGGGACGGGGAAGGGCGTGCAGGCCAGGCGAGGCGGGCTCCTCGGGCAGTCGGCTCGACGGCAGGAGATGCGTCCCCTGCTCTGCCGTCAGGGTTCGACACTTCTCACGGCCACGACCACTCGTCGAGTCACCCCGGCCGAAGCCCGAGGGAGCCCATGAGACCGGCCTCCGACCACAAGCAATCATCAAGATCAACTCTCTTAGCGCTGAACCGAATCGTTTTTGGTTCCTCACTCATGTCAGGGCGGCAGCCCTATGTGTGACGCCATCTGCCGCATTTTTCTTGTGAGTACGTCATTGATGCGTGCGGCAACGAATGGCATCCGCCGGACGCGGCGTGCATGACGCCCGGCAGGATCCACGGTTCCGGCTTCCCGATTGCGGGGCATCGAGGTCGAGCAGGTCGCCGCCGTCTCTGCGGCACCCTCGAACCCGATCGACATGCCGCAGAAGAGGATGAGTTCGTCCGGGGGTGACAGAACCTCCGCGACGGCTCGGTGATACTTCGCCCACGCCACCTGCGTACTGCCGTGCAGCCCTTCGGCGCGGAGCAGCAGCATGACGGCCTGCAGAAACATGCCGACGTCGCACCACTGGGCCGGACCCAAGTCGCGGTCGACATAGCAGAACAGGACTACGGGAGCCCCGAGGGAAGACCGACGCTCGCGGTACGGGGACTTCGGCGCGGCCACTTGCTGCTCGCAGCCCGGCCCACCCCAGGAGTCCCCCGCCGCATCACATTCACCGACCAGCTTCTCCAACTCGGCCAGCGGCCGTCCGGTCAGCACGTAGACACGCCGCGGCTGGAGGTCCGGCGCGCACGATGCCCGGGCGGCAGCGGACAGCACCCGCTCCAGCACCTCTCGCGGGACATGCCGATCAGTGAATCCGGACACCGCCCGTCGGCTCACAACCGCTTCATACATGCCCAAGACCGCCACCCAATCCGCTCGGCGCTCCCGCCTGGCCACCTTCAAGATAGTATCACTCGCTACCATCTCGTACGCGACTACATCTGCGCGGACCCCAGCCTCTGCCCCGCCCCGGGGCGGTCTCGTGGAGGAAGGCCACCGCTCGCTCGGTGATTGCGAGGACGCTGCCCTCAGCGCCGGGCCCGCTGCGACAGTCGCGTAAGCGGGCGTATTTCCGGAACCGACCTTCACGGCGTGGAGGCCGAAGGAGGCGCACGTCACGTTCCATGGCTGTCACGGATCACCGGGTGAGCCCGGTCAGTACGGCGTAAGCGCCCTATCACTGAGGAGATCCCGTCATGGAATCGCGTGTCGACTACTTCGGAAACGCTCTTGCCGGCAAGGTCATGAGGCACCTCAACTCGGCCAACAAGGTCGTGGCCGAGTCGACGCTGCCGGTCGCGACACAGGAGCTCGTGAAGATCCGCGCAAGCCAGATCAACGGCTGCGGATTCTGCACCGACATGCACATCAAGGACGCCGTCGCCGCCGGCGAGACCCAGCAGCGTCTGAACCTGGTGGCGGTCTGGCGGGAGGCCAAGGTCTTCACCGACGCCGAGCGCGCGGCCCTGGAGATCGCCGAACAGGGCACCCGCATCGCCGACGCCGCGGGCGGGGTCCCGGACGATGCCTGGGCGCGTGCCGCGAAGTACTTCGACGAGGACCAGCTCGCCGCGCTGATCTCGCTTCTCGCGATCATCAACGCCTACAACCGCATCAACGTCATCAACCAGCAGCCTGCCGGGGACTACGAGCCCGGCATGTTCGGCTGAGGCGATCCGGCCTGCCTCGCCGGACACACCGTCCCTCTCCTCGTCGCTGTGGCCCACGACGGGGAGACGGGCTCCGAGTCGATCGCGACGGCGTTGGGGCAGCTGGCCCGCGCCGGTGCATCGGATCGGCCTGCTCTCACCTCGCAATAGGGAGCAAAATGCCAGGTCAGAAACGGTGTGTGTGGCTTCGATGCCCAGAAGCGTGCGGTCCGTGGCGGTTGTAACATTGTCCTGGCCGAAAGGGGCCGCCATGCACGCCGAGGATGACGCCGACTCGCTCGAGAGAGCGACGCAGGAGTTCATCGCGGCGCGTCCGCAGCTGTTCGGTGTCGCGTACCGCATGCTCGGCAGTTCCACGGAGGCCGAGGACATCGTCCAGGAGGCCTGGCTGCGGTGGCAGAACACCGACCGTCGGGAAATCGTCGAGCCGAAGGCCTTCCTGACGACAGTCACCGCCCGGCTCGCGATCAACCTGGCGCAGTCGGCCCGGATGCGGCGGGAGTCGTACGTGGGCCCGTGGCTCCCCGAGCCGGTCGACACCAGCCTGGACCCGAACATGGGTGCGGAGCGCGCCGAGGCGGTCGAGATGGCGGTTCTTCTCGTCCTCGAGAAACTGAATCCCGTGGAGCGGGCCGCCTACGTCCTGCGCAAGGCCTTCGACTACCCCTACCCGCAGATCGCGGAGATCGTGGACACCAGCGAGGCCAACGCCCGCCAGTTGGTGAGCCGGGCGCGCAAGCACCTGGCCGCCGAACGGCGGGCACCGGTCGACCGCGCGGAGCACCAGCGCCTCTTGAAGGTGTTCCTCACGGCGGCGCAGACGGGTGATCTGGCCACGCTGGAGCACGTCCTCTCCGAGGACGTCGTCAGCTACGCAGACGGGGGCGGCATCCGGGGTGCGTCGAAGATTCCGGTCGTGGGGCGTCAGCATGTTTCCCGGTACCTCCAGGCGTTCGCCCCGCGTTTCTGGCCCGGGTCGGAGATCAGCTGGGTCGAGGCCAACGACCGGCCTGCGGTCCTGGTCTCCTCCGGCGGCAACCCGGTCGCACTGCTGTGCGTCGACGCTTCACCCCGCGGCCTCGAACGCATCATGTGGGTGATGAATCCGGCGAAGCTGGCACCCTACGTGGCGTCACTGGCCGCGTGACCCTCGTCCGAGAGCAGTGGACCGAGGTGGCGCGGTGGGAGTGGGCAGGCCGCGCGGACAGGGCAGAAACGCCTGATCAGGTGCGGGAGTCATGGGCCGGTGTCACAAACGACGGGATCAAGTGGTCGTACTGAGTGACGAACCAAGTGATCGGAGCGGAACGTGGCTATCACCGAGCAACGCCTGTCCACCATGGTGTTGGTGATCGGAACGGGCGGCGCGGGACTGCGGGCGGCGATCGAGCTGGCCGAGGCAGGCATGGACGTACTCGCCGTCGGCAAGCGTCCCAAGGAGGACGCCCACACTGCCCTGGCGGCGGGCGGCATCAATGCGGCCCTGGCCACCATGGACCCCGAGGACAGCTGGCAGCAGCACGCCGCGGACACGCTCAGGGAGAGCTACCTCCTCGCCGATCCCCGCACCGTCGAGATCGTCACCCAGGGCGCCGCCCTCGGCATCGACGACCTGGAGCGCTACGGCATGGCCTTCGCCCGGGAAGAGGACGGCCGCATCTCCCAGCGCTTCTTCGGCGCGCACAAGTTCCGCCGCACCGCCTTCGCCGGCGACTACACCGGTCTGGAGATCCAGCGCACGCTGGTCAGGCGCGCGAGCCAGTTGCAGGTCCGCATGCTCGACAGCGTCTACATCACCCGGCTTCTGGTGCACGACGGTGCGGTGTTCGGCGCCTACGGCTTCGATCTCAACGACGGGACGCGCTACCTGATCCACGCCGACGCCGTCATTCTCGCGGCGGGCGGCCACACTCGTATCTGGCGGCGTACGTCCTCGCGGCGCGACGAGAACACCGGAGACTCGTTCCGGCTGGCGGTGGAGGCAGGAGCCCGGCTGCGCGACGCCGAGCTGGTGCAGTTCCACCCCTCGGGAATCATCGAGCCCGAGAACGCGGCCGGCACGCTGGTCAGCGAGGCTGCCCGCGGTGAGGGCGGCATCCTGCGCAACGCGCTCGGTGAGCGGTTCATGTCCCGATACGACCCCGAGCGCATGGAACTGTCCACGCGTGACCGCGTCGCCCTCGCCTCCTACACGGAGATCAGGGAAGGCCGCGGCACAGCCAAGGGCGGTGTGTGGCTCGACGTGTCCCACCTGCCCCGGCAGACGATCATGAGCCGTCTGCCGAGGGTCTACCAGACGCTTCTGGACCTGCAGATGCTGGACATCACCCGCGATCCGATCGAGATCGCGCCGACCGCCCACTACTCGATGGGCGGGGTGTGGGTCAGTCCCGACGACCACAGCACCGACGTACGCGGCCTGTACGCCATCGGCGAGGCATCCAGTGGCCTGCACGGCGCCAATCGCCTCGGTGGCAACAGCCTCATCGAGCTGCTGGTCTTCGGCCGCATCGCAGGACAGGCCGCAGCTGCCTACTCCAAGGGGCTGACGGCACAGCCGCGGTCGGCGGTCGCGGAGGCCGAGGCCCGGTTCGAGATCGACGGTCTGCTCGCCGCGGACGGCCCCGAGAACGTCCGTGCCCTGCAGCGCGCCATCCGCAACACCATGACCGAGCACGCCGGTGTCGTCCGCGACGAGGAAGGGCTGCGCGCCGGTCTGGCGGAGCTGGCCGGGATCGACGCGCGCATGGAGAACGTCGGGGTCCACCCGGACATCGCCGGCTTCCAGGATCTCGCGCACGCCTTCGACCTCAAGTCCGCGGCCCTCGCCGCCCGAGCCACGCTCGAAGCGGCGATCGAGCGCCGGGAGACCCGGGGCTGCCACAACCGCAGCGACTACCCGGACATGGATCCCGCACTGCAGGTCAACCTCGTCTGGTCCCCGAAGACTGGAATCACGCGCGAGAGCATCGCACCCGTCCCGGACGAGATCGCAGCCGTGATGGAAGAGGTGTCCACCGAAGGAAAACTCGTGGAGTGACCGACGATCGAGACGGTCGCCTGTTCTGTGCGGTGCCGTGCCGTGCCGTGCGAGTGGAGGACACCGTATGAACGATGCAGGTGATTCGGTGTCGATCCCCGATCTGCTCGACGAACGGCGGCATCTCCTGAACGTCGCGCACCGGATGCTGGACAGCAGCTGTGAGGCGGAGGATGTCATCACCGAGGCCTACCGGCGGAGGTACGAGCTGTCCAGCACGGCGCGGACGAGGATCACGACCCCTCGGGCCTGGCTCGTGGCGGTCGTGAGCAGTATCTGCTCGACCCGCCCTAGCGTGCGCGAACAGCACCGGGCCCCTGCGGTCGGGGAGAACGGTGGTGAGGCGGACATCGCGGAACGGACAGAACCGGAGTATGCCGAACCCTCCGACCGCGCACTGTGCAGTCTCCGGGCCCTGCGCTCTCGTCCCACCACGCCTCAGCGGCATGACGCCGTGGTCCGTACCGTCCGGCGGGCTTGCGCCACCGAGGACGCGCCGCTTCTGGCCTCTCTGCTGGCACCCGACGTGATGGCGTTCTTCGACGGCGGCGGCAGGGTCCGCGCGCCGACCGGACCCGTCCACGGCAACCTGCGGGTCGCCCGCAGCCTGCTGACCCTGGTCGCCCGGCGCCCGCGCATCACCTTGCACACCCACCCGGTCAACGGCCGCACCGGAATCGTTGTGCACTACGACCACCAGGTCGCCGCCGTTATCAGCCTCGACATCGCCGGTCACCATGCCGTACAGGTCTGGGTCACCCTCAACCCGGACAAGCTCCGCCCCTGGAACGTGTCACGGAGCGGGAGGGGCAGTCGCGCCGGTTGGGCACGCCCTCAGGCACCTGGACCTCCCTTGTGACGGCTGCCGACGTAACCCGTAGGACGTCGTCCTGGGTGCCTTCGAGGTGTCGGGCGTCGAGGCGTCGGAGCGGGCGTGGTCGGTGGCCCATGCGGAGAGCACTGTCAGGGCCTCGTCCGACGGTGATCCGGGGTCGGCGAGGAACGTGAACAGGGTCTGGTCGGGGTCGCCGGGGAAGGTCAGGGCCTCGGTGCGGAGGGTGAGACGGCCGGCGATCGGATGATGGAGGGTCTTGGTGCCGTGGCTGGGCTCGACGACCTTCTGTCCGGCCCACCAGCGCAGGAAGCGGTCGCTCTTCATGGACAGCTCTACTTTCTGCACGGTACGGGGTGTGCGGCGCCGGCTCGTGGCCGGGCGGCGCGCCACCGCGTGCAGATAGCTGCGTTCCGCCGGATCGAGCTGCAGAGCGTCAGCGAGGGCGTCCAGTACGGTTTCCGAGGGTGTGATGGGCCTGCCCTGCTCCAGGCGCGTGTAGTAGTCCACGCTGACGCCCGCCAGCGCAGCCAGTTCCTCCCTGCGCAGGCCGGGGACCCTGCGCGGGGCCGCGTCGCGGATACCGAACTGCTGCGGGTCCAGTGCCGCGCGCCGGGCGCGCAGGAAATCGCCGAGTCCCTCGTTGCGCTCCATGACCCCATGGTCGCCGGTGCCGGCCCGCCGTGTCCCGGTGAAGGTGGCCCTGCGGATCCCAGGATGAAGCGGGCCAATCCATGGCCCACGTACGCCTGTGCCGGCAGTTGGCTGGAGAGCGGGACACCACACCGGTGTTCCCGTCCCGTCCACCGGGCCGTACGTCTGACGCGCGGCCCACCAGAGAAAGTCTCCGCCATGCCTTCCACCTGGCTCATCACCGGCGCGACCTCCGGCTTCGGCCATCTCGCGGCCGAACGCGCACTCGCAGGCGGCGCCCACGTGATCGCCGTCGGCCGACGCGGCGACCGGCTCGCCGAACTCGCCGACGGCGCCCCGCAAGGTCAGGTCACCCCGGTCGCCCTCGACATCACCGCACCCGACGCACAGGACGTCCTGGCCGAAGCCGTACGCTCCGCAGGGAGCCTGGACGTCCTGGTGAACAACGCCGGCTACGGACTGTTCGGCTCCGTCGAGCAGATCGACGCGGACACGGCACGCTCGATCTTCGACACCAACGTGCTGGCCAACCTCACCGTCCTGCGCGCCGCACTCCCCGCCCTGCGGGCCGCCCGAGGCCGGATCCTGCAGACCTCCTCGCTCATCGGCCAGTTCGCCTGGCCCTCCTCCGGCCTGTACTCGGCGTCCAAGGGCGCCGTGGAACTGATCAGCGAGGCCCTTGCCCACGAGCTGGCCCCCACCGGTGTCAAGGTCACCATCATCGAACCGGGCACGTACGCCACCGAGTTCTCCACCAGCCTCCATGTCGTCGCCCCGAACGACGTCTACCTGCCGACCGTCGGACAGTTCCTCACCGACTTCTCCGCGCTGCCGCCCGAGGCGTTCGGCGACCTCGACTCCGTCGCGGACGCCATCATGGCGGTGACGGAACTGGACGAGCCGCCCCTGCGCCTGGCCGTCGGCGCGGACGCCGTCGAACACATCCGGGCCTCGCTCCGCTCCCGGCTGGCCGAGCTCGACCGCTGGGAGTCCTTCCCGCGCGTGCCGGTGGGCGAACGGGTCTGACCGTCCCGTACCACCGACGCACGAACCGGGCCCCTGTTCCTACGGGCCCGGTGACGTGCTGATGTGCACGGTCGACGCCGGCTGGAGCCGAGCAGGACGGGCGAGGCCGGGCAGGGCCGTCTGCGCGGCGTCAGCGCGGGCTGATCGCCGCTTCGGCTGCGGCCTTGATCCGGGAGCCGAAACCGTCGGCGTCCTTGCGGGCGGCGACCAGCGCCAGGCCGACAAGGAGTTTGCCCAGCCCGTGGCCCTCCAGGATGTTGAAGATACGGACCCGGGTCCTGCCGTCCGCCAGCGACTCCAGGTCGTAGCCGCCTTCGCGTGCCGTCACGCTGTTCTTCGTCACCTCGGCCCACCGGATCGTCACCGGGGCTTCGAGGGTGGTGATGCGGAACTCCCTGGCGGTTTTCATCCCGGCGTCCTTGACGGTGCTCCGGAAGACTGTGCCCACGGCCGTGGGGGTGTCGGGGATCCGTTCGATCTTGAGCACCCGGGGGCTGAACTGCGGGTCGTTGCGACCGTCGGCGAGATAGGCGAACACCTCTTCGACGGGTCGATCGACCTCGACCGTCGCTTCGAACTGTCCTGACATCGGCACTCCTGATCGGTCGAGCCGCTCCGCGCCGACGCGTCCCCTTCGGCCGATGTCCGCCGGACCGCCATGCCTTGTGGGAACTGCCTCGCGCACACGCGAAGGAACACGAGGACCGCGCCGTACCGCCAGTCCTGTCGTGGCGGCACCGCGACCCTACGGGACCACCGGGCATCTCGCGCGGTCAGCGACACAACCACGAGCAGGAAGGAGCATGCCCCGCCTCGACTTGAGGGGGGTGGGCAACCGAGGGATCCCTCAGCGGTCCTGCGAGAGGGCGAGGAGTTCGGCGAAGGTACCGCCCGCGTGGACGAGGTCCTCGTACACACCCTGTTCCGTGATGCGGCCCTGCTCCATGACCACGATGTGGTCGGCGGTCCTGGTGTTCTCGAGTCGGTGCGTGACGACGATCGTGATGCGGTCGGGGGCGATGGCCCTGATCCTTTCGAAGATCCCGTGCTCACCCCTCGGGTCCATCTGGGAGGTCGGCTCGTCCAGGATCAGAAGCTGGGGGCGGCGGTACAGGGCCCTGGAGCAGGCCAGGCGCTGCCACTGGCCGCCGGACAGTTCGGCTCCGCCGAAGACCTCACGGGCGAGGAGTGTGTCGAGGGCGGCGGGGAGGTCTTCGACGGCCTCGCGCATGCCGACCGCGTCGACGGCTTCCCACACCGGCCCGTCGTCCAGGCTTCGGGGCTGGCCCAATGTCACGTTCTCCCGGACCCGCAACGGCCACTGGGCGAAGATCTGCGGCACCAGCCCGATGCAGTTCCAGACAGTGGCCGGGTCGACATCGGCGAGGTCCTTGCCGTTCCAGGTGACGTGTCCCTTGTCCGCCAGGTAGATACCGGTGATCAGACGTGTCAGCGTGCTCTTGCCGGAGCCGTTCACCCCGACGATGGCGAGGATCTCTCCCCGGCGCAGTGTCAGGGTTACGTCGTCGACGGCCGGCTTGTCCTTCCCGGGGTACGTGTAAGTGACCTCGTCCAGCCGGATCTCGTCCACCGGCGCACCGACTGTCAGTTCACCGCGTTGGGGCGCCCGTTCGCCTGCGTCGTCGAGGAACGCCTGCATGTCGCTCAGGTAGAGGCTCGTGTGGAACACCGCAGCGCCGTTGATGACGACCTGGGACAGTGCGGCCAGGGTCGTTTGGACCGCGAGGACCGCCGTCGCTGCGATGGCGAGCGCGATCCGTCCGGTCACGGCCAGCCAGGCGAGGACCGCCCAGGTGGCGAGGAGAAGACCGCCACCGGCGAGAGATGACAGCAGCGCGATCCGCAGCGTCCGTGGTGCGGCGGCCACGGTGCGTTTGTCGACTCGCTCGGACAGCGCCCGGTTCCAGTACAGGAGGTAGTCCGTCATGCCGTTCGCGCGGACCTCGTCACCGTACTTGGGGGTCGTGGACCACCACCGCATCATGCTGCGGACATTGCGGTCGGCGACGTTGGCGTAGTGGATCTCGTAGTCGACGCGGGCGGTGAGCACCGCTCCGACGCCGGCGGGGAGCACGGCCAGGAGGAGCAAGGGCAGCATCAAGGGATTCAGCACGGAAAGGACGCCGCTGGCCGTGACCATCTTGACGAGCGCCGACATGAAGCGCTGTGCGTCCGTGACCATGACGTGCGTGCGGATCACCCCCATCTCGGCGGCCTCCTGCCGGTCCGCGAAGCCGTCGACGGCGTACGCCGCTGCCTCGACCCGGCACACGGCCTCGACGAGGGCGGTGTCGGTCGCGGTCGTCAGCCTGGGGGTGATGCGCCGCTCGGCGTACGTGGCCACGGCCCCCGACCCGCGGGCCAGCGCACTCGCGCCCGCCACGACGAGGAGGGCCGGCAGGGCTGCGTACAGGCGGTCGGCGACGGCACCGTCGCCGAGGATGGGGCTCATTGCCCTGGCCGTCGCGGTCAGCTGCACGGCGGCGGCCACACCGGTGATCAACTGGCAGGCCAGGAGCAGGAACACGGCTCGGCGATCGATGGCCCAGGACATCGTGGTGATGCGGCGCATGACGGAGGGGAGCTGCGCGCAGAGCTTGCGGAAGGTCACTTCGCCGAGCGGGTTCACGGAGTACTGCCCCGAGTAGGTGATCTCGGCGGGCGGCGGTGGGGGTACGGAGTGCGCGTCGTTGGTAGCGGCTGAGGTCAACTGGACTTCTCCTGCACGGTCGTTGGGAACGAGGTGGAGCTACCGGGCTCAACGACGTCGACCGTGAATCGAACACACGTGTTTTGGACGAAGCGGATTCCTTACAGGAGCGCGGAGGGCCAACGTGCCGGATGCATCCACCCTTGACGCGCACGGGTCGCTTCGAGCAGCCCGATGGCCGAAACGCCGATGCGGATACGTGTGTTGCGGGTGAGGTTTCGTTGGGGATCAGCCCCCCCATTCGGACAGCTCTGGGCAGTCCGAGCTCCGGACTCTCTCAGCCGGCGTGAAGGATCCGGAAGCGATCGGGTTCCGCCGGATCTCGATCGACGACCTGGATCGGTGTCCCGGCCCATTGCCACACGCTGATGCCCGGCATGCGGGAGAACCGGATCTGCCCGCGGGTGCCTTCGACTGCGACGCGCGGCCAGGATTCGGCAGTGCGCGCCATGTCCGCACCGTTGGAACGCAGCACATCGGCGAGAACGGCGACCGTGTCGTAGCCCTCGAAGGCGACGAAGGAGGGGGCTTCGGTCAGCTCCTCACGGAGAACCTTCTCCACTCGTACACCGAGTGGGGTGAGGCGCTCGGGCAGGTAGCGCAGGAACGGGATCGCGGCGCTGTCGTCGCCCAGCAACGTCGCCCATTCGGCGAACTCCGGTTGCCCGGCCGGAGCACCGATCATGATCTCGGCGAGCCGCTGGTCGCGGCGGACGGACTTGACGATCGACACTGCCGGCTCCGGGTGGCCGACCAGAAGAAGGAGGGCTGTCGCGCGATTCTCGACGAGTTCGTCGCACACGGCCGTGGCGTCGAGCGCGCTCATGTCGAGTTCGGCGACGGTGCTGCCGCGTGGAGCGAGGTAGTCCCGCAGGATGCGGGTCCCGGATGCCCAGTAGACGCTCGGCTGGGTTGCTACGGCGATTCGACCGTGGCCCGCGGCGAGGAGGAAGTCCGCGTAGACCTGCCAGCCGCGGGACTGCGGCGGGGAGAGGCGCGCGACCCATTCCGTCGGCTGTTCGGTGAGCGCGTCGAGAACCGCTGAGGAGCAGAGGAACGGCAGGCCGAGGGTGTCGGCCCTGGTGGCAGCGGCACGGGCGACGACGCTGTGGTACTCCCCCGCCAGGGCAGCCACGCCCAGGCCGGCCAATTCGTCCACGGCCGCCGCGGCCCTCTGCGGATCAGCCGCGGTGTCTCGGACCACCAGGTCGAGCGGCCTTCCGGCGATCCCCCCAGTGTCATTGACTTCCCGAACTGCCAACTCGAGCCCGGCGAGCAGGTGTTGGCCCGCCTCGATCCAGCCAGGCCGGGTCAGCGGAACGAGAGCGCCGATCCGGACGGACGACCCGGCGGTCCGCTCCGCTCCAGGCTGCGATGGTGGCGTGGTCATGTGTTGGCGTCTCCTGTGTGGCGATCGGCTTGTGGGTGGCTCTGATCGCGGAGTGAATGTCCCGGTCGGTCGGCAGAGGACACTGGGATGAGAGACAAGGGCAGTCACCTCGGCAAGCCAAGATCATCCGAACGTGCAGCTTACCCACGCACCAGTCCTCGATCCAGGGCCTGTTCCGAGAGATCGCGGTCACGTAGGCGACCGGTGGTCCGGCGCGACTCCTCGGCGCGGATGCCCGGATGGTTCATTGGGCGCACGGCCTCTTGGGACAGCCTTCAGCCGAGCTGCTCGGCCAGGCCGACGAGGATGCCCTCGGGGCCGCGGACGTGACAGAGCAGATAGCTGTCCTCGAACCGCTGCACCTCGCCGACGAGTTCGGCACTATGCGCTTGCAGGCGGGCAAGGACGTCCTCGATGTCCTCGGTGTGACGTGGCCACGGTGGCCGCAACTGCTGAGCTGGTCAGTGCCCGGACGGTGCCAGGTGTGCGCGCTCTCCCTGCGGGCCGAACAGGGCGAGCAGTTCCGCGGGCCGGCTGTCGGCGCTGCCGATCCAGTGCGGTGTGCGGGTGTCGAACTCCGCTGCCTCTCCGACGCCGAGCCGGAGCTCCTGCTCGCCGAGCACGAACCTGACGTGTCCGTTGAGGACGTAGAACCACTCATATCCCTCGTGGGTCTGCAGGTTCATGGTGGGTGCCTGGCCGGCGGGCGGATAGATCACCTTGTACGCCTGGATGCCACCGGCCCGCCGGGTCAGTGGCACCATGACCAGCCCGGATCGTCGCACTGGTCGCAGGTGGACGCGCGGGTCGCCGGTGGGCGGCGCGGCGACGAGATCGTCGAGCGGGACGCCGTGCGCCCGGGCCAGGGGAAGCAACTGCTCCAGCGTGGGGCGGAGCTTGCCGTTCTCTAGGCGGGACAGGGTGCTCGCCGTGAGGCCGGTTTCGTCTGCCAGCGCCGCCAGCGTGGCGCTCCGCGCCTGGCGCAGGGCACGCAGTCGCGGCCCTACTCCCGCCAAGACGTCTCCTGTGGGGTCGTCCATGTTGTCCATGTCCCGATGATGCGGATCCGCAATTTTCCTTGCAAGGGCGAAACTGCGGTGGCGATGCTGTCCGCACATCACCGACGTCCGATGTGCGTATCGGATCACGCTCGGCACGTCGGCCGACGAAGGGGCACCTCAGATGGATTCCACCCGACGCCGAAGGCCCACCGCCGACGCCGCGGGCGACCAGGGCGCGGCGGACGAGGACGCGGTGCTGTTCTGGGAGCGCCACTACCGCACCCAGCGTGCCTGGGGAGCAGGTGTCAACCCACTGCTCGCCGAGACCGCCACGCCGCTGCGCCCCGGAGCGGCCCTGGATCTGGGCTGCGGCGCCGGCGGCGACGCCATCTGGCTCGCCCAGCGTGGCTGGCACGTCACCGCCGTGGACATCTCCACCACTGCCCTGGAACGGGTGCGGGAACATGCCCGCGATCTCGGCGTCGCGGACCGGGTTCTCACCGCACAGCACGATCTGGCCGGCAGCTTCCCGGCCGGGCAGTTCGATCTCGTCTCCGCCCAGTACTTCCACACCCCGCTCCCCCTGCTCCGCGGCCGAGTTCTGCGCACCGCCGCACGGGCCTTGCGACCCGGCGGTCTCCTGCTGGTCGTCGACCACGGCTCCACCGCGCCCTGGTCATGGAATCAGGACCCCGACATCCACTACCCCACACCCACCGAGACCGCCGCCGAGCTCGATCTCGACCCCGCGCGCTGGTCCGTCCTTCGCGCCGACATGCCTCGCCGCCGGGCCAGCGGACCTACTGGTGAGACGGCCGCAGTCATCGACAACGTCCTGCTCGTCCAGCGCGCCGCCTGATGACCGCCCGAACCACACGACATCACGTCGGAACGGAGTGACTCGATGTCAGGAAATGACACGCAGCGATCCCGATCCCGGTCTCGGGCCAAAGACACCGGGCCTCCGCTGACCGGCGCCGACGAAAAGGCCACTCTGCAGGGCTTCCTCGACTATCTGCGGAACGCTGTCGCGGACAAGGTTGCGGGCGTGCCGGAACCACAGGTCCGAACGGGCGGAGTGCCCTCGGGTACCAACCTTCTGGGGCTGGTCAGGCACCTGGCGTTCGTCGAACGGTTCTACTTCCTCGGTGAGGATGTCGGCGACTGGCGTGCGACCATGCGGCCGTCCGCGGAGGACACCGTGGACAGTGTGCTCGCCGACTACCGTAAGACCGTCGAGCGAGCGAACCAGGTCATCGACGCCTGCCCGGATCTGGCCCTTCCCGCCCCGCGGCCCCCGCGCCGAGGACAGGCACCGTCGATGCGATGGGTCCTGGTGCACATGATTGAAGAGACCGGCCGGCACGCCGGCCATGCCGACCTCCTCCGCGAGCAGATCGACGGATCCACCGGCCGCTGACCAGTCGGCCACCGACCCGCTCGGACACTCCGAGACTGGTCTACGAGGACCCGGCTGACCACCACGGAGCCGGCCACTACCGAGGACCCACGTCCGGCACGTCCTGACCGCCTTGGCCTGCCACCCGGATGGCTTGGAGCAGCGCCTTGGTGGCCGGTGGGTCGGGTGGATCGCCGTAGGTGACGGTGTGGATCTGGCGGGGGAAGTCGGGGATCTCGGTGGTGTGGACGTCGGGCAGACGGTGGGCGCGGAGTGCGAGTCCGGGCAGGGTGGTGACACCGATACCGGCGGCGACGAGGGCCTGCACGACGACCATGTCGTCGCAGACGGACTCGATGCGTGGGGCGAATCCGTGTTGCCGGCAGACCGCGGTCAGCTCGCCCTGGCACCGTTCGCAGCCACCGATCCAGGCGGAGTGGCGATGGTTCGCGATGCTGTCGTCGGGGCTCTGGCTCACCAAGTAGATCGGGTCGTCGGCCACATGGACCATGCGGAAACCTTCGTCCTCCAGCGGAGCGTGCGCGTACCGGAAGACGAGTGCGACGTCGATCTCGCCGTGCCGCAACATCTGTAGCGCTTCGACCGGATGACGGTCGATCACGCTCAGTGTGAGGCCCGGGTGCGCCTCGGTGAGCATCGCGGCCGCCTTCGGCACGATCGTGCTCAGTACGGACGCGTTGGCGGCGAGGCGCACCCGCCCCGTCCGCAGACCGACCTGCGCGGACAGCTCGTTGGCCGCCGCGTCGACCCGTCCCACGATCTCGGTGGCCCGGTTGGCCAGCAGCTCGCCCTCAGGGGTCAGTCGGATCCCACGGCCCACGCGCTGGACGAGCTTGACCCCGGTGGCCGCTTCCAGGCGGGACAGGTGATGGCTCACCGACGGCTGCGAGTAGTGCAGCTCCCTCGCAGCCTCGGTCACGGACCCGTGTCGCGCCACCGCGGCCAGCACCTTGAGATGGACCAGGTTCAGCACATATCAAGGATATCAATGTGTTCTTCGACGGACTGGCATTGGACGTCATCTGTGCATCGGTCCATGCTCGTTGGTGAGGGCGCCGATGGCGGTGCCGAGCCGACTGAGGAGGCACGATGAGCAATCTCAGGTGTCATATCTCGATCTCGCTGGACGGTTTCGTCGCCGGCCCGAACCAGAGCGAGGAGAACCCGCTCGGCGAGGGTGGCGAGGGACTCCACGACTGGGTGGTTCCGCTGGCCGCCTTCCGCCAACCCCACGGCGAGCAGGGCGGAGAGGTGAACGCGAGCACACCGGTGTTCGAGGAGTCGCTCAAGAACATCGGCGCCGCGGTGATGGGCAGGAACATGTTGGGCCCCATCGGCGGCGGTGCCTGGCGCGACGAGCAGTGGACCGGCTGGTGGGGTGACAACCCGCCCTACCACTATCCCGTGTTCGTCGTGACCCATCACCCGCGCAAACCGGTGGAGATGGAGGGCGGGACCACGTTCCACTTCGTCACCGACCCCACACCCCACACCCTGCTGGACCAGGTCGTCGCCCGGCGCGCCGCGCCGAAGGCACCGCGCAGAGGAGAGCACCATGCAGCTTGACCGCCTGAAGACCTTCATCGACGACGTGGGACTCGTAGTGCGCAGCACCGACGACGAGCACGAGATCACGGCGCGGGTCGCCGAGCGGCTGTCCGCTCTGCTGGCCGACGGTTACCGGCTTCCGCCGGAGGTGACGCGGTCATCGTCCGCGCGCCACCTGACGTATCCGCTGTACATCGCTCCCGACGAAAGCTGGTCGCTGGCGTCCGTGGTCTGGGACGTGGGCCAGCGGACCAAGGTGCACTCGCACGAGACATGGGGCGTCGCCGGCATCTACGCGGGAGTCGAGCACGAGATCCGGTACCTCAAGCCGACGGCGTCCACCGCGAGCGGGCCACTGACACCGGCCGGTGAAACGCGGTGGGCTCCGGGGCAGGTGACCGTCTGCTGCACCACCGACGATGATGTCCACGCCGTCACAGCGGTCGGCAGCGAACCCACCATTGGCATCCACGTCTACGGCGGCAACATCGGCACGATCAGGCGACGGTCGTACGACCCCGCCACCGGCGAAGCCGACTGGTTCGTCTCCGGCTGGGACAGCGCCGAGGACGTGTCCCGAGCGAGGGCATCGAGCTGAAAACGGGCTACAGGTCGAGCACCGCCCGGAGCGCGTCGTCGACCAGGGCCTGCTGCGCGGGGCCGATGTTGCCGAGGCAGGTGCCTGTCTCGAAGCGGAGCGCGGAGAGCTGGAGCAGATTGACGGCCACGACCGAGGCGTCGACCGGAGTCGCCAGGCGCACACTCATCGCCGTATCCGGATGAGCCGCGGGGGCGTGCAGCACCAGGGCGACCACGGCGCCGTACCGGTCGGCAAGCCCGTCGAGGCTGGCGATCAGCACGGTCCGGTTGCCCTTGCCGGTGTCGACGTCCCACACGTCGCCCTTGCGGATCGTCACAGAGCGTCGCCCTCGCCGTCGAGGTCGAGGCGCTCCAGGGTGGCGAGCCGGCCGGCGGCATCGAGGGTCATCTGACGGCGCACGGCCTTGACGATGTACTCGTTGAGCGAAGCAGCGCCGGCTGCGGCATCGCGCAACGGCTTGTCCATGGAGTCCGGAATCCGAACGGTGATGGCAGTCATGCCACCAAATCTAGTGCCACGACTGCCATCACCGCACCCCTCCTCCCCATGCTGGTCTCCGGACGGCCCGACCGGGGTCGGCCGGTTCGTCCAAGGCCAGGCGTCGTGCCGAAGCCCCGTACGTGCATACTCAGGCTTTGCGCGCGCACCGGCGTTCGCGAGAAGCAGGAGGTGGGCGATGGTGTCGGCATCGGGTGCGGAGTCCCGGAAGGTCACGATCAACGACGTCGCCAAGTCCGCGGGGGTGTCCAGGCAGACCGTGTCGCGGGCACTCAACGACAAGGACGAGATCGACAGCGACACCAAACAGCGCGTGCTGGACGCCGCTCGGGCGCTCGGTTACCGGCCGAGCCGGTTCGCCCGGGGCCTGGTCCGCCAGGACACCATGACCATCGGGCTGGTCATCCCCGATCTGCTCAACCCGTACTTCACCGAGGTCGCGGCCTCCGCCCTGGAGGCCGCCCGGACCCATGGCTGGCATGTCGTCGTGTACGACACCGCCGACCGGGCGGAAGAGGAGCTCGGCACGCTCCAGGTGATCAGTTCGCAGGTCGATGCGGTCATCGGCTACTTCAGCTGCTCCGACAGCGAACTCGAGGCGTTCACCCGCGGCATGCCGGTGGTGCTCATCGGCCGTGAGGGCAAGTCAACGCGGTTCAGTTCCATCCGGATCGACGGCCGGGAGGGGGTCCACGCCGCGGTCGCGCACCTGGTCGCGAAGGGGCACACCCGGATCGGCATGGTCGACCACCAGGCCCGGGCCGAGCCGAGCATCCGGCACGCGTGGTTCACGGCGGCCGCGGCGGCGCACGGGATCGACGCGGGCATGGTGGTCGGTGCGGACCAGACGGCCGACGGCGGCGGCGCGGCGCTCAGGGAGCTGCTCACCGCTCATCCCGATGTGACCGCGGTCTTCACGTTCAACGACATCATCGCGATCGGCGCCCTGCGGGAAGCCCGCCGGCTGGGCAGGAGTGTGCCGCAGGATCTGGCGGTCATCGGCTTCGACGGTCTCCAGCTCGGAGCACTCATGGAACCCCCGCTCACCAGCGTCGCCCTCGACACGCGGCAGCTCGGCGTGCTCGCCATCGAGCAGGTCGCACGGCTGCTGTCGGACCCGCGCACGCTCGCGGTCGAGGACCTGGTCGTGCATGCCGAGCTGCGGCCGAGCGGGTCCGCGTAACCCGCCGGAAACCCATCCGCCTCGAATGTCTTGACATTGAACCGCGCCGAAGCGCAGACTTCCGAGCACTTCGCATCGCATCTCGCGAAGTACCTCTGAGAATCCCCGTGAGCGCTCCCGTGAGCGTTCACGGGACCGCTCACAAGCATTCATAACCAATGTTTTCGCCCCTCGCCACGGCGCTCGGCGCCTGAACCGACACCGTTGCGTCCTGTCCCTTCCACCCAGAGGGCGTTCCGCCCGAGGGATCAGCATCGAGCCGCCTAGCACCGTCGCTAGCCGTTGTCTGGAACGGAAAATATGAGCAACACAGTCACGCGCATCCGCCTCGCCGTCGTCACCGCGGCAGCCGGCGTCCTCGTACTCGCCGGATGCTCGTCGTCCGACTCGTCGGACAAGTCATCCGCAGCATCGTGTGAGCCCTCGAAGGGCAAGGTCACCCTCCAGTACTGGAACACCGTCAACGGCATGGACAAGGTCGTCGACCTGTGGAACAAGGACCATCCCAACATCCAGGTCGAGTCGAAGAACATCTCCAACGACCAGTACGGCGCGATCGGCAACGCCCTGAAGGCCGGCAAGGCCCCGGACCTCGCCCAGGTCGGCTACGACCAGTTGCCCACCCTTCGCTCCCAGGACGCCTTCGTGGACGCCTCGGCCTGCAAGACGGCCGCCGGCACCGAGTCGAAGTTCGTTCCGTGGACCTGGTCGCAGGCCAGCTTCGGCGGTGAAGGGGTGTATGCCCTTCCGCAGGACACGGGCCCGATGGCCATGTACGTACGCACCGACATCTTCAAGAAGTACGACGTCCCGATTCCGACGACCTGGGACGAGTACACCACCGCCGCTCAGAAGCTGCACAAGGCGGACCCGAAGCTCACCATGACGTTCTTCGACCCGAACAACGCCGAATGGTTCAACGGGCTCCTCTGGCAGAACAACGCGAACATGTACAGCTACTCCGACGACAAGTGGCACGTCACCGTGGAGTCGGACAAGAGCAAGCAGGTCGCCGAGTACTGGCAGAAGCTGATCGACGACAAGCTCGTGCGTACCGACCTCGCCAACGGGTCGACGCAGATGTTCGCCGCCTACCAGAACGACCAGATGGCCACCCAGCTCGGGGCGGCCTGGGGCTACACGGGAATGCGTGACAACCTGCCCGACCAGGCCGGCAAGTGGTCGATCGTCCCGATGCCGACCTGGGGTGCGGGCGGCAACTCCGGTGACTGGGGCGGCTCGACCGTCGCGTTCATGAAGGGCGGCAAGCACCTCTACGAGGCGGCCGAGTTCAACACGTGGCTCAACACCGACCCCGATGCGCTCGCGCTGGCGAACGAGGTGGGCGGCCTGTACCCGGCGTCCACCGACGGGCTGAAGCTCCCGGCGCTGACCAAGGGTGTGCCGTACTACAACAACGAGAAGATCTTCGACGTCTTCGCCGAGTCGTCCAAGAAGGTCGACACCGACTTCAGCTGGGGCCCCACCCAGAAGACGGTGAACCTGGCACTGCAGGACGCGATGGCCAAGGCGGTGGCCGGTGACGGCAAGCTGACCGGCGCCCTCGCGGCTGCCCAGGCCTCCGCGCTGAAGTCGATGGACGACCTGGCGATCCCGGCCACGGCGGGCAAGTGACCGCGGAATGACCGACATCGCCACCCGCCCCACCGACGCGGTGTCACCACCGCCCCGGGGCCGCCGCCGTCCGCGTCTGGACGGCGGCGGCCCCCGGGCCGGCACCATCGTCGCGTTCCTGACGCCCTTCTTCCTGCCGTTCGTCCTCTTCTACCTGGTGCCCATCGGCTACGCGCTCTGGCAGAGCTTCCGCGTGGTACGCCGCTCCGGCGGGCAGTACGGCACCTCGTACACGACGTTCGGCGGCTTCGAGCAGTACGTCGAGGTGTTCCAGAACGACGAGTTCTGGGCCAGCATCGGCCGCATCGGCCTGTTCGGCATCGTGCAGGTGCCCGTGATGCTGTTCACCGCGCTGGTCATGGCACTGCTCCTCGACACCCACCTGCTGAAGTTCAAGGGGTTCTTCCGCACGGCCGCGTTCATGCCGTACGCGGTGCCCGGCGTCATCGCCGCGATCATGTGGTCGTATCTCTACTCGCCGCAACTCAGCCCGGTCGTCGACCTGTTGAACGGCATCGGTCTGAAGCCGGACTTCCTCGGCCCCGGTGCCGTGCTGTGGTCGGCGGCGAACGTCTCGACCTGGCTGTGGACCGGCTACAACATGCTGATCATGTTCTCGGCGCTGCAGTCCATCCCGCAGGAACTCTACGAGGCCGCGAGGATCGACGGGGCGAGCAACTGGGTCATCGCCTGGCGCATCAAGGTCCCGATCATCGCCCCGTCCATCGTCATGACCACGGTGTTCTCGATCATCGGCACACTCCAGCTCTACTCGGAGCCGGCCGTGCTGCGCCAGATCTCCTCGAACATCTCCAGCACGTTCACCCCGAACATGCTGGCGTACACCGTGGCCGTCGGGAACAACTACCAGCAGGCCGCCGCCATTTCGGTGGTCATCGCTGTCATCACGTTCGTCTTGAGCTTCGGGTTCATGCGACTGACCTCCAAGCGGGCGGGACTGTGAGCAATCGACCCCCTTCGCAGGAAAGCCGCGTGAGCCGTACGGCCGTCATGGCCCTGATGCTCGTGCTGGCGATCTACTTCATGCTGCCGCTGTATTTCCTGATCGTGGCCGCGACCAAACCGCAGGGCGATCTCGCCTCCACCAGCGGCCTGACGTTCTCGAACTTCCAGCTGTTCGACAACCTGCACACCCTGTTCACCTTCAACGACGGCATCTTCGCCCGATGGATCCTCAACACGGTCGTCTACGCGGTGCTGGGCGCGGCCGTGGGCACTCTGATCTCGGCGCTGTGCGGCTACGCGCTCGCCAAGTTCCGCTTCCGCGGCCGGGAGTTCCTGTTCTCGGTGATTCTCGGCGGTGTGCTGGTCCCCAGCACCGCGCTGGCGCTGCCACTGTTCCTGCTGTTCTCCGAGGTCGGACTCGTCAACACCTACTTCGCGGTCTTCCTGCCCAGCATCGTCAGCCCGTTCGGCGTCTATCTCGCGAGGATCTTCGCGAACGCCGCCGTGCCGCAGGAACTCATCGAGTCCGCGCGCCTCGACGGGGCCGGCGAGTTCCGCACGTTCTTCTCGGTGTCGTTCAAGCTGATGTCGCCGGCGCTGGTGACCATCTTCCTGTTCCAGTTCGTCGGCATCTGGAACAACTTCTTCCTCCCGATGGTGATGCTCCAGAAGGAAGAGCTCTTCCCGATCACGCTCGGCCTCTTCACCTGGAACGGGCAGACCGCCCGCACCCCGCTCCTCCAGGAGTCCGTGATCATGGGCTCACTGGTGTCGATCGTGCCCGTGATCATCCTGTTCATCGTCCTCCAGCGGTTCTGGCGCACCGGACTCGCCGCCGGCTCCCTCAAGTGACCGCTCCCGCCCCCACCCCGTACAGAAGGTCCGCCCCGCCATGCCCAACTCCGCAGTTTTCGTACCCCACTTCCACTGGGACCGGGAGTGGTACGAGCCGTTCCAGGTCTTCCGGCACCGGCTGGTGACCGCCCTCGACACCGTGCTGGAGACGGCCGAGGCCAACCCCGATTTCCGGTTCACCGTCGACGGGCAGATGGCCGCGATCGAGGACTACCTGGAGATGCGGCCGGAGAACCGCGACCGGGTCGTGGCCCTGGTGACCGAGGGGCGGATCGCCATCGGGCCCTGGCTCATCCTGCTCGACGAGTTCCTCTGCTCCGGCGAGACCATCGTCCGCAACCTGCAGATGGGGTGGGCGGCCGCGGCGGACCTCGGCGGCGCGATGCCCATCGGCTATCTGCCGGACATGTTCGGCCACGTCGCGCAGATGCCGCAGATCCTCGCGCGCGCCGGCATCGAGCACGCGGCACTGTGGCGCGGTGTACCGGGCTCTGTCGACGGTCACGCCTTCCGCTGGCGCGCGCCCGACGGCTCCGAGGTGCGTACCGAGTTCCTCTTCGACGGCTACGACAACGGCCTCGACGTCCTGCTGGTGCCCGACCGGATCGGCCGTGCGCTGGGCGAGTACGCGGAGATGACAGCCGAGCGGTGGGGCGGCGATCCGGTACTGGCGATGGCCGGTACCGATCACAACGCGCCCGACCCGCACCTCGCGGCCTGGCTGCGGCAGGCGTCCGGCGAAGGACGGCCCATCACCATCGCGACCCTCGACGAGTACCTGCGCAAGCACGTGCGCGACGAGGTGTCAGCCGTCGTCACCGGGGAGTTGCGCAGCCATGTGCGCGGCAACATCCTCCCGGGCGTGCTCTCCGTACGGCTCGGGCTCAAGCAGCGGATGGCGGTCGCCGAGCGCACGATCGACCACGCCGAGCGCATGAACGCGCTGTGGTCCCGGCGCGACGACTCACCGTTCCTCTCCCTCGCCTGGCACAAGATCATCGAGTCGACGGCGCACGACTCGGTCGTCGGCTCCGGCACCGACGAGACCTGCGACCAGGTCGCCGCACGCCTCGCGGAGGCCGCGCAGACCGCCCGCGCCGTACGGGACGCGGCACTCGCCGAACCGGCGGCCCTGGTGCCGAGCGACGCCCACCTGGTCGCCAACCCGCTGCCGTTCGGGCGTACGGCGCTGGTCGAGGTGGATGTCGCCGCCCCGCCCGCGGGAACGGGGCTGACCTCGATCGCCACCGACGGCTCGGTACACCCTGTCCAGCTGATCGCCGAGGCACCGACGGTACTCAGCGACGAACGCATGGACGCCTCCCAACTCGAACGCGTGCTGCGCCGTATCCACCGCCGTGAACTGTTCGGCCGTCTCATCGACCGCTACGAACTCACCCCCTGCCAGCTCGTCTTCCACCTCGCGGAGGTCCCCACCAGCGGGCCCTTCGACCTGCTGATCCTGCGCAGGGAGGTCGCCGCCGCGGCCGCCGCGCATCCGGGTGAGTGGCGGGTGCTGACGGTGGAGGAAGCCCGGGCCACCGCACTCGTTCCCGTGCAGGTTCCCGCCTCGGGCCTGACCGCCTTCCGGGTCGAGCCGCGTGAGGGCGCCGCCACCGCGCCGGCCTCGTACGAGCCCGCGACGGCGACGGACCGCACGCTCTCCAACGGCCTGGTCGAGGTCACGGTCGCCGCCGACGGCACGCTGGACATCACCGGCTCCGATGGGACCGTACTGAACGGCGTCGGCCGTCTCGTCGACGGTGGTGACCGCGGCGACAGCTACAACTACGCTCCCCCGGCGCAGGACATCCTGATCTCGGACCCGACGGAGATCCGCGTCGACCTTCTCGAGGACGGCCCGCTGCGGTCACGGCTGCGGGTAACCCGCGTCTACGCGTGGCCCGCCGCGCTCTCCTCCGACCGCGATCTGCGCGACGAACGGATCGTGCCGACACCGGTGGAGACACTCGTGGAGGTACGTGCCGGTGAACCGTTCGTACGGGTCTCGACCTCGTTCCTCAACCAGTCCGCGGACCACCGGCTGCGCTTCCACGTGCCGCTGCCCGAGCCGGTTGCCACGTCCTCGTCCGCCGGACAGTTCGCCGTCACCGAACGCGGTCTCACCGCCGAGGGCGGCTGGGGCGAATACCCGCTGCCCACCTTCCCGGCCAGTACGTTCGTGTCGGCGGGCCCCGCCACGGTCCTGCTCGACCACTCCAGCGAGTACGAACTCGTGGGCGACGGCACCGAACTCGCCGTCACCCTGCTGCGCGCCATCGGCTCGATCAGCGTCAACATCCACCCCCTCCGCGACGAACCCGCGGCGGGCGAGATTCCCACGCCGGGTGCGCAGGACCTCGGCATGGGCATCGAGAACCGCTTTGCCGTCATCCCCTCCGCACATGGCTGGCACGGGGCGAACGCGGTCGCTCTCGCCGAGGAGTTCCGCAACGACGTGCTCGTCACGCGCGGGACCGCGCCCGCCGGAGGCCAACTGCCGCCCGACACAGCCGGGTTGCGGGTCGACGGCGAGAACGTCCTCGTGTCCGGCATCCGCCGGATCACCGACGACGAGTTCGGGGCCGGCATCGAGCTGCGGCTGGCCGCGATGAGCGACAGCGCGTCCACGATCCGTGTGACGGGCATGTTCTCCGAGGCCACCACCGTGGACCTGCTCGGCCGGCCCCTCTCTCGTACCCAGGCGGCGAACGAACTCGAACTCGCCCTCGGTGCCTGGGAGATCCGCACAGTCGTACTCCGGTAGAGCCCCGTCGTATCAGCGTCGTACGTGACACACAGAAAGAGTTGTGACCTCTTGCCCAGCGAGCTCTCCCCCCATGTTTCCGACATCGCGCCAGGCCGTGGCGCACTGCGCCCGGCGCGCTCGTGGCTGCACTCCGACGCACCCTCGCGTTCACTGAACGGGTCCTGGCGGTTCCGGCTGTCCCCCACGGCGTCGGTGACGGAGGACTTCGCGGCCGACGGCTTCGTCGACGACGGCTGGGACAGCATCCCCGTGCCCTCCCACTGGGTGCTGGAGGGTGACGGAGCCTACGGCCGGCCCATCTACACGAACATCCAGTTCCCCTTCCCGATCGACCCGCCCCACGTCCCGGACGAGAACCCGACCGGCGACTACCGCCGCCACTTCGACGTCCCCGCCGACTGGTCGGACGCCGAACGCGTGGTGCTGCGCTTCGACGGTGTCGAGTCGCTGTTCCGCGTGTGGGTCAACGGCGTCGAGATCGGCAGTGCGAGCGGTAGCCGGCTCGCCCACGAATTCGACGTGACCTCCGCGGTGCACACGGGCGACAACGTCGTCGCCGTACGGGTCCACCAGTGGTCGGCGGCCAGCTACGTCGAGGACCAGGACCAGTGGTGGCTGCCGGGCATCTTCCGCGACGTCACCCTCATCGCCCGGCCCGCCGAAGGCATCGAGGACGTCTGGCTGCGGACCGGCTTCGACCACGGGCACGGAAGGCTCGAAGCGGAGATCACCGCCGACGCGGCCGCGTTCCCGGTCACCCTGCGCATCCCCGAACTCGGTGTCGAGCACGTCTGGGCCACGCCTTCCGACGTGGCGCCCGTCGACATCACCGGCGTGGAGCCCTGGTCGGCCGAGCGGCCCCGCCTGTACGACACCACCGTGTCCACGGCCACGGAGAGCATCGCGCTGCGGGTGGGTTTCCGTACGGTCGAGATCCGCGGCGACCGGTTCCTGGTCAACGGCAGCCGCGTCGTCTTCCACGGGGTGAACCGTCACGAGACGCATCCCGAGCGTGGCCGCGTCTTCGACGAGGAGCACGCCCGCGAGGACCTGGCCCGCATGAAGCGGTTCAACATCAACGCCATCCGCACCAGCCACTACCCGCCGCATCCCCGGCTGCTCGACCTGGCAGACGAACTCGGCTTCTGGGTGGTCCTCGAATGCGACCTGGAGACACACGGCTTCGACAAGGTCGACTGGGTCGGCAACCCGAGTGACGACCCCGCGTGGCGCGAGGCGTATCTGGACCGCATCCGGCGCACCGTCGAACGGGACAAGAACCATCCCAGCATCGTGATCTGGTCGCTCGGCAACGAATCGGGGACAGGCGGCAACCTGGCCGCCATGTCGTCGTGGGTCCACGCCCGCGACACCGGCCGCCCCGTGCACTACGAGGGCGACCACACCGGCGAGTACACCGACATCTACTCGCGCATGTACGCGTCGGTGCCGGAGACCGAGCAGATCGGATCCGACGGCGCACGCTCGGCACTGCTGAACTGCACTCCCGCGCAGAGCGCCCGGCAGCGCACCAAGCCGTTCCTGCTGTGCGAGTACGCGCACGCGATGGGCAACGGGCCGGGCGCGTTCGACCAGTACGAGGCACTCGTGCGCCAGTACCCGCGGCTGCACGGCGGCTTCGTATGGGAGTGGCGCGATCACGGCATCCTCGCCACGGCCCCGGACGGGACGCCCTACTACGCCTACGGCGGCGACTTCGGAGAGGTCGTGCACGACGGCAACTTCGTGATGGACGGAATGCTGTTGAGCAACGACGTCCCCACCCCCAGCCTCCACGAGTACAAGGCGGTCGTGCGGCCGGTCGAGTTCGCGTTCGACGGCGAGAAGGTCGCGGTCACGAACCTGCGGCATTCGGCCGACACGTCCGACCTGCATTTTGGCTGGCGCGTCGAGCACGACGGACTCCCCGTCGCCTCGGGGGACCTGGAGATCCCCGTGGTCGCCGCGGGCGAGTCGCAATGGGCGTCGCTGCCCCAGGTCGCCGTCGCTCCCGACGCCGAGACGTGGCTCACGATCGACGCGACGCTGGCAGCGTCAACTCCTTGGGCCTCTCAAGGACATGTGATCGCCACGGCCCAACTGGACTGCTCGACACGGCGTCCCGTGCCCGCGGTCCGGCCACAGGCCGACTGGCGACCGGGCGACGGAACCCTGTCGCTCGGAATCGCCGAGTTCACCGGCGGATCCCTCGTGCGTCTCGCCGGCCGCGACGTGGCCGGGCCGCGGCTGGAGCTGTTCCGCGCGCCGACCGACAACGACGAAAGCCCGTCCGACGGGGTCGAGGAGAGCGACGACAGCATCGCCGAGGTGTCCAACGCCGACCTGTGGCGTCGTGACGGCCTCGACCGGCTGACCACACGTCGCGTCTCCGTGGAGCACACCGCGGACGCCCTGCGCACCCTCGACAAGGTCGCCGCGGCGAACTCCGCGCTGTGCGTGATGGTGGAGTCCGTCTGGTCGATCGAAGACGGCGAGCTGGAACTGCGTGTGGAGATCGAGCCCTCGCGTGGCTGGCAGACAGTGTGGCCCCGGATCGGGGTCCGCTTCGAACTGCCCGACGGCACAGCTCCCGTCGACGGAGCTCAGTGGTTCGGTCTGGGCCCGCTGGAGACCTACCCCGACAGTCTCCGCGCGGGCCGCACCGGCCGCTTCTCCGCCACGGTCCACGACCTCTCGGTCGACTACGCACGCCCCCAGGAGACCGGGCACCGCTCCGAACTGCGCCGACTGACACTGACGACCGGCTCCACCGAGGTGCTGCGCATCGAGGCGCTTCCCGACACCCGGGGGCGTCGCCCCGGCTTCACCCTCAGCCGCCACACCCCCCAGCAGATCGCCCGAGCCGGACATCCCTTCGAGCTCGGCGGCTCGACGACGAGCCACCTGATCGTCGACGCGGCCCAGCACGGTCTCGGCTCCCGGACGTGCGGACCTGATGTCTGGCCCGAGTTCGCGCTTCGGCCCGAGTCGCGCACGATCAGGCTGCGTATCTCGGAGGGATAGGAATCCGGAATCCGGGCGCGGCGCCTGAGGCGTCGCGCCCGACCGCGGTGTTCAGGTGCGGGCGAGGAAGCCGAGGAGCGCCTCGGTGGTTTCCTTCGGATGGGTCAGCAGACCCGCGTGAGCGGCACCGGATACCGCCACGAACTCTCCCCGGGGAAGCACCTCAACCGCGGCTTTTCCGGACCGCGGCGGGAAGTACAGGTCGTGCTCGAACGCCGCGACCAGTACCGGCTGGTGGATGTCCGCGAGGGCGGACATGCGGTGCCCGTCCCGCACCCACCGGCCGGCGGCGGCCCACTGTCCGGTCGCTCCCTCGGCCGATGCCCACACCGACTCCTGGGCGTCGAGCAACTCCAGCCAGGTGCGCACCTGTTCCTCGTCGTCGCGCAGTACCTCCGGTGGCAGTGAGGTCAGCAGGGTCTGCAGTTTCGTGAACGCCGCAGGCACACGACCGGTGGCCGAGGCCAGTTCGGCCCCCGCCTGCAGGAAGGCGTCCAGCGCCGCCGTCAGCGGCCCGGCACCGGCCAGGAGCACCGCCGCGCGCACCAGATCCGGGCGGGCACGGGCCAGAAGTTCGGTGGTGAAGCTGCCGAGCGAGTAGCCGATGACCGTGACAGCGGTCAGTTGCAGTGCGTCCAGCAGGCCGGCCAGGTCCGCTGCAAGGGCCTCAACCGTGTACGGGGCGGGCGGCGCGTCGGAAGGTGCCACACCGCGCGCGGCATAGGTCACCACCTCGAAGCCCGCGTCGACCAACGCGCCGCGCAGACCGCACAGCTCCCATGCGACCGGCGGCATGCCGGTACCCCCTACGAGGGCCACCGGCCGCCCGGCCCCACAACGCTCGTACGCGATCCGCACCCCACCGCCGACCGACACCGACTCCATGACCGCCCCCACCTCGATGACCTGACTGGACGTCAGATACTCATCGTGCCACGACGTCAGCGACGAGGCGGTGGTCACCGAATCAGATGTCGATCGGGGTCAGCCCGGGGTAGGCGGCCAGGCCGCTGTCGAGGCTTCGGCGGAGGCGCGACTCGTTGAACATGTGCCGGATGTATCGGCTGTTCGGTGACAAGGCGCCTTGCTCGGGCAGCGCACCGGCCCGCAGGATGGCTTCGGCCTCTGCGGGGTCGTGGGCCACCAACACGTCATCCGTGTTGACCGCGAACTCCATTGGCAGAAGCGGGAGCACGTGCGTACGGGCAGCTGCCTAGGCGCAGCCCGGCGGTTCGTCGTCGGTCGGTACGAACTGCATCGTGGGCATCCCGGCGGCGTCGAAGTAGGCAGTATGCGGGTCGATCAGAGTCATGTAGCCGGCGATCCGCTGGCTGTTCTGCGAGGGCGGCTCTCCCTTGACCTGCTCGGGCCCGGGGAACACGGAGTCGAGAACCCACCAACGGCCGCCGAACTTCACCCACTTGATCCCGCAGTGCGTAGAGATGTCGTACGGATACGGATGTTGCTGCTTGGGCTTGGCCGGCCCCTCCTGCCACTTGTCCTTCACGACAGTGCGGGCGGGCAGAGTAGGGCCGGTGTACCCCTCGTCGTCCGGGTTGTCGGACGAGGACGAGCAGCCGAAGAGCAACAGCCCGGCACTCAGGAGCACGACGACGGCTTGGCGCGTTACCTTCATGCACTTCAGACGCTGCGGGGACATGTTCCGTTCGATCCGTGCCGTCGACGGAAAGGTCTGAGGCAGACGCATTGCCGTCCACCGGGTCGCGACAGAAGCAGGTCCCGCCGAAGGGGGTCAGGTTCATCGCCGCCGTGCGCGCTTTCGCAGCCCGTGCAGGGGCCCGTGTCCCTATGCTCCCGACGTGAGCCGGATCAGCAGGATGCCGGGCGTGCGCGGAAGCGACACCCGCACTCCGGCCCCGTCACCGTCACCGTCCCAGACCGCCGAACCGGCTGTCTGAGCAGACGGGTGCAGGATCTCCGCACGAACCTCCCGGCCCGCCAAGTGCCTCACAGGCACATGGAGTTCACTCTCCCCGCCTCGACGCCAGACCGACACGTACGACGTACTGTCGCCAGGTACCCGCATCCCCAGGGCCAGCCATTCGTCCGTCCAGCCCGGAAGGCCGAGCGGCCAGAAGGGCACGGCCTCCGCGAGATCCTCCCGGATCGACTTGTACAGGGACACGGAATCCCGTACGAGTCCGAGCTGGTGCTCCGACATCCGGTTCAGGTGGCCCGAGAGATGGATGCGCCCGAGCAGCGCCCCGCCGAGGGTGAAGGTGATCAGGTCGTCGTCGAACTCGGGCTGCGGGTAGGCCCAGACGGCGCCCTGCTCGGGCGGGACCGCTGTCGGCGCGGCGGCGGCGATCGGCGGGAAGCGCAGCGGGTCCTGCTGGTCGCTGGTGGACTGGAGCTGGGTGACGGCCAGCGTTGCCCCGTCCATCCGCATCCCGCCCGAGGCGCAGTTCTCGATCACCAGACCCGGGTGCCGGTCCAGCACCTCGGACAGCCAGGCCAGGTACGCCTCGGCGTGGCCGAGCAGTCCGGCTCCCGGCGCGATGTCCCCGGGGGCGCAGGTCCCCGGGTCGACCACGATGTTGTAGTCCAGTTTGAGGTAGCCCACCCCCCAGTCGGCGACGAGCCGGTCGACTGTCTTGTCCAGGTGCGCACGGGCGGCCGGGTGTCGCAGATCGAGCTGGTGGCGGCCCTGCTCGGTGATGCGCAGGCCGTCGCGCTGGAAGAAGGCGTCCGGTGGCAGTGAGTCCGCGACGGGACTGCGCACGCCCACGACCTCCGGCTCCAGCCACAGCCCGGGCACCATGCCGCGTTCCCGGATCCGGTCGAGGACCACCTGGATTCCACCGTCGGGAAAGCGGCGCAGTGAGGGCAGCCACTCGCCGACGCTGTCCCACCAGCCCTCGGTGCCGTCGTCGTACCAGCCCGAGTCGATGCAGAAGTACTCCGACCCGGCCTCGGCGGCGGCGTCGATCAGCGGCAACAGCTTCTCTGTCGTGGGATCACCCATCAGCGTGTTCATGTAGTCGTTGAAGACGACCGGCAGCGTGGTGTGGTCCGGGTGCGGGCGGCGTACGGCACGGCGGTACGAGGTCAGGGCGCCGAAGGCGTCGTCCAGCCCGGAACCGAGGGCCAGGACGCCAGGCACGGTGGTGAATTCGGAGCCCGGCGCCAGTCGGACCCGCCACTGGTGCTCCGCGTCCATGGGCCCGTTCAGCGCCAGATACGTACCGTGGTCGCGCTCACCCAGGTCCCAGCGCCAGCCCGCCGGGGATTCGACCTGCCACAGCCAGGCCCGGTCGCCCCCACGTTCGGTGAGGGCGCCCATCGCAAGGTGTCCGTCGGTGGGCCAGCTGCCGCGTCCGGCCAGGGTCAGCGCTGCCCGGCTGTCGTGCTGGTGGACGTCGACATGGATGTCGGTGACGGTCTCCCGCAGCGGCTCGGTGTGCCAGCGGCACTCCGCCAGCCAGTCGTTGCGGGCGCGGTGGACGTCGAGGCTGTCGGGGGAAGGAATGCCGCCCAGCAGCAGACTGCTGACCGACTGGACGACGAGGGGTTCCCCGCCGTCGTTGCGGAGACGGACGCGGGAGCGGAGCACGGGCAGTCCGATGGGCGAGGACAGCTCGACAAAAGCGGTCAACCCGGTCCGGGCGTCGTGGAGTTCGACGGTCAGGTACGTCCAGCCGTCGCGTTCCTGGGCGGTGTGACCTCGGTACCGCAGACGGGCTCCGAAGGCCGTACCGGTGAAGCGCGGGCCGGACCAGCCGCTGCCGTGACCGAGGGCGGTGAGCTCCACAAGGTGGAGAGGGGCATCGGAGCCGGACTCGGACACCGGATCGCCGGGGCGTGCCAGCCGGACCAACCGCAGGACCCCGTCGGCGCCGGTGGCGAACTCCGCCTCCAGCGCTCGATGGCCCCAAGTGACCTTCTGGTGAGTGTCGTTGGGGGCCGTGCCCGCCGCGTCCGACGTAACGGTCAACGTCTTCCCCTCCCGCTGACCGCCGCTGACGGCGGTCTGAGTCTGCCGCGTGAATTCATGATTACGGTCTCTTGACGAGCTCCATGTGACCGGTCACAATCCTGGCATGAATGTGACCGGTCACACAAGGCGCTCGGTGAGTATCAGGGATGTCGCGACCGCGGCCGGGGTCTCGTACCAGACCGTCTCCCGGGTGATCAACGACCATCCCAGCGTCAAGCCGTCCACCCGGGAGCGGGTGCTCGCCGCCATCGACGAACTGGGGTTCAGGCGCAACTCCACCGCGCTCGCCCTCGCCAGCGGACGCAGCCGCGCCGTGACCGTGCTCACCTCCAACACCACGCACTACGGCTACGCCTCGGTCCTCCAGGGCATCGAGGAGGCGGCGCGAGCGGCCTCCTACACCGTGGGGATCGGCGTTCTCGAATCGGCCGACGGGGCCGACGAGGCCGGCGTCGCCGCCCAGGTTCAGCGGTCGGCCGACGCCGGCGGCGGGCTGATCGTGATCGCATACGATCCGGCCGGTGTACGGGCCCTGGGCGCTGTGCCCGCCGATCTGCCGGTCGTCGGCGTGGTGGAGACCCCCGCGAGCCCGCCCCGCGACGACCGTCCCTGGGTGTGGGCAGACGACCGCGAGGCCGCCTACAAGGCGACCCGCCATCTGCTCTCCCTCGGCCACGAGACCGTGCACTATGTCGCCATCCCGTCCAGCACCAGGCGCACCAGCGCCCGTACCAGCGGCTGGCAGCAGGCACTCAAGGAGGCCGGAGCGCCGCAACCCCGCACGCTGCAAGGGAGTTGGGGCCCGGCGGGCGGCCACGCGGCAGGCCTGAAACTCGCGGGGAACCCGGAGGTCACCGCCATTCTGTGCGGCAACGACGACCTCGCGCTCGGAGTCATCCGCGCCCTCCACGAGGCGGGCCGGGCGATCCCCGGCGACGTCAGCGTGGCCGGGTTCGACGACGCCCCGCACTCCGCCTATCTGACCCCGTCGCTGACGACCGTACGACTGGACTTCACCGGGCTCGGGCGGTCCGCGTTCGCCCTGCTGCACGGCGTGCTGGAGGAGTCCGCGCAGATCGCCCCGCACCCCGTCTCCGTACCGGAACTGGTGGTGCGGGAGAGCTCCGGGCCGCCGCCCGAACGGGGGTGAACCCGCGCCCGCTCCCCTCGCTTCGCTCCACCCGAACTGCCCGCTCGCACCTCCTCAGTTGGACCGCTTTCCGATCCGCCGACCTGAGCACGTTCGCGAAAGGCACACCATGAAGAGAAGAGCCCTGCCCGCGCTGGCTTTCATATGCGCCGCCGCTCTGTCCGCCACCGCCTGCAGCGACCCCACCGCCGGCGACTCCGGTTCCTCCTCCGACTCGGGCGGCAAGCAGACGAAGGTCGACCCGACCGCCCGCCTGGACGGCGTGAAGCTGACCATGTGGACCGCACAGAACACCGTCACCGCGCCCAAGCAGGTCATCGACGCCTTCGAGAAGGCCACCGGCGCCAAGGTCGAGGCACAGGCCATTCCCGACCTGTACGAGCAGAACGTGCCGACCAAGCTCGCCTCCGGCGACAAGCCGGACCTGATGTTCTGGCAGCCGTCCATCTCCACGCTGCCCTTCATCCAGCCGAAGCAGAACCTCCTGACTCTCGACGGGGAGGAGTGGGAGTCCAGGCTCGGCGACACCGAGAAGTCGCTCGGCATGATCGACGGCAAGCGGTATGCGGCGATCGTCACCAGCCCCTCCATGCTCGGCGTCTACTACAACAAGGACGTCTTCAAGAAGGCCGGGCTCACCGAGAAGGACTTCCCCAAGTCGTACGACGAGTTGCTGGCACTCGGCGGCACCGTCACGGACAAGACCGAGGCGGCCGGCTTCTACGAGGCAGGCGGCGACAAGTGGCCGCTGCAGTGGCAGACGCAGGTCCAGCTCACCGACCTCGACAAGCAGTGGTGGGCCGACCTCAACCAGAACAAGGAGAAGTGGACCGACCCGGTCGTCGTCGACGCGATCAAGAAGTACAAGGAGAAGCTGCTCGACGCCGGGCTCGCGCAGAAGAACTACAAGACCGGCACCTTCACCGGGCAGGCCGACTCCCTCTGGAAGGGCGAGTCCGGCATGGTCCTCAACGTCACCTCCTTCCAGAGCCAGTTGCAGGCCAAGTACTCCACGGCCGAGATCGACAAGAGGATCGGCTGGTTCCCGATCGCCAACTCCGCCGCGACCGGCATGTACTCCCCCGACCAGACCAACGGCGTGGTCGCGTTCAAGACCGGTGACGAGAAGCGGCAGAACGCCGCCCGCCAGTTCATGGCCTTCTGGCTCGGGCCGGACTACCCCGACTACATCGAGGCGATGAAGATCCCCTCCGTGCAGCCGTCCGTGCCGACCCCCGACGGCCTTCCCCAGGCGTCGAAGGACCAGGTCGCCGCGCTGCCCACGGCCATCGGTGTCTTCCAGGCCAAGGCGATCGTCGCGCCCGACACCCACCTGTACCTCGCCGACATGCTCTACGGGAAGAAGAGCCCGCAGCAGGTCGCGCAGGCGATCCAGGACCAGTTCGCGCAGGTGGCCAAGGCCCAGGGCGCGACCGGCTTCTAGACCCGACCGACCCGACGGGCAAGGATTTCCGATGGCGGACACGGCCATACGCACGCGTACGCAGAAACCGGCGCCCGCCAAGGGCCGGGGAAGGAAGGTGGGACGGCTGCCCCGCGCCGCCGTCCACCACCCCTGGTGGTTCGCGCTCCCCGCGATCGCCGTCTTCGCGGCCTTCTTCCTGGTGCCGAACCTGCTCAACTTCTACTACCCGTTCACCAATTGGTCCTCGTACCACCCGGACATCGCCTTCACCGGCCTCGACAACTTCAAGACCATCGCCGACGACGGCTCACTGCTGCGGGCGATCCGTACGACCCTGGTGTACGCCCTGCTGGCAGCGGTCTTCCAGAACGGCTTCGGGCTGGTGCTGGCGCTGCTGCTGGAGGAAGACTCCCGGTTCAACCGGTTCTTCCGCGCCGTCTTCTTCCTGCCGGTGCTCATCTCGGCGCTCGCCACCGGCTACGTCTTCCAGGCGCTGCTGAACCAGGACGGCGCCGTCAACGGACTCCTCGGCACCAACATCCCCTGGCTCGGCTCGACGACCTGGACACTGGTCCTGGTCACCGTCATCCACGGCTGGAAGTGGATGGGCCTGTCCATGCTGATCTACCTGGCCGGCCTCAAAGGCATCCCCAGCGAGATGCTGGAGGCCGCGAAGTGCGACGGCGCCGGGCCGTGGCGGACCTTCTGGTCGGTGCGCTGGCCGATGCTGGCGCCCGCGCTCACCTTCAACGTCACCACGGCGCTGATCGGTTCGATGAACACCTTCGACATCGTGCAGGCCACGACGGGCGGCGGGCCCGCGGCCTCCACCGAGGTCTTCAACATCTACATGTTCCGCATCTTCGGACAGGGCCTGTACGCCCAGGCCTCCGCAATGAGCCTCGTGCTCTTCCTGGTCGTGGTCGCCGTCGCGATCCCCCTCGTCATCGGACTGCGCCGAAGGGAGCAACTGCTGTGAGCACCACCGCGAATACCCCATCCGCCGCGCTTCCCGTATCCGCTGTGCGTCGCGCGTCCGGCGTGCACCCCGCCTGGCGTTACGGCCGTCCGGCGCTCGTCCTGCTGATCGCCGGGCTCGCCGTGGGCGTACCACTGTGGCTGGTCGCCGTCACCTCCGCCAAGCCGCAGGCCGAAGCGATCACACCCAACCTGGACCTGCCGCGGCAGTGGCAGCCGGGCAGCAACTACGAGGACGCCGTCAGCCAGGGCGAGATGCTGCGCGGCTTCCTCAACTCCCTGCTCGTCGTGGTGCCTTCGGTAGCCCTCGTCCTGATCCTCGGGGCGGGCGCCGCCTGGGTCTTCGCACGCCGCAAGTCGAGGCTGGTCTCGGCGGCGTACGCGCTCTGCATCAGCGGACTGCTGCTGCCGCCCGCCGTCATCACCATCGTCATGGAGCTACGGCAGCTCGGGCTCGCGGGCACCCGGCCCGGAATGATCGCCGTCTACACCGGGATGTATCTCTCCACGTCGATCTTCTTCATGACCGGCTTCATCCGGGCCATCCCCGTGGAACTGGAGGAGGCCGCGCGGATGGACGGCGCGACGCCGCTGCGGATCTTCCGGCAGATCATCCTGCCACTGCTCAGGCCGGTCATCGCCACCGCGACGATCATGGTGATGCTCTACGCCTGGAGCGACATCTTCTACGCCTTCTTCGTCCTCGGCGGCGGAGAGAAGGCGACCCTGCCGCTGAACCTCTACAAGGTCGCCAGCGCCCAGCTCTACCTCAACAACTGGCATCTCGTCTTCGCCTACGTCGTGGTGATGAGCCTGCCCATGGTCGCCATCTTCCTGGTGGCCCAGCGAAAGATCGTGTCCGGAATCACCAGTGGAGCCGTCAAATGACTGGAGGTCCAACAGCGTGAGCACCCCCACCCGTACGGGATCCCGCACCGGGTCCCGTACCAGAACCGCCCTTGTCACAGCCGTACTTGGAGTCACCGCCATGGCAGGCACCCTCCCCGCGGCGGGGACCGCGACCGCCGCCGCCGACCCGCAGCGGATCACCGTCGACCTCGACGCGTCCGAAGGGCCGGTGATGCACGGCGCCAACGGCACCCTGTACGGGCTCAGCGACGACGGCGTGCCCAGCGACGCCATGCTGGCGCCCTTGAAGATCACCAGCGTCTCGCAGAAGCCGGAGGGCGGCGCCCAGCACCCCAACGGCGACGCCCTCACCGTCTCCAAGTCGTTCTTCCGCAACGGCGGCGGCGAGATCCTGGTGATGATGCAGGACATCTACTCCAAGTGGCCGTACGAGGACCTCGGCATCGCCGACTACCTCCCCAAGGTCGACAAGATCGTGACGGAGGTGTCGGCCGACCCGAACAGCGACCGCTTCGTCTACATCCCCTTCAACGAGCCCGACCAGATCTGGTACAACCTCGGCACCTCCAACCAGGCACAGTACGAGGTCAACCGGGACCGGTTCTTCAAGGACTGGAAGACGGTGTACCAGCGCATCCGCGCGATCGACCCCGACGCCAGGATCGCCGGCCCGAACGAATCCGGCTATCACACACGCCTGTTGACCGACTTCCTCACCTTCGCCAAACGGGAGAACGTCCTTCCCCACATCATGACCTGGCACGAGCTGGACTCCAGCTCGCTGCGCAACTTCCAGGGGAACTACGACAGTTACCGCGCGATCGAGAAGAACCTCGGCGTCGCGCCACTGAAGATCAACATCGACGAGTACGCCAACCGCCGTGACCTGTCCGTGCCGGGCCAACTCGCCCAGTGGGTCTCGATGTTCGAGCGCAACAAGGTGTACGCCAACCAGGCCTATTGGGACGCGGCCGGCAACCTCGACGGCAACGTGGTGCGTTCGAACATCCCCAACGGCGGCTGGTGGTTCTTCCGTTGGTACGCCGGGCTGACCGGCGACACCGTCAAGGTGACCCCGCCGCAGGCCAACACAATCGACACCCTGCAGGGTCTGGCCTCGTACGACAAGAAGCGGCGCCAGGCGCAGGTCCTGCTCGGCGGCTCGGCCGGTGACTCCGACGTCGTCGTCCAGAACGTCTCCCGGTCCGTCTTCGGCCGCACGGTGACCGCGACCGTCTCCGAGTCCGCCTGGTCCGGCTACGAGGGCCAGCACGCGGCGCCGCGTGTCCTCACCCGTACAAAGGTCAAAGTAGCGGCCGACGGTTCGGTGACCGTCCCGCTGCGCGGCATGCACAAGATGTCCGCGTACCGGATCGCTCTCACCCCCGGCGGCTCGGGCACCCCGTCCACCGCCTCCGTCCCGTGGGCCGCCTCGTACGAGGCCGAGGACGCGGCGATCACCGGGGGCCAGGTCTACACCCAGGGCACGGTCAGCAACGCCAACGGCTACGCGGCCTCCGGGACGAAGGACGTCGGCTCGCTCAACACCGCTTCCAGCAAGGTCGACTTCACGGTGACCGTGCCCAAGGCCGGCACGTACGACCTGGCGATCCTGTACGGCAACCAGTCCGGGACACCCGCCACGCAGAAGCTCTCGATCGACGGCAAGGACCCGGTCACGATCTCCTATCCCTCCACCGAGAACTGGACCTACCGCGCCAAGAAGGACGTCACCGTCGAACTCCCGGCCGGCCAACATGTGCTGACACTGGCCAAGGGCGACGCCGAGGTCACCCTGGACCGCATCGACCTGACCGCCCGCACCGCCGCTGCGCCGTCCGCGTCGTACGAGGCCACGCTGGCGGACATCAGCGGCAAGCCGTCCTACGACTACTCCTCGTCGGCCGGGGTCGGCACGGGCGCCCTGGTCCTGCGCTCCGGTGACAAGGCGGTCTTCGACGCCTACGCACCGCGCGACGGCTACTACTCGGTGGTGTCGCGCGCCTCCGCGGCGGTGAAGCTGGAGCTGCACGGTGAGAAGGTGACGGCGGTACCCGGCCGGGCCCTGCGGCTGTACCTCGTGGCGGGCAACAACCGCATCGCGATGACGACCAAGGCCGCCGCCGTCCGCTCCCTCGACGTCTCGGGCGCCGGCTCGACCTCAGGCACCCTCTCCTACGAGGGCGCCTCGGCCACCCTCGCGGGCGGCGCCAAGCTCGTCGACTCCACCCACGCCTCCGCCGGTTCCTACATCGGCTGGCTCGGCAACAGCGCCTCCAGCACGGCCGAGTTCACGGTGGACGCGGCCAAGTCCGGCCGCTACATGCTGGTCGTCCACTACGCGCACAACGACCGGCGCGACAACGGCCACTCCTACAACACCGACATCATGTCCCGTACGGCGGACATCACGGTGGGCACCGCCGCTCCCCAGAAGGTCACCTTCAAGAACACCTGGAGCTGGGACGACTACTGGACGCTGGGCGTCCCCGTCGACCTGAAGAAGGGCTCCAACAAGGTCACGTTCGGGAACGCCGGCGCGTGGGCTCCCAACATCGACCGGATCGAACTGGGCCGAGTCATCGGCTAGTCGACCAACTCCACCCTGACGACACACGCGTTGGTCCCTAGCGGTGGAAGCGCACGGAGCAAGCAGGCCATGCTGGGCCGGATCCCGACGGAGATCCGGCCCAGCGACACGACCCGAGCCGCGCGCAGGGCGGTTCACTGCGGCGGGAGTCGGCGGGGACAGTGCCCGAGAACGAAGTGAGCGGGGGTGAGCGTAAGCCAGAACCACATGGCTGCTTCCGTGTTGACGAAGGCCAGAGGAATCAAGAGGCCGAAGACCAGAACGCTGGACCCGAGTTGGGTCGGAATGGCCGTCGCGGTGGACGACTCGATCCGCGCCGCTCAGAGGTCGTCCACGTCGACCAGCCCGTCCTGGATGGCGCGGGCGACCAGGCTTGCCTTGGTTCGCGCGGGTCGGCCGACGTTCGCGTACTTGATGCGCACCCGGTCCAGATACGAGTTGACCGTTCGTACGGAGATACCGAGACGCTGCGCGACCAACTCCTTCGACTCCGACTGGAACCACTCGATGAGCGCGTTCTCCTCGCCCGCCGAGAGCTGGGGGCGGTCGGCGCGGGCGTTCGTTCCCAGCGCGCCGGCCAGCGCGGGCGGCATGTAGGGCCGCTCATCTGCTGCTGCCAATGTCGCCTCGACCAAGTGATCCTGGCCCTCGCTCTTGGTCAGAAAGGTCGCGGCTCCCAGGTCCAGGCAGGTGAGCGCCGTCTTCTCGTCATCCCGCATCGAGTAGACGACCACCTGCCGCCCGGAATCGACAAGTCTTCGGAGGCTGCTGAGGGCGGGAGCGCCTTCGCCCAGTTGCAGATCCAGGAGGACGACATCGGCCGTGCTGCCCGGCGCGGTCCAGGCTTCCCGTACGGAACCGCCGGCCGCGACCACGGTGATGGGCCGCGGCGATGCGGCGTACCACATCTCCACGCCCGCGAGGATGGCGGGATGATCGTCAACGACGACCACGCTGACTGGTGCGCTGTTACTCATGCCCGGTCAACTTCTGAGGCCGCCGATTTGCTCCAACTGGCCTCCACCCACACACTTCCGCCGCGCGTGGTTCTCGCCACGGACACCTTCGCGTCCGTGACACGGCCATGCGACGGGGCGGCCTCTCCCCTGTTGCGGCCGTCGGCGCAGTCCACGCCGACCACGCTCACGCGGACCGTGCGGGGTGTCCATACGACGGTCACCCGCGCGGTCGAGCGGGTATGGCCCAGAATCACCGTCACCGGGTCGATCAGCTTCCTGCGTACCTCCAGAGGCACCTCACCCCGCTGGCCTCTTACGGCCAGGCTCACCGTCACCCCTTGGCGCTCGGCCACCTCGACGCACGCCCGCAACTCGTTCAGCAGCGGGTCCAGGACGGCATCGCTCTCCGCGAACAGGCGGCGCATACGGGCGGCTTCCACGCCGCACCGCAGCCTGACCTGCTCGTCGTGCGGGCTCAGCACACCGTGGCCAAGGCCCGCGAGCAGCGGCACTGTCGTGGCCGCCAGGGCGCGGTAGCGGTCCTTGTGATCACGCTGCATGTCTTCGTGGATGCGTTCCCGGGTACGCAGTTCCTCTTCCTGTGCGGCCGCGGTCCCTGCTGCCGGCGCCGTGCCGTGGAGCAGGTGCGTCAGTAGTACACCGACGGAGAGCTGGAAGCCGCAGATGGATATCGCGGAGATCCCCATGGTGGCCGACTCCGCGGCGGTTGGCACCCCCGAGAGGAACACAGCGGTCGCGTTGAGCCCGATATGCGCCCCGAGGAACGCCGCGAACGCCCCGACCCGCAGGTCTGCCAGCAGAAACAGCGCATGCCAGCCGACCAGTCCGAACGCCCAGTCCTCCGCCCCTGTCAACCGCTCCGGCGGGAGTGTGAACGCACCTGTCGCCGAAACGGCCAGCACCGCGCCCAGGCTCCACCCGCGCACCTGCGACGGGATCTGCCTGCCACGGAGCAGAAAGGCGGCGCCGGTCGCCGCGACGGCGGCGAGGCAGACGAAGGCCGCTGTCTGTGCCCACGCAGGGCGGTACACGCCCTGGTAGGCCGTGAGCGGGTGCAGCGAGAGGGTGAACTGCGACAGCAGGCTGATCAGCAGCGCGGCCAGTTGGGCCCCGTGCAGCAGCTGTCTGCGGATGAGGCGGACGACGGCCGTGTGTGCCCGGGCGCGGGGCGGGGACGGTACGCCCGCAGCCTGCGCTCTGTCCCCTGGCTGTAATGCCCGGGCTCGGCCGTGCCAGCGCCACTGCACGCGGGTCCCGGTGCCCGGATGTGAGGTGACCGTGGCGGAGCCTCCGACCGCGTGCATCCTGCCGATGATGGAACCACTGATGCCCCGGCGCCGTGCGGAGACGGACTGCGGGTCGAAGCCCCGTCCCGCGTCGGACAGTTCGACAACGGCGCCGTCGCCCTCCGTCCATGCCCTGAGCTCCGCCTCCCGCACCCCGGCATGGCGTGCCACATTGGTGACGGCCTCCCGGACCCCGTTGAATATCGCAAGCCCAGGGCCGGACGGGACCGCGAGCGGGCCGTCGATGTGCGTCTTGAGCCGCACCCTGGCCTGTCCCTCACCTTCGGGCACGCAGCCGAGAAGTGCCGCGAGGTCGACGCTCCCCGTCTCGAATCCGGGCACGGCGGACAGTGCCTCCAGATCCTGTCTGGCACGTGGAGGCAGCCACGACCAGTCCAGCCCGTCGCCCTGGGAGACCATCAGCAGCGTCGCGCTCGCCGTGTCGTGCAGGGTCGCCAGGTACTCGCGCTCGGCTGCTCTGCGTGCGGCGGCGACATCGGCCTTCCGGCGCGACGCCGCCCTGAGCGCGGCCGATCGGTCCGCGGCCCTGGCCCGGGCCCGGACGATGAGGTAAGCGCCCCTCGACAGGCCCGCCAGGAAAAACAGGCGCACCAGAGGGACCAACTCCGGGCTGTGCCCTGGCGAGGAGAGGATGTCGCCGAGCGCACAGGCGACGGCCCCCAGCGCGGCCAGGGCAGCCCCGGGCAGAGGGCGCGTCGCCCACTCGTGCTGGAAAGTGATGACGCTGATGCTGACAATCGCCTCCACCATCACATCCGCGCCATCGCCGCCGAGCACCGGCTGAGACAGCCCCGTCAGCACCACCACGGCCGCGTCCAACGTCCACAGCAGGGCGAACGGGAGCGGGCGGCGCAGCGCGTAGAGGCGCACACCGCAGGCGAGGAGAGCGGGCACCAGCAGAGACATCGCCAGGGGAATGTCCGCCGCATCCGCCGAGACGACGCCCAGCGCACTGCACAGACAGACCACGGTGGACCGGAGCCACACCCCGTACCGCTCAAGGGCCAGGATCACCAGGCGCTCACTGGACCTGGGGCCGTCCATCAGCTCAGCGGCTCTTTCCCCGTTCCCCTCGTATCCCCCGTACCGCATAGAGACAAGGGTAGTTGACTCGCGATCAAGGTAGAACGCCCCTTCCCGTCCGGCCTCGGTGCGATGAAGCGGTCTCGTCCGCTGCCTTGCGCGTACTCCGGTGTGTGCGGTGGCCGTTCCTTGTGGGGCGAACGACCGGCACACTCGGCGATCGGGCCGGGCTACTGTGCCCGTCGTACGGGGCTGACACCGGCCTTTGCCGCCGCGCATCCAGGCGGGTGCGAGTGCGCGCCTGACGCACGGGCAGTTCGCTTCCTCCCCTCACGAGAGGTACAACCATGTCCATTCGTCTCGGCAAGCGGTTCAGATCCCTTCTGGCGACCGGCGCCCTTACCGCCGGCCTCCTCGGCGGCGCCGTGGCCGTCGCTCCTTCGGCGGCAGCGTGGCCCTACGTCGGGGAATGCTCGTCCAGCCACAAGATCACTTACAACACGACCTCCTCGCAGATGATCAAGATCCCAGACGTGTGGTACAAGGGGTACTACAACGTGCGCTGCTGGATGGACTACGGCAGCGCTGGGGTCGGCGTCGAGGCTCTTCAGCTCGCCCTCAAGTCGTGCTACGGGCAACCCATCGCCGTCGACGGCGAATTCGGCCCGGCCACACGAGACGCCCTCAAATACGCCCAGAGCCAAGAGGGAATAACCGTTGACGGGCTGTACGGCGAGCAGGCCTTCGAGAACCTGCAGTGGGCGCGGTACAGGCAGGACGGGACGCGCAACGGCTGCGCCAGCCGCAGCTTCTAGCTACTTCCCCCTGAAGAAGTCGTTGGGGGCGGATCCTCTGAAGTGACGGTCGGGATCAGACAGTGAGGCTCGATGGCGAGCCCGAGGGGAAGACACCATCCGTGCATGACTACGACGACCCCGCCTGGGGGCCGCTTCCCGGCCGTCCGGCCGCACTGCGCTGGCTGATGCTTCTCCCCCTGACTCTGGTGTTCCTGCCGCTGTGGTGGGTGGTGTGGGTCTTCCTCGCCGTCTGCTTCTACTGCGTAGCGACAGTGGCCGAACTGATTGTCTACATGGTGCCGCGTGCCGAGAACGGTGCGATACGGGTGCTGGACGCCACTCTGGGCCGGGTGCCGTTCGTCCCGCTCTGGTGCGTGGCCCCGGTGGCGCTGGTGCGGGAGGGCGACACGGCGTACTACCAGGCGCGCGTGGAGCGGCGCATCGAGAAGCAGACCCGGCGAGTGGAGACCTCCCGGTACCGTCGCGAGTACCACCGCGACCTGGAACTCGGAGCACACTACTTCCGGGGCGCCGGCGCCGGTTACGTCCTGCGCGTCGCCTCGGAGCGGGGCTGGAACCTCCATCCGGTGCTGCGCTCGCACCCCCGGCGTCGGCTCCGGCTGCGCCACAACGGTCGGCCACGGCCGGACTTCAGGAACTGACGGTCCCGGACGGTCTTGGTCAGGGGCGGCTGCCCCTGACCAAAGAACAACGGCGAACCCACCGGCGCACTCCGGGCCACTCACGCAATTGCCGCCAGGCGCGGGCAGGTGGAGCCTCAATCCGTCTGCTGGCGCCGCGAATTGACGAGGCGGCAGCGTGTGTACCGCTTTCAAGGAGACGACACTGAGAAGAAGCGCCCTGCGGTGGCCGGTACTGATCATCGCGTTCTTGCTGGGCCTGCCCTCGTTGACCGGCTGCGCCATTGACAAGGGCACGGCACTCGCCGCGGATTTCGAAGAGAACTGGGCGGGTACGCCGGACGTGGCGAATATCCGCACCACCAAAAACAACACTCTGCCCTTCAAAGGAACGTCGACCGGCACGCTGGTCCTCAAGGACGGCACTTCGTCCGACCGCGTGACCGAACTGGTGGGCGAGATGAGGAAGTACGTCGCCCGTCACGACAAGATCACCGGTCGGATCGCGGCGGATGGCATCACCTTCACCGTTGTCGCGGACGAGGGGCGCACCGGAGAGGTCCTGGCGCTGTGGCGGTCACTGACGGCCGACGACCGGGTTGCGGACGCCGACATCAATGACGCGCCCTGGAAAGAAGCAACCGACCGCTGGCGGATCGAGGTCACCGCGGTCGATGCCATCGGCGCGTTGGCGGTGTTCAAGGACATGTACGCCGAGGGCGACCGGCACCGGCCACTCTCTGGGGTGATTGTCCTAACGGTCAAAGGAGGGCTCTTTGTGGAGACCGACTTCAACGACCGTTTCCCCGCCGAGGCGATCGCCGCGTACGAGGCGGTGCTCGCTCAGTACCCACTCGTCAGCGCGACTCTGCGGCGCGATGCCGTGTCTGGATCGGCGGTGAGCATCGTCGTGGCGGAGGGCGTGGATCGGGACCGTGCCGACGAACTCGCCAGGAGGGCGGCGCCGAACCTCGGTGCCGCCGTCAAGGTCACCAGCGACAGCGCCGACTGATCGCCGGCTGGACCAACCAGCACGGCCGTGCCTTGTACTACAGCCGCAGATCCTCCCTGCAGCGATCGGAGCTGATCGTTTCGCGCTCCTGCGCCCGCCCGGCACCACGGCGCGAGGGCCGGGTCGCGCTCGGTCACCGGCTTGGCGACCGGCGCCCGGCGCCCGGCCGGTTGTGACCGACGGATCAAGATCTGCGGCTGGAGGGCATGTTCCCTTCAGCGGTGGATCGGTTGGACGGCTGTAGTTCAGCGATCCGAGGAAGCGATCGAGTCGGCCAAGTCCGCCTGCCGTCTGCCGTCTGCCGTCTGCCGTCTGCCGACAACGAGGTGCGCTCCTGTCACGGCTGGTACCGGCACATCACCCGGGCCCAGCCGGCCGCCGCGTTCCTTGCCGTCCAGAACACGGCGGCCCCTGCGCGAGCAGGGCCCCCTCACCTCGGAGCACTTGCGTCAGGAAGCGGCACAGCCCGCCGACCACGCAGGGGGACGAGGCCGACGCCCACCGGCTCCGTCCCGCCCCTGCGTTTCACCGCCTACGAGATCCGCCGCCTCGTCATCGTCCTGCAGCCCCGGCTCCAGCCACCCACCCCGACCGGATCCGGCACGGCCTGCACTGGTCCAGCGGGCGACGCTGTCACAAGGCCCGCGCCCGCGCCCACCATCGAGCCCGCCGCTGTCCCGCACGGCCCACCGCCCTGGGCTACAGCCATCCAACCGATCTACGGCTCAAGGGCTTGTGGGGCAAACGACCGGCACACTCAGCGACCGGGCCCGGCTAACGTGCTCTTCGTACGGGGCTGACACCGACCTCAGCGGGCGCGCACGACCTCACTTTCGCTTTTCTCGCTCATGTGCCCGGGCAGTCGGCATGGGCAGGGCCGTCCCAGATGAGATCCGAGGCGAGCGACTCTGCGGTGCCCCTGACCCTCACAGGTGACCAGCGGTCCACATGACTTCACGCTGCATCAGACGCACCGCAGTCCCGTCCTGTAGGAACTCGGGCAATCCGCCCGAAAATCGGAAGGTGGAGCAGAATTGATCAACATCCGAAGCGGGCGCGCCAAGTCGGCTACGGCCACGGGAGCCCTGCTGGCCGGCCTCCTCGGCGGCGTTCTCGCCGGCGCGCCGTCCGCGACCGCGGCCGCGGCCGCGGCTGACTCCCCTTGTAGCTACGGGGGTTATGTCTACAACAAAGTCACAAACCCCACGTCCTACAAGTACGTCCCCTACGTCACCGGCGATTGGTCCGATTGCTGGCTGGACCGAGGGATGAGCAACACAGCAGTCCGCGCCCTGCAGAAGAACCTGAATTCCTGCTACGGATACAAGCTCGCAACGGATGGGGTCTTCGGAGCCCTCACCGAGTCGGCGCTCATCTCCGTTCAGAGGAAGGTGGGTGTCGCGGCGGACGGTGATTACGGCCCCAATACGCGGGATGCGATGGTGTGGGCGAACTACAGCGTGGAAACCGGGGCGCGGATCAGCTGTAACTGACGAACAGTTGCTCCACCGCCCGGTCCCCGGTATGGACGTTCGAGACCGTTCGGTCCGCGTACCTGGCCAGGGGATGGAGACCTGATCTCCATTTTTTTCCCGCGCGAACCGCCGGGATGTCGGCGACAAGTCGCGGGAACTTCGGCGTAACGAGAGGTGCGTTCGCCGCATCAATGGCGACCGCACCTCTTTCGGTTCAGCCTGATCCCTTTTACAGCCCAACTCAAACCTTTTATGCGCAGAACCGATTCAGTCGATTGTGCAGTCCTGAATCTTTGTCACATCACCACAAACCGGGGGACGGAATGCAGCACACGGGGCGTAACAAGAGGATTGCGACCGCGGCGGCGCTGGGCGCACTGACGGTGCTTCTCGCCACTGGATGCTCCTTCAGCATTGGCGACGCGGAGAAGAAGAATGAGGCGACGGCCAGCGAGAGCGCAGCCGCCGTCGAGGAGCAGCCGACGGCCGAGGAGCAGCCGGTCGGTGACGATCCCGCCGAGCCCGAGAACACGGGCGTCAGCGAGGGCGGGGCCGTCCACAAGGCCCGAGTCGCGCAGACGATCTCCGACAAGCTCGCCGCGGACACCGGCAAGCGTCCCGACAGGGTCACCTGCCCTGAGCACCTCGCGGCTCGGGTCGGCGCCACGATCCGCTGCGAGCTCACGGCCGGCAGCGACACCCTCGGTGTCACCGTCACCGCCACCTCGGTCAACGGCAAACAGGTCAACTACAACTTCAAGGTCGACGACAGCGTCGAGTGAACACAGGGACCGGGCGGTCAGGGGTGGGTGCCACTGGCGCCGCACCCGCCCAAGCACGAAGGAGCATGTCGGGTGAGCAACGTACTGACCATGAGAGCCTCCTGGGAAAGAGTCCACGACGGCGCTCCCGCGCCGGTCAAGGACTGGGTCGACTTCTCCGACGGATCGGGACCGGCCCGGGTGGTCGCGTACGTGGAGCGCGAGCTGCCACCGGGCGGCATACCCGCATACCTCGCGGCCCGCAGCAGCGGCGCTCGCTCCTTCGTCCTGTGGGCCGACGAGCACCGCCGGGAACGGGTGGCCACCCTGGTGACCCTTTCAGCCACCGGCGGCGTCGCGACGTTTCAGGCGCTCGGAGCGCACGGCGAGTCCATCGGCACGCTCGTGCGCGAGAAGGCGCTCCGTGGCAGGGGCCTGCGCACCCGCTGGACCGTGACTCAGCCCGGCGGCCCTGAGGCAGTGGGCTTCAAGGGCCGGATCTTCTGGTGGTGCATGTGGTGGCTGTCGTTGCCCATGCAGCTACTGATCCTCGTGTTCAGCGTTCTCGACAGTGTCCCCAACAATGAGGGTGGTGTCGCGCGCGGCCCCCGGCGCATCAAGTGGCGCGCGGGTGGGCAGGTCCCGCTGGAGTTCAGATCCCGCGGCAGCAAGCTGCATCTGCACGCGCCGGGATTGGACTGGCGGCTTGGGGCCACCCTGGTCGTCCTGCTGCGCACCTTCGGCGCCGGCTCGTGGGACGCCAGGAAGAAGTGACCGGTCGGTCGCGCCGCCGGCCCCGTCCCACGCACTGGATACATCCGCCGGGTGGGGGCGAGCGCCTCGGAAACAGTCGGCGCCACCAGGACGCTGGATTCCCGGCACGACGCGTACGAGGTGCTCGCCGCGCTGCGGGTGCTGCGGGCGCACCTGACCTTCGCCGAGACCGCGGGCGGCCTGCTGCACTACGCCGGCGAACGCCAGACCGCGGAAGAGGCAGGGGATCTCCCGCAGGACGCTGCGGGTCGTCTACGAGAGCGTGCTCAAGCCCGACGGCGGTCTCTTCCCTGATCCTTCCCGTGTGCAATCGGCAACGCTGAGTGTTCTGCACCCACATTGGCCTTGGGCTGAGCTCCGATCCGAGGATTCTCACAAGCCGCTGGGAGCGAAGGCGTCCTGACCAAGTTGTCGACCCCGCTCGGCCTCTGCCGCGTCGGCTGTGGTGGAGACCAGGATGATTCAGAGTGGAGGGATGTCTGAATCGTCATTGCCGGGTGGCTTCGTCAATCACGTCGTGCGGGTCGGTGCCACGGTGCGCCGCCCCGCGTCGGCCGGTACAGAGTTCGTCGCCGAACTGCTGAGGTTCCTTGAGGTCCGTGGCTGGCCCGGTGCGCCGCGGTACCTGGGGCTCGATGAGGACGGGCGTGAGGTCCTCACCTTCCTTGACGGGCACGTGGCCTGGGAACGGGGCCAGCCGTCAGCCGTGCGCTCCGAGGAGAGTCTGCTGCTGGTCACCCGGCTCGTGCGGGAGTTCCATGATCTGACAGCCGGCACCGAACTGGCCGGGTCACAGGAGGTCGTCTGTCACAACGATCTCTCGCCCAAGAACACGGTCTACCGATCGGTCGGCGGCGCCTTGCGTCCGGTGGCGTTCATCGACTGGGACTTGGCGGCTCCGGGCGCACGTATTCACGATGTCGCCCATGTGTGCTGGCAGTACATCGGTCTCGGGCCAGGGGTGCGAGACATCGACGAAAGCGCGCGGCGGTTGCGGTTGGTCGCCGACGCCTACGAGCTGGCCGATCGGGATGACCTCATCTCTGCGATCTTGTGGTGGCAGGACAGGTGCTGGCGCGGCATCGAGACTGCCGCGCAGGCCGGGGACCAGGCGATGATCGGCCTTCGAGCCGCCGGCACAGTCACTGAGGTCCAGGCTGCCTGGCAGTGGGTCCTGGACCACCGGGATGTCCTCGCTCGCGCACTGCGATGACGTGCTTGGTGACAGGCATCGTCCCTGCCGACGAAGAGCTGATGCTGTCCGAAGAGGACCTGCCGTTCACCGGGCGCCCAGGTCCACCCTGTAACGCTTTTCGCGCCTCGGTCCAAGAACAGGTGAAGTGCCTTTGAAGAACCCCGCTGAACCTCCGAAGAGGAGGATCGCCGGGGAGTCTCCGACGAGAGGGAGTCGCCTGTGGACGGCGCGGAACGGTTACGGGGTGGGCCCGCCGCGGTGGCACGCGACCCGCAGCTCTTCGAAGAGTTCTATCGGCGTCACGTGGACGCGGTGATGCGTTTCGTGGCCCGGCGGGTCGACGATCCGCACACCGCTGCCGACCTGACGGCCGAGATCTTCCTCGCCGTCCTCGACTCGGCCCACACCTATCGGCCACGCCTCGGCAGCGAGACGGCCTGGCTGTACGGCATCGCGCGCAACGTCGTGTCCTCGGAGCGGCGCCGGGTCGCCCGGGAGGCGGAACGCGATCGGCGCTTCTCCGGTCGGAGGTTGCTGGAGGCCGACGACATCGTCCGCCTTGAGGACAAGCTCGACGCGGAGAGCCCGGGTCGGCGCGCCCTGGCCGCGCTCACGCGTCTTCCCGAGGGCGAGCGGGCCGTCGTGGAGCTGGTCGCGGTGGACCAGCTCACGGTCACCGAGGCTGCGGCCGCGCTGGGCATCCGGCAAGTGACAGCCCGGGTCCGGCTGCACCGGGCACGCAAAGCCCTGCGGGAAGAGGCGGACGTCGCGGCCGCGGAGACGAACAGCGTGGAGACGAACCCCGCGTCTGTACGGGCAAGTTCCACCGGAGCGGGATCGCCGGACCCGTCGCTGCTGCACGTTGCAAGGGGAGAAGCATGAGCGCGAGGACGACGTTCGAGGACCGGCTCCTGGATGATCTGAAGAGGGAGATCGAACTGCGCGGGGCCGGGGCGAGCCGGGCGCCGGCTGGGGCCGAATCCGGCGAGCGAAAGCCGAAGACCTCCGCTCGCCGGCTGCTCGCCCCGCGTCGGATCGCCGTCGTGGCGTTCGCCTGCACGGTGGCCTGGCTCGGCACGGTGGTCGTGCCCGGCTCACTGGCCGACTCGACGGCGTACGCGGTGGAGCGCCACGGCGACGGCAGGGTAACGCTCACCGTCAAGGACCAGAACATCGGTGTCGAGGCTCAGCATGACCTCGCAAGAGAAGTGCGTCCCTGGGGCATTGAGGTGACCATTGACTTGCTCCCTGCCGGATACGTCTGCGAGCGCAGCGAGGTCACGCCGCTTCCGGCTGTTGATCGGCAGGGCAACCGTGTCCTCATCATCCCCTTGAAAGCCGGCTGGGACGTCACCCTGCGCCGGGGCAACGTGCTGGCGTTCGAGAACACCAGGGGTGACTCCCGACCTCGCGCGGTCGAGTTCTACAAGACCAAGAGCGAGGCCGAGCCCTGCGTTCCGATGAAGGTCACCCTGCCGGACGCCTAGCCGACGGATTCACCGCACTGGGACCAGGCGCAGCCACTGCAAACACGCATCCCTCGTCCCTCACTCCCCTAGGTGGTCACATTCTGTGACGTTGCGATTACCAATATCCGCCGCCGTGTCGACCGGTCCGTCGAGGTTGGCCTGGCTGGACGCATTGCGCGGCATCGCTGCACTCGTCGTGGTGTTCGACCACTCGTCGTACTCCTTCATGGCGGAGTTCCGGCGGGAGTTGATGCCCGAATTCAACACCAGCCGGTACGGCATCCTGGTGTTCTTCCTGGTCAGCGGCTACATAATTCCCGCGTCGCTGGAGCGCCGGGGCTGCGTCCGGTCGTTCTGGATCGGACGGATCTTCCGCGTGTACCCGCTTTGGGCGGCTGTCGTCATGGCAATCCTTGCCGTCAACTTCTTGGGCCTCGCGGAGATTCGTGACTTCGGCGGGCAGAGCGCTGTCGCGGTGACCGTCGCCCACATCACCCTGCTCCAGGAGTTGTTGGGGACACCCAATCTCCTGCTCATCCTGTGGACGCTCTCGTACGAGATGGCCTTCTATCTGCTGGTCGTCGCGCTCTTCACGGTCCGTCTGCATCAGCGGTCGGCGACGGTCGCCGTCACCCTGGCCGTGCTCGCCGCCGTGAGCGTCACGGCAGGCATTACGCTGCCGGATTCCACCCTGTCCGACCTGGTCGGCACAGGCCCGCTGATCGGGCTCGCCTCCGGCGCCCTGGTGGTCGCGATCTGCTGTGCGAGCGCCGGGTCACCCGCGCTTCGCGTGTTCGGCGGCGTGCTGGGCGGGGTGCTCGCGCTCGTCCTGGTCCCGCTCAACGGCACGGTCCCGCTGTGGGAGGGTCTGGTGATCCTCGCCGTGATGTTCCTTGGCACCGCCGTCCACCGGGCCGAGAACGGTCAGAACACCTGGCGGCACACGGCTTGCACAGCCGTCGTCGTTGTTGCCTGCGCCGTGGGCAGTGCGTACCGGTACGGCGACGGGGACCAGTTCACCCGGCGAGGTTGGATCGTGGCGTTCCTGCTGGCCGTGCTTACCTTCGGTGTCGGCCTGGCGTCGCGCCGCCGACGCGTACCGCGCCTCCTGACCGGTCTTGGCGCGATCAGCTACTCGGTCTACCTGGCACACCCGGTGCTGCTGGCGGTGATCGACAGCACGATGGGCCGGTGGCGGCAGAACAATCTCGTACTGGAAGTGGCGTTCTATGCGGTGCTGTTGCCGCTGTGCATGCTGACCTACCGTTGCATCGAGGCACCCGCCCAGGCATGGGGCCGCAAGCTGGCACTCCGGGTACCGACCGATCTCAGATCGGGACCCGTTCCTGTCAGTCGGTGACCACGGACGTGTTCAGGCCCTTGTCGTAGCGGTTGTGTGCGATCCGGATGCCCGAACTGCCGTGGAAGACGAACAGCGGGGAGGCGGACGGCGGGTGAGCCCGTCCGTCCAGCCGCCGGACGGTGTTGCCGGTGAATGCGAACCCGCCGACGCTCTTCGCGTTGACGATGGTGACGTCGCCGATGTCGAACGAGTTGTGCTCGACCGAGATGTTGTGGTGCACCGGGGTCGCCGGGTCGATGACCTGGTTGGTCGGCTCGACGAAGATGACCGGGCCGCTCGGCCGCGTGAACGAGTTCCCGCGGATCGTCAGGTCGGCGACCGGCCCGGACTCGTACCACTGGTAGGCGTCGGCGGAGACGTAGATGCTGGCCATGGACATCCCGTCGAACCGGTTGCCGGTGATCAGGACGGGTTTGCGGGTGGTGACCAGGATGCCGCGGGTCGGCACGTTGCGGAACACATTGCCGGAGATGACGACCGACGGGGTGGCCGTGATGTTCTCCACGACCGTGCCGCCGATCTCGACCCCGGAGGGAACCGGCCGGTCGAAGGTGACGGTCATCGTGGTCAGCGGCTTGTTGTGGTCCATCCCGCTCGGTCCGTCGACCGCGGTGACCTTCGCGTGCGGGTTGGCCAGAGCTGTCATCGTGCGCTTGGTGGCGAACTCGACCTTGTCACCGGGGGCGAACTGCGGGAATCCGGCGGTCTGCGGGTGTTTGTAGGCGAGGGTGAGGGTGGACGGTCCAGGTTTCCCCACGAACTCGAGGTAGGTGCCGTGGATGTTGATCGGGTCGTCGTGCGGTCCGTCGAAGACGCTCCGGGTGATCGAGACCTTCCCCTTGACGCCGGACATCTGCACGAAGTCCGCGAAGGATGACGTCGACCGGCCGGACCTCGGCGCGGGTGCGAAGTTCACCCTGTCGATGGAGATGTTCTCGCTGAACTGCCCCACTACACCGAAGGATTGGAGGTAGTAGGCGTTCATCGAGCGCATCGTGACGTTCTTGGACTGCCAGATGAACGCGCCCGGCTCCGTTCGCTCGATGAGGCGCATCTGGTAGACGAGCCCGGCGTCCGCCGGCCGCGCCGCGGTGGTGTAGTCGATCCGGATCCGGCGTCCGCCGAGGTCGGTGACCGCAGCGACATCGTTGAACAGCGGGTTGTCCGCTCGCCACGTCCGTTGCGCCTTGGGGTCGTGGAGCTGTGTGTACTGGAGTCCGTCGACACCCGACCAGTACGGCTGTCCGGTGGCCGGGCTCTTCTCGCCGAGCCAGGTGATGTGCGTGCCCTTCACCTTGTACGGGCTGCCGGCCGGGATCGACAGGACGCGGTAGGCGTGCCCTTCGGTGACACCGGTGCTGGCCACGGTCGCGTCGATGACCTGGGGGGCCGCGTAGTCGAAGGAGAAGTTCGTGAAAGTCACGTCGGTCGAGCGGATCGAGGCGAACGCCGTCTGGAGGCCGTGGTAGACGAGCTTGGCCCCGCCTCCGTCGATGGTGACGTCGTGCATGTCCTCGACGAGCAGCCCGATCTTCTTGTCCCGGTAACGCTGGTCGGCGCCAACGGTGTTGGAGACCTACAGCTCACGCGTCTCGGCCCGCTCCGGGTAGATCTGGTAGGTGCCCTTCGAGAAGACGATCCTGACCGGCCGATCATGATCGACGCTCTTGGCGTGCCGGAGCGCCTCGACGACGGCGGGCGTCGAGTCCCTCCGGCCGGTGGGGTCGGCCCCGTAGGCGTCCACGTCGACCACCACAGGCCTCGTCTTCGGCGCTGCGGCGACAGGACTCCCGCCACCTACGAGCAGCGCGAGCGCCACCCCGAGAAACACGAACCGAGACAAAGCCCCTCCGGAGCATCCATGAGCTACGAAACACCCGATGAATAGGCAGAGTTGCCGCCAGTGATCTGACCGGATCCCCGAGTGGAGTGTCCATAGACCCGACCTCTAGGTCAATGGTCTGGACGAGCAAAGGGAACTCACCCCTTCGGCACCGCCGTGCTCGCACGGATCACCAGTTCGGGGTCGAAGAGGAGTTCACCGACGGGGACGTCGCGGTTGCCGACCAGGGCGAGGATGCTGCGTCCCACCTCCGAGGCCAGACGGTCGGCCGGCTGACGGACCGTGGTGAGCGGAGGGTCGACGAAGTCCATGATCATGGAGCCGTCGTAGCCGACGACCGACACATCGCCCGGGACGTCGTACCCCTGACGGCGCGCGCCCCGGATCGCACCCAGGGCCATGTAGTCGCTGGCGGCGACGATCGCCGTGGCGCCGCGGCCGAGGAGCGAGATCGCGGCGGACTGGCCGCCCTCGACGGTGTAGGACTGCCGGACCACCCACTGCTCCGGGTCCTCGACACCCCGCTTGCCCAGCGAGGCGACGAAACCGCTGACGCGACGGTCGGCCGGGCGGTTGCCGACCGGGCCCGACGCCATGCCGATGCGACGGTGGCCGAGCCGGTGGAGGTGGTCGACGGCGAGTTCGGCGGCCAGCAGGTCGTCGGTGGAGAAGACCGGCGCCTCGCTCACGCCCTCGAACTGGCCGTTGATCCCGACGAAGGGGATTCTGCGGGAGCGCAGGAGTTCGTACGCCTGCGGGTCCGCGCCCTCCAGTGTGTTGCTGGCCGAGAGGAACACGACCGCCGCCACACCCCGGTCGGCGAGGGAGGTCACGAAGTCCAACTCCTGTACTCCACCTGGGAAGCACGGGCACAGGACCGTCTTGAGGCCGTGCGGGGCGAGGATGGATTCGATCCGTTCGGCGACATCGGCGAAGAACGGGTTGGAGACCAACTCCGTGACGACCGCGACGAGTTGACCCCGCATCTGCCGCTCGTACCCCAGGTCGGCCATCGCCTGCTCGACCGCCTCGCGGGTCTTGCGCGACACACCCTGGCGCCGGTTGATGACCCGGCTGACCGTGGCCTCGCTCACCTGCGCCCGGTCCGCGACCTCGGTGATGCCGACCTTCATACGTTCCCTCCGTCACCCCTGGTACCCACCGGCCGACAGGACGCTCACGAGGCCGACCGGTCAGACTTGCAAGATCTCACTGAAAACTTTCAGCTCGTACTTCCGCCCAACGTAGCAGTCAGTGTGCGTGTCTTCCATGTTTCTTGCGCATGACCATTGAATCGCCTCTTCGGCCCCTGCTAGCTTTCCCGCCACTGCCCGACCGCTCGTCCGCTCGACGTGACTGAAGACCCGGGAGACCCGATGAAGCCCTCAAGGCTCATGCTGCTCACCGCTGTTGCTCTGCTCACGCCGATGACCCCCGCGCTGTCTGCTGCGGCGGCGCCGGGGGACGGCGGGGTTCCCGCGTCGGGCACAGCCACCGCCGCCCGTCCCCAACTCGTCATCCCGGACCCGGGGTTCGAGAACGGCGGCACGGACTGGACCTTCGGCGCGGGCACCGGAGTCGGCACCGGCAACTCCCACGGCGGTGCCCGCTTCCTCTACCTCGACGCCGGAGCCGGCAAGAGCGCCGAGCTGAACATCGTCGCGCCGCGGAACGGCAGTTACGACTTCTCCGCGTGGATCGGAAGCGCCGGCACCGGCGGCACGTACACGGTCCGGCGCAACGGCAAGACCGTAGAGACGATCACTCTGCCGGAGCGCCGCGCGTACGCCCGCTACACCATCAGCCGCGTCGAGCTGAAGACCGGCGACCGGCTACAGATCGCCTTCGGCTCGGGCAGCGCCTGGGTCAACGCGGACGACCTGATGATCTCTCCCGCCGCGCCCGCAGACCCCAAGGTCACCTCGTCCGACCCCGAGGTCGCCGAGATGTTCGGCTGGGCCAAGAGAAAGGCCAACAGCTGGGCTCAACTGCCCGGCACGACGGGCCCGATCAACGTCGACGAGTACCAGACCGGCGGCACCGGCACCGCGCAGTACGCGCCCACCTACTGGGCCGGGTACGCCAACCGCAGCGCCTACTACTCCCGCGACATGACCCACCAGCTCGCCGGCGCCCACATCCTCGGCCTCGACGAGGCGAACAAGACGATGCTCCGCTCGTTCGCGGCGTCTTCCACCGCCGCGCACAAGTACTTTCCGGTCTGGGCCCTGAACTTCGATGCCAAGACCTACCTGAGCATCGACTACAAGAGCCCGGACAACTACGTCCGCGAGGTGCCGGCCGTCTTCGAACTCGTGGAGAAGGCAGGGCAGGCGTACCTCTGGACCGGCGACCAGAGTTATGTGGACGACCCGACGATGTGGAACTTCTACCGGCACTCCACCGAGGAGTTCATCGACCTGCACAACGGCGCCAAGCCCAACGGCAAGGTCAAGGTCGCCGAGGGCACGGGCAACGGCATCTTCGCCGGCGCCGCCAGCTACAACGAGCAGGACGGCGACGGCCTCGCCGAGGCCGGGGACGGCATCGCCTCGCAGTACCAGGCGTATCTCGCGCTGGCCACACTCGCGCGCGGCAAGGGCGACACCGCACTGGCCAGGACATACGACCGGCGTGCCGCCGAGCTGAAGGCGTACTTCAACGATGAATGGAGCGGCAGCGGAAGCGGCGCCGACATGGTCCGCGCTTACACCACGTCCAACACCCCGGTCACCGGCTGGGGCAAGGAGAACAGCGTGTTCGTGCCGATGAAGCAGATCCTCGATCCCGGCCCGCGCAACGACGCCTATCTCGACTACATCCAGGAGCAGGAGCTGGGGCCGGAGGGGTCGCCCAACATCGAGTCGACGACGTACCTGCCCGACATGTTCTTCAGGAACAACCGCAACGACACCGCCTGGACGTGGATGAAGAAGATCTACGGCCAGCGGGAACTCCAGCACGTCAACTCCAGCCAGGGCCCCAACGGTGACTACCCCGAGGTGTCGTTCACCCTGGTCAGCCAGACCGTCGAGGGCCTGATGGGCATCGCACCGGACGCGGCCGACCGCACGGTGACCACGCAGTCGCGGCTGCCGTCGGGCATGAAGTGGCTCCAGGCTGCGGACGTGCCCATCGGCACGAGCACGATCACCGTGCGGCACGACGGCGCGACGAAGACCAAGCTGACGAACAACGCTCGCCGTGGGGCCTACCGCTGGGAGGCCCGTTTCCCCGGGGTACACAAGAAGATCGAGGTCAACGGTGTCCCGCAGCGCGTACGCACCAAGACGGTCGGCGGCGTGACCTACACGTACGCGACGCCGACGGTGCGGGCGGGGGCGACAGCGGTGGTACGGGTGACGGACTGACGCGACCGCAGTTCACAGCCGAGCGCGCGTCGGCTGAGGCGGTACCAGAGTTTTCCGTTCTTGCGCGCCTGGTCGATGGTCTGCGCCGTTTCGGGATTTCCGATGGTGAGACTGTCCTCGACGAATCGGTAGCGGCGCATTGTCATGTGGATGAGACCGGCAATGTTGCGGAGAAAATTTGCGACAGGTGTACGTTCGGAGGTGTCGGCCCAGTTGGCATCGATATTCCAGAGTGTCTCGCGATAGGTGCGACAAGTGTTTTGGCGGAGGCCGGGGCGGGTGTAGGCGAAGGTGTTGCAGATTTCGCCTTCGGCCCGGTGTTTGTGGTAGGCCACCGCGTCGTACATCGCGTCACAGATTTCAGTCAGGATCTGGTTCTGCTCTTCGGTCAGCCAAGTGTCTTCGATGTTGTTGCAGGCCAGAGAGGCGGCGATGAAGAGGCGGGCCTGGGCGTCGCAGTGGCGGATTCGAAACCACTGAGCGGGGCTGCGGGCGATCGCTGCCGTGTAGCGGCGCAGGAGTTCGGCGTTCCCGTGCGGGGAGGATTTCTCGGCCGTGATCAGGATTTATTGGAGGCCACAGGGGAAATGTGTTCGCCCCTGAACTCTGTCACGGTGGAGATGGACGTGAGGCGCGCCAGCGCAATGTATCGCGCACGGTCCGTGTAGGCGAAAATGCCAGGTCTCATCGGTCACAGGAGCCTTCCCGGAAGTGGGTCCGAATTTGTGGGCGGGAACGGACACCACTGAGGCTCGGTTCGACACGGCCGCCGCCGACGGCGGCGGCAGGGCAGCCAGTTTCCTTACCTCTGACCCGAATTGATCGCCAATCCGACGCGATTCGACCAGAGGTCGACCGGGTGAGACATACTCCGGTGATACGGATCCATACGCGTGCGTACACGACCGTCCGGTCGGCTGCCGCAGCAGTCCCGCCCCGCCCGCCGACACGCTCGGCCGCGCCGTGCTGAACCGGCTGGTCGGGGCAGCCAGTGGATCACCTCGGCGGACTCTCCGGTAACGTCGGAATATGAGCCATCCACATCCCGAACTCAAAGCCGCCCCTCCCCTGCCTGAAGGAGGGCTGAGGGTCGTCGCCCTGGGCGGTCTGGGTGAGATCGGCCGCAATATGACCGTCTTCGAGTATGCCGGCAAGCTGCTCATCGTCGACTGCGGCGTGCTGTTCCCCGAAGAGACCCAGCCCGGCGTGGACGTGATCCTGCCGGATTTCACCTCGATCCGTGATCGCCTGGACGACATCGTGGCCGTGGTACTCACCCACGGCCACGAGGACCACATCGGCGGCGTGCCGTATCTGCTGCGCGAGCGCTCCGACATCCCCGTCGTGGGCTCGAAGCTGACACTGGCGTTCCTGGAGGCCAAGCTCAAGGAGCACGGAATCCGGCCGCGCACGGTGCGGGTACGTGAGAGCGACCGGCGCGGCTTCGGCCCCTTCGACTGCGAATTCGTGGCGGTCAACCACTCCATCCCGGACAGCCTCGCGGTCGCGATCCGCACCGGAGCAGGCATGGTGCTGCACACCGGCGACTTCAAGATGGACCAGTTCCCGCTGGACGACCGCATCACCGACCTGCGCGCCTTCGCCCGTCTCGGCGAAGAAGGCGTCGATCTCTTCCTCACCGACTCCACCAACGCCGAGGTCCCCGGCTTCACCACCTCCGAACGCGAACTGAACCCGGCCATCGAACAGGTGATGCGTACCGCCCCGCGCCGTGTGATCGTCTCCAGTTTCGCGAGCCATGTGCACCGTATCCAGCAGGTCCTGGACGCCGCGCACCAGCACGGCCGCAAGGTCGCCTTCGTGGGCCGCTCCATGGTCCGCAACATGGGCATCGCCCGCGACCTCGGGTATCTGAAGGTGCCCAGCGGCCTGGTCGTGAGTACCAAGGAAATGGAGAAGCTCGCCGACCACAAGATCACCCTGGTGTGCACCGGATCCCAGGGCGAGCCGATGGCGGCTCTGTCCCGGATGGCCAACCGCGACCACGTGATCCGCATCGGCAAGGGCGACACCGTCCTGCTCGCCAGCTCCCTGATCCCCGGCAACGAGAACGCCATCTATCGAGTGATCAACGGGCTGACCCGGTGGGGCGCCCATGTCGTCCACAAGGGCAACGCCAAGGTGCACGTCTCCGGGCACGCCAGCGCCGGTGAACTCGTCTACTGCTACAACATCGTCAAGCCCCGCAATGTCATGCCCGTGCACGGCGAATGGCGCCATCTACGGGCCAACGCCGACCTGGCCATCCGTACGGGGGTCGATCCCGAGCGGGTGGTCATCGCCGAGGACGGCGTCGTCGTCGACCTGGTGGACGGGCGTGCGTCGATCACCGGCAAGGTGCCCGCGGGCAACGTCTACGTGGACGGCATGGAGGTCGGCGGCGCCACCGAGGCGTCCCTGAAGGACCGCCTCACCCTCGCGGAGGAAGGCGTGGTCACCGTGGTGGCGATCGTCGACGCCGACACGGGCGCCCTTGCCGAGACCCCCGACTTCCTGGCCCGCGGGTTCGTCCACGACGACACCACCTTCGAACCGGTCATCCCCGTCATCGAGAAGACTCTGGCGACCGCAGCCCAGGAGGGCGTCGGCGACGCACACCAGCTGGAACAGCTCATCGCCCGCGCCGTGGCGAACTGGGCCTTCCGTACCCACCGCCGCAGGCCTCTGATCATCCCGGTCATCATCGACGCCTGACCGGCCCGCTTCCCCTGCCCTGCCCCGCCGGCAGCCTTGTCGGCGGGGCAGGGACGGTTTCGCGGTTGCGTCCACACCTGCGCGGAGCAGGGTTCCAGGCACCGACTTCCGGCACCGACGGTGCCTCAGAAAGGCAAACGGATGAGCGCGCGTTTCGAGGAGATCGACTGGCGCCCGACGGCGATGGGCGACATCAGCCTGCGGCGCCGACGCGACCCGGCGTCGGGCACCGATGTGTACGAGGTGAAGCTCGGCGACGAGTTCTTGATGTCCAGCCTCTTCACAGCCGGTGAGATCGCGCTCACGGAACTCGGACTGGCGAATCTGCCGGACGCCGAACTGGACGTCGTTGTCGGCGGGCTCGGGCTCGGGTACACCGCCGAGGCCGCGCTGGACGACCCCCGGGTGCGCTCGCTGACCGTGATCGAAACACTTGCCGAAGTCATCGACTGGCATCAGCGGGGCCTGGTCCCGCTCGGCGCCCGGCTGACTTCGGACGCCCGCTGCCGCCTGGTTCAGGGCGACTTCTTCGCGCTGGCGGCCGATTCGTACGGTCTGGACCCGAAGGAGCCGGGCCGCCGCTTCCACGCCATCCTGCTGGATGTCGACCACTCGCCGCGTCATGTGCTCCACCCGCGCCACGCGGCGCTCTACCAGCCTGCCGGGCTCCGCGCGCTGACCGAACACCTCCACCCCGACGGGGTTTTCGCCCTGTGGTCGAACGACCCGCCGGACAAGCAGTTCACCTCCGTACTCGCAGAGGTCTTCCCGCAATCAGCGGCCCATGTCGTCGACTTCGACAATCCACTGCAGGGCGGCACCTCGACCAACACCGTGTACGTGGCCAGGACAGAACCGGGCCGGCCGTAGGCACCAGTTCGGCCGGATCCGGGGGCGGGTTCCGCCCGCACGACCGATGAGTTCCGCCTCGCCACGTCGTCTGCGTCTTGGGAACGTCCCCCTTCCGCGCCTGCGGGAGGCCCAAGCTGAGACGACAAGGAGCGTGCACGCCATGGCCGAGGAGAATGTGAGCGCCACTCTGACTGTCGCCGTGCCCGCCGCGAGGGTGTTCGCGGTGCTGGCGGACCCGACGACCCATTCCGCGATCGATGGCACCGGATGGGTTCAGGAACCTGCCGACCGGGAGCCGCTGACCGAGGTGGGACAGATTTTCCGGATGGACATGTACCACTCCAACCATCCAGACGGTGACTACCAGGTGGTCAACAAGGTTCAGGTGCTCGACCCGCCGCGCACCATCGGCTGGCTGACGGGGCAGCAGAAGGGCGACGGCGACCTGGAGTTCGGCGGCTGGATCTGGCGATACGACCTTGCGCCGCTGGGTCCGTCCGAGACTGAGGTCACGCTGACATACGACTGGTCGGCGGTACCGCAGTACATCCGGGACCGCGGCATCCGGTTCCCGCCGTTCGGCCCTGAGCACCTCACCAACTCGCTGCACCACCTGGCAGAGCTTGCCGCACCGACGTCCCGGGCCTGAACGCCAGACGTCAAGGCCCGGGTCCGGCTGTGGCGGGCAGCAGATAGTCGCGAATGAACTCCCCCGGGTTGATCTCCTTGTTGATGCTGCTGTCGCTGGTGTTCTCGCTGGTCACGAGCACGATGTCCGCGCTGGGGACTACATGGATGAACTGCCCGCCGAATCCCCAGGCAAAGTACATCGAGCGTTCGGAGATGGTCTGCATCCACCAGCCCTCGGAATAGGCGAATACGTCGTCGACCCGGGCGGTCTGGGCTTGCGCCGCACGCACAGCATCACGTGGCACAAGCTGTCGGCCACCCCACTTGCCGTCGTGCAGGTAGAGCAGGCCGAACTTGGCCATCTCCCGTGGCGTCAGGTAGACGTTGTACCCGCCGGAGAAGACCCCTTGCGGGTCACGGCCCCAGTGCTCGGCCGTGATGCCCATCGGTCCGAACAGGTACTGGTGGGCGAACTGGCACGTGCTCATGCCGGTCGCCTTCTGCAGCACGGCCGAGACGACGTGCGTATTGCCGCTGCTGTAGTTGTACGTCGTGCCAGGGGCGGACACGAGCTCACGGCCGAGAATCGCCCGGACCCAGTTCGACGTCTTCTCGACCTGGCCCTCGGTCGAATCCTCTGTCCAGTCGAGACCTGACCTCATGGTCAACATGTGCCGGATGGTGATCTTTTTCTTGTCCGGCGAAGCTTTGCCGAAGTACTCCGGCAGGTAGTCGGCCACCGGGTCGTCCAGGCTTCCGATGTCACCCTTAGCGACAGCGATGTGGACCAGTGCCTGCAGGATGCTCTTCGACGCCGAGTGGACGTTGTTGCTCCGCGGTGCGCCGCTACCGTGGTAGTACCGCTCGGCCACGAGACGGTCGTTTCGGATGACCAGCGCGCTGAGCAGTGAGGCGTTGTTCCCGAGCTTGGTCAGCCCCGTGCGCAACTTGGTCGAATCCATCCCCTGAGCCTCCGGCGCGGTCGGCGACCAGTCCTCACCATCTTCCCGGGGATCCTTGTACGTCGGATTGCTCTCGTAGAACGTCCGGCCATTGCCCGCGATCCGGCCGCAGTCGACGGCCGCCGCCGTGGCCACCCCCGTTGCTCTCGACTTCGACGACGGCACCTCAGCACACCCGGCCAACACCAGGAGCGACAGCATCGGCACTGCCCAGGCGATCCGCCGCGATCCTCGTCTGCGCAATCTCATGACTGACTGCATCCTCCTCAATGCGAAGCGACGGCACTAGCCTCGCCCTTTCGCCTTGAGGAGAGCGGCTGTTCCGGCGGAACCGCGAAATCTCTTTCCTGACCTGGGACGATGAACCTTGCTGAGGAGGCTGCCGGTCAAGGCGGAGGACAGTCCGTCAGGTGCGGGGCGCCGGGCCTGCTCGTCGGCGGCGGACAACGACGAGGAAGGCTTGAGAGAGCAGGGTCCCCGCTGTGACCTGCGGCCATCGCAAGATCGTCCGTCTTCACACACCGATGATCAGCGGTGGCCGCAGCCTTCCCGCAGCCGACCGACGAGCAAGACCAAGGTCTATGGCTGGAGGTCGCGCCGGTACCAAGTGCCTGACTTGCCGCCGAGGTCGGCCGGGGTGGCAGGGCCGACCGAGACGAACCCTGCCTTGGCCAAGACCTTCCGGGACGCGGCGTTGTCGTGGGAGGTGGCCGCCCGCAGTGTGAGCAGACCGTGCTTCGCTGTCGCCATCCGGCACAGCTCCTGGGCGGTCGCGGTCGCCACGCCGCGGCCGGCGACCCGCTCCGCGACCCGGTAGCCGAGTCTGGCAGTGCCGTCCTCCAAGTCGTACAGGTTGAACCTGCCGAGCACCGAGCCGTCCTCGGCGACAAGCACGTAGAAGGCGCAGATGCCGGCCTCCTGCTCGGCCAGCGAGGCGTTGTACCAGTCGGTGAACCGGTCGAAGAAGTCGTCGCCGCGGTCGGAGATCGAGGCAGCGAAGTAGGCGCGGTTCGCCAGCTCGAAGGCCAGGACCGCCGGGGCATGGCCGGCATGCAGCCGCTTCAGCTCGGGCATCGCCCGACTCTACCCAGAGCGTGCGCTGAGGCCACCTGAGTTTCCGCCAGTGGCAGACGGCCCCAAGACCAGGGCACATAACGACCTACGGCTGGAGCGCTAGGCTCGTCGTGTGCAGTGGCATCAAATACTCGGCTTCGTAGCCGCAGTCATACCCCTCACTTTGATTCCCGGCACGAGCTTCACGCTTGTCACCCAGCAGGTGATCGTGGGCACGTGATCGGATGGCGTGCGCGCCGCACTTGGCTCAGCGTGCGGTCTCTTGGTGCACGCGACGTTTGCCGCGGTTGGCCTGTCGGCCCTGGTCATGTCGTCGGCTCAGGCGTTGACGGCGGTGAAGCTCCTGGGCGGCCGTACTGGTCGCACTCGGGATTCGAACAGCAACGGTGAGCTGAGCCCGCGCGCCATTAGGCGCGGGCGCAGCCCGACGAGGACGACCGTGGGGCTCAGCTTCGGCTCCGCCTTTGGGTGGCGTTGCCGAGAGCCGTCGACAGCTGTACCAGTGAACCGTTGGCCGTGGCCCAGTTGGTCACGTCGATGGCGTGGCCGTTGGAGTGGTTGATCACGGAGCCGTCCAGGCGGAACCACCACTTCTGGCTCGACTTGCCGTTGCAGGTCCCGAGGATGAGCTTGGCATCCGAGGTCCTGCCGTCAGCGTCTGCCGCGAGGCACTGGCCGGCGACACGGAGTTCGCCCGCGGTGGTCTGCGTGATGGTCTGGTTCGCGTTTCCGGAGCAGTCGTAGATCTGTACCTGCACACCCGTCTGGCCGTTCGGGACGTCGAGGCAGCAGCCGGAGTTGGCACCCTTCAATGTGAAGGTGGTGTCCGTCGGCAGGGGGTCGTGGACCAACTGCCAGTCCTGCGAGCTGAGCGGGTCGATCAGCACGACCGGCAGCCGCTGCTCGACGATGCGCCGCTGGTCGTCCTCGGCGGGCATCGAGATCACGATGATCAGGCCGGCCGCGTCGAGCGCCACGCACTCCTTCAGCCACCTGGAGATCGAGCGCCGACCGGTGGTCCCGGTCACGACGTCCACACCCAGTTTGTCCGCCGCGTCCACGATCCCGTGGACGACTTCGAGCGTGTACGGGCCCGACAGGTCCCGGAACACCGGACTGATCTGGTGCGGCGCCGCGGGATCACGCTCTCCGGGCCGGACGTACCCGCCGCAAGCCAACGGGACGAAAAGCCGGCAGACAAGGGCAACCGGCCACGTCCCCCTGCCACTTCGGGCCGGCCTGGCCGTTGCCGCTCTCTTTCGCGGCACTTCTGTCCCATGTCTTGACCCGCCGGGCGGGGAGGTGCAATCTCTCGTCAATACGCATTAGGTAATACGCATTAACGCGCCGTCGCCAACGGCACCAGGCCCTGCCCGGAGGAGAGAAACACTGTGGAACCCAGGAAGCGGCCCGGACGTACGCCCGCGCCTGCCGGTCGTACGTCACGGCCCCGGCAGGCCGAGGTGGCTCGGCTCGCGGGGGTGTCGCAGGCGACCGTGTCCCTGGTGCTGTCCCCGAAGCCCGACGGCAAGGGACGCATCATTTCCGAGGAGACCCGGCAGCGGGTCCTGGAGGCGGCCCGCAGCCTCGGCTACGTTCCCGACCCGGCCGCCCGGCGGCTGGCCGCCGCCCGCAACAACCTGCTCGGTGTCTTCAGCTTCACCGCCACGTTCCCGACCGATGTGCAGCACTCGTACTACCCCTTCCTGGTCGGCGTGGAGCGCGAGGCGGCGGCGCTCGGCTACGACCTGGTGCTGTTCACCGGGTCGAGCACCGGCGGCGCGGGGGCAGCCGGTCCCGACGCCCTGAGCCGGGTCCGGCTCGCCGACGGCTGTCTCTTCATCGGTCGGCACACGCCCCGGGCGGAGCTCAAGCGACTGGTCGAGGACGGCTTCCCTGTCGTACACCTGGGCCGCCGCGAGGAGTTGGAGGGCGTGGCATGGGTGGGCGCGAACTATGTCGAGGCCACGCGTGAAGTCGTGTGCCATCTCGCCGAGTTGGGGCATCGGCGGATTGTCCTGGTCCGGGAGGAGGACGACGCGCCCGCCTCGACGGACCGTCAGCGCGGCTTCCTGGAAGGGCTGGAAGCAGCGGGCCTGCCCTCCGGCCCCGCGACCGTCTTCCGGTCCGCGGATCCGCAGCGGGACCTCACGCCCGAACGGCTGCGCGCCTGGGTCGATGAAGGAGTGACGGCCTTCGTCGCCGAGGAGACCGACACCGGGGCGGCCTGGCGAAGCCTGCTCTCCGCCGTGCGCGAGGCGGGCCTCGACTGCCCCGGAGAGGTGTCTCTCGCCCTGCTCGGCAGCCCGCCCGCCGACCTGACAGGTGAACCCGAGCCCACCGGATTCGACATCCCCCGCCCGCAGTTGGGCGCCGCGGCCGTACGTCTGCTGGCCGCGCTCGTCGCGGGCGAGGAGGCACGCGAACCACTCATCAGCTGTGTCTTCCGCCCTGGCCCGACGACCGCACCGCCGCGTGCCCGTCCCTGAGCACGGTCCGTACCGGCCTCACCCCCTGTGACCCTGATCCAGCAGCAAGGAGAAGCGTGATACCCGAAGCAGACATCCTCGTCGTGGGAGGCGGCCTCGGCGGCGTGGCCGCCGCACTCGCCGCCTGCCGGGCAGGACGCAGCGTCGTGCTCACCGAGGAGACGGACTGGATCGGCGGCCAGCTCACCAGCCAGGCCGTACCGCCCGACGAGCACCCGTGGGTGGAACAGTTCGGTACGACCGCCTCGTACAGCCGGCTGCGCGACGAGATCCGGAGGTACTACCGCCACTGGTACCCGCTGCGGGCCGAGGCCCTGGCGCTCACCGACCTCAACCCGGGAGCGGGCCGCGTCAGCAAGCTCTGCCACGAGCCGAGGGTGGCCCTCGCCGTCCTGGAGGGCATGCTCGCGCCTCACCGGGCGGCGGGACGGCTGACCGTACTCACCGAGCACCAGCCGATCTCCGCCGAGTCCGACAACGATGTCGTACGTTCGGTGACCCTGAAGGACCTGCGCGACGGGACACATCGCACCCTCACCGCGCGGTACGTCCTGGACGCCACCGAGACCGGCGAACTCCTTCACCTCGCGGGCGTCGAGCACGCGAACGGGGCCGAGGCACAGGCCGAGTTCGACGAACCGCACGCCCCCGACAAGGCTCAGCCGCTCAACCAGCAAGGCATCACCGTCTGCTTCGCGCTCTCCCACCACGAGGGCGAGGACCACACGATCGACCGCCCGGAGGACTTCGACTTCTGGCGCACCTACCAGCCCTCGTTCTGGCCCGGCCCGCTGCTGGGCTTCGAGGCTCCCGACCCGCGCACGCTGGAGCCGGTGCCGCGGACCTTCGTACCGAATCCGGCCCTCGACCCGCTCACCGTCTCCGCCGACCAGAGTGCCGACGCCGGTGACAAGGAACTGTGGGGCTTCCGCCGTATCCTCGCCCGCAAGCTGCACTCACCGGGCGCCTTCGATTCCGACATCACGCTCGTCAACTGGCCGCTCAACGACTACTGGCTCAAGCCGTACATCGGCCAGGAGGCCGAAGCGCTGCGCGAGGCACGGCAGTTGTCGCTGTCACTGCTGTACTGGCTGCAGACCGAGGCGCCCCGCACAGACGGCGGGACCGGCTTCCCGGGCCTGCGGATCCGCCCGGACGTGACCGGCACGGCGGACGGCCTGGCCAAGGCGGCGTACGTCCGTGAGTCCCGCCGTATCAAGGCCGTCACCACGGTCACCGAGCACGACGTGGCGATCGACCTCGTCGGCCCACGCGGCGGCACGCGGCACCGTGACTCGGTGGGCGTCGGCAGCTACCGCATCGACCTGCATCCCTCGACCGGCGGCGACGACTACATCGACATCGGATCCGTGCCGTTCGAGATCCCGCTCGGCGCACTCGTGCCGCGCCGGGTGCGCAACCTGCTGCCCGCCGGCAAGAACATCGGCACCACACACATCACCAACGGCTGCTACCGGCTCCACCCGGTGGAGTGGAACGTCGGCGAGGTCGCCGGTGCCCTGGCCGCGCACTGCGTGGCCGAGGACGTCGAGCCGCAGCAAGTACAGGCCGAGGACAAACGGTTCGAGGAGTTCGCGCGGCTGCTCGACCGCGACGGAGTGCAACGCCACTGGCCGGACGTACGCGGCTACTGAACAACCCCCGCGTGGACGGGAGTTCGGGCGGCGCGGGTCCATCCGCCCGACCCGGCGACCGCCCGCGCGAACCGATCCAGCACAAGGAGGTGCACGGATATGAACACACCCCGCATCCGCGTCGGCATCGACGTGGGCGGAACCTTCACCGACGCCGTAGCCGTGGACGCCACGACCCTCGAACTCCTGGGTCAGGTCAAGGTCCCCACCAGCCACCATCACGAGGACGGCGTCGCACACGGCATCGTCGAGGCGCTCGACCGGCTCCTGGAACAGACAGGCTGCGCCCCGGCCGACGTCGCCTTCCTGGCGCACGGCACGACCCAGGCCACCAACGCCCTCCTGGAGGGCGATGTGGCGACCGTCGGACTGATCGGCATCGGAACCGGCCCCGCGGCGGTGCTCACCCGCCGCCTCGCCTCGTTCGGCAAGCTCGAACTCACCCCCGGCAAAAGGCTTCCGCTGGCCTACGCCCATGTCACCGACCCTCAAGACGCGGCGGCCGTCCGCCACGCCGTCGAAGAGCTGAAGGGCGCAGGCGCTCAAGTCCTCGTCGCCAGCCAGCCGTTCAGCGTCGACCGACCCGAGGGCGAGCAGGCCGTCCTGGACACGGCACGGCCGTACGGGCTGCCGATGACCGCCGCGCACGAGATCACCTCGCTGTACGGGCTGCACAAGCGCACCCGCACCGCCGTCGTCAACGCGGCGATCCTGCCCCGCATGCTGGCCACCGCCGACCTCGTCGACGCCTCCATCACCAAGGCGGGCGTGACCGCGCCACTGATGGTGATGCGCTGCGACGGCGGCGTGATGGCACTCGACGAGATGCGCCGCCGACCGCTCCTGACGGTCCTGTCCGGACCGGCTGCCGGGGTCGCGGGCGCTCTGATGCAGGAGCGCGTGAGCGAGGGCGTGTTCCTGGAGACCGGGGGCACTTCGACCGACATCAGCGTCGTACGCCGCGGCAAGGTCGCCGTCCGGCACGCCACCATCCTCGGCAAGACCTCGTATCTGAGCGCCCTCGACGTGCGCACGGTCGGCGTCGGCGGTGGCTCCATGGTGCGGATCGGCGGCGGCCGGGTGACGGGTGTGGGACCGCGCAGCGCCCACATCGCGGGGCTGCCGTACGCCTGCTTCGCCTCCCCCGACCAGCTGCGCGACGCCAGGGTGGACACCGTCCGGCCCATGGACGGCGACCCCGCCGACTATGCCGTGATCGACGCGGCGGGCGGGCGGTTCGCCGTCACCCTGACCTGTGCCGCCAACGCTCTCGGCCGCGTCCCCGAGGGCGACTTCGCCCGCTGCGACCCCGAGAGCGCGCGTGCCTCGATCGCGCCGCTGGCCGCCCATCTCGGCACCGACGTCGAGACCGCGGCGACGCGGATCCTCGACGCGGGAATCGCCCAGGTGAAGACGGTGGTGGACGCCATGATCCGCGACTACCGCCTCGACAAGGACACGGCGATCCTCGTCGGCGGAGGCGGTGGTGCCGCGTCCGTCACCGCTCACCTGGCTCACACCAGCGGCATGGAGGGGCGGATCGCCCGGCACAACGAGGTCATCAGCCCCATCGGTGTCGCCCTCGCGCTCGTACGGGAACAGGTCGAGCGGATCGTGCCCGGCGCCACGCAGGAACAGATCCTCGCCGTACGGGCCGAGGCGGAGCGGGCTGTCGTCGCCCAGGGCGCCGCCGCCGAGGGCGTGGAGGTCGAGGTCACCGTCGACCCGCAGACCAACACCGTGCGCGCGGTCGCCACCGGCGCCACCGAACTGCGCACCCAGGACCGGTCCCACCGGGCCGACGACACCGAACGACTCCGGGCCGCGGCGGCCAGTCTCAAGACCGACCCCGCGGCTGTCCACGTCCTCGCGGGCACCGCCGCCCACACCGTCTACGGCACCGAGACGCGCCGCCGCCTGCGGCCGACCCGCCGGCCCATACGGATCGTCGACGTGGACGGCGTCGTACGCCACCACGCCGCCGACGCCCACGTGGAGACCACCACCGTGGCCGGTGCCCCAGAGGTCCTCGCCCGGCTGGTGGGCGAGTCCACCTCGTACGGCGACGGCGGGGTGCGCGCCCCTGCCCTGCGGCTGCTGCTCGGCGCCCGCATCGCCGACCTGTCCGGCATCCTCGATCCCCAGCCTCTACTGGCGCTGGCCCGCAGCGAGTTGCGGGCCCGAGCGGCCGACGAGCCGGTGGTCGCGGTGCTGGAGGTGCGGTCATGACCGCCATCGAACTCACCTCTGGCAACCAGGAGTTGATGGATCCCGCGTCCGTCGACGACGTCGAATGGGCCGTACGGCTGCTGGCCGCCACCCCCACCCACGAGGGCCGCGACCGCGAGCTGCTGCGCCAATGGGCCCGTAAGGCCGACGAGTTCGGGTCCCGGCTCGCCCCCGTCGCGTCCACGGCGCACGTGGTCGAGCGGGACGACGGGCTGGAGCGGATGCTGCTCGCCCGATACACGTCACGACCCCCGACGGTCGAGCTCTACACCGACACGCTCGCCCTCGCCGAGGAGTTGGTGGAGGCCCGTGGCTGGCGGGTCTGGTACCCGCCGGGCTCGGTGCGCGCCGCCGCGCTGGCCCACGAGGCGGTGCACGCCCATCTCCACCACGGCCTCGCGAAGGCCGCACTCAAGCAGGCGCTCGGCCACACCGTGCTGCGCCTCGGGCGCCACCGCGTGGCCGGTCATGTCGCCGGTGCCGAGGAGGTCGCGGCGCACGCCTACGCCCGAACCGTCTGCGGACTCGGCCGCAGCCCCCTGCTCCTCACCGCCGCGCTTCGCGCGGAACTCACCCGGCCCGGAAGAGAGAACTGACCCATGGGTGTCGTCATCCTTCTCGTCATGGCGGCCGGCGTCGCCCTGATGCTCACCCGCAAACTACCTACCGCCTTCGCGCTGACCCTGCTCGCCGTCGCCATCGCCTTTCTCGCCGGGGCACCGTTCACCGGCAAGAACAGCGTGCTGGACACCGTTCTCCAGGAAGGCGCGCCGGCTCTGGCCGCCACCATGATCGCCATCATTCTGGGCTCCTGGCTGGCGAAACTCCTCGACGAGACCGGAATCGCGGGCACGCTCGTCCGCAAGATCGTCGAGTTCGGCGGTGACCGCCCGACCGTGGTGGCCCTCGGCGTCCTCGCCGTGTCCGCACTCGTGGGTACGGTGACCGGCTCGGCACCCGCCGCGATGCTCGCCGGCATCATCGGCATCCCCGCCATGATCGCCGTCGGCGTGCCCAAGGTGACCGCCGCGGGCACGGTGCTGATGGGCATCGCCGTGGGCATCCCCTTCGAGCTGCCGCTGTGGCAGTTCTTCTCCACCGCGCTGGAGCTGCCGGTCCCGACCGTGCGCGGCTTCATGGTGAAGCTCTTCCCGTTCGCCCTGGCCGCCGCTCTCGCGTTTGTCCTCGTCGAGACGCGACGACGTGGCACGGAGCACGCCTGGTCTCTCAAGTCCGTCGACTCCCCCGGCTCCTCCGGCTCCCCCGGCGCGAAGCCTCGTTCACGTCGCGCTGAGCTGGGCGACGCGCCCTGGTACGCGCTGCTCGCTCCCGCCGTCCCCCTCGTTCTCGCCCTGGGCTTCGAACTCGCCATCATTCCTTCGCTGTTGGCGGGTGTCCTGTATGCGCTGGTCACCACGACCCGGCCCGGCGAGATGAACAAGCGGCTGCTGCGCACCCTGTACGGCGGATTCGAGGTCGCGGCCCCACCGCTCGTCCTGTTCATCGCCATCGGCATCCTGCTCGCGGCCGTGAAACTGCCAGGCGCCGTGGAGGCGCTGGAACCGCTCGTCAAGGCCGTCAGTCCGCAGAACCCCGTGGTGTTCGTCCTCGTCTTCACGCTCCTCGTCCCGCTGTGCCTCTACCGCGGCCCACTCAACGTGTTCGGGCTCGGCGCGGGCATCGCCGGCGTCCTCATCGCCGCCGGGATCTACCCCGCGGTCGCCGTCCTCGGCATGGCCACCTCGTACAACCAGGTCTTCGGCGTCGCCGACCCCACCAGCACACAGACCGTGTGGAGCGCCCAGTACGCGGGCGTTTCTCCCCAACAGGTCATGGTGCGCACGCTGCCGTACGTCTGGGCGGTCGCCCTCGGTGGCCTGTGCGTGACCGCGGCCACCTACCTCTGAGCCCGGGCCCCGTTCGGGCCCGCCGAGCCACACACCTTCTGTCATTGGAGCCACCATGCAGGAGCAACACCTCGACCGACGTCTCTTCCTGCGCGCCACCGCCGCCACCGGAGCCGCCCTCACCGTCGGGACGGCCCTGGGAGCCCAGCCCGCGGCCGCGGCGCCCGGCGGATTCCCCAACTACGCCTACGTGCGCACCCTTCTGACGCCCTCTCAGCTCAAGTACAACCCGACCGGCGAGATCATCTTCCCCTGCATCAGAGGCGTATACGACAAGCTGAGCTCCCCGCTCGGCCGCTACTACCTGTACTACGCGCCGCACGACGCGCCCGGTGGCATCTGCCTGGCGTACGGCAATTCGCTGGAAGGGCCGTTCACGGAGTACCCGTCGAACCCGATCGTCTCCAACAAGTGGTCACCGCACTACTCCGTCAGCCACGTCTCGTCCCCCCATGTCCTGTGGAACCAGGACGCCAAGGAGTTCTGGCTGTACTTCCACGGAGAGAACACCACGACCCGCCTCGCCCGCTCGACCGACGGGATCCACTTCACGTACGACAAGGTCGTACTGTCGACATCCATGCTCCCGGCAGGCACCACGGAGACGTCGTACGCCCGGGTCTTCCGCCACGACCTGCCCTCACGCGGCGCCCGCTACGTCATGGTCTTCATGCTCAACAACACCACCAACCACCGTGACATCCACTGGGGTTGGTCCGCCGACGGTCGCACCTGGGCCTACGACCAGCAGCCGCTGATCCGGCACGGCGACGTCGGCGCCGTCAACGTCGGCGGCCCGCACCTCCTCTACCGCAACAACAGCACCTACGTCGTCTACAACAAGGACAAGGCGAGCGGCGGTGACATCATGATCACCGAGGTCGGCGACGACTTCAGCAAGCGCACCCACCTCGGCGTCTTCTACAACTCGCGCAGCACCGCTCCGGAGAACGGTCGCGCCGCGGCACCCTCCTTCGGCACCGACGGCGGCGTCCCGTACATGATCTACGAGGCGGGAGAGAGGCTCTCCGGGGCCATCGCGATGGCCCGGGGCTGACCCGCCCAGCCGGGGCGCCTCGGTCGGCGGCAAGTCAGGAGCTGCACGTATATCGCGTTGTGGGTCCAGGGGCGCCCGCCATAGGGTCACCGGCATGTCTGTTCGTCTTCGTATGCGTCAAGCACTGCCGGAAGCGATGCGCGCCCGTGACAAGGCCGCGGTGAGCGCCCTGCGGTCAACGCTCGCCGCGCTGGACAACGCCGAGGCGGCACCCGTGGACGAAGCCGAGCTGCGCGGCGTGGCCCTTGAGCAGTCGCCCGTCGGTGCAGGCGCCACCGAAGCGGCGCGGTGTGAGCTGAGCGAGCGCGATGTGGTGGGGGTGGTGCGCGCCGAGGCCGCCGAGCGACTTGAGGCTGCGGCACAGTTCACTGCGCCCGCGCACGCCGACCGAGCCGCGCGGCTCCGGGCGGAGGCCGCCGTGCTGCTTCGGTTCCTCGACGGTCACGGCACCGACTAGGGCACGGTGAGACTTCTCACCGGAAGCGACGCAGGAGCAGCACTGGGGACTGGTGGCGGCCGGCCGAGCAGGTCGGCCACGCCGGGACGGACCGGGGGCACGCCAGGCCAGGCCGGTGCAGGCCAGACCGGGCCGGGACGGGCCGGCCCGGGCCGAGGCAGCGTCTGCTGTGCCGCCCCTCCCACCGGGACGCGGATCAGTCCCTCACGGCACTTCCGGACGGCACGGGAGCAATCACCCGTCCTGCCCCACCCCAAGGTTTCCGGACATGATCGGGCGCTTTGAGGAGAAGAAGTGCCGTGACGGCCTGATGGCCACCGAACCTGCGTAGGGAAGGAAAAGACATGCGCCTGGACCTCACAGGCCGGACCGCCTTGGTGACGGGATCCACCCAAGGCATCGGAGCCGCGATCGCGGCCGGACTCGCACGGGCCGGCGCCCGGGTCGGAGTCAACGGACGCGACAAGGGCAGGGTCGAGGAGTCCATCCGACAGCTCAAAGCCGACGTGCGGGACGGCGCCTTCGTTCCGGTCGCCGCCGACGTCACGACCGAGGCGGGCGCTGCCAGCGCCCAGGAGGCCCTGCCGGACGTCGACGTCCTCATCAACAATCTCGGCATCTTCGGCGCCCAGGACCCGATGGAGATCACGGACGACGAATGGCGTCGCTACTTCGAAGTGAACGTGCTGGCCGCTGTCCGTCTCACCCGCACCTATCTGCCACGGATGACCCAGCAGGGGTGGGGCCGCATCCAGTACATCGCCAGCGACTCCGCGGTGGTGATCCCGGCCGAGATGATCCATTACGGCATGTCGAAGACCGCCCTCCTCGCGGTCGGCCGAGGCTTCGCCAAGCAGGCCGCAGGGACCGGCGTCACCGTGAATTCCGTCATCGCCGGCCCGACCCATACGGGCGGCGTGGAGGATTTCGTCTACCAGCTCGTCGACCGCGACCTGCCGTGGGACGAGGCACAGCGAGCGTTCATGCGAAAGCACCGCCCACAGTCTCTGCTGCAGCGCCTGATCGAGCCCGAGGAGATCGCCAACATGGTGGTGTACCTGAGCTCCGACCTGGCGTCCGCCACCACGGGCGGCGCGCTGCGGGTCGACGGAGGGTACGTCGATTCCATCCTCCCCTGACCTTGGCGTTCATGCGGCAAATCTGTTCGTGATCGGTGCCGCGAGGCTTGGATCGCCCGGTTTCCGGGCGGGTGCTCGCGTGCACGGTGCAAGCGCCTCGGGCCGGTGAGCCGACCGGGGCCCGGACTGCTCATCTTCGGTACGCGGGACAGGTTGAACGGCCTGACGGGGCGCACTGGCTCGGCCACTGCCACGACGCGGCCGCTTTCCTCGGTGAGGTCGGCTACACCGAGCTGGCGGCGCACCCCGACGCTCTCGACATGCTCCGGCTCGACCTGCGCATGAGCGGCTGTCACGACGCAGCCAAGCTTGAGCACTTCCTGACCCACCTGGGCGGGGCAGCATCCGCCATGCTCTTCCGCTGCACGGTCTGCGGGACCCATCTCGCCTACGTCGACGCCTCTTAGACATCGTTCCTTGTGGCGTGATCTTGGTCGCCACCTTGTGTCGGAGCTGCCCCGTGTCAGGCGAGCCAGTAGTAGGGCAGGCGAAGGAGATCGGCGACATGGGCGGCAACCGCCTCGGCATGCGGCGGGTCGTCTTCGTCGGCGAGGCCTCGAACCAGGTGCAGGTGCAGGTGCAGGTGGAGGGACTGGAGGGTGGCAAAGGTGTTGAACGCCCAGATCGGGACGGGCCCGGGGCCCCCTCCGTCCAGGGCCTGCGCCACCACGGTCAGCCAGCCGGTGGCCTGCTCGCGCTTCAGGCCAGGGGCCTGGAGGATACGCATGAGCGCACGGGTAAGCCTCGCGTCCTCCAACTGTGCGTAGCGGTAGTCGGTCTGCGGGGCCGTCATCCTGCGGGCACAGAGTTCAAGTAGTGCCGTGCGGCGGTCGGGCAGGGCCTTTGCGAACGCGGCGGCAGCGTCGGCGCCGTGTGCGACGGCGTGCAGCCAGCCCATGGGAGTCGTCCCAGCCGCGGGTGTCCTGCTCTACCGGATACCAGGCCGAGAATTCAGCGCACCAGCGTTCCGCAGCCTCCTTCGGTACGAGTCCGGGAACGGTGTGTCCGCGTGTCAGAACGGAGCAGAGGGTCAGCGGTGCGAAGGTCCGGGCCTGTACCGCAGAGTGGATGAATCGGCTGGTGGCGGTGTCGCCGAGCGCATCAAGGACTGCGTCGAGACGAGATCAGCACACATCTCGTGAGGCTTTCACACAGCTGACGGATACCAACAGCGGCCTCGTCCGCCATCGCAGACTCACCATCTGAATTGACGTCTTGGCTCGGAGGCCGGTCAGGACAAGGGATGCGGGGAGGTCTCTGCCGTTGCCCCTGCAGTGGCATCAGGGTTTGAGGCACGGCCATTCATCAGGTGGGCGGAGGCGATAGATTCGGCATGTGGTGGCGTCAGAAAGCGAAGACCATAGGGGCACAGAGTTCCGTCGGATGGACAACGCGCTGCGCGAGCAGCTGGCGAACGGAACGCTCCGGCTGGGCGAAATACTGCCCCCACAGCGAAACCTGACCTCCGAGTACGGGGTCTCTCGCGATACGGTCCAGCGCGTCCTGCGGCAACTGGCCGCCGAGGGCTGGATCGAGTCGAGGCAGGGCAGCGGCAGCCGGGTAGTGAGGCTCCCCCCTGTCGACCCGGCCGGGCCGGGTGCCGAGCGGCGCAATCGCGCCCTGCCCCTTCCACTGATTGACGCGGCGTTCCAGAAACGCGCGGTGTCTCTGGACGTCTTCACGCTCACTGCCGAAACTCTGGGCCGCCACCTGAGGCGCCAGACGGAGCGCGTCCTGAGCAAGGAGATCTCACCCGAGCGCCTGCACGCCCGCGTACTCCTTCCCTGGGAGGACGGCCCTCTCGCCTACCCACGTGCCAAGGACCCGGCCGATCACCGGGTCTGGCACCGCTGGCAGAAGATGACCCGTACACATATCAAGGACATGCAGGAGTGCTTCAAGGCACTGCGTGAGGCAGGCGTGGACGCCCGGCTGGAAATCCGCAGAGTGCCACTGACCCCGCACTGCAAGCTGTACGTGCTCAACAACTCCGACATGCTGTACGGAACTTATGACGTGGTCGAGCGCAAGGTCGCCGTCAGCGAAGGTCCCGACATCGAGGCCCTGGACGTAGTCGGCCTGGGTTCGACCTTCTCGTACCACCGCCGAGAGGAGGACGAGGAGTCACACGACTCCACGTTCTTCACGAGCATGCAGGACTGGTTCGAGTCGACGTGGGACCTCCCGGGCCAAGACCGCACGACGGTCTGACGAACGCGAACGGCTTCTCGCTGTCGAGGAGTCAGTTGTCGGTCCTGTACAGGTTGGTCTGGCCGTTCGACGCGGTCAGGCCGCCGTCCACGGGAATGTGCACTCCGTTGAGAAACCCGGCGTCGTCACCGGCGAGGAAGGCGACGACGGCGGCGACCTCGGCCGGTTCGCCCGGGCGGCCCATGGGTACGCGATCCACGAAACGGCTGCGCAGAGCGGTTTCTTCGGCAAGCGCGTCGCGGATGAACTGGCTGCTGAGCGTCACGCCGGGGTGGACGGCATTGACCCGGATCTCCCGGCCGTGGTCCAGCGCCATCGCGTTGGTCAGGTTCGCCAGCGCGCCCTTGGTCGTGTTGTAGGCGGCCTGGCACCAATCGCCGCGCAGGGCGCCCACGGATCCGACGTTGACGATGCATCCGCGCGCCGCTCGCAGGTGGGGCAGCGCGGCCCGCGAGGCGAAGAAGACGCCGTCGACGTTCGTGCTCATCATGGTCCGGTAGCTGTCCATGCCGATCTGGTCGACGGTGCCCGGAATCGCCACGCCCGCGTTGTTGACCAGGACGTCCAGGCGTCCGAACCGCTCGGCCACTCCGTTCATGACCGCGGTGATGGCAGCCAGGTCCGAGACGTCCCCGACCCAGGGATGCATGTCCGCGCCGTCCGGGCCCTCTTGGGCGGTCCGCCGCAGAGTCGCTTCCGTGCGGCCCACAAGCACCACGGTGTATCCGTCGGCGGCGAACCGGTGCGCTGTCGCGGCTCCGAGGCCGGCACCGGCACCCGTGATGACTGCCACGCGGCTGGACTTCTCTTGGTTCACGAGTCTCTCGTCCTTCGTGTGCGCCGGGCCCGGAACGGCCCGGGTTTGCTTCTCCCTCCGAAGCCTAGGAATGCTGGCACTGCCCGCACTTGGACCGGCGCGGCGTCCGAACAGAACGTACGCGCCACAACTCAGCGTCGGCGCATCGAACGCGAAGGGGACCGGGCTGCGATGAACAGCACTGGAGCGGAGGCCGACGGAACGCTCGGCGCGTTTTCCGTGGACTCCACCGTCCCCGGCGCCGTACCGCGAGGATTCGACGCCTTTCTGCGCGAGTGGGAGACGCGGATCGGTGACGGCTTCCCACAGCCGACCTACAGCCCGGCCACGATCGCTGACTTCCGGGTCAGGAGCCGGGTCGCCAAGGTGCGTGACGTGGCGATCACCGATGTCCACGGTGTGTCGGCCGTCCGTACCGCGGGCACCCCGCGCGGCGTCGAGGACCAGGTACGTCTGTACGTCGTCCGGCGCGGAGCATGGACGTTGGGCGGCTCGCGCGATCGTGGCGAACACACCGTCTCGGGCGGGCAGTTCCTCCTCCGGCATGTCGGGCGGCCGTCGCACTTCGAGACGGTGCCCCACACGACGGCGCAGGTCCTCGTCCTGCCGGCCGCGATGCTCAAACCCCTGCTGGGGAACAGGGTCGTGACCGGGTCGGCGGACTCGGCAGAGGTACGCCTGCTGACCGCCCACTCGAACATGGTCCACGCAACGATGGCCGACCTGAGTCCGGCCGGTGTGGAGGCCGCCCACAGCAGCCTGATCGAGCTGGCCAAGGCGGTGGCGCTGAGTCGGTTCGACGACGTGGAGCCCCGCCTGGCCCCGGCTCTCGCCCAGGCCGCAAAGGACCTGGTGGACAGCCAACTGGCCGATCCCGATCTCTCCCCACCGATGCTGGCGCGTGAACTCAACGTCTCCGTACGCACCCTGCAACGGGCCTTCGCCACGACAGGCGAGTCGGCGACCGCCTACATCCGCCACCGTCGCCTGGAAGAGGCCCGGCTCGCCCTCACCACCCCTTCCGGCCGCCTGACCGTCTCGGAACTCGCCGCCCACTGGCAGTTCGCCGACAGCAGCCACTTCATCCGGGCCTTCAAGAAGCACTACGGCCAGACCCCCACCGAGTACGCCCGCTCGACCAGGCCGGCCGACCAAGCCGGCCGACCGCGATACGACGCACCGCCGGAGAGGTTGTGACACGCTGGAGTAGGTGAGCTTGAAGTAGCGAATGCTGCAGACGGCCAAAGCGGCGGTGTGGGAGCTTGCCGCGGTGCGCTCCTAGTGCGGTCGCATCAGGTCCAAGTCCTTACCCCATGCGTCCAGTACCGCGCCGTGCCCGGCCCGGCGGGTCACTGCCTCGACCTGGGTGAAGAGACGACGCTGTGTGGACACGTCACCCATTCCTGAGATGCGGCCCACAGCGGCGAGCAACATGCCGGTGTCCCAGCCGGGCAGCGGGAATCGGGCAAGCTCCCATTCCAGGTACTTGTTATAGGGGCGGGGGCGACGGTCGAGGGCGAAAAGCGCCTCCAGCAGAAACCGGATGCTGTCGGTGGCGTCGAGCCGGGCCGCGAGCGCGTGTCCGTCGCGGTCGTTCTTGAGCGAGCGGTAGAGGGAGTTGGCGTAGGCATCAAGCCACTCGCCCGCCTCCCGGAAGGCCTCGTCGGCGTCGAGCCGCGCCTTGTCGGCCAGGATCTTGGCAATGCCTCCGTCGAGCCGGTCGAGCACGATCCGCGCGCGAGCGAGGGCGTACCGCTCGAAGCCGGGCATTCCGGCGGCGCGGAATTCTTCGAGGGAGAGGATGACGAGGTCGAGCTCTGGGGTGCGGTGCCCGGTGAACCGGGTGAGGGCCGTCGTCGCGCCATCGGCGACGACGACGTAGAGGTCGTGGTCGGAGTATTCGGTAGTCATACCCTCGTGGGCTCGGGACCCTTTGAGGACAAGGCCGACGACAGCTGAATCAGTGGCGGCGAGTTCCACGAACGCGTCGTATGTGATGGGCTGCTGAGCAGTCATTGCGTGATCTCCGGCGTTGTGATGACGGGTATGCCCGGACCTGTTCGGCCGAAACAGCAGGCTCAGGAGCCGACCAATGCATTCGCTTGGGCAGCAACAGCGGCGTGGCAAGCAGGAGAACGCCCGACATGGTGATCGCGGTGAGCGGGCTGGTGAGTGTGGCGAGGATGCCCCAGATCACCATGAGGGCGGCTTGCAGGAGTTTGCTGATGGCGCTCCAGGTGCTGAGGACTTGGGCAGTGCGATCCACGGGGGTCCGCTGCAGGCGTTCTGTTGCGTAGATCGGGTTGAAGACCCCCATGCAGGTGATCAGCAGGCCCTCGACGATGATCACGGTGAGGAGCCCGGGGATGCCGGGCCGGACGAACGCGAGACCGAGCGGGAAGAGTGATCGCAGCCAACCGGACACCATCATGACCCGGTATCGGCCGTAGCGGGTCCCGAGGCGCGCGGAGAGGCGGGCGCCCGCGAAGCCTCCGAGTGCCGGGATGCCGAAGGCGAGACCGTATTGCCAGGCCGGGAAGTGGTACTGGCCCAGCAGGAGGACGGCCAGGAGCGGGGCGGTGGCCATGATGAGGCCGCTGACCAGGATCGAGTTGAGGAACAGGCGTCTCAGTGCGCGGTCGTGGAGGATGAACCGCCAGCCGCCGAGAAGGTCGGCTCCGCGCAACCTGGTGGTCCGGTCGCGGGGTACCGCGATGTCGCCTCCGCGGATGCGGAGGACGCCGAGCGCGGACAGCAGGTAGCTGAGGGCGTCGGCCAGGACCGTGACGACCGGGCCGAGCACCCCTATGAGCGCACCGCCGAGTGGTGGGCCCGCCGCGGTCGCCACCCAGCCAGTGCCCTCGAATCTCCCGTTCGCCACGAGGAGGTGATCACCACGGAGGAGGTACTTCAGATACGCGCCGGATGCGGCGGAGAAGGCGATACTCGCGGTCCCGGAGATAACCGATACAACCAGCAGTTGGCCGTACGAAAGCAGGCCGAGGACGTACGCGATCGGAATACTCGCCACCGCGACGAACCGGATCAGGTCCATCGCGATCATCACCGGACGCTTGGCCCGGTGCTCGACCCACGGCCCGAGCGAGAACGCGACGACCGCCGCGACGGCAAGCCCGGCCGCCTCCAGCACCGACACGGCGAACGCCGACGAGTGCAGCACCTGAACCGCGATCAGCGGGAACGCACCGAAGGCAAGCCACGTACCGTACGTACTGACGGCGTAGGCCGACCACAGCCAGCCGAAACTGCGCCCCAACTGCACGCGCATGCGACTCCCTCGCGACGACCGGTGTTCGAGTCGCTGAATCACACCGGACGCACCGTCGCGGGATCAAACAACCGACTCCCGGGCGAGCCACAACCATCGGTTGGGCACGTCTATGCTCGATCAATGGATACCGAGGCGGTGCGATCCTTCGTTCGCGCGGCCGAACTCGGACAGCTGCAACACGCGGCCGACGAGCTCGGCGTAACGCAACAGGCCGTGTCGAAGCGGATCGCGGCCCTTGAGCGCGAGCTGGACGTCCGGTTGTTCACGCGCACCGCCCGAGGGGTCGAGCTGACACTCGACGGCCAGGCCTTCCTCCCGCACGCCCGGAGCATCGTCACGGGTGTCGATCGCGCCATCACCGCGATCAGACCGGGCTCGCGGGCCCTTCGGATCGACGTGCTCGGACTGCGATCCGCGCAGGCCGTCGTGCTGCACGACTACTGGCGGTCGCACCCCGAAACCGACCTCGACGTGGTGACCCTCAGGGTCAACGACCCGCGCCTGGCGGTCGCCGCCGTCCAAGCAGGCGACATCGACGCCTCGTTCCGCTCGGTCACCGCCCCGGCCACACTGCCGCGCGACGTGCGGATGATCCACGCCTTCGACTCCCCGCCGGAACTCCTCGTCGGCCCGAGGCACCCGCTCGCCTCCGCACGGACACTGACACCGACTCAGCTGCGCCGGCACCGGATCTGGGTGCCGGGTATCGCGCCGCGAAGCGAATGGGCGGAGTTCTACGATCAACTCGCGACCGACTTCGACCTTCGCATCGATGCCGCGGGGCCGAACTTCGGCAACGAGGTACTCCTCGACATCCTCGCGGACTCCGGGGACGTGGCAACCTTCGTAGGCTCACGCGACCGGTACATCTGGCCGACGAACCACGACCTGCGCCGCATCCCGATCGTGGATCCGACACTCGCGTACCCGCTCTCGCTCATCCTCCCCCGCGAGAATCCGCACCCAGGACTCCGGGCAATCATCAACCACTTCGGAAGCCTGACACCACTCCCCGAGACAGCCTGGCTCCCCTCCTGGGCAACGACACCACGCCGCAGCGACGGAGCCGTCGAACACACCTGACGCCGAGGGTCGAGGGCTGCGAGGACAGCTCGCCCCGCCGACGGTTCGCGACAGTGGAGTCGAGCGCGTACAGAAAGGGATCAGGACCTACGCAGCAGCCACTGGCCCAGCGTCCGATGCCGGGGCCGCACCACCACGCGGCCGAAGGCCTTCGTACCGACCAGCTCCACTCGCAGAGTGACCGGCGTGTCGGCATTCGTCGAAGCCTGACGGTACTTGACCCTGCTGTGCACCAGCTGCAGACCATCGGTATCGATCACGACGCCCGGCCTCGTGATCAGCCTCAGGGTCTTTCCCGTCATACCCACGTCGATCCGCAGGGTGTCGTGTGTGATCACCGCGTCGGTGAAGTCGAGTGTCACCTCGCAGTACGTCACCGCGAGCTCCAGCCTCCGCGGTACCACCCAGCGTCCCACGCGCTCGATCGCGCCGCTGTGGACCTGTTCGATCCGGACCACGTCCTTGACCTCGGCCACGGTCGTGCCGGCCGTGGCCGATACGGGCGGCAAGTCAGCAGTGAGCGTGGTCAGTTCGCTCAGTGTACGCGCCGCCAGGGCGGCTTCCAGGCGCTCGTCCAGCTCGTCCGCGGACAGCAGGCCGTCGCCCGCCGCGATACGCAGCACATCCACCACCCGGTCCCGGTCCGCATGAGAGGCTCGCAGCTCGGGCGACGAGCCGGAGGGTTTCCCGGTGGGCGAAATCTCTCCCGACATGATTCCGTCCTGGTCCTGTCGAACGTCTCCGCGCGACGCGGGCAGCGGCGCGAGTAGAAGACTAACGCCATATCGCGACATGAATCCCGGGCAGGGGGCACGATCGACTTCGGCGCGATCACGGTCGTGAGATACGAAAGAAACGTACCCAATGGGACACATGACAGGGAACTGATCACCGGTGTCCCCCGGTCAGACCGGACCTCAGACATATGCGCCCACCCTCTGGGGCGATCCGCGAGTCCCCAGCGCGATGCGCGTCGTGGACACGGGCGCTGCGAGCCTGGGCGGCAGTGTCTGCTTCAGCGGCATGGTCACCAGCTGGTGATCCACACATAGACCCGACCCGCCACTACGGGGGGAAGTGACGGGCCGGGCCTGAGGTCCACGGTGTCACACTCGTCCCCGGCGCGCGCGGTCTCCGGGGGAAAACGCCCGGGCGCAAGGGCACCATCCCTTCTCCGAGGCCTGATTCTGCGGGGCCGCGCTCGTCCGAGCCCGGTTACCGTAGGGCGCCATGAAGGTCCTGATCATCGGCGGCAGCGGTTTCCTCGGTACGGAACTGGTGCGCCTGGCGGCGGCCGCGGGCTGGGAGACGGCCGCGACGTACTGTTCCCGCCCCGGCGGCCTTGCCGAAGCCGCGTGGTACCGGCTCGATCTTCGCTCCCCCGGAGACGTCGACGAGGTACTGGACGTGGTGGCCCCCAGTGCCGTCATCGACGCCACGAGCGGAGGAAGCGACTGGGCGGTCACCGCGGACGGCTCGATCCGCGTGGCGATGGCCGCGACGCGACGCGGTTGCCGCCTGGTCCACGTCTCCAGCGACGCGGTGTTCTCCGGTTCCCGGATTCGCTACGACGAGTCCTGCCTGCCCGACCCGGTCACCCCGTACGGCGCGGCCAAGGCCACCGCCGAGACCGCGGTGCGGCTCTTGGCGCCGACCGCCGCGGTCGCTCGTACGTCGTTGATCATCGGGTGCGGCGGATCCGTGCACGAGCGCCTGGTCCACGCCCTGGCCGCCGGCACACACGACGGCGTCCTGTTCACCGACGACATCCGCTGCCCAGTGCATGTCGAGGACCTGGCTTCCGCGCTGCTGGAGCTCGCGGCGTCGGACCGGGCCGGGATGTTCCACCTGGCCGGGGCGGACGCCCTAAGCCGCCATGAACTCGGCGTACTCATCGCCCGGCGCGACGGACTCGACGCGGCCCGGCTGCCCGCCGGGCGCCGAGCCGACGCACTCATGCCCGGCGCCCTCGACGTCCGCCTCGACAGCAGCGCCACCCGGGAACGCGTACGCACCCGGCTGCGTGGAGCCAGGGAGTTCCTCCGCGTCCAGTAGACGCACCGCGCGCTACAGGACCGGCGGGCCCTGTTCGATGCGGCGCAGCACCGGTGTGAGCCGGTCCAGTGCTTCGCCGGTCTGGAGCTGCCGTTCGTCCCACCAGGTGGCTCCCGCCTCGGCCAACGGGCCGATCAGATCGCGGGTCCTGGCCGCGTCGCCGCCCGGTGTGGCACCGCCGAGGACGATCTCGAACGAGGTGCCGGACCGGTCTTCGCGCTGCTTGCGCACGTATGCGACGAGGTCGCGGACCTGGTCGACCGGCGGTACGTGGCCGTGTCTGGCCTCGGTGAACAGCGGGACCACGCCGTCCCAGCGGGCGGCCCGGCGCATGGGCGGCCGGTTGGGCCAGAAGCCGGCGACCCAGACCGGCGGCCGAGGGCGTTGCACGGTGGCGGGCAGCAAGGTCACGTCCCGTACCTGGTAGTGCCGTCCGTCGTGGTTCACCGGCTGGCCCGACCAGTAGCGCTGGAGCAGGTCCAGGCCCTCGTCCAGTCGCTCGGCCAGCACCTTCGGGTCGGTGGTGTCACCGAAGCTCGCGTACTCGTCCTCGACGGGCCCGCCCAGCCCCGCGGCGAAGGTGACCCGGCCGCCGCTCACGGCGTCCAGGGTGGCCACCTGGCGGGCGAGTTGCTGCGGGCGCCGCCGGGCGACGGGGGTGACGAGTGTGCCCAGCCGGATCCGGGACGTCGCCAGCGCGGCGGCGGTCAGCAGCATCCAGGGGTCCCCGAAGGGCCTGCCCCCGTGCTTGCGGTGCAGCACGTGATCCCAGACGAACAGCCCGTCCCACCCTGCCTGTTCCGCCGCCGCGGCCACCTTCGCCACGGTCCTGGGATCGGCGAAGTCACCGAAGTTCGGAATGTTCACCGAGAAGCGCATCCCCGCATCGTGCTGCACGGCACCTGGAGCGGCAACCGAAAATCCCGGCGGGCCGGTGCACCCTGTCCGGCCCGGCGCGCCCTGTCCCCCGGGAGAGCTACGCGCAGGTGTCCACCGAGCGGTGACGATTCCGGCTCGCCGGATCCATAGCTTTCTACCCAGCCCGCGGCACTCCGGTCGCGGCTCTGACACAGGAGTTCCCATGAGGCTGGTCTCGCAACTCGTGGCCGTCGCGGCGGTCGCCTTCATCGGCGGCCAGGCGCTTGCCGCACTGGAGGACCACCCATGGCTCCAACTGGCCGTCGGCGTCCCGACAGCCGTGCTCGCGGTGCTCGTCTACGGGTGGGTGGTACGGCGGACCGAGCGCCGCCCGTCCACGGAGGTGGCCCTGGAAGGCGCCCCGGCCGCGATGGGCCGCGGAACGCTGATCGGCGCCGCGCTGTTCGGGGCCGTCATGGTGAACCTCTTCACCTCCGGGCACTACGAGGTCGACGGTGTCGGCTCGGTGTCGGGCGCGGCGGGGCTGTTCGGCTTCATGGCCGCCGCCGCGGTGACGGAGGAACTGCTGTTCCGCGGTGTCCTGTTCCGCATCGCCGAGGAGCACGTCGGCACATGGATCGCGCTGGTGCTGACCGGTGCGCTGTTCGGCCTGTCGCACCTGTTCAACCCGTACGCGAGCCTGTGGGGCGCCACTGCCATCGCCATCGAGGCCGGCGGCATGCTCACCGCCGCGTACGTCGCCACCCGCAGGCTGTGGGTGCCGATCGGCCTGCACTTCGGCTGGAACTTCGCCGCGTCCGGCATCTTCAGCACCGAGGTCTCGGGCAACGACACCCCTCAGGGACTGCTGGACTCCGCGATGTCGGGCCCGAAGCTGCTCACCGGGGGCGACTTCGGCCCGGAGGGAAGCGTGTACTCGGTGCTGTTCTGCGTACTGGCGACGATCGCGTTCATATGGCTGGCCCACCGGCGCGGCCATGTGGTGCCCCGCCGTCGGCGCGCCGAGCGGATCGACACCACCGCTACACTCCCCCGATGATCAGTCTTCGGCGGCCCCCGGAGTGGTGGAGCCGGGCCGACGTCACGGTCCGGGATCTCCCGGTCGGGTTGCTGTGCCTCGCCGGGTCGTTCCTGCCGGGGTTCTACGGCACGCAGATCGGCAACCTGCCGCACCGTCCCCTCGACGCACTGGCCATCGTGGCGATCGCCCTCGAATGCTTCCCGCTCGCCGTGCGCCGGCGGTGGCCGGTCGTCTGTCTCGCCCTGGTGTCGGTCGGCTTCGCCATCGACCAGATCCGCGGCTACCACTCGTTCGCGGGCACCGCGCTGCCGATCGCGCTGCTGAGCGTGGGGGCCCATCTGGAACGGCACCGGCGTACCGCCGCAATCGCCTTCTCCCTGGCGTACGTGCCGCTGGCGATCGCGCTCGTCCGGCTCGATTCGGGCGAGCCACCGAGCGGATTCGTGACGTTCTATCTGGCGATGGTCCTCGCATGGGGCTTCGGGGCGTGGCTGCGCTCCACCCGGATCGCGGATGCCGAACGCCGCAGCCGTATCGCCGACGACACCCGCACCGCCGAACGCACCCGCATCGCAAGCGAGTTGCACGACGTCGTGACCCATCACGTGACGGCGATGGTCGTGCAGGCCGAGGCGGCGCGCTATCTCACCGCCGCGCCCGATCGCCTCGACCAGACCCTGACCGCCGTCACCGACACCGGCCGGCGGGCCATCACCGACCTGCGGCACCTGCTCGACCTGCTCAACCCCGACCACGGCACCGAGGCCAGAACGCCGCCCGCCGGCAGACTGCTCACCCTCGTGGAGCAGACGCGCCGGGCCGGTCAGCCGGTGGAGTTCACCGAGGAGGGCACACCGGCGGAGTCGACCGGCAGCGCCGAACTCGTGGCCTACCGGGTCGTGCAGGAGGCCCTGACCAACGCCCTCAAATACGCTCACGGCAGCCGCACTTCGGTCCAGGTACGGCACGCCGAAAGGGAGATCACCGTGGAGGTCAGTACGGACGGTTCCGGCTCGCGGGCCGGGTCCCCCGGCGGGAGCGGGCGGGGCCTCGCCGGTCTCCGCGAACGGGTCGACGTCCTGGGCGGCGACTTCAGCGCGGGCCGGCAGACGGCCGGTGGCTTCGTCGTACGGGCGCGTATACCCGCGGGGAGCCCGTCGTGACCGCACCGATCCGGGTCCTGGTCTGCGACGACCAGGTGCTGATCCGCACCGGGCTGGTGACGATCATCGACGCGCAGCCCGACATGGAGGTGGCCGGCGAGTGCGGCGACGGACGGGCCGCGGTCGACCTCGCCGGCCAAGTGCGCCCGGACGTCGTGGTGATGGACGTACGCATGCCTGTGCTGGACGGCATCGAAGCCACCCGCCTGCTGGCCGGGGCCGGGGTGCCGCATCCCGTCAAGGTGCTCGTGGTGACCACGTTCAACCTCGACGAGTACGTCTACGAGGCGCTGCGCGCGGGGGCGAGCGGGTTCCTGCTCAAGGACGCCCCGCCGGCCCAACTGCTCCACGGGATCCGGACCGTGGGCACGGGCGCGGCACTACTGGACCCCGAGGTGACACGTCGGCTCGTGGGCAGATACGCCGCCCGTATCCGGCCCGCCGAGGGCGCCCCGCACGACATCCCGCTGACCCCTCGCGAACTGGAGGTCCTTCGCCTCATCGCGAACGGCCTCTCCAACAGCGAGATCGCCGCGACCCTCGTGATCAGCCCGGAGACCGTCAAGACCTTCGTCTCCCGCATCCTCGCCAAACTGAACCTCCGCGACCGCGTCCAAGCGGTCGTGTACGCCTACCGCCAGGGCCTGGTGACCTGACATCGCTACCGGGCCTGTTCGGTCATCGGGCCGGCGACGGGACGCGCACCGCTCCCGCGGCCGACCAGGCCCGCAAGGGCGAAGGCACCGGGTCCGGAGAACACGATGAGCAGGAATCCCCAGCAGAAGAGCACCGGTGCAAGTCCCCCGTTCTGCAAGGGGAAGAGCCCGTCCTGCTGGTGCTCCGTGAAGTACGCGAACGCCATGATGCCCGAGCTGATGAACGCCGCGCTGCGGGTCGCGACCCCGAGGAGAACAAGAACGCCGCACACCAGCTCGATCACCCCGGCGTACCAGAAGGGCCAGTCGCCCGTCGGGCTGGCCTTCCGGTCCAGCACCCCGAAGACCGTGGCAGCGCCCTCGGAGGCGAACAACAGGCCAAGGACCATGCGGAACAGGCCCAGCACGAACGGCTGGCGCGTCGTCAGCCAGTCGCCGAGGCGCGGATTGGTGGTCATCGGTACTCCTCGAAAGTGTCACAACGGGACCAGGAGGCCATGAACCACAGCACGCAGATAGAAGCCCCCAGTTGACCGTACGTGTCCGGAGCGCTCCGGGTTCAAACGGGTTCCGATGTATCTGCGCACCATGGTCCTCGTCGCCTGTATCCAGGTCCCGACCGGCCCCGTTCCGTACTGGCACTCACCAAGTGGCAGACGGCATGATGTCCATCCGGAGCCCATAGGGAGTAGCCATGAGATCGCGCCTGCAATGGACCCACGGCCGCGGAGAGCATGTCGTCGTCGGCCGCAAGCAGACGTACACAGCCGAGATCTTCGTCAAGTTCTTCGTCCTGGCCGGTCTGCTGTACATGCCGGTTCTCATCTTCGAATGGGGCGAGTGGATCCCGTTCGCCGGAGCCAGCGTCTATCTGCTCTGGGAGCTGGGCCGCTCCAACAGTGCACTCGGCGAGCTCGCCGAACTCTGGAACGAGCAGCACGCTCAGCGGCACGAGTCGGCTCGAAGCGACTCCCTCCAGCGACACTGACGCAGCTGCTCGGCGACTGCGTGCGATTCCGCCGCCGGCGTGTCAGTGGTGGTGGCCCTTGCGGCCGAGGGTCTCCACCGGGGTCGCGCCGGGGCGGGTCCACTGCGGCACGGGTCGGCTGGTCGGGCCCCAGGTGGCGTTGCCGTCGGCGTCCGAGCGCCAGTACCAGCAGGCCTGTCGGCCCACGGACGGGTGCCCCTCGCGGACCTCGCCGATCACGGGCCGGCCCTCGGGGTTGTCCTCCCATGCCTCGCCGCGGCCGTACGGCGTCATGTCGAGCAGGCCGAGCGACCCGTTGACCCGCTCGTTGCCACGGCCCGTCGTGGAGTAGGTGAGGAACACGCGGTCACCGTCTCGCAGGAAGCAGGCGATGTGCCCCATTTCCCCGCCGACCGGCGCCTCCACGCCCCGTACCGAGTACCAGCGCTGGGTGTAGCCCATGAACTCGACGTAGGAGGCCACCTCGTCCCACGGGCCGGAGGTCAGGACGGCGAACGAGACTCCCCGGGCATTGAGGTAGACGGCGTCCTTCACATGCCAGGCCGTGGTGGTGCAGCCCTCGCACTGTCCCTGGTGCGGCGCGCCGTCGTACCACATGTGCTGGTAGACCACGAGCTCGTCGCGCCCCTGGAACAGGTCCAGGAACGGGACAGGACCGTCGGCTCCGACGACCTCGACCGTCCCGTCGAGCTCCACCATCGGCAGCCGCCGCCGGGCCGCGGCGATCGCGTCGCCCTCACGGGTGTGCGCCTTCTCGCGGACCAGCAGCTCGTCACGGGCGGCCTGCCAGGCGGCCAGGTCGACCACCGGCGGCTTGCCGGGGAGGTCGCCGCTCGCGTTGCCGGGTGTGGGCGTGGTCGTCATGGTGTCCTCCGTGGTGTCTCGTGCAGGGCAGCGCCGTAGACGTCGTACGACGCTCACCAGAACAGACTCGCGGCCCCGCCAAAACTCATCGCGGCAGGGGCGACCTCGGCCGTCCCAGTACCCCGGCATCCACGGCTGCCACGGTCAGCCCGGTCGGCGGAGGCCTGCGACGAGGAGCTCGACCAGCCGGCGTGCGTCGTAGCGGGAATCGCTGTCGGCACCGATGCAGAGGTTTCCGACGCCGCGCATGAGCTGGTAGGCGGTGAGGTCGGAGCGGATCTCGCCGGAGGCTGCGGCAGCGTCGAGGAGTTGGGTGCACACCGGCAGGAGGCGGTCGAGGAAGTAGGCGTGCAGCGTTTCGAAACCGGCGTTGTCGGTCTGCAGCGCGGCCGCGAGTCCGTGCTTGGTGACCAGGAAGTCGACGAAGAGGTCGACCCACTGTGCGAGGGCGGCGTGAGGTGTCGGGCCGGCCTCCAGCAGAGCCGGACCGGCCTCGGCGCAGGCGTCGACCTGGTGGCGGTACACGGCGATGACGAGATCCGCCCGAGTCGGGAAGTGGCGGTAGATCGTGCCCAGCCCGACGCCCGCCTTGGTCGCGATGTCACGTACCGGCGCTTCGACACCCGACGTGACGAAGACCGCGGCGGCCGCGTCGAGCAGGGTCTCCTTGTTGCGCCGGGCGTCCTTCCGCTTGGACTGGGCCGCGCTCCCCGCGCCCTCGCCGCTGTCGTTCACCGCGCCACCCTCCACTGCCGAGCTTGCCAAACGGAACAGCGTTCCATATCGTTCCGGAACGAGGTTCCGTTTGCTCATGATGCCAGAGCGGAGCCCCGCAACCAAGCCATGCAGTGCCACCACGCTTCACCCGCAATGGAGGATCACGGTCATGCAGTACCGCACCTTGGGCCGCACCGGTGTACAGGTCAGTTCCCTCGCGCTCGGCGCGATGAACTTCGGCGCCATCGGCCGCACCACCCAGGAAGAAGCCACCGCCATCGTCGACGCCGCCATCGAGGGCGGGATCAACCTCATCGACACCGCCGACATGTACAGCGCCGGCGAGTCGGAGGAGATGGTCGGCAAGGCCATCACCGGCCGCCGCGACGACATCGTGCTGGCCACGAAGGCGACCATGCCGATGGGCAACGAGCGCAACCACCAGGGCAGCTCACGCCGCTGGCTCGTCACCGAGCTGGACAACAGCCTGCGCCGCCTCGGTGTCGACCATGTCGATCTCTACCAGATCCATCGATGGGACCCGACCACCAGCGACGAGGAGACGCTGTCGGCCCTGACCGACCTGCAACGCGCGGGAAAGATCCGCTACTTCGGCTCCTCGACCTTCCCGGCGTACCGCATCGTGCAGGCACAGTGGGCGGCCCGCGAGCACCACCTGAGCCGCTACGTCACCGAACAGCCCAGCTACTCGATCCTGCAGCGCGGGATCGAGACCCATGTCCTGCCCGTGACCGAGGAGTACGGGCTCGGAGTGCTGGCGTGGAGCCCGTTGGCCTCGGGGTGGCTGTCGGGGGCGGTACGCGAGGGCCGGGACATCACCACCAGCCGCTCGACGTTCATGCCGCAGCGCTTCGACACCGCGATCCCCTCCAACCGGGCCAGGCTTGATGCCGTCGAGCAGCTGGCCGAAGTCGCCGACGAGGCCGGCCTGACCATGATCCAGCTCGCGCTCGGATTCGTGACCGCGCACCCCGCCGTGACCAGCGCGCTCATCGGTCCCCGCACGCTGGACCACCTGCACTCACAGCTCGCCGCGGCCGACACCGTGCTCTCCGCCGACGTGCTGGACGCCATCGACGGCATCGTCGCCCCCGGTGTCGACCTGGCCGCACACGAGAAGCACGACACTCCGCCCGCCCTGCTCGACCCGGCGCTGCGACGCCGCTGACGGCCCCGCCCGCCACAGCGCGGCCACGTCCACGTCCGCGTCATAGCCGGTACTCGCTCCGGACCCCCGAAACGCCCTGTGGCTCTTGTTCTCGTGGGCCAGGACCGGAGTCTCGTCGTTCTCGTTCGCCAGGTCCCGAGTCTCGTCGCTCTCGTTGGCCGGTCCGGAGCCTCGTCATTCTCATTGGCCGGTTCCGGAGGCTCGTCCGCGCTCGCGGAGATACGTCTCCAGCTCGGCCGCCCCGGTCAGCATCGCCCTCCCGCGGGCCGATACCCGGCCTCGCCAGTCGGACAGTGCGGCCTCCAGCGGCTCCAGCCCGCCGGCCGACCGTACCTGGGCGAGCAGCGGGGCGATCTGCTCCAACAGGTAGCCACCGCGCCTGAGTTGGTGGGCGAGCCGGGCGTCCCGTACGTCGGACTCGTGGTAGACGCGGTACCCGGTCAGCGGGTCGCGGCGGGGGCGCACCAGCCCGGCGCGCTCCCATTTGCGCAGCGTCGCGGGCCGGATCCCGAGCTCTGCCGCCAGCGGCCCGATGAACCTGTCAGCGGCCCCGGAACTCGCGTCGGCCCCGGAAGCCGCGTCGAGCTCGGGGGCCGTGGTGGCCAGGTCACGTAGGGCGCTCTCCACGGCCTGAAGGGTCCGCCGGTCGTCGAGGAGCTGGGCGTGGCTCTCGTCGATGAGACGGAACGCCTCATCGACCGCGCCCTGGTTCACGGCCTGCATGATCGACGTCGCCGTCCCGTGGCCGTGGCCGGGCACCAGGGCAAGGAACGCACGCAGGGCATCCGCGTGCAGCGAGGTGTAGGTGCGGTAGCCGTGGGGTGTGCGACCGGCGGCCGGAAGGATGCCGGCCTCCTCGTAGTTCCTGATCGCCTGTGTGGACAGACCGTGCCCACGCGCCAGATCAACCGGCCTGAGCCGCTCACCGTTTTGAAGGTTTTGCTCCATGGGCCTGCCGATATCGCGGGAAAGTTTCAACCGAAGGTTCAACGATACCGTTGAAGGCATGGCTACTGACATCAAGGACGCCGTCCATACCGTCGACGCTGCCGCCGTCATGAAGCTGCTTCCGGCCCGGCCTCGGCTGCTCGCGCTGGGCGAGCCCACCCACGGCGAGGACACTCTGCTCGACCTGCGCAACGAGCTTTTCCGGCAGCTCGTCGAGCAGGAGGGCTACGGGACGATCGCGATCGAGAGCGACTGCATGATGGGCCTGGTCGTGGACGACTACGTCACAGCGGGCACAGGCACTCTCGACGAGGTCATGGAGCACGGATTCAGCCACGGCTGGGGCGCCTCCGCGGCCAACCGCGAGCTCGTGCGCTGGATGCGCGCGTACAACGAGGGCCGGCCCGTGTCCGAGCGACTCCGCTTCGCCGGTTTCGACGGACCGCTGGAGATCACCGCCGCCGCGAGCCCCCGGCAGGCCCTCACCGCCCTCCACGGCTACCTCTCGGCCCGGGTGGACACGGACCTGCTCCCCTGCACCGCGGAAACACTCGACCGGCTGCTCGGGACCGACGACCGGTGGACCGAGCCCGCCGCGATGATGGACCCGTCCCAGTCCGTGGGGCAGTCGGCCGACGCCGGTCGACTGCGGCTGCTCGCCGACGATCTGGTGGCACTGCTGGACACACAGACGCCGCACCTGATCACGACGACCTCGCGGGACGACCTGGACCGGGCGCGCCTGTACGGGCGTACCGCGACCGGCCTGCTGCGCTACCACCACTGGATGGCCGACACCTCACCGGCCCGCATGGCGCGGCTGTGCGCGCTGCGGGATCTGATGATGGCCCACAACCTCCTCGCCGTCACCGATCGGGGGCCGGCACTCGTCCACGCCCAGAACTCCCATCTCCAGCGGGAGAAGAGCTCCATGCAGCTGTGGCAGGGGCGGGTGGAATGGTGGAGCGCCGGTGCCCTGGTGAGCGCCCGACTCGGCGAGGAGTACGCCTTCGTGGCCACGGCCCTCGGCACGATCCCTCACCGGGGAGTGGACACCCCACCGCCGGACACCGTCGAAGGCCTCCTGTACGAACTCCCGGACGACCGCTACGTCGTCGACGCCCCGCGGCTGGCCACCGCCCTCGACGGCACACTGCCCGCACTCCGCGTCTCCCCTTGGTTCGGCTACGCGCCGTTCGACCCGGCCCACCTGGCGGCCAGCGACGGCATCGTGTTCGTCAGGGACGTCCCGCCGCGACGTCGCAGGTAGACGCCCAGGCCCCGAGAGCTGCACGCCTTCCCTGCGGCAGACCGCTGTCGGCGTACGTCCATGAACCCAGCCCGCGGTCGTGGGGAAGCACTCGTAGACGGTCGTCAGCCCTGAGGCTCCTGCGGTTGACCTCGACCTCGCGCAGGCTCTGCTCTTTGAGCTCGGCGCGTGCCTCGGTAAAGCCGCACCCGCCCACGGCCTGGCGGCGATGCCCCTCCCCCTAGAGGGAGAACCGCTCCTTGCCGAGCAGCGGGCGTACCCGGGTGTGGAAGCCCGCCGTACGGAACGGCGTTTGGAGCAGGCCAGGGTGCAGGTGCTGGGCGATGGCCGCGGTGATCATGCCTTGGTCGAGGGCCAGAACGAAGTCGCTTACGCGGCCGGTGGTGACGTCGACGGAGTCGCGGAAGCCGTAGCGGTCGTCGTAGGCGCCGAAGGCACGGTCGAGGGCGCGGAGGTTGGAGAGCGCCTCGGCCGGGGCCTGGGGCAGGGCGAGGAAGGAGGCGTGCGGGGTGACGACACCCAGGGAGTTGTAGCCCTCCTCCTGCATGCCTGTCCCGTCGACCCCGTACTCGCGATAGCCACCGGCGGGAATGGAGGCCGGGGAGAACCCCCAGTAGCCGTACTCCTCCTCGATCAGGCCGTGTTCGATCTGGCTGCGGACGTAACGTCGGTGGGTGGTGCCCCAGGAGCGGGGGGACCACTCCGATTCGGGCACGAACAGCGGGACCATCAACGCCTCGAACATGGAGCCGCCCCAGGAGGGGACGAGCTTCCGGCCCCGGTAGGTGTAGTGGCCCTCCCAGACGCGTACGCCGTCGATCTCGACGTACTCGCCCTGCGGCTCCTGTTCCTGGCCCGCTCCCGGAAGCAGGGTGCGCATCATGTGCCAGTAGTGCTCGGTCGGCAGTGAGCCGTCGGCGATGCCGAGGTAACTGGCCATACGGGGTTCGGTGTTGAGCGCGCCGTAGTGGTGGCCGGTGGGTTCGCCCTTGCCCGGCTTGTCCGGCCAGAAGCCGCCACGCAGTTGTCCGGGGCCGGCGACCGGGTCGGCCGGATCGAAGGGGGTGTAGTAGTAGGACCAGTCGGCGTCGGCGAGGAGGGCGGCGATACGGGGACGCAGGCCGGGGTGGGCGTGCGCGGCGATGCGCAGACCGGTCACCAGCCACGCGTTGTCGACGCTGGACAGGAAGGGACGCACGGGGTCGCCGGTCTCCGGCCAGGCCGTGAGCAGTGAACCGTCGTGCGCGTCGTACCAGTTGAACCAGAAGCCGTGGGCGCGCTCCAGGCGTTCCACGGCAGCGACCGTGCGAGCCAGCCGACTGCGCATGGTGGTGCCGGCTATGACGCCGAGTCCGGCGGCTGCGACGGTGGACCACAGGCCACAACCGATGTTGGTCGGCGAGGTCTGCGCGGACGGCACCGGCGCGCCGCTCCCGCTGACGTCGATCTTGTCGGCGGCCAGGCCGAGTTCGGTCGTCATGGCCTCCATGGAGCGGTGGGTCGCGACGAACCAGTCGCGCAACAGACGGCGTTCCGCGTCGGTTCGTGCGGCTGGGACGGCGTTGGCTGCGGTGGTGGTGAGAGACGTGGCGCTGGCGGCCGCGGCAGTGGTTGCGGCGGCGGTGAGGAAGCTACGACGGTTCATGCGGCTCTGGCTCCTGTGCTGTGGGAAGGCAGGCAGGCGGAAGGGTGCGTGTCCGTGATGCGGTGATGCGGTGATGCGGTGATGCCGGATCGTGCGGGTGCTGCCGAGGCGGAGCTCGGTACTACCGGTTGTGATGTGTGATGTGTGATGTGTGATGTGTGAGGGGTGCCGGGAGCCGACCGGTGTCAGGGCCGGCCGACTCCCGGGTTCTGGGGGAAGCGTCAGGACTCGGTGCGCGGCAGGACGCGGTCGCGGCCCAGGCTGCCGAGCCAGACGGCGGACGGCTTCGGGGTGCGCTCGAAGGTGGTCGGGTCCACGGCGATCAGTCCGAAGGTCGGCTTGAAGGAGCCCCATTCGTAGTTGTCCAGGGCGCTCCACGCAAGGTAGCCCTGGACGTTCAGGCCGTCCTCGACTGCGGCGGCGACCGCGCCGAGGGCACCGGTGTAGTAGTCGACTCGACGGCTGTCGTCCGCGGTGGCGATGCCGTTCTCGGTGACGATCAGGGGTGTGTCGTCGCCGATGACCTCGGCGGTGTGACGCAGGGCGTGACCGACTGCGGTCGGGTAGTACTCCCACTGCGTGAGGGTGCGTTCGACGTCGTCGGGGGCCGGGACGGGACCCTCGGAGGCGATCTTGGTGCGGGTGTAGGACTGCACACCGATCCAGTCGTCGCCGCGGGCGGCCTCGATGAAGACGTCCTCGCGGGGGTGGCGGTAGTCGGCGGTGACCTGCTCGGCGCCGGGCAGGGCCTGGTAGACCTGGTTGGCGATGGTCCAGCCGACCTCGACGTCGGGGTGCTGGGCGCGGATGGTCTTGACGGCCGCCTGGTGCGCGGCGATCACGGCGCGGGTGGTCTCCTCGTCGGGGGTTGGCAGGCCCGCGGGCGGGAAGCCCTTGTCTCCGGCCTTCGCGGCTCCTGCCATGACGGCGATCATGTTCGGCTCGTTGATGGTGCACACGTGCCGCACACCGTCGGCGATGACGGGCGCGCACTCCTCGACGTAACGGGCGAAGAGATCGACGGCGCCGTCGGCGGTCCAGCCGCCGAGGTCCTCGAACCACTGCGGGACGGTGAAGTGGTGCAGGGTCACCATGGGGCGCAGACCGCGGGCGAGGGCGCCTTCGACCATACGGCGGTAGTGGGCGATCTCGGCGCGGGAGAAGGTGCCGAGGACGGGTTCGATGCGTGCCCATTCGATGCTGAACCGGTAGTCGGTGAAGCCCAGTTCGGCGAGCAGGTCCATGTCCTGCTCCCAGCGGTGGTAGCTGTCGCAGGCGTCCAGGCTGGGTTCGGCGATCCCGGCCGCGGGGTCGTGCTCCTTGCGCCACCAGTCGCTGTTGACGTTGTTGCCCTCGATCTGGTGGGCAGCGGTGGAGGCGCCCCACAGGAAGCCGTCGGGGAAGCGGGTGGTGGAGTGCGTCATCGTCCGTTTCTGTCCTTCTGATGTGGGGGTGATGGCATGGCGACCGGCCCGGGGGTCGCGGCGAAGCGACCGGCGGGTGCGGGAGGCCGGGAGAAGCGGGTTCGGGAAGGCCGAGGGAAGAGGCGCCGGGCGGGGCTACTTCAGGCCCGCGGTGGCGATGCCCTGCGTGAAGTGCCGTTGCAGGACGACGAAGACAGCCAGGACCGGGAGTACGACGAGGAGTGAACCGGCCATGAGCATGCCGTTGCCGCCCCCGACCGTGCGGTTGGGATCGTTGGCGAAGGTCGCCAGCGCCACCGGCAGGGTGTACTTGTCCGGGTCATTGGTGGCGATCAGCGGCCAGATGAAGTTGTTCCAGGAGCCGAGGAAGGTGAAGATCGTCAGGGTCGCGAGGGCGGGCTTGACCAGTGGGATCACGATCCGCCAGAAGATGTACCACTCCCCCGCTCCGTCGAGACGCGCCGCCTCCAGGAGTTCGTCGGGCACGGAGAGCATGAACTGCCGCATCAGGAACACCCCGAACGCGCCGGCCGCGAAGGGCAGCACGAGTCCGGCGTACGTGTCGATCAGGCCGAGGCCGTTCATCAGCACGTACAGCGGCAGGATCATGAGGTTGCCGGGGACCATCAGGGCGGCCAGCACGACAGCGAAGACCTTGGAACGCCCGGCGAAGTCGAGCTTGGCCAGGGCGTAGCCGAGCATGGAGCAGAACAGCAGGTTGCTGACGGTCACCAGGACGGCCACGATCAGCGAGTTGAGGAAGTACTGCGGCATGTCGAGCTGGTCGAGCAGGGCCGTGAAGTTGTCCAGCGTCCACCGGGAGGGGATCCACACGGGCGGGCTCGCCGTGAGGTCCTGCTTCGTCTTGAACGCGGACAGTGCCATCCAGAGGAACGGGGCGGCCATCACCAGCAGTGCGGCCGAGGCGACCGTGTAGAGCAGCGGGGTGCGCACCCGTCCGGTACGACGGCGGGTCCGGGCCTTGGTGGCCGTGTCGGCGGTCATCGGGTGTTGTCCTTCAGCAGTCGGAGCTGGAGCACCGTGACGCCCATGATCACGACGAACAGGACGTACGCCATGGCGCTGGCGTAGCCCATGTGGAAGAAGTTGAATCCCTCGCGGTACATGTCGAGCGACACGGTCAGCGTGGAGTCGGAGGGGCCGCCCTGGGTCATCACGAAGGGCTCCTCGAAGACGTTGAGGTAGCCGATGGTGGTGATGACCGTGGCGTACAGCAGGGTGGGCCGCAGCAGTGGGACGGTGATGCCGCGCAGTTCCTGCCAGGCGCCGGCGCCGTCGAGGCGGGCCGCCTCGCGGACATCGGCCGGGATCGCCTGGAGGCCGGCGATGCACAGCACCATGACGGTACCGAGGTTGCGCCACACGGCCATGGTGATCAGGGAGGGCATGGCCCAGGTCTCCGAGCCGAGGAAGTCCGGTGCGGTCAGGCCGACTTCGGAGGCGAGGGAGGCGATCAGCCCGTCGGAGGGGTCGAGTACGAAGCGCCAGACGACCGCCACGGCGACGATGGTCGTGACGACCGGCGCGTAGAACCCGACGCGGAACAACGTGCGGGCCCGGTCGATGCCGTTGTTCAGCAGGATCGCCGCCAGCAGTCCGAGGACGATGGTCGCGGGGACGCCGACGACCACGAAGTAGGCGGTGTTGAACAGGGCCTTGAGGAACTTGTCGTCCTGGAACAGCTGTGTGTAGTTGTCCAGGCCGACGAACTCCGCCTCCAGTGGGCGGGTGACGTTACGGGCGCCGAAGTCGGTGAAGCTCATCAGGAGCGTGGCGACGATCGGGAAGAGCATGAAGACGCCGAACAGCACCAGGAACGGCGTGGAGAACAGCCATCCGGTCAGGTTGTGCTTGCTCAGTGAGCGGCGGCCTCGGCGGGCGCGACCGGATTTCCCGCCGCTGTCGGGGCTCTTGTCGACGGCCGCCTGCGGGACGGCAGGTCCTGTGGTGAGGGACATGAGGGAACGCTCTCCTACTGCCTTCTACTGCACGAGTCCTTCGATCTCGGACTGGGCCTTGTCCAGCGCGGCCTTCGCGGAGGACTTGCCCTGGGTGACCGACTCGATGGCCGTGTCCACCTTGGAGGTGATCTCGGTCAGCTTGGGCTGGGAGGGGGTGGCGCGGGCGGTGTCCATCTGCTTCCGCCACACCTGCATGGTGGGGTCGGTGGCGAGATCGCCGGTCTTCCAGGCGGCCGTGTTGGCGGGCAGGTCGTTGGTGCGCTCGAACCAGTCGGCCTGACCCTTGGCACCGGTCAGGTAGGAGACGAGCTCCTTGGCGGCGGCCTTGTGGTCGCTGTCGGCGGAGACGGCCAGGCTGGACCCGCCGGCCATGGACACCGATGCCTTGTCGGCGGGAACGGGGGCGACGGCCCACTTGCCCTTGATGTCGGGGTAGTTCTCGTCGAGGAGGCTCGTGATCCAGGGGCCGCCGAAGAACATGGGCACGGCACCGGAGTTGAAGTCCTTGGTGACGTCGTAGCCGGGGCGTACGGACTTCTCGCTGAGACCCTTGTCGAAGTAACTGCCGTAGTTCTCCAGCGCCTTGACGGCCGCGGCGGAGTTCACGACGGCCTTGCCGTTGTCGTCGATGATGGCGCCACCGGCGGAGTACAGGAACTGGTAGAAGCTCTGTACGGTGTCGAGTCCGCCCGGCTGGATGGACAGGCCCCACTTGGTGTCGGCCTTCTTCTGGTACGCCTCGGCGGCGCTCTGGAGCTCGGCCATGGTGGCCGGGGCCTTCTTGATCCCTGCCTTGGTGGCGAGGTCGGTGCGGTAGAAGAGCACGCGGGTGTCGACGTACCAGGGGACGCCGTAGGTCTTGCCGTCGTAGGAACCCTGCTGCCAGGCGGCGGGGAAGAAGTCGCCCTCGCGGAAGGTCTTGGTGTCGACCGGCTCCAGGACACCCATGTCGGCGAACTCGCCCAGGTAGCTCCCGCCCATCTGCATCACGTCGGGCAGCTTCCCGGCGGCGGCAGCGGCGACCAGCTTCTGGTGGGCCACGTCCCAGCCGATCGGGGTGATCTTGACGGTGATGTTGGAGTGTGACTTCTCGTACTCCTTGGCGACGTCGCCGAGCTTCTCCCCCTCCGTGCCCATCGCCCACACGGTCAGGGTCTGCTTGGCGTCTCCTGCCACGCCCGCGCCACCCGAGCCGCCACAGGCGGTGAGGGTGAGCGCAGACGCCAGGGTGAGTGCGATCGACCCGGTTGCGACGGCGCGGTTCATGGGCAGCTCCTCCTTGAGCGGTGATGTATGCGCTGCCTGTAAGCGCATACATCACTCTGTTGCAGCGATTCCGGGCCTGGCAAGAGGGGCCTTGGTCACACTCCCGTAACGAGAGGGACATCCGACGGGCGGCCCGCACTGCCCGGGGACGCGGTACCGACCGCGAAGGGCCTGTGCGAGAGCAACGTAAGACGGATCAGTACACGGGGAAAGGATCTGTGATCCAGGGCTCCTGCCATTGATGGTTCCGCGAGCCTTCGGAAGCTCGCCGTACGCACGGTGGCAGGTGCCGGCTTTGCTGGCGCTACCGCGCGAGGGAGTCGTACGCCCGCGACGGTTTCGTGACCGGAGACGGCTACGGCGGGTGCGACGAGATCGGCGCCGGCGTACCGCGTCTCGGTGAGAGCGTCTGTGGCGGGATCGGGCACTGAGGGTGCTCTGGGAGGACTGGTTCTCGGAGTCGGACTGGCGGACCTGCTCACCGGCTGACCGGCTGACTGGCTGACCGTGCCGAGGGTCGGGGAGCGCTCACCGCGGAGTGGCGCCGAGGGAGCTTCCGCGAGGGCAGCAGTCGGCTCATCGGCAGGGAGCCCCCAGGGCCGCCGTCCTCCCCCTCCGTGTGTGGACGGGGAGTCTGGCCAAGGCGGGGTGAGCGTGAGCCGGTGCCCGGGGGTCAGCCGGCCGGTCGGACGGTCGGTCGCATGCGGTGGGCGGCAACCGACCCTCGGACGGGCGGCGTTCAGCCGGTCGTCGTCGAAGGGGTCGTCGCCTCGTCGCAACCGCAGCTCGCCCGGCGGACCACACCGACCGGCAGCATCAGTGAGACAGGCTCCTCCGGAGGCTGTCCGCTCAGCCGTCGTACCAGCAGGTCGACGGCCTCCTCCCCCATGCGCACCATCGGCTGGCGCACGGTGGTCAGGGCGGGGCGCACCAGGCGGCTCAACGGAATGCCGTCGAAGCCGGTCACCACCACGTCGTCGGGCACGCGTACACCACGGCTTTCGAGCGCTTGGAGAGCGCCCACCGCCATCTGGTCATTGGCGAACACGAACGCCTCGGGCCGGTCGCCGTCTCCCTCGCACAGCAGGTGAGCGGCGCGGGCTCCTTCCGCCTGGGTCATCATCGGCATGCGCAGTGCCGACGCGGCGGCGGTCTCGATCCCGGCCTCGCGGCAGGCCCGGCGGAATCCGCGGAAACGCGCCTCGACGTCCGGAGACTCGTCGACGAGCCCCACGTAGGCGAGGCGGCGCAGCCCGTGGTCGTGGACCAGGTGGCGGGTCAGCTCGTACTGGCCGTCCTCGTTGGCGACCTCGACGTGGTCGAGGTGGTCGAGCGAGGGGTCCTGCGCGCGGGGGCCTGCCAGCATCACCACCGGTCGGCGCCGGGAGATCGCTTCGAGCTCCTCGGTCGGTACCGTGCGGGCCATCACCGCGAAGCCGTCGACTCGGCCGGCCACCTGGGCCACGAGGTTCTCCGGGCCACCTTCGAGGGAAGCGGCGATCAGCAGGGCGTACCCGTGCCGGCGGGCCGCGCGTTCCATGCCCCGGATGATCTGGTCCGAGTAGAGCATCGCGGCATCGTCGTCCTCGGCGCCGAGCGTGTCCGGGTCGGAATAGTCCGGGAAGCACAGACCGAGGACGCCGGTCGAACGGCTGGCGAGACCGCGGGCGTTGCCGCTCGGCACGTATCCCAGCTCGCCGGCCGCCGCCAGCACCCTCTCGCGGGTGGCGGCGCGCACGGAGTCGGGGCTGCGGTACACCCTGGACACGGTGGCGATGGATACACCGGAGCGTTCGGCCACGTCGTACACCGTGGGGATCGCGTTCACGATGCGGTGCCGTTCATGGGTCGGGCCCCCGTCTCTTCTGATGCATGCACGTAGATGAAAGCGCATTCACCCTAGGGCGGGGAGGTCTGTGAGGCAACCGGGGCTCGGAGCCGGGGTGTCGTGGCTGCGGAGACGGGTGCCTCTCCCATGTTGTCGCCTGACACCAGGGGTTCAAAGACGTCCGCTCCGCGGGCAACGCCTTCACCCTCGCCTACGCGCTTTCCGCCTCGGCCTTCAATGTCGGCATCGCGGTCGGCTCCCTCATCGCCGGGATCGCACTGGACTCCTCGCCAGGGCTGACCGGCCCGGCCTTGATGCACAGGCACATGGTCGCGCTCACTCTGGTGTCGCTGCGCACCCTCGGCGCACTATGCGCGCCGCCCCCTTGGGTACGCGGAACGCGTGGCTTTCCCCGGAACGGGTTCCGCGGCCGGCGGGTGTCAAGGCTGCTGAGCCGGTCGCGCTTCCGGAGGTGGCGGGGCACGCTGGAAGCAGCCACTCGTGATGCACGGTGCCGCCCGGTGCGGGAACGAGGCGGTTTGCGGTGCACGGAACGGGAGCACGGGACGAGGTGACCACGCATGCGCCACGAGGTCGTGCCATCGTCGCGGATCGCTTCTCGCAGCCCTCGTTACCCTCGTGGTCCTCGTAGCCGACGTCACCCCCTCGCACTGAAGCGGAGCGCGGGACATGCCCCGCCTTTCGGACCCGTCTGAGCCGTCCGAGCCCGATGAGCTCTCTGAGCCATCCGGCTCAACGGGGCCTCCGGGTGTTGCGGAGCCCCCGGACACTTCGAGGGCGCCCGATGATTCGGGGGCGCCGGATTCTCCGGACGCCGGTCACCCCGGCCGACCCGGCAGAGACAGCAACAGGAGCAGAGGCAGAGGCAGGGGCGCGGACAAGGCCACGGGCTGGGCGCATCTCCACAACCGCAGGCACCGGTCTGCGGAGCTGGGGCGCCTCCTCCATGACAGAGGTACGCACGTATGGCAGCGCGGCAAAGAAGTGGAGCTGATGCACCGGGCCATGGGATTCGCCGCGCTGGGACTGGTGACGCTCGCGCCGCTGCTGATCGTGGTCGCGGCGGCCCTTCCGATCGAGGAACGCGGCTTCGCCCTGTGGATCGTGGACGGAATGGGGCTGTCCGGACGCCCCGCCGACGCCGTACAGGATCTCTTCGCCGCACCCAGCAAGGTCCTGAGCACGACCAGCGTCCTGAGCGTGGTGTTGCTCGCGCTCTTCGGCGTGACGTTCGCGGGCAGTGTCCAGACCGGTTACGAAAAGGTGTGGGACCTGCCGGCCGGGCGCTGGCACACCGTATGGCGACGTGTGGTGTGGCTCGTCGCTCTGACGGCCTACCTCTTCGCCGAAGCGCAGAGCGTAGCCGTCCTGGGGTCGGGAACCCTGCGCTCATGGGGCCGGATCGGGCTGTCCTCGCTGCTCGGCGTGCTCTTCTTCTGGTGGGCACAGCGTTTCCTGCTGGGCGGCCGCGTCCCCTGGCGTGCCCTCCTGCCGGGCGCCATCGCCACGCTGGCGGGCCTGGTCGGCCTGCGCCTGTTCTCGTCCCTGGTCTTCTCCCCGCTCATTGTGAGCAACGCGGTCTCGTACGGCTCGGTCGGCACCGTCCTCATCGTGACGTCCTGGCTCATCGGCGTCGGCTTCGTCGTCTTCGGCGGCGCCCTCGTCGGTCGGTACTGGTATCTCCACGAACCGCACCACATTCCACACCCCCATCCCCACCCGCGCTCCCGCACCCGGAAGCGCTGAAGTTCCGAAGCTCCGAAACTCCGAAGGGCTCGTCGGCGTGGACGGGGCGGCCCACCTGCCCGAGGCCTTCGAGGAGAAGTCGGCGGACAGGCCGTTGGACCACCTAACCAGCAGCCGTCGCCGCGTCGGCAACTCCGCGGGCGGTTGGCTCCGCGGAGGCAGACGGCGTGCGGTAGGCGCGCAGAGGAGCGTTGGCCACTGCCACGGCGGCAATCGCCAGGACGGCGGACAGGCCGCCGGCGACGAGGGAGAAGGAGGCGGAGGTGGCCGACGCCAGCAGGCCGCCACGGAAGTTGCCGAGCTCGGGGCCCGCGACACCGATGACGTGTTCCACGGACGAAACCCGCCCCCGGTACGCGTCCGGGGTCTCCAACTGCACCAGGGCACTGCGGGTGACCACGGACACGGTGTCGGCGGCACCGGCCATGGCCAGGCAGCCGAGCGCCAGCCAAAGCGGCCCGGCCAGGCCGAAGCCTGCCAGCGCCACGCCCCAGACGCAGGCCGCGGTCAGCTGGACCAGGCCACCACGTCGCCAACGCGTCACCGTGCCGGAGAGCAGACCGGCTGTGATCCCCCCGACCGCGACGGCCGAGAGGAAGAAGCCGAGGGTCTGTGGGCTGCCCTCGAAGCGGATTTCGTTGACCAGCGGGAAGAGTGCGATGGGCATCGCGAGCAACGTCGCGGACAGGTCGGTGGCCATCGAGCCCCACAGCGTCGGACGGCGAAAGATGATCCCCCAGCCGCCACGTTCAGGTCGGCGCCTGCCGCCAGAAGCGTCGACGCCCTCGGGTTTCATGGCCGGGAGGCGGATCACCGCGAGCATCGAGACTGCGACGGCCATGGCCTGTGCGGCGTAGGCGGCAGGGAAACCCCAGTGGGCGATGATCAGCCCGGCCAGCGCGGGCCCGGCCAGCATCGCCGCCTGGAAGGAGACGTTGGTCAGCGCGAGACCGGCCGCGACCTGGTCGGAGGAGAGCAGCCGGACCGGGAACGTACGCCGGGCAGGTGCACCGAGCGCGCCGCATGCGGTCCCTATGGCGACCAGGGCCAGCAGCAGCGGCACGTTCCGGTTGTCCGCCAGAGCCTGGGCACACAGCCCCGCAGCGGCCAGCAGTTGGCCTGCCGTGGTGGCCCGCACCACCGCACGGCGGTCGACGGAGTCGGCCAACGTGCCGCCGAACAGCCCGAACAGCACCATCGGCAGGCCAGTCGCGAGCCCGATGGCGCCGGTGCCCACCGGGCTGCCGGTGAGGTCCCACACCTGGGCCAGCACCGCCACGGTGGCTATCTGCCCTCCGAGTTGGGAGGCTGCGGAGCCGATCCACAGGTCGCGGAACGGTCGGCTGCTTCGCAGCGGGCGGGTGTCCAGGAACCGGACGCGCCATCTCATCCCTGTGGCTCGACGAGGTGGTGAAGTATCCGCTGTCGCATGGACCGCTGCTCCAGCGCCCGCCGCAGTTCCTCGACGACGGTGGTCATTGGGTACGGGACCTCTGCGTCCAGCTCGGCGACCGTCGCGTGTGTGGCACGCCACTCGGCCTCCAGGAACGGCACCAGCGACCGGCCACGCTCGGTCAGGTCGATCCGCCGGGTGCGGGCGTCGGGGCCCGGCTCGGAGGTGACCAGATCCTCCTTGCGCATGGCGGCGATGGTCTGGCTGATCGCGGAGTGCGAGCGGTCCAGGGACTCCGCGAGCTCGCGGATGGTCAGCGGCCCGGTGTGGGCGAGCCGGATCAGCGGATAGGCGAACCGCGGCCGCACCCCCTTGATGCCACGCTCGACGTAGACCTGCTCGATCTCGGCGTCCATGGCGGCCAGCAGCTTGTGCAGCGACTGCCAGGGATCGGGCAGCGCCGTGGGATCAGGATATGTAACAGCGCTAATATAACAGCGCTGCGATAATCGGGGGCAGCCCTTCACCCGGGGCCATCGAGCTGGAACGGTCACAGAGCTGGGGAATGCAGGACGACAGCGGCCCGGCCGCCGAACTCATCGGCCGCGCGCACCACTTCGACCGCCTCGGCGAAGTGTCCGGGAAGGCGCCGGTGATCACCGACCATGGCGGCCCGGTCTCGGCTGACGACCCGTCGCGGCTGGCAGTTCAGTACCGGCTGCCGGTCCGGTACGCCGGCTCAGGAGAGGCCATCGGACCCATCGGGCGCGCTCGTTCCAGTTGCGGGAGCGACCACCGACCCGAAGGGCTTCCGGCGTATACGCTCCCCTTTCTGCAGCCGTTCGAATCGCACAGGCGAACAGGGGGAGTTCGAGGTGCAGGCGCTGCGCGAAACGGATCCTCGGTGGATCGGCCGGTACGCGGTTCTGGGCAGACTCGAGGGGGGGGCGGCATGGGCGAGGTCTACCTCGCCGGAGCCCGCCGACCGGTGGCTGGCCGTCAGGCCGGTGCGGGCCGAGCATGCCGCGGACCGGACCTTCCGGGCCGGTTTCCGTCAGGAGGTGCGGGCGGCGCGGACCGTGGGCGGGCTCGGGACATACGTCGCCCAGGACGTACGTCGCCCGTGTCGTCGACGCGGGCACCGAGGCCGAACTGCCCTGGATGGCCTCGGAGTTCATCGACGGCCAGAACCTGCGCGACGCGGCTCTGGACCACGGCCGGCTGCCCGAGGAAGCGGTGCGATCACTGGCAGCCGCCCTCAGCGAGGCACTCATCGCGATCCACGCCGCTCCCGGACACCTGCCGGGCAGGCGATCGCCAACGGCCGGACAACGCCAGCAGGGGGCACGCGGCAGCAGCAATGGTGAAGGCGTTGAGCTCGGGGACGGAGGCGATGTTGGCGCACAGCGAGAATCGACATCGTCGCGCGGCCGCTTCCAAGATGAGCCACATGTCGCGCTGGCTGTTGTCAGCCGGACTGCTCAACCGTGTTTGGAAACGGCCTCGCCTCCAAGCTGCCACATTTCATAGTTCCCACATTCTGCCGTGATCTCGGCCGTCGCCTGAGCCGCGGTGAAGAAGTCATCGACCACTGGCGAGGTGCGCGATGCCGCCACCGCGAGGCACACCTGGTCGGGCGCCAGATCCGGGACGGGCACATAGATGACGTCCGGATGTGAGTAGAACACGGTCGCCGAACGGGCCAGGAACGAGATGCCCCGGCCGGCCGCGACATGCTCGAGCGTCTCGTCCACCCCGCGCACCAGGTACCCGGCGTTGGGGTGCGGGCGCCTGGTGGGCTGCGTGCTCGGGTCGGCATGCCAGACCAGTGGTTCGCCGGCCAAGTCGGCCTCGGTGACCTCCTCCTTGCCGGCCAACCGGTGGCCGGCGGGCAGCACCACCACCCGCGGCTCGGTGTACAGCGGGGTGACGCGCAGACCGGCCTCATCGATGGGCAGCCGCACATAACCGACGTCGATGCGGCCGTCGAGCAGCATCGGGGCCTGGTCGTCCCATTCGATCCGCTGCACGTCCACGACCACGTCCGGGTGCCGGGCCTCGAACGCCCGCGCCGCCGGGATGACCGGGATACCGGCCCGGAAACCGACCGTCAGCCGCCGGCTGCCGCGGGCGGCCGCGGACACCCGGCGGCGGACCGCGTGCGCGGAGGCGAGCAGCGGACCGGCGTCGGCCAGCAGTTGTCGGCCCGCGTCGGTCAGCGCTACTCCGTGGCGATCCCTGGTGAACAGCGAGGCGCCGAGATCCTGCTCGAACGCGCGGATCTGCCGGCTGAGCACCGGCTGCGCGATATGTAGCTCATCGGCGGCGCGGCCGAAGTGCAACAGGTCGGCCACGGCGACGAAGTAACGCAGTTTGCGCAGGTCCAGATCCATGGCGCCTCCCGGTCCGGTTATACCTTCAGGGTATCACCACGACTTAAAGAGGTCTTGGACACCCACTCAGGGTCAATGGCAACCTGAATAAGTACCTGATGGGGCCGAAGCGAATTCAGCATAAGAATTCGGCATCGGAATTTGACAGCAGGCCCAGGCTCAGAATGAGCACATCAGGAATTGAGCGCCATCCATCGTGTCATTCGACGGCGTCGATGACGCAACCGTTAACAACGACGGGGTGGGCATGGCGTCCTGTCCAGCTCTGGAAAGCAGGCACACCAATGAGCAGCATCAGCATTATCGGCCTGGGGAACATGGCCGGCGCCCTGGCCGACCGGGCGCTCGCCGGCGGCAACGCCGTCGAGATCATCGGCCGCGACCCGGCCAAGGCCAAGGAATTGGCCGCCACGCTCGGCGGCGCCACTGTCGGTACGGCCGACGCCGCCCCGGCCGGGGACATCGTTGTCCTCGCCGTGCCGTACGCCAGCGCGGCGGCGGTGGTGAGCGAGTACGGGGACGCACTGCACGGCAAGGTCATCATCGACCTCACCAACCCCGTCTCCCCTGATTTCCAGGGCTTTGTCACCCCCGACGGCAGTTCCGGCGCGCAGGAGATCGCCAAGGCCGCCCCCGCCGGCGCGCATGTCGTCAAGGCGTTCAACACCCTGTTCTCCCACGTTCTGGCGGCCGGCCCAGCCGAGGGTCGCCCTATGGACGTCTTCATCGCCGGCGACGACGCGCAGGCAAAGACACGCGTGTCGGCGTTCATCGAGAGCCTGGGGCTACGCCCGATGGACACCGGGCGGCTGGCAATGGCGCGGCCACTGGAGAACGTCGCCCTGTTGCAGCTGGGCCTCGTCGCCCACTCCGTCAAGCACACCAACTTCTTCCTCGGCGTCAGCATTCTCAGCTGAGCGCACCCGCACCACCACTTCTCGCGCCACATCACGCCAGTCGATCTACGGCACGAGAAGAACAGCCCCTCCACCTACTTTTACAAGGAGCAGTAGCGTGCGCGTTTTCGTCACTGGCGGGACCGGCCATTCCGGCTCGTACATCATCCCCGAGCTCATCGCCGCCGGACATGAGGTCACCGGCCTGGCCCGGTCGGACACGGCCGCGGCGGCGGTGTCCGCGCTCGGCGCGAAGGTGCGTCGCGGCGACCTCGAGGATCTCGACGGGCTCAAGGAGGCGGCCGAGGACTCCGACGGCGTCATCCACGTCGCGCACAGGCAGGACCTGCTTCCCTCCGGCGGGCTCGACGCCGTGGCCGCCGCGGAGCTCCGGATCATGCTCGCGTACGGCGAGGCACTTGCGGGGACCGGAAAGCCGCTGGTCGCGGCGGGGAGCATAGGCTCGCCAGGGAACCTGGGCCGGCCGGCCACCGAGGAGGATCCGGCCCTTCCCGGTGGCGATGAGTACAAGGGCACTCTGCGGGTTCGTAACGTCGTGGAAACCGCCGTGATCGGCCTCGCTGAGCGGGGAGTGCGGTCTTCGGTCGTGCGGATTGCCAACATCGCGCACAGCACGACCGATCGTGCCGGCTTCCTCGTGCAGCTGATCGCGCTCGCGAAGGAGAAGGGTTTCGTCGGCTACCCCGGAGACGGCGCGAACCTGTGGAACGCCGTGCACGTCCGCGATGTCGCCTCCCTGTTCCGCTTGGCGCTGGAGAAGGCGCCGGCCGGCAAATACTGGCACGCGGTTGGGGACGGGGCCATCCCGCTCCGCGAGATCGCCGAGGCCATTGGCAGCCGCCTGGTTCTGCCCGCCGTGAGTGTTCCTGCGGACGTACTGATGGTGCCGGGATACTTCGGGTTCCTCGCGAACATAGTCACGCAGAACTACCCGGCGTCGAACCTCATCACCCGCCGGACCCTCGGCTGGGAACCCGCTCAGCCCGGCCTGCTCGCCGATTTGGACAACGGCCATTACTTCTCCGCCGGTTGACGGCAGGGACCCGAATCGCAACGGGTCCGGCAAATGACAAGGGTTCGGCTCTTCTGGAGGGACGCTGAGAATATGATGACTGTGGGATTCAGCGGAAGCGGCAACATCGGCAGTGCCGTCGCGCGGCTCGCCATCGAGGCCGGGCACCAGGTGGTGCTCAGCAACTCGCGCGGTCCCGAAACGCTCGCGGACACGGCCGCGGAACTGGGGCCGCGGGCGTCCGCGGCGACGAGCGGGGAGGCCGCGGCGGCCGGTGACATCGTCCGCCCGCCCAGCGGGGCGGCCGACCGCTCCTATCTTCCGATCGCCGGGGACTCCGCGCCGGCGAAGTCGGCGGTGACCGAATTCATCGAATCCATCGGGTACGGCATGGTGGACGCGGGACCGCTGGCCGATAGCCGGCGGCAGGCGACGGGCACCCCGGTGTGGGGGACCCCGTACGGGCCGTTCTCGAACGAGAAGGGCCGGCCGGTCGGCGAGGACGCCATCCGCGCGGCACTGGCCACCGCAACGCGGTAACCGCAAGTGGGCGTGGGCCGCGGTATGGTCCGGCCGTGTTGTGGCCCCGTCCGGTAGGGGGCGCTTTCCAGGGGTCACTGCAACACGTGGTTGTGTTGATCAGGCCGTGAGTAGTTTGTGCAGGCACTCGGCTGGGGTTTCCCAGCCGAGTGTTTTGCGTGGGCGGCCGTTGAGTTCGGCGACCAAGGCGGCCAGGTGCTGGCGGGTGTGGGCCGAAAGGTCGGTGCCTTTGGGTGCCTCTGTGGTTGTCAAGCTGGTCGGGGTGTTGGCGTAGGCCCAGGTTCGGCGGGTCCGGGACGTGACCAGACGGTCGAGCCGGTCAGGGTGGTCCGCGGCCAGGGCGTAGCCGGTCCACATTCCGACGTCGTGACCGACCATGGCGAAGTGCTGATGGCCGAGCGTGTCCATCAGCGCCACCATGTCGCGTGCGAGCGTGCCGGTGTCGTACCCGCCCAGGGGTTTGTCGGACAGTCCGACACCGCGCGGATCGACCGCGACGACCTGGAAGTCCTGGGCCAGGGACGGCATCAGGAGTCGCCAGGCGTACCAGGTCTGGGGCCAGCCGGCCAGCAGCAGCACCGGAGGCCCTTCGCCGCCGGTGACGGCGTGCAGGCGCACTTCACCGGTGTCGACGTACTGGCTGGTGAAGGCCGACACCCGTACGCTCGACGAGCTCGCCACGTATGTCGTCGCTGTCAACCAGTCACTGGCCGTCCTGAGCCGTGCCGGCATCTCGGACGCCGAGCTGCGCTCCGTGGCGCGGCTCACCTGCACAACGGTGGCGGACACCCTCGCCCTCGCAGCATCCGAGGGCGTCACCCAATGCTGACGGGCACCGGGCCCGCTTGACCCGCAAGTCAGGGGGTTTGGGCCCGAGTTGGCGATCGCTCAGCCATGATCTGTCATGGTGAATGACCCCGCCCTGGTGCCGCGAGGTGATTTGGGCACGGCAATGCCCAGGACGCGGGTCGCTGACGATGAAGTGGGAGAAGCGTGTGATCGTCTGGGTGAACGGTGCGTTCGGCAGTGGGAAGAGCACGCTGGTGGATGAACTGTGTCCGCGTTGGCCCGAGGCGCTGGTCTATGACCCGGAGTTGGTCGGGTATGTGCTGCGCGAGATCGTCGAGGTGCCGACCGGCGATTTCCAGGATCTGCGGCTGTGGCGGCGGCAGGTCGCGGAGCTGGCCGTGGGTCTGGTCCAGGAGTACCAACGCCCCCTCCTGGTCCCCATGACGCTGGTGAACCCCGGGTATGTCGGCGAGATCTTCGGTGCGATCAAGGACGCGGGCATCGTCGCCCACCACTTCTTCCTCAAAGTCTCGCCGGAAGTCCTGGCGAAGCGGATCGACGGACGGAGCTTCACCCCCGACGATCCCGCCAAGGACGAACAGGTCCGGCAGTGGTGCAGGGACAGGATCGAGCCATGCACGGCCGCGGCCGACACCTTGCCCGGCGACACTGTGTTCCTGGACGGCGAGTTGCCCCCGCGGGAACTGGCCGACAGCGTGCTTGCCCACGTCAGCGCAGGCCCGAAGGGCTGACACGAGAGACTGGCGGGGCCGGGTCTTGTTCCGGTCTTTTAGCGGCTGGCCGGCCGCTGGCGGATGCCCTTCTCATCCCTGGCCCGGCTCTTGATGTGAGCCGGGAAGTCCGGAGTCCCCGGAGAGATGGTGTCCCTCGTCGCCCTCACTGACCCGTGCAGCCCAGGGCAGGCGGGACCGCAGGTGAGACAGTCTGGGGGCGGCCCACAGCCCGGCGGAGCCGAGCAGGATGAGGCAGATGCCGAAGAACCGCCTCGGTGCCTCCACTTCGGAGCATGCCTCTTCCCCGTCGCCGGGCCGCCCGTCCTCGTTCTCACCAACCGTGAACGCGGTCCCGCAGTCAAGTCTGACCATCGACACGAGGCCGTCCCGCCCGCCCGTGTCGTCATCCTCGAAGAGGCCGCCCGGCAGGATCATGGCCTGGTCGCTCGTGTCCCAGGAGTACAGGACGCTCATGTCGTACGGGTGGCCTTCGTCATCTACGAAGTACGCGGCCGTGCGGGGAACCAGGAGCAGCCATCCAGCCCCCAGGAGCGCGGCAACCGACACGAGTCGCACCCAGAACTTCGGCCTGCGGAGGACGTTCATGGCCGGGACGGTAGGGGGTGTCGCCCGGGACCGGTCCCGACAGGTCATCGCCCTGTTGGGCAGGGTGGATGGGGTCAGACCTCGGCCAGGTGTTGATCGTGCCGCACCACGCGGCATTGAAGCTGTGCCCTCTTGAAGCAACAGCAACTCGACCCACACGACCTCGATACGGGCACCCTCGCTCTCTTCGTGGGCTTCGCCGCCCCGTCCGCCGTCCAGGCGGAACTCGCCGTCAGCGGCTTCCCCGACCTGCGCATGTCCCACGGCTACGTCTTCCAGCAGCTCCTTCACGCCAGGCCCACCATCGGTGACCTCGCCGAGAAGCTCTACATGACCCAGCAGGGAGCCTCCATCAACGAAGCCCGTCACCGCGGCCCGCGATGCCCGGGCGGCACTGGAGGAACGCCTCCGGCAGCGCTTCGGCACCGCGGCCCTCGACGCCGCCCGCGCACCGGTCGCCGCCCGCGCACTGGTCGCCGACCTCCTCGACGACCTCGGAGGCACTGCCGCCGTCCAGCGACGCGAGGTCAGGCCACCTCGGTAGAGCCGAGCCCGAGGAGCGATGCCGCTCAACAGACAGGCGCCCAGCGCGTGTTGGGCCGGAGCTCGTTTCCTCGGCACGGAATCCCCGCGCGAACCATGCACAACCATTCGGATGCCCCGCGTGTCACACCAGGCAGGAGCAAACGCCTGCAAGAAGTACAAGGGGGAAATATGAGATTCAACCGTTCCGTCCTGGCCGGTGCCGCTTTGGCAGCCCTGTCCGTGGGGGCCACCACCGCGTTGGCGGCGCCCGCCTCCGCCGCACCCAACACCACACCGCAGAAGGTCTGCGGAAGCAGCTACAAGACCGTGAACTCGGCGCCCATAGGCTCGTTGGGCACCGTCTACCTGACGTACAACTCGTCGAACGGCGAGAACTGCGTCGCGACGATCCGCAGCAACCCCGGCACCGCGGTGGACATGTCCACCTGGATCTACGTCCCCGACACCGACGAAGGTGCGGAGGACTACGGGCGGTACACGTCGTACGCGGGTCCGGCCTACGTGTACGGCAAGGCCCACTGCGTCGACTGGGGCGGCCACATCAACAACGTGTACGTCCAGGTGACCGGCTCCAACTGCCAGGCGCTCAAGGAGCACCGGACCACCTTCACCCGCTGATCCGCTCCTCCTCCCGGCCACCACCCTCCCGTGCCGCCGAGTCCCGCCGCCCGACCAGGCGGGGCCGACGGTCATCGTGACGGCGCCCATGACCAGCCCGTCGCGCGGGAACCCGTAGTGGTTCGGCCCGCCCTGGCAGACTCACGGAGTTCTGCCAGGGCGAGGGCGTTCCTGCTGATCGACCGGCTCAGCGGCGGACCCGGTAACGGATATGGGTGGCCTCCGGTGTGTCGATCACCTGGATGATCTCCAACTCGATCTGCGACGGCAGGACGTCGAACAGCCGATGACCGCCACCGAGCAGCACCGGGATCTGATGGATCTGCACCTCGTCCAGCACCCCGGCCGCGAGCGCCCGTTGGGCCGTGTACCCGCCGTGCACCAGGACGTTCCGGCCCCCGGCCCCGGATCCAGCAGCGTCCCGCCCGATGCCCCGATGCCCAGCGGCAGACTGACCAGCGCGGCGACGGCCATCGCGATCGCCAGAGCGTCCAGCCGCGGGAAGCGGGCGCCCGCGCGGGCGTTGAGCACGATGTCCGCCGCCCACATTCCCCCGGCACTCAGGGCGAAGGCCACGCCCGCGACATTGAGCTGGGCGAAGCCTCCCCTGCCCAGCAGGCAGACCCCGGCCAGTGCGAGACCGGCCCACACCAGGCTGGCGGCGCGGCGCGAGGCGACGACCGACAGCAACAGCGGACCGAGCACCTCAAGGGTGACCGCCGCCCCCAGCGGAATACGGTCGATCGCCTGGTAGAAGAGGACGTTCATGCCGCCGAGCGCCAGGCCGAACCCGCCGGCCACCGCCCAGTCGGCGCGCGAGTACCCGCGCAGCCGGGGCCGGGTGATGACGAGCAGCAGCACCGCGGCCAACGTCACCCGCAACGCAACCACCCCGAGCGCCCCGGCCCGGGGGAACAACAACGCGGCGAAGGCCGACCCGAACTGCACCGACACCGCCCCGGCCAGCACTAGTCCGACACCGCCGAGGGTGCCGCGCCCCGCGGCGTGACGAACGAGAACAGGCGCGGCCGTCGTCCTGGTGGAGCGGTGCTCCGTGGATGTCATGCCCTTCAAGCCAGGGATCCGGACGCACCGCGTGAAATGCCGATTCCGCTGTGTTTATGCTCCCGAGGCATGACCATCGAGTTGCGGCACCTGCGTGCCTTCCTCGCCATCGCCGAGGAGGGCAACGTCACCCGCGCCGCCACCCGTCTCCACGTGGGCCAGCCCGCGCTCTCCCGCACACTGCGCCGGCTGGAGGACCACCTGGGCGCCCGGCTCGTCGACCGCTCCACGCACCACCTGGAGTTGACCGCCGAGGGTCATGCCTTCCGTGACAAGGCCCTCGCTGCCCGGCGAACACACCATCCCGTTGCTGCGCCGCTGGGACCAGACGCGCCCGGGGACTCAGCTGGAGCTGCTCCGCATCGACGACCGTACGGCGGGCCTCACGCAGGGCACGGTCGATGCGGCCCTGCTGCGCGGCGCGGTCACCACGGCCGGGCTCCGCACGGAACCACTGCTGTCGGAGGAGCGCGTGGTGGTCATGCCGGCGGACAGCCCGTTGGCGGCTCTCCCCCGGATCACCCTGGCAGACCTCGCCACCCATCCGATCGCCCTCAACACCGTTTCCGGCACCACGGCATTGGACCTGTGGCCACCGACGGCCCGGCCCGTCGCGACCATCGAGGTGACCAACACCGACGAGTGGTTCATCGCCATCGCCGCGGGCCGCGCCCTGGGGGTCTCCACATCGGCCACCCCGAGCAACTACACGCATCCCTCGCTGGTCTACCGCCCCCTCGCGGACGCGCCGACCGTTCCGGTCGTCCTCGCCTGGCGCGAGGGGCCCGGGCACCCTGCCATCCCTGACCTGCTGGCACTCGCACGCCAGGTCCTCGCAGACGGAAGCAACTGAACCGACCGGGAGTCAGCGAGGCCGGCGGGTGTTGAGGCGGGCTGCCTGGCGGGTGAGGTGGGCGCGCTCGGCGAGGTTGGGTGCCTTCTGGGCCGCCTCTGCGTACAGCCGTGCCGCCGTCGTCAGGTCGCCGTCGCGTTCGTGGAGGTAGGCGGCCACCGCGGTGTGGCGGGGCAGCGAGTCGTCCAGTGCCGCGAGCGCCGCCAGGCCGGCCCGCGGTCCGTCCGCCTCGCCGACAGCGACCGCGCGGTTGAGTCGGACGACGGGGTTGTCGGTCAGACGGGCGAGTTCGTCGTACCACTCGACGATCTGCACCCAGTCCGTCTCCTCGGCGGCGGGCGCGTCCGCGTGGAGCGCCGCGATGGCGGCCTGCGCCTGGAACTCGCCCAGCCTGTCGCGGGCGAGGGCCGCCTGCAGGATCTCGACGCCCTCGGCGATCGACTTGGTGTCCCACCGGCCGCGGTCCTGCTCGGCCAGCGGGACCAGGCTGCCGTCGGGCGCGGTCCGGGCGGCGCGGCGGGCGTGGTGGAGCAGCATGAGGGCGAGCAGTCCCGCGACCTCGGGGTGGTCGATCACGGTCGCGAGCTGCCGGGTGAGGCGGATGGCCTCGGCGGCAAGGTCCACATCGCCGGAGTAGCCCTCGTTGAAGACCAGGTAGAGGACGCGCAGCACGGTCGCGACGTCGCCGGGCTGGTCGAACCGCACGCTGGAGACGGTGCGTTTGGCCCTGCTGATGCGCTGGGCCATCGTCGCTTCCGGCACCAGGTAGGACTGGGCGATCTGGCGGGTGGTCAGCCCGCCGACCGCGCGCAGCGTGAGTGCGACCGCGGACGACGGTGAGAGCGAGGGGTGGGCGCACAGGAAGTAGAGCTGGAGCGTGTCGTCCGTCGCCGGTGCGGGCCCGGGCGCCGGTTCCTCCTCGACGAGGTCCTCGCGCCGGCGGCGGGCGGTGTCGGCGCGGGTCGCGTCGAGGAACTTGCGCCAGGCGACGGTGACCAGCCAGCCCTTCGCATCCCGCGGAGGGTCGGCCGGCCACACGCGGACCGCCTCGATGAGCGCGTCCTGCACGGCGTCCTCGGCCGCCGCGAAGTCGGCTCCGCGGCGGACGAGGATGCCGAGCACGTTCGGCGTGAGGCTCCGGAGCAGAGCCTCGTTCACTTCCACGGGCATTCCGTGGCGGTGGGCTGCGCGCCGTAGAACGGGCGCAGCTCCAGCCACTCGTGGATCGGCCGACCACCCGCGCCGGGGGCGGCCGACAGTTCACCCGCCAGCTCGACGGCACGCTCGTAGCTGTCCACGTCGATGATCATCCAGCCGGCGATGAGGTCCTTGGTCTCCGCGAACGGCCCGTCGGTGACCGGCGGGCGCCCCTCGCCGCCGTACTGGACGAACGTCCCCTCCGGAGACAGCGCCTGACTGTCGACGAACTCGCCGCTCTTCTCCAGCCGCGCCGCGAAGTCGCTCATGTACTGCACGTGCGCCGAGATCTCCTCGGGCGTCCACTGGTCCATGGGTACGTCGTTGACCGCAGCCGGGGCGCCTCGGTAGTGCTTCAGCAGCAGGTACTTCGCCATGGTGTCTCTCCTCGGTACTGGTGCGCCCCATTGTGGTCGCGTTCACTGCAGGGACGGAGCCGGCCACGGGTTCTCGACATCGCCGCCCAAAGTTTGTTAATGCGGCTTACTCACGTGTGCGGGGATCCGGCGGTGGATGTCCTCGATCAGGGTCCGCATTGCCATGCGGAAGATCTCGGCCTGGTGGTCACCGAGGAAAGAGGTGTGCCCGAACACCTCCAGGACGACGAGACCGTGCAGGTGTCCCCACGCGCTCAGCAGGAGAGCGGTCGAGGCCGGGGGCAGATGTCCCAGACCGTAGTGCGGCAGCTGTTCCAGGTATGCCCGGAGCGGGGGCGAGAGTGCGGGGGTCTCGGCTGCGGCGAGTTGCTCCGCGGTGAACCCGTCGAACATCTCGCGCTCGAAGATCGAGCTCATCCGGCGCGTCGCCTGGGTGGTCGGGCCGTCGACCGGTGCCGCATAGTCCCGCAGCGGTGTTCCGTAGAGGAGTTGGAAGCGCTCGGGATGGGCAATGGCCCATCGGCGGTAGCCCTCGGCCGCGACCACCAGGCGCGGCAGGGCCGGGTCGTCCGGCGCGGTCTCGACGGCGGCCTGCACGGCATCGGTCAGGTCGTCGTACGCCTTGGTGACGAGGGCCGTGACGAGGGCGTCCCGGCTCGGAAAGTAGTGGTAGAGCGCCTGCACGGTCATGCCGAGGCTGCGGGCGACCGCTCGTAGGGACAGGGCCGCGGGCCCTCGTTCGGCGATGTGGCGCTCGGCGGCGTCCAGGATCTCCTGCGTGGCGGCGGCCCGGCGGCGCTGGCGCAGGGTGGGCGTGGCCATTGCGTGTTCCTCCGCGGGCATGCGGCGACCGTACGACGGTCGCCCCTGTGGGCACCCAGAATTGCAGGGTGTGAAGAAAATCTAACACTGCCAAATCTTCTACCGCGTCACTAACGTCTCTCTCGGCGACGAAGAGTGCGACACCGCACCTGCTCCTGACGGGGTGAAGAGACTCCGCAGGGCACCGCGCCGGCCCCACGCAGGTCAACTCCGGCCGTTTCGCGCCGTTTTCACCGTATGGACATCAAAGGAGATCGGGCGTGTTTGAACGCATAGCCGAACTGGCGATTCGCCGGTCCCGGCTGGTACTCGTCGTCGCCGTCGTGGCTGTGGCCCTCATGGGAGCCCTGGGCGCCGGCGCGTTCGGCAAGTTGCTGGGAGGTGGCTACGACGACCCGGCCTCCCAGTCCTCCCGGGCCGCGAAGGTCATCGACGAGAAGTTCGGCGGGGAGACGAACCTGGTCCTGCTGGTCCGCGCCTCCGAAGGCCGTATCGACGACCCGGCGGCCCAGCAGAGCGGCCGGGCCCTGGTGGCCGACCTCAAGAAGGAACAGCACCTTGAGAACGTGGTCTCGTTCTGGGACACGGCCAGCCCCGATCTCCGCTCCGAGGACGGCCGCGAAGCCATGGTGCTCGCGCATGTGAAGGGTGAGGGCACCGAGCGGGACGAGAACGCCAAGAGCGTCATCGACGCCTACACCGGACCGTACAAGGACGCGTTCACTGTCCAGGCAGGCGGCGGCGCCGCCGTCACCAGCGAGATGGGAACGCAGTCGGGCGAGGATCTCGTCCTGGCCGAGGGCATCGCGGTGCCGCTCACGCTCGTGCTGCTCCTGCTCGTCTTCGGAAGCATGGTCGCGGCCCTGTTGCCCCTGGCGATCGGAATCATCGCCATCGTGGGCACGTTCGCGGAGCTCTTCGTCCTCGGCAGCGTCACCGATGTCTCCATCTTCGCGATCAACCTGACCACGGCTCTGGGCCTCGGCCTCGGCATCGACTACGCGCTGCTGATGGTCAGCCGGTTCCGGGAGCAACTCGCGGCAGGAGCGAGCGTGGACGACGCGGTCCGGCGGACGGTGAGCACCGCAGGCCGTACGGTCGCGTTCTCCGCCGCGACGGTCGCGGCCGCACTCGCGGCACTCATGGTGTTCCCGCAGTACTTCCTGCGCTCGTTCGGCTATGCCGGGGTCGGTGTCGTCGCCATCGCGGCCGTCAGCACCCTGTTCGTCATGCCGGCCCTGTTCGTCGTCCTTGGGCACAGGGTCAACAGCGGGCGGCTGCCGTGGGCGAAGCGTGAGCGCTCCGGCACCCGGGCACCGTTCTGGGGACGGCTGGCCGGCACGGTCATGCGGCGGCCCGCGCTCACCGCGCTGCCCGCGCTCGCGGTCCTGCTGCTGGCGGCGAGCCCGCTCCTCGGCATCACCTTCGGCACACCGGACGAACGCGTGCTGCCCGAGGACGCCGAGAGCCGCCAGGTCTCGTCGGTACTGCAGGAGAAGTTCAACGGCAGCGACGACTCGGCCGTCCACGTCGTCATCGACAAGGCCGTGAGCAAGGCCCCGCTGGAGTCGTACGCGGTCGAACTGTCCGGGCTCAAGGGCGTGGTCCGCGTCGAGACCAGCACGGGAACCTACGCCGACGGAGGGTCCGGGGCGACCGACCCCGGCAACAGCGCCCTCGGCCGCCCCGACGCGCAGCAGATCAACGTGGTGAGCGCCCTGGAACCGAAGTCCGACGAGGCCCAGAACCTGGTCGATGAGGTACGGGCGGTCGCCCCGCCCGCCGGGTCACACTCCCTGGTGGGCGGAGTCGACGCCGTACTGGTCGACTCCAAGGACTCCGTCGGCAGCCGGCTCCCGCTCGCCGTGGCACTGGTCGCCCTCACCACCTTCCTCCTCCTCTTCCTGTTCACCGGCAGCGTCGTACAGCCACTGCGTGCGCTGGTCCTCAACATGATCAGCCTGGGAGCGACCCTCGGCGTCATGACCTGGATCTTCCAGGACGGCAACCTCTCCTCGCTGCTCGGCTTCACGGCGCAGCCGATGGATGTGTCCATGACCGTGCTGATGTTCTGCATCGCCTTCGGCCTCTCGATGGACTACGAGGTGTTCGTCACCAGCCGGATCAAGGAACTCCACGACCTGGGCGAGGACAACGAGTCCGCCGTGACCAACGGTCTCGGGCACACGGGACGCATCGTCACCGCTGCGGCCTGTCTCCTCGCGGTGAGCTTCTTCGCGTTCGGAACGGCCAAGCTCAGCTTCATGCAGCTGTTCGGCCTGGGCAGCGGACTGGCCATCCTCATCGACGCCGTCGCCGTACGCGGCATCCTCGTTCCCGCCGCGATGCGCCTGCTCGGCCGCTCGGCCTGGTACGCGCCCGGATTCCTGCGCAAGTTCCACGGGCGGTTCGGCCTCAGTGAGGGCGGCCCCGCGCCCACTGCCGCGCCGGGATCCGCGGTGGAGTCGCCGTACGTGAAGGACTCGACGGGAGTCTGACCGACCGAGCCCATGCGCCGCTGTGTGCCCGCCTCTGCCGTATGAGAGGCGGGCACACAGCGACGCGGTCGGCCGATCGCCGGGGCGGGCTGTCACGGGACACTCATGACGTCTGTCACGAACAGTGATGACAGGCCGCGCTGCTCTCACTGTCCATTCGGGCCTAGCTTGGAATGAGGCCCACTCCCGAGGGCCTCTCCCGACACCGCCGGTTGGAAATGGACCATGCAGAACGAGACCCTCCTTGTCGAAGATCTGATGCTGCTGCTGATGGACGACAAGTCGGAGGCGATCGCGGGAGCCGGCACGCTGTACTACACCCTCGGCGGCGCCGTTCTCGTCGAGCTCGCCCTCGACGGACACGTCACGGTCGACGATGACGACAAGGGACTGAACGGTCTGAAGGTGCACGCCGTCTCCGGCGATCCGCTGTCGGACCCCGTGCTCCGGACGGCCCAGGAGAAGGTCGCCGACCGAGTACGAGGTGCGCAGACCCTCCTCATCGAGATCGGCACCGGGTTGCGCGAGACCGTTCTCGACCGACTCGTCGAGCGGGGCATGCTGCGCCGGGAGACCAAGAAGACGCTGGGTGTGTTCCGTTCGACTTCCACGACGGCCGCGGACACGGGGCACAAGAAGGCCCTCATGGAGAAGGTCCGGGCCGTCCTGGTCTACGGCGAGGAGCCCGATGCCCGTACAGCGGCGGTGATCGGGCTGCTCTCCGCAAGCGGCACCCTGCCGAGTCTGCACGGCTCCATCCCGTGGTCGGGCAAGGTCTACAAGCGTGCGAAGGAACTGGAGCAGGCCAGTTGGGGCGCCGAAGCGGTGAACACCGCCGTGCTGCGGACCGTGGCAGCGGTCTCCGTGGGGACCGCTGTCGCCGTCGGCGTGACCAGCCAGGTGTATTGATCACGAGGTCAGGCGTGCCAGTCGAGTTGCTGTTCAGGGACACCGACGGAGCGGCCGTAGTCCTGCGCCTCGCGACGGCCTTCGGCTTGCCCTCGTGGGTAGCGGAAGACCTTGTCGGCAAAGATGACGAAGGTGTCGCGCGAGGTGTGAAAGTCGGTGTACCAGCCTCCCGTTGACGAAAGACTGGACGCCAGCTGATCCGCGAGCCGCTCGGCTTCGAGCTCGTCGGCGACGAAGTCCAGCAGTGTCCAGAGCCGTGGCTGGTCCTGCCCGGGGTCGGTCATCTCGACCCGTGTCAGCTTGGTGATCTGCAGTGGAATCCCGGTCAACTGGGCCCCGGTCCGCAGGCTTTCGGCGATCAGTACCCCTTCGAGCATCTGAACCTCCTTGGTGTCGGTGGGATTCTTTCCTTCTCGGGGCCTTCTCGGGGCCTTCTCAGGGCCTTCTCGGGACCCCTCCCGACGCCCCTCAGTAGAGTCCCCGGCGTTCGAGCACGGACGCTCGGACACGCAGTGCCGGAGGACCACACAGAAGGATCACGACGCGGATGGGCAGGAAGCTCGAAGAGCTGATCGGGAACCTGAGTATCTGGCAGACGGGCGACTACGGCGACGTAGACACTTCGAGTCCTCGCGACCTGGCCATCGCCGAGCTGCGAGCGATGGGGCCGCAAGCAGTCCCGGCGCTCATCGAGCGGCTCGATGGTCTCCTGGCCGCCGCTGCGGGGCATCGCGAGCGCGTCAACGCCGTCCAGGCCGCATGGACCGCCTGGTACGAGGAGAGCGACAGACTCAGCGACGAACACGGATTGGGCGCCGACCTGGAGCGCTACCGCACGATCCCCAGCGACAGCCTCCCCCAGCGGTCGGTGGAGGACACGAACCACCGGGATCCCTACGACCTCAAACAGGGGATCATCGAGGCTCTGCATCAGCTCGGTGACCAGCGGGCGGCGCCCGTGCTCACGGCCGCGCTGTCCGACCGTACGTGCATTCCCGCGGCGGCCCAGGCGTTGTGTGACATCCATGCCGACCGGGCCGTGCCTGCGTTGCTGGACGCTGTCACCCTCATCGACCACAACACCAACAGAAGCATCGTGTTCGATCCGCTGTTGGCCTCGCTGCGGCACTACGGGGTCACCATGGCGCAGGCGCGGGAACGGTTCGAGGCCGAGACCTCCCCGCAGGGCCGGGTGCGCCTGATGCACCTGATGAGGCAACTGCCCGACGACGGCACCGACAGGCCCTCCGAGTCTCAGATCAGAGAGTCGCTGGTCTTCCTCGCGCTCGACGACAAGGACAACACCAGTCGGTGGGAGGCCGTCGGCGCTCTGAACAAGATCGACAACAAAACGGTCGAGAGAGACATATTCTCCGAATGGGACGCGCCGCCACCGGCCGAAGTCATCCGCTCGGCGATCGCCCTGGCCGCCCACGGCAAACCGCCGGGCCATGACCGGGAGTTGACGAGCAGGCTGCGCCGCATACGGCACACGCCGCCCGCCGCGCGAGCCGTCGAGGCAACGCTCACCCAGGACTCACCCGAGCCCGACGCCCAGGAACTACGCCTCGCGCTGCGACTCGCCCTCGGGGTGCACACCTCCGAACTCGACGACCCTCTGCGGTTCGCCCGCGCGCTGCACCGTTTGACTTCGCACTCCCAGGTCAGCGACTCCGCGCTGCTTGCCCTGCGCCGCACCTGCTGGGATCTGCTGTTCCCACAGATGGTCCAGCCCGACGAAGCACGCCGACGCGAGGCGCGGACCATCTTCGACGCCATCGCCACGCCGCACGAGCACACCCGGTTCGCCGGCTACACCGCGTCCCGATCGTTCTGGAGCAAGCTCCGGCAGCGGTTCAGGCGGGGGTGACGGTGACACACACGCACCGGCCCATCCACCGTCCGCGAGTACCGCTATTCGGGGAGCAAGGGCTGGATCTGGGCCGCCATGACCGCCCCCTTCGCGGGTGCTGCCGGGCTCACCTACGACATGGCCATGGACGACGGGGTGCCGATCGCCGTGCCCATAGCCGTGGGCACCGCGTTCGCGGCGATGTTCGTCCTCCTGCTTCTCACGATCCATGCGACGGCGACGACCAGTCGCGGGCGTGAGTGCGCCCTGCGGTGGTCACCTCTTCGATGCGCCGCACCAAGGTCTCGACGCTCTCCGGTTCGGCTGATCGCCCGGTCGAGGCCCCCGCGGGAGTGCTTGAGGGTCTCGACACTGCTCTCGGCGACAGCCTGATCCGCGCAACCTCGGAGACGAGCGCGCCCTTCGTCCGTTCAGCGCCCTCGGCGGCCCCATGCTGAACGCCTCGGCCCGGTAGCGGTCGGACAGGTCGTCAGTCGGCTTGACGCATTGGCGGTGCGGTTCCAGTGGTTGGCGCGGGGCACTGAGTCAGCCCTCCCCCATCACCCGTGCGAGGGAATCCCAGCATGGGCACCGTCCGCCATGCAGCACCCTGATCTGCGAAGAAGCCGGATGAGGTGGTGTGCGACGCCGAAGGGGCTCAGTAGAGATGGACCTAGGGTCTGCCCCGTGAAACCTCGACGAGATGAACGGCCACCCCAGCCTCGGATGACACTGCCGACGCAGTTGGTCCTGCGCTCGCTGCTGAGTGATCCCACCGGTATGCACTACGGCCTGCAACTAGGTGCCGCAGCAGGTCTGCCGAGCGGCACGATCCACCCCATCCTGGCCCGGCTGGAGGCCTTCGGCTGGCTGGAGTCGTACTGGGAAGACGCCGACCCACGAGAGGCCGGCCGTCCCCGCCGCCGGTACTACGTTTTCAGTTCCGACGGCGCGGAGCAGGCGCGCATCGCGCTCGCGCTTGTCGACACCAAGCGGGATGCCCTGCGGATCCGGCCGCCCGGGCTCGCGGGCGGAGCCACGGCGTGAACCCGACCGGGCCGGGTGGCCCTCCGCCCTCCTCCGCACAACTGCCGGGTGGCCCTCCGCCCTACTCCGCACAACTCACGTCGGTGCTCTTGACCCTCATTGACCTCAAGCTCGCCATCCACCGTGTCTGCGATCTCGCGGAGGACCGCGCACGGGACCGGGCTCTGCTCCGTTCCCTCGCCCGCGTCATCGATCAAGTACGACAGGCCCGGCTGTTCCCGAACACCGACGATGAACACGAGGACCGGCTCGGCCTGGCTTCGGACGACTACCTTGGCCTCGCTCAGGTTCGTACATGCATCAGCGAACTCGTAGTGGTTCTCAACGTCGTCGACCGATTCTTCGATCTCGACCTCGACCTCGACGTAGACCTCGCCCGGGGTCTGGGACGGGTGAGGGATCTCGCCCGCGACTTCGATCTCGACCTCGTCCGAGACCTCGACCGGGTGATGGGCCGCGTGGTGGACCCGGCCGATCAGCCCTCCAGGGTGGACTTCGAGCCGAGCGGCCGTCCCCGGGCGGAGACCCCAGTACAGGTGAGCCTGTGGGCGCGTGGCTTTCTGGGCGGAGCGCTGCTCATGCTGCCGCAGCTGGAGCGCGCACGGTACGCGGAGGAGTGGCGCTCGGACCTGCGTCAGCTCGCGGAACGGCCCCGGGGACGGCTCCACCAAGTCTCCTACGGCTTCGGGCTCCTCATGGTTTCCCACGGCGTACGCCGCGCGGTCCTTCAGGGACGGCGGGTCAAAGCGGAGAAGTGACCGGGCCGGACGATGTCCCCACCTCAGCCACACATGTCGAACCGAAAGGGAATGTCAACGCAATGAAGCAGGACCCCATCTCCCCGGAGCCGAGCGCCCCCGTTCCCGCCTCCTCCACCGACCCCGCACACGACGCCAGAACCCGGTGGCGATCGAAAGAGGTCTCCTTCCGGCTGCCCGTGCCACCCCGCATCCGTATGGCGGCCACCGCCGGAACGGCCGGCAGCTGGGGAATCAGTGCAGTCCTCGCCAGGAGCGACACCATGAACGTCGACCCGACCTGGATCTGGCCGGCCGTCGCGCTCACCTTGGGCTGCATGGCGTACGACGCGGCCATGCGGGTCACTGACCGCCGCCGCTGACCATTACCGGCCCCGGGTTGCCGCTGCTCGACAGCACCGCCGAGCGGTCTCGGCCACGGCACAGGGGACGATCGTGGATGGCACGAGCAGTTCCTGACGGTCGAAGAGGTGAGACGCGGCGGGCGTTCAGGTGCGGATCAGTTCCAGCGCCTGAGTCAGGTTGTACTCGGCGACGCACGTCATGAACGCCCGGTCGGGGAAGTCCCCGTCGAGCAGCCGCAGTGGCCCCGCCGTCAGTGACAGACGCTGCGCGAGCATGTAGAGCGCGAGCCGGTCCTCGTCCAGTCCGTCCACCTCCAACGGCCGGTAGGCGTCGTGCAGGCGGATCCGGAGAAAGACGTGCTCCCACTCGACGTCGAAGTACATCAAGCCCTCGATGTCGATCGCCACGGGGTTCCCGACCGCGTCCACCAGCACGTGGTCGGGCCCCAGTTCGCCGTGCACGACCGCGAAATCCGTGCGCGGCCGCACGTCAGCCGCCAGACGCCTCAGCCGTTCCTCCAGCTGGTCGCGGGCTCCCGCGATCCGTGGATCACGGGACGCCGCCTCGGCCAGGTCCCGCAGCGCGCGGTCCAGCACGACCGCTTCGCACGAGGTCCCGAGCGACGAACCTCCCCCGTCGACCACGGCCACCTTGCCGTACGTCGGCGCCCGATGTTGCCGCATCGCCTCAAGGGACTCCCCGAGCCGAGCCATGACCGGGGCGGCCGCGCTCGGGTCGCGCGCGAGCAGGTCCTCCAGGTTCTCGCCCGGGAGGTCCTCGACGATCGCGAGGTCGGCCGGGCAGTGGGCGCCGTCACGGTCGACGAGGTGGATGGCGGGGACGCGGACGCCGAGCGCGTCAAGCCGCGTGTGCGCGGCCTGGAACAGGTCGAGCCCGAGGCCGGGCGCGAACGGGTCGGTGAGGTCGTCGTCGCCCTCGGCCGTCGGCCAGTAGTTCTCGGTGTCGTCCCACAGGTAGGCGATCGCAGTCGTCGCGTCGTCCATCACCAGGCGGTATACGCCCTTCTTACTACCGCCCGCGATCCGCTCAGTGGCCTCCAGCCGCCGCCCACCGCCCAGCGCGGCCCGCGCCGCACCGGCCAACTGCGCACGCGTCTCTGCCCCGGGTGCCACGCCCGAACCGCCTCTCCCTCACGACAACTTACGTACCGTACGGGACCAACTGCCTGGCGGCGATTGCTTTGTTCCGCCTCCGCCGACCCGCCGACCCGGTCCGCTCAAGGGCACGAGGAATCGGATCCTCAGGAATGCGTCGGGCCCCCCGGAACACGTGTTCCGGGGGGCCGACGATGTCCGACCGCCGGGTCAGGCGGGCGTGATGTTCTCCGCCTGCGGGCCCTTCTGGCCCTGCGTGACGTCGAAGGTCACGACCTGGCCTTCCTGGAGCTCACGGAAGCCGGTGGAGTTGATGTTGGAGTAGTGCGCGAAGACGTCCGGTCCCCCGCCGTCCTGAGCAATGAAGCCGAAGCCCTTTTCGGCGTTGAACCACTTGACGGTTCCCTTGGCCATGCTGATGCCTTCCAGTCAATATCGGACCCGCACCGCGCGGCCCCGGAGGTGATCGCCCTGGTCCGGCACTGCACAGCAGAACGCCCGCACCGGAGCGCGGGCAGGTACTGCGAACCACGACATCTGAGAGTGACGCTACACGGCAAAACCGGCTCCCACCAGAGAACAACAGCCATGATCCGAACCGCGTCGCGCGTGCTGCCCGTCAGCGGCCCGCGCGCGCAACATCGACACTCGTTCTCCTGGCACCCGGGGCCACGCCGGGCACGGCCGCTCAGAGCCGACCGTGCTCCCGGAGGATCTGCAGGGCGCTGAGGGTGACGATGCCACGCCACTCGGTGCTCTGTGCCGGCATCCAGTGGAGGAAGTGGAAGTCCCAGCCACCGTCGTCCAGTTGCTCGCTCTCCAGCCGCCCGAGATCGGCATCGATCTGGGCGGGCGTGAAGAGTGCCCGGCTCGGGGTTTCCGGCCGTGGCGAGAGTTCGAGCGGCTTGATGTGTTCGCCCTCGATGCCGCCCGGGACGGGGACGGTGCCGTCGGGGCGGATCGACGGCCGTAGCCGGTCGATCGCGGCGGCGGCGCGATCCGGGTCGGGCACCGCGTCGAGGAACTGCAGGGCGAACACCACGGTGTAGCCGCCGGCTTCCTTCTGCGATTCGAGCTCCCGCCAGCTCCAGGCCGTCGCGGCGTCGAGCCACGGGTGCTCGACGCCCAGCTGGTGCAGCCGGCCGGCGATGGCGAAGGTCAGGAAGCTGGACTCGTCGTTCGGCTCCATCCAAGGGGTACGCGGGTGGCCGAGGGCCGAGGGCAGTACTTGTGCGACACCACCGTCGGGTCGGGCGACCGAGGCGACCCAGTCGGCGGTCGCAGTGACCATCGGATCGTTCGTGGCGCCGATCTCCGCCAGAACCCCAAGTGCGGTGAGGGCCGCGGAGGGCTGGCTGCCCGGACAGCGCACATCGGGTTCGAGCGCGTGGCCGAAGCCGCCGTCGGCATTCCGGTAGGGCCGCAGCGCGTCGAGCACCGGCTCGGCCGGCGCGTCATCGAGAAACACTTCGAGCTGGCGCCGCTCCAGCACGCGCGCCGTGCCTTCCATGAACTGTCGAGCCGAGTCGACACGGGATTCACTGCTGGTCTCACTGCTCGTTCGAGTAGTCATGCCATCGACGCTAGGCGGCGGTCAGCCGGACGTCTTCCAGGAATCGGACAGGCGTGACTCCCGTCAGCCGGTGGACCTCATCCGTCATGTGGGCCTGACTGGCATAGCCGGCCGCAAGCGCCTGATCGGCCAGCGACACCGTGGGGGCCTCGTCGGCCCCGATGAGCCGGCGGAGCCGGGCGACGCGGGCGAGCGTCTTCGGGGCGTACCCGACCGCGGCGGTCACCCGCCGGTGGAGTTGTCTCTCACCGACTCCGAGTTCGGCGGCGAGATCGGCGACCCGGATCTCGCGATCCGCCAGCCGGCGGGCCGCCTCGGTGGCGAGCGGATCAGGCGTGGTCCGGCGGTGGAGAACGGCTCCGGCGAGCAGGCGGAGGCATTCGGCGGTGTCACCGGCCGTGGCCACCCGCTCGCTCAGGGCCCCGGCCTCCGGCCACACCTCGGTGAGAGGGACCTGGAGGTCGCGGACGGCGGAGGCCGGCAGCCCCAGCACGTTGCCCGCGGAACCCTGCCGTAGGCGTACGCCGCAGGTCGGCACGCCAGTCGGCTTCCACAGCACCGGGCCGGTGTCGGGGCCGACAACGAGCGGCGCGCCTTCGCCCAGCCAGACCAGGTCGACGCAGCCGTCCGGGACCACCCGCTCCGTCCCGTCCACGAGGGTGTCGTTGCGCCACAGACAAGCGACCACGGGCAGCAGCCCGGCCGGCGCACGGAACTCGCGGTAGCTCACGCCATCCACGATAGAACCCCGATTGGCTTCGTCCACGTGCACCGTCCACGCTCACGCCCAGGCCGCCCAGGCCGCCCAGGCCGCCCAGGCCGCCCAGCGGCAGCGTCCAGCGTTCGTCCGCTGGTTCGGGCAGCAGCCAGAGATCTTGAGGCCCGCGGATGTTACGAGAAATGGCGGCGCGGCTCTGCCGTCACCCGGTAGTGCCGGTCAGGCTTGCCGCAGTCTGGGTGAGGTGCTGAGCCAGTACCTCTGCCGCGGTGTCGGCGTCGCGGGCCAGCGCTGCCTCCTCCAACCGACAGTGCTCGTCGACGCCGTCCCGGTCGGGGTTGCGGTGCGCCGACCAGCGGCGAGCCAGCTCGCTCGCGGTCCACATCCGATCGACGGTCTCCAGCAGCACGGGGTTGCCGCAACCTTCGAGCAGGGTGCGGTGGAAGACCCGGTGAGCTTCGGACCATGCGCTGCTGTAGTACTCGCCCTCCTCCGGAACGTACGCCGGAGTGCGCGCCAGGCGGTGGTGGGCGGCTCGTACGCGGGCCTCCCAGTCGACGTCGCCGCGCTCGACGGACATGCGCAGCACGACCGGTTCGATGGTGATGCGGGCCTCCGTGATCTCCTGCCAGCGGCGGTCGGAGAAGGCCGGGACGGCGAAGCCGCGGTTGGGCAGCCGGTCGGCGAGACCCTCACCGACCACCCGCACGAGCGCCTCGCGCACGACGGCCAGGCTCACGCCCTGTTCCTTGGCGAGGTCCTGCGGCTTGAGGGCATGGCCGGGGGCGTACTCCCCGCGCATGATCGCGTCCCGCAGGTGTGCGTAGACCTGCTCGGAGAGCATCTGCTTGCCCGGCGAAGGCGAGGTGTGGGCCGTCTGGGTCATGTCGCCATCGTAGACGATCCAGCAGATAATCGATTATCCGTGTTATCGTCGATTCCATCGCGGGTGGAAGTCGACAGCGAACCCTCTACGCGACGCTGCCGCCCGCTCCGTCGGCCGCATCACGGCCATCACCACCGTCACCCCACAGCAAGGCCCGAAAGGAACGACGCAATGAGCGCCAACGACCCCTTCGCCCGCCTCCCCGAGGCGGCCTCATTCACCGTCACGAGCACCAACGTCACCGACGGCGCAGCCTGGTCGCCCGAGCAGCTCTCCGGCATGTCCGGTGTCCCGGGCGGGAAGGACATCTCCCCGCAGCTCTCCTGGAGCGGCGCCCCGGAAGGCACCAGGAGCTACGCAGTCACCGTCTACGACCCCGACGCCCCCACCGGGTCCGGGTTCTGGCACTGGGCGGTCGCCGACATCCCCGCCACCGTCACCGAGTTGCCGGAGGGTGCCGGAGACGACACCGGCTCGGGCCTGCCCGAGGGCGCCTTCCAGTTGCCCAACGACGCCCGCGCGGCCCGCTTCATCGGCGCCGCCCCGCCGGCCGGGCACGGGCCGCACCGGTACTTCGTCGTGGTCCATGCCCTCGCCGTCGAGTCCATCGGCGTTGCGGCCGACGCCACGCCGGCCGTCCTCGGGTTCACCATGGCGGGCCACATACTCGGCCGCGCGGTCCTGACCGCCACTGCCGAAACCCTCGCCTGACGAACAGCATGTCCGCACTCATCGACACCACGGAGATGTATCTCCGCACCGTCCTGGAGCTCGAAGAAGAAGGCGTGGTCCCCCTGCGCGCCCGCATCGCCGAGCGCCTGGACCAGAGTGGACCCACCGTCAGCCAGACCACCGCCCGCATGGAGCGCGACGGTCTCCTGCACGTCGCCGGCGACCGGCACCTGGAGCTGACGGAGCACGGCCGTCGACTGGCCACCCGCGTGATGCGCAAGCACCGGCTCGCGGAGTGTCTGCTCGTCGACGTGATCGGTCTGGAGTGGGAGCAGGTGCACGCCGAGGCCTGCCGCTGGGAGCACGTGATGAGCGAGGCCGTCGAACGCCGCGCCCTGGAGTTGCTCCGCAACCCGACCAAGTCGCCCTACGGCAACCCGATCCCGGGCCTGGAGGAGCTCGGCGTGAAGAGCACCGTGGATCCGTTCCTCGACGAGGCCATGGTCAGCCTCAGCGACCTGGACCCCGGGCCGAACGGAGCGAGTGTGAGCGCGGTCGTACGGCGTATCGGGGAGCTGATCCAGACCGACCCGCGGCTGATGCGCACCCTGCGGCGGGCCGGGGTGCGGCCCGGCGCGGTCGTGAATGTGACGTCATCGCGGGGCGGCGTGATGGTCGGCCGCGGCGGGGAGGCCGCCGAGTTCCCCACTCAGACCGCCGCGCACGTCTTCGTTGCCAAGCGCTGAGGCCAGCCAAGCGCCACGCCCGGCCGGGCGCCGCCCCGCCACCGCGAAACGGTACAAGCACCAGGACGGCCCTCGACCACTGGAACGGAGGATCGTGGTCGAGGGCCGTCCTCGTTGATGCAGCGGAAGCTGTGCACGAGCTGGCCCCGCACATGACGGCCTCTCAGTTCTCCCGGGCGCAGGCCTCGGCAATGGACAGGCTGTTCTCGTACAGGTGGTGCCGGGTGATCCGGCCGTCCTCGACCGTGAGGCGCAGTGCGAACGGGCCCTCGAAGGACTTTCCCGTCGCGCGTACGGTTCCCGACAGGTGGCCCATCAGGACCGCCTCGGTGCCGTCGACGAGGAAGGTGTCGACGGAGGCGCGCGCGTCCTCCGGCACGGTGTGTTCCATCAACTCCTGGGCCTGGGCGGCGCATTCGGCGGCTGTGGACCGCGGGCGGATCCACGGGACGGTCGGGTTCTCGGCGAACATCCAGTCGACCTCGTCGGCGAATAGCGCGACGAGCCGCCCGGTGTCCCCGGCCACCCGGGCGGCGATGAACTCCTGCACGGCGGACCGGGTGGCCTCGGCCACGGAACTCGCGGTGGTGGTCGAACTCGCCGTGGTCTCGGTGGACTTGACGGACATCGCACTCTCCTCGCTGCTGCGGCCGAATCCCGGCGGGGTTCCCGTCGGTGTGCTCGATCCTGCTGGAGTGAGGGGTGAAGGGTCGATTACCCCGGAGGTAAGGACCCCGGCCGCCGCATCATGGCCGATTCGTTCAGATCACACGGGTATCCGCCAAAGACTTTGAACACTCACATGACAAAGTATGGACATGTCAAGTGAAAGCCCCTTAGGTTGGCGGCGCAACGCAGTCACGTCAATGAAGACCGGAACGAAATCCGGCACGGTCCGGTCCCGCCTTATGGAGGACCGTTGTCCCACCATCTGTTCCTGCGTGCCCGAAGACTTGTCACGTCCTTACTGACCGGAGCCGTTCTGGCCGGCGGCCTCTGGGCCGCCCCGGCGTCCTCGGCCGCCCCGGCGGACATCCCGCCACAGGAGCCCGGAGTCACACTGCGCGTGTTCGACGTGCAGACGCCGCTGAGCAAACTGTGCACCCTCAAGCCCGGACAGACCCCCAACCACGACTCGTTGAAGGCGACGGTGGACTGGTCCACGGCTGACGACTTCGGTGGCTTCTCCGACCGCTTCGTCACCGAGGTGACCGGCAACCTGGTCGTGCCGCGCGACGGCACCTACGGGTTCCGCCTCACCAGCGACGACGGCTCCCGGCTGACCATCGGCGGCGACACGGTGGTCGACCACGACGGACTCCACGGCGCGGAGCCGAAGGACGGCGCGATCACGCTCACCGCGGGATCGCACCCGCTGCGCATCGATCACTTCGAGCGCGACGGCGGGCAGCAGCTCCAACTGGCCTGGAAGCCGCCGGGCGAGAGCGACTTCGCCGTCGTGCCCCGCGAAGCACTGAGTACGGATGCCGATGTCGTCCGGGTGACGGCCCCCGGACGCAAGGAATGCGAGGCGAGCGGCGACTCCCCCGGCGACGGCCTCCCGCTCACATCCGTCCGGCCGGACCTGACGCTCACCGATCTGCGCCCGGACGGTTTCGAACCGCAGGTCACCGGTATGGACTGGCTGCCCGACGGACGGCTGGCGATCAGCACCTGGGGCGGCTCCGACAACGTTGCCGGAGAGGTCTATCTGCTGGACAACGTCACCGGTCCGACGAGCAAGGACAAGGTCACCGTCAAGAAGGTGGCAAGCGGACTGCGTGAACCGATGGGCATCAAGTACGTCGACGGTTCGCTGTACGTCTCGCAGAAACACGAGCTGACCCGGCTCGTCGACCGGAACCGCGATGACGTGGCCGACGAGTACCGCACCGTCGCGACCTGGCCGTACGGAGGGAACTTCCACGAGTTCGCCTTCGGCCTCCTCTACCGCGACGGCTTCTTCTACGTGAACCTCTCCGTCTCCATCAACCTCGGCGGTGCGACCACGGTTCCGCAGCCCGCTCCGGGCCGCGGGACGACGTACAAGGTCAGCAAGAAGACCGGCAAGATCAGCCCGGTCGCCGGCGGACTTCGTACGCCGAACGGGATCGGCTGGGGACCGGACGGTGAACTCTTCGCCACGGACAACCAAGGCGGTTGGCTTCCTTCGTCGAAGCTCGTCCACGTCAAGCAGGACCGCTTCTTCAACCACTACACCGAGCCGTCGGGCCCCTTCGACGCCTCCGCGCCGACCGATCCGGTGCTGTGGCTGCCGCAGAACGAGATCGCGAACTCACCCTCCACGCCGCTGTATGTGAAGAAGGGCAGGTTCGCGGGTCAGATGCTGATCGGCGACGTGACCTACGGAGGCCTGCAGCGCGCGTACCTGGAGAAGGTGAAGGGGCAGTACCAGGGCGCCGTCTTCCGCTACACGCAGGGTCTTGAGGCCGGAGTCAACCGCCTCACCCTCGGTCCCGACGGCTCGATCTACGCCGGCGGTCTGGGCGCCGAGGGCAACTGGGGTCAGGAGGGCAAGCTCAAGTTCGGCCTGCAGAAGCTCACGCCCAACGGCGGCAACACCTTCGACATCCAGACGATGCGTGCCGTGCCGGGCGGCTTCGACCTTACGTACACCCAGCCGGTGTCCGCGACGACGGCCGAGGAGCTGGCCAAGCGCTACCGAGCCGAACAGTGGCGATACACGCCGACCACCGACTACGGCGGTCCGAAGATCGCCGAAGAGGCGCTGCCCGTACGGTCGGCCGAACTGTCGAAGGACGGACGTACCGTTCGGCTGCGGCTGGACGGTCTGAAGTCGGGCCGTGTCGTGCACCTTCGCTCCCCGCGTCCCTTCACTTCGACGTCCGGTGAGGCTCTGTGGAGCACCGAGGCCTGGTACACACTCAACGCCATGCCCGGCAAGCAGCCGCCTCCCGCCACCCAGTACGAGGCCGAGGAGGCGCGTCTGACGGGGGCGGCGGGCGTCGACACCGATCACGTCGGCTACTCCGGCAGCGGCTTCGTCGACAGATACGCCACGGAGGGCAAGGTTGCCACCACCTTCGACGTGACAGTCCCCAAGGCGGGCACGTACGACGTCAACCTGCGCTACTCCAACGGCCCGAATCCCTTCCAGGGCACCAAGTCGCTCTCCCTGTACACCAATGGGAAGAAGCTGCGGCAGGTGAAGCTGGCCTCCACCGGTGACTGGGATTCATGGTCCACCCAGACGGAACCAGTGGTGCTGCGCGCGGGAAAGAACACCCTCTCCTACAGCTACGACCCGGGCGACACCGGGCACGTCAACCTCGATCTGATCACTGTTCGCCCGCACGGCGCGCCGGTCTCCCTCTTCGACGGGAGCGCCGCCTCGCAGTCCGAATGGCAGCACACGGACGGGCGGCGGCTCAAGTGGCCGCTCTCCGACGAGGAGTCGATGGAGGTGTGCTGCGGTGACATCCGGACTCTGGACGCCTACCAGGACTTCACGTTGCATGTCGAATTCCGCGTTCCGCTGCTCCCTCCCGAAGTGACGGGACAGGACCGTGGCAACAGCGGAATCTTCATCCAGGACCGCTACGAACTGCAGATCCTCGACTCCTTCGGTGACACCTCCTTGGACACCAACGAGGCCGGTGCCATCTATCTGAAGAAGGCTCCCGACGTGAACGCGGCCAAGGCGCCCGAGACCTGGCAGACGTACGACATCGTCTTCCGCGCCGCCCGGTACGACGACAGCGGCCGCAAGACCGCCGACGCGCGGCTGACCGTGGTGTGGAACGGCGAGAAGGTGCACGACGACATCGCCCTCGACGGCCCCACTGCCTCGGGCAGAGCCGAGACGCCGGCAGCGGGAGCGATCCGTCTGCAGGACCACGGGAACAAGGTCCGGTTCCGCAACATCAGACTGGAGCCGCTGACCTGATCCGAAGCCGGCCCCGGTTTCCTGACCGGGTCCGGCTTCCACAGCGGGCCCGGCGTCCCTGGCGGGCCCGACTTCGGTACCGCCTTCGGCGGATGTGGCCCGAGGTCAGCTCCTCCGCCTGTCGGCAGGTACGACGGGCAGCGCCACGCCGAAGACCGTGCCGGCCCCCGGAGTGTTGTGGACCGCCACCGTCCCGTCATGGGCATGGGTGAGCTGGCGGACGATGGCCAGACCGAGCCCGCTGCCGCCGGTGGAACGGCTGCGGGATTTCTCCGCCCGCCAGAAACGGTCGAAGACATACGGCAGTTCCTCCGGCTCGATGCCATGGCCGGTGTCACTGACCTCGATCCTCACCCCGGTCTCCGCGCGGACCGCGCTCACCTCGACACTGCCCCGGGCCGCCGTGTGGCGTACCGCGTTCGACACCAGGTTGCCGATCATCTGGCGGATGCGTACGGGGTCGGCGTACAGCTTCGGATCGTCTTCCGTGCGGACGGTGAGGGTGACTCCGGCCGAGTCCGCCGCGGCACGGTGCGCTGTCGCCACCTGCTGGAGAAGGTCCCGTACGAAGACATCCTCGCGGTGCAGCCGCAGCACGCCCGCGTCGGCGGTGGCGAGGTCCTGCAAGTCGTCGATGAGGTGCTGCAGTTGCAGCGCCTCCTCCAGGAGCGAGGTGGTGAAGTCGTCGTCGGGCTCGGCGACTCCGTCCTCCGCGGCCTCCAGCCAGACCCGGATGTTGTTGAGCGGGCTACGCAGCTCATGGGCGATGTCGCTGACCACCGCCCTGCGCTGTTCCTCGGCGCGCTCGCGCCCCGGCGATCCGGGTGGTGTTGGCCGGCGAGAGGTCGAGTCCGACGGCCGCTGCGGCGGGCGCTTGGGCGTCACCGATGAACAGGAGGGCGGGCGGGGCCACATACGGGGTGAGCTGTTCGCGCCGGGCGGTGTCCACGCAGTCCTGTGCCGTGGAGGTGGTGGCGATGAAGTCGAGTCCGACGCCGACGGGCGGCTCGTGCCGGTCACGCAGGCACTTCGCCACGAGGGCGTTGAGGCGGTCGAGGGCCTTCCGCTCCGTCTCCGTCGGGGTGTCGAGCTCGACCGTCGGGCAGAGAACGATGATCTTGTATCCGAGGGCGTCGTCGTTGCCGATCCGGAACACCGGGCGACCGCTGGGCTGGTCCGTGCGCGTCGCGGGTGCTCCATATCGCTTCAGACACGCCTCGATCCGGTCGGCGGCGCTGCGCAGTTTCGCGCGCCCGTCGGCGGTGAGCCGGTAGGGACCGATGACACGCGGATCGATGTGGTCGGCGTCCGTGCTCCCGGCCGGTGCGACGCGCAGCGGGTCGACGACCGCGGACACCCGGTCGGGCAGCGGTGCCTTCGGGTCGGAGTCGGCGAGCGTCCGGCGGTCCCGGGTCGTCAGGGCGATGCGACGCCCGGTGCGCGACGCCAACTCCTCAACCAGCCGGTCCACTTGGGACCAGTCCCGATGGGTTGCCGCGCGGCCCACCAGGGCGTCGTAGAGCTGGGTGTCGTCGGCCAGGATGCGGCCCTGTTCCTGGCGGATCGCGCCGGTGGTGGTGCGTACGGTGAGCCACGCGGTGGCCGCGATCGCACAGACGGCGATCAGCACGGATGTGGCGAGCAGGCGTACCAGGAGGCTGCGATGCGGCGGAACCCGCCCGCCGTCGGTCCGCTCGCCGTCGGTCCGCTCGGCGTTGGTCCGCTCATCCTCAGCTCGCCCGCCATCGGCCTGCCCGTCGCCCGCGCCTGCGCTGTCATAGCGCGGCACGGCCGTCGGTGAGCTCGGTGCCGTCGGTCGCCTCGGCATCACCGGCCGGCTTGTTGCCGTCGGTGAGCTTGTGGCCGACGCCGTACACAGTCAGCAGGCGGACCGGTTCGCGCGGATCCGGCTCGATCTTCCTGCGCAGGTTCATCACATGGACGTCCACGGTGCGTTCCGTGATGTAGCGGTCGAGCCCCCGTGTCCGGGCGAGGAGTTGACGACGGCTGAACACCCGCTCCGGGTGGGCCGCCAGCGCCTGGAGGATCACGAACTCGCCCGGTGTGCACTCCACTTCACGGCCGTCGGCCTCGACCACATGGCGTACGGGGTCGACGACCAGGTCGCCGACCCGCAGAACGGACACCTCTTCCACGGCTGAGGCGGACCGGCCGGTGCGTCTGAGGAGGGCGCGGATCCTGGCCATCAGTTCACGCGGGCTGTACGGCTTGGTCATGTAGTCGCCGGCGCCGTGATCGAGCCCGCGCAGCAGATCCTCCTCCGCGGAGCGCGCCGTGAGCATCAGTACCGCCACGCCCTCGGCCTCGCAGCGGACCGTACGGCACACGTCCAGGCCGTCCACGAGGGGCGGCATCACATCGAGGATCAGCACATCGGGACTGAGTGCCTGGGAGAACGTGGCGACCGGGCTGTTGTACGCGGGCGTCGCACGCCGTTCGCGTAAGCCACGCGCGCTGGAGGCGCTGGCGAGGTGGGACTCGACCACCGCTCGGGGCATCTCCCCCACCAGCTGTCCGGTGGCGAACGGCAACGGGTGGCGATCGCCCGGGCCCTCGTCCATGAACCCATGCTGGTCCTGGCGGACGAGCCGACCGGCGCCCTGGACACCGCGAACGGCACCGCCGTCCTCGATCTGCTCAGCACACTCAACGACGACGGCACGACCATCGCGGTCATCGCCCATGACCGCGACATCGCGTCCCGGCTGCCCCGCACAGTGGAGCTCCGCGACGGGCGGATCGTCGCGGACACCGAGCCGAGGCCCGAGCCGGGACCGTCTCCGGATCCGGAGACGAAGCCCGGCCCCTCGCAGACACCCGGAAGGCAGGGAAGGCTCCCGCATGACAGGAACCGAAGCCGCGTCGGCCCATCGCCGCAAGAGACCCCGGCCCGTCCGGCTCGCCCCGGCCGATCTGCTCGGTCTCGGGCTGCTGGGCGTCCGTACCCGCAAGGTCCGGGCCGCCCTGTCCGCCCTGTCCGCCCTGGGCATCTCCATCGGGATCGCGACGCTGATAGTGGTGACCGGCATCCCGGCGTCGAGTCAGCGAGCTCTGATGGCGGAACTCTCGGCGCTCGGCACCAACATGCTGCGAGCGCAGCCGGTCCCCGACCAGGATCCGCCGGTGCTGCTGCCCGAGGAGTCCCCCGCGATGGCCCGCCGTATCGGCCCCGTCACCACGGTTGGCGTGGTCGCCAACACCCATGCCACCGTGCACCGTTCGGACCGCGTCGATCCTGGCGACTCCTCCGGCATCAGTGTGCTGGCCACCCGGCCGGGGCTGCTGAAAGCCGTCAACGGCTGGATGCTGTCGGGCCGGTTTCTCGGCTCGTCGACCGAGCGGCTGCCGACCGTGGTGCTGGGCTCGGTGGCAGCGTGCCGGCTCGGCATCCCCCGGGTGACCGGGAACCCGCAGATCTTCGTCGGCGGCCACTGGTTCACCGTCATCGGCATCCTGCGGGGAGATCGGGCTGCGCCGTGCGCTGGGTGCGAGCCGGGGCCAGATCCGCGGCCAGTTCCTGGGAGTCGGTCGTCCTGTCCACGCTGGGCGGACTGTCGGGCACGGTCATCGGGGTCCTGGCCACGATCGGCTACGCGTCCTGGCACGACTGGCCCCCGGTCGTCCCCGCGGCGGCTGTGCTCAGCGGGGTGGGAGGTGCCGTGGTGATCGGGGTGGTCGCCGGGGTCTACCCCTCGGTCCGAGCGGCCCGGCTCACACCTACGGAGGCACTGGCCACCGTCTAGCGGCCCGTCACGTCCGGACAGACATCTGTATGGCGGAGGCGAGCAGTGCCAGTTTGTCGGCGCTGTCAGTGCCGGGGTCCGGGTGGTAGACGACGAGCATCTGGCCGGCCGCGCCGCCGATGCCCAGCCTCTCCCGGTTCAGCTGCAGGCCACCGACCTGGGGGTGGTCGATGTGCTTGGGTGCGCCTTCGCACGCCTCTACGTCGTGGCGCGCCCAGAGCCGGCTGAAGCGGGGGCTGGCGAGACACAGTTCGCCGACGAGCTCGATGAATCGGGGGTCGTCCGTGTCGGTGCCGACGGACTCGCGGAAGCCGGCGACCATGCCCACGGTGGCGTTCTCCCAGTCCGGATAGAGGGCCTGCTCGGCGGGGTCGAGGAACACGTCCCGCAGCCGGTTGGCTCCGGCCACGAGACGCGGGGACAGGGCTGTCGCCAAGGCGTTGGCGGCGAGTACGTCGAAGTAGCGGCCCTCGACCGTGGCGGGCAGCGGGAGCATGGCAATGAGCTTGGTGATGCCGGGAGGAACGGTTTCCTTCCGGCGTCGGCGCCGGCGCCGTCGTGGTTTGTCGGCGCCGAGGCGTAGCAGGTATGCCGTCGCGTCGTCGTCGAGCTGCAGCACGCGGGCGAGCGACTCCAGGACCTGTACGGAGGGGTTGCGGTCGCGGCCCTGTTCCAGGCGCAGGTAGTAGTCGGCGCTGATGCCGGCGAGCATCGCGACCTCTTCCCGGCGCAGACCCGGTACGCGCCGTACCCCCATGACGGGGATACCGACCTGTTCAGGAGTGACGAGCTCACGGCGGGCGCGCACGTAATCACCCAGCAGGTTCGGTCCGTCGGTCATCTCTCCACTGTAGTTCGCGCGGTTGCGCGCGTGCCTGGTCCTGTCACCCCCAGGATCGCGGGGGCCCTGGCTCGGTCGGAACCAGGACTACAGCGTGGTCGGCGGCCCACGTCATCGCCCGCCCCAGCGCGGACAAGCACAGCAAGGAGCGCAAACATGTCGACGTATCTACTGGTACACGGTGCCTGGCACAGCGGAGAGTGCTGGCAGCGGGTGGTCCCGATGCTGGCGTCGGCCGGGCATCGGGTACTCACGCCGTCGCTGACCGGCTACGGCGACAAGACGCATCTGCTCGGCCCCGAGGTAGGACTCGACACCCATGTCGACGACATCGTCAAGCTGATCGTCGAGGAGGACCTCACCGAGGTGACCCTCGTGGGACACAGCTACGCCGGGCTGGTCATCTCGTCCGCGGCCAACCGGGTCCCGGACCGGATCGCACGTCTGGTCTACCTCGACGCGATGGTGCCGGAGGACGGCGAGAGCGCGGCCGATGTCCTGCCCGTGACGCAGGCCCTGATCGACCTCGCCCTGAAGTCCGCCAGTGGCTGGCGGGTTCCGCCACTACCCGAACTGCCCCCGCCCTCGGGTCTGTTCGGGGTCACCGACCCGGCGGACGTCGCCTGGCTGCGGACCATGCTGTCGGACCAGCCGGTGCGCTGCCTCCAGCAACCGGTCCGACTCGACAACCCGGCCGTTGACGCGATCCCGCGGACCCACATCCACTGCACCGTCGGCAAGCCGGACGGCTTCGACCGGCGCCCCGTCCCCGCGGTACAGCCCAACGGCACCCCGGCACAGGTGTGGGAAATGGCGACGGGCCACGACTGCATGGTCACGATGCCGGTCGAGCTCGCCGAACTACTGCTCAAGCTCGGCTGACCACTCACCCGCTCACCGGGGCCGTCGGCGTGCCCCGGGAGTGGAGCATTCGCCGTACCGTGTCCGAGCGTTCCAGGAGGGTGTTGCGGACCACCGGGACCGCCTCGTGGGACGCCTTCTGGGCCTCCTCGATGTACGCGGGGTCAATGGCGTGCGGTGGGAAGAGCTGGCCCGCGAAGACCATCGCCGGGATCATTCCGCCTCGGTGCAGGTGCGGGATCGAGTCCAGGTAGTGCTGGGTGTAGGGCAGCAACAGGGCGTCCTGGTCGGGGCGCCAGAACGCGGCCGCCACCTGGCCGACCGAGTTGACCGGCACCGCACGGTCCACCGCCAGCTTCTGCCAGACCTCTGACTTCGCGGCGGGGTCCGGCAGGGCGGCCCGTACGGTGAGGGCGCGGACCCAGGCGTCGGGGTCCGGGTCGCGTTCCAGCAGGAGGGCGCTCTCCGACGAGACGTCCCCGCCGAGTTCCGCCTCACGGACCAGTGTTCGCCAGAGCAGGTCCACGTCGTCACCGGCTTGTTCGCGGAGCCGTGCCAGGTCGTCCGGTGTCGTCGCGGTGCGGGCCAGTCCGCGAAGGGCCACCTGCCGACGACCGGGGTCCATGGCGAGGCGTAGGCAGGCCTCCGCCACCGCTGCCGTCAGTCCGGCACGTTCTCCTTCCGGCGCCCACAGTTCGGCGATGTTCGCGGCGAGGGTCAGACAGGGCTCGATCACGGCGTCGGACGTCTCGGCCATGAGGACAGCGGTGATGCACCGCCCTGCTTCCGCCGCCGTGGCCTCGCCGGTGGTCAGCATGTCCCATACGGTCGCCGTGGCCACTCCCCGGGAGATGGCAGTGGGCAGTTGTGCGGCTGCGCGGAAGAAGGCGTCCCTGGTCGCGGGGTCGGGACGGGTCGTGGCGAAGGTCAGGTCCTCGTCGTTGATCAGCAGAACGTCGAGGTCCGCCTCGTTCGGGAGCCCGGTGACCGGAGTGCGGGTCTGCGTGACCTCGACGCGCACCAGCGCCCTGCGTTCGACGACTTCGCCGTTCGTGTCGCTGTTCCTGCCTTCCGTGTCGTCATTCCTGCCGCTCGTGCCGCTCGTGCCGCCGTTCCCGCTTTTCCTGCTGTACGCGCCCACCGCCAGTACCTGCGGGCGCGGGGTGTCGGCGGCCACGAGCGTGACGGTGTCGTCGTCGCGTTCCAGTGAGAAGCGGTCGGTGCCCGCGGTCGCCAGCCAGGCCGTGCGCCAGGTGTCCAGGTCCCGCCCACTGGCCTCGGAGAGAGCGTCGATGAGGTCCTGGAGCGTGGCGCTGCCCCACGCGTGACGCGCGAAGTAGGCGGTCATGCCGACCCTGAACCGCTCTTCGCCGACATACGTCATGAGCTGCTGGAGAACCGAGGCGCCCTTGGGGTAGGTGATGTTGTCGAAGATCGACGCGGCCTGGGCGACATCGTGGATGGGCTGGTGGATCGGGTGGGAAACGGGACCCTGGTCGGAGAGGTACGCCCTGAGCTTGCCGCCCGCCAGATGGCTCGCCCACGCGTCGGTGTAGCGGGTGGCGCGCTCGGCGGCCCAGTGGCAGGCGAACTCCGCGAACGCCTCGTTCAGCCAAAGGTCGTCCCACCACCGCATGGTGACGATGTTGCCGAACCACATGTGCGCCATCTCGTGCAGCAGCACCTTCGCGAGCAGTTCGCTCTCGGCGGGCGTCGGCGTGGCCCGTCGCAGGAACGCGTCCGACCAGGTCACACAGCCGTAGTTCTCCATCGCCCCGCCGAATTCGGGCACGAACACCTGGTCGTACTTGCGCTGCGGGAACGGCATGGCGAAGACCTCGCCGAAGAAGGCGAGCCCCTGTCGGGTGAGGGTGAAGAGCTCGTCCGCGTCACGCTCAAGAATCGGAGCGAGGGAGCGACGGGCGTAGACGCCCAAGTCGTGGCCGCCCGCCTCGCGCCGGATCTCGTGGAAGGGGCCCGCGTTGATGACGGTGTTGTACGTCGACAGCGGCGGGGTGTCCGGGAAGGTCCAGCGGCGGGCCGACTCCAGTTCCTCGATGCGCGGTTCGCCGGAGTTGCTGGTGACAGTCCATGCGGGTGGCGCCGTGACGGTGAAGGCGTGCGGTGCCTTGAGGTCGGGTTGGTCGAAGCACGCCCAGACGAAGCGGGCCTCGTCCGGTTCGAAACTCATCCACATGTAGACCTCGCCGTCCGCGGGGTCGATCGCCTTGTGTACGCCCTGGCCCGTGGCCGTGTCGGCCTGGACGCTCTCCACGCGCAGAATGTTGTGCCCGGAAAGCGCGGGCAGGGATATCCGGCCGTCCCCAGCGGGGGTGAGAGATCTGCCGTTCAGGGTGGCACTCCGCACCTCTGCCGCACAGTCCACGAAGGTCTCCGCGCCCGGCTCGCGACAGCTGAAGATCACGGTGGAGACACAGCGGACCTCAGTCCCGTCCACCAGGCCGGTGAGGTCGACGTCCACGTCGTACCGCTCGACCTTCAACAGCGCGCCCCGACGCTCGGCTTCGGCACGGGTCAGGCTCCGGATCTCCATACGTCCTCCCTCGGCAGACAGCGGGCGTCAGCGTACGACGGAGGACGGCCGTGGGCGCAGGGATTTTGATGTGCCGAACGGGCTTCGGGAGCCTTGCAGTTGTCGTGGCTGCGGGCATGCGTGCCGTCCACTCCGCCTTGAGAACAGTGACGTGCTCAACTCATCAGCTCCGGGACGAAGTAGTCGCGCAGCCGGGCGATCTTCCCGTCGCGGATGCGGAAGATCTGTACCAGAGAGACAGTCGCGTCCTCTCCGTCCCCGTCGAAGACCGTGTCGATCTCGGCGACGAAGACATCGGGGCTGGAGTTGGTGTGCAGCACGTACCCGGACTTCTCGAACGTTCATCTCCGCCGGACAGACCGACGAGCATCCGGGGAGGGTCCGGGGAGGGCTGTTGCCCGGCGCGCCGCCCTGCAGCCGGTTCCGGTCAGCGTCTTCCGGCTCGGTCGAGTGCATCTTCGGCCTGTGCGGCCAGGGTCGTGACGAGATCAGCCGCGGACGGCAGGTCGGTGATGAGGTCGATCGCCTCGCCCGCCCACATCGGCAGCGGAGGGATGTCCCCCTGGGCCACGTCGTGTTGGTAGTCCTGCCTGGCCCTGGGGTCCGCGGCGAGTTCGGCTTCCCTGCCCCGCCACTGGTCCAGGTAACGGTGGCCCAGGGTGCGGGCGGTGTACTTCGAGGGCCACCGGGAGCCTCGGGCGATGTCGAGCACCCTGTTGCGCTCGGTGTCCTCGCCATGTCCCTCGACGATCGCCTGGGCCGTCGAGGGGTCCACCAGGGCCTCGGTCGTGGCTTGGAAGCGTGTGCCGACCAGCGCTCCCGCGGCGCCCAGCGCCAGGGCCGCCGCCACCCCGCGGCCGTCGGCGATCCCGCCGGCCGCCAGTACCGGCACGGGTGCCGCCAGATCCACCACGACCGGCACGAACGGCAAGGTGGAACGCCCTTGTCGGGCCCCATGCCCGCCGCTTTCGGTGCCTTGCGCCACAATGACGTCGGCGCCCAGGTCGACCGCCCGCCTGGCCTCTTCGAGGTCGGTCGCCTGGATGATCAGCGCCGTGCCGGCCGCGCGGATGCGCTCAGCGAACGGGCTCGGGTCGCCGAAGGACAACATCACTGCCCTGGGCCGGTGTTCGAGCGCCCGCTCGATCGCCTCGGTGTCGATCTGCCAGGTCAGGAAACCGATGCCCCACGGCCTCCCGGCAGCCTCCGCGATGAGCGGCAGCTCGCGGGCCAGCCACTCCGGGTCCCCGTTCGCGGAGCCCAGCATCCCGAGGCCGCCGCCACGAGAGACGGCCGCCGCCAGCGCACCGCCGGCCGATCCACCCATCGGCGCCAGCGCGATCGGGTGCCGCACACCGAGCAACTCCGTGAACCGCGTCGACAGTCCCATAACCTCCTTCGTCCCTCTCCGTGGAGTGGATATGACTGGCCCCGCCGCTCACCCAGTCGTTAGCCTCGGCCCCTATGAATCAGCGGCAGCGGAAGAAGCTCTCCCGCCAACTCTTCGCAGCAATTCTGGCGGGTGACACCGCCCGCGTGAAGGCAGCGCTGCGGGCCGGAGCCGACCCGGAGCGAGGAGACAGCGAGGGCACCACCCCGCTGTACGTGGCATCCGTGAACGGAGAAGCAGAGATCGCCCGCCTGCTCCTGGTAGCCGGAGCCTCCCCTGACGCCGAGAGCAGCGGACTCGGCTCGGACGGCACGCCGTTGTGCGCAGCCGCATGCTGGGGGCACACCGAGACGGTGCGCGAACTGTTGGCGCACGGCGCCGATCCGAACCTTCATGAAGACCACGGCACAGGCCGCTCCCCCCTGCACTGGGCGGACATCGGCCCCCACCCCGAAACAGCCGATCTCCTCAGGACAGCGGGAGCGGCAAACACGTAGCACCGCCGCCGACGGACTCGGCTCTGTGCGCCTGCCGCCCGGGGCAGAGCGGTCTGCGTGACCCACACCGCGCCGAAGAAGCAGGCGGGCGGCAACGGCTCAGTCTGTGACGGCTGTCATGGCGATGGACACCAGGATCCCCGGCCGGTCGACGCCGAGCTTGCTGACGCAACGCGGCGGTCGCACGTCGGGGAAGAACTCGTCGAAGACCTCGATGACGCCATCGGCGTCTTCGGGTCGCATGAGCAGGGTGTGGACCATCACCGCGTCACTCAGCTCGGCGCCTCCGGCGCGCAGGATCGCTTGGCAGTTGAGCAACGACCGGCGGGTCTGCTCCTGGATCGTGGGCCCTGCGAGCTCACCGGTCGTCACGTCGACGCCGACTGTTCCGGCAACGTAGATCGTGTTGCCGACCTTGACCGCCTGGCTGTAGCTGGGGAACTCCGGCGCGTCGGGGGTGGAGATGACTTCTCGGGGCATCGATGGGGCTCCTGTCGGGAAGGTTGCTGCTCAACTCGGCCGTCACCAGCCGGTCGAAGGTCCGCTTGTTCGGTGTGGCGCTGCGCCGTGCCGGCCCGGACCGTGCGGAATCGACTCCGTGCTCACGTATCAAGGCCCCGTACGCCATCCCGGTCCGGGCATCACGGCGGATCGTCGCGTGCAGGTCGACCTTGGAAATCGACGGTGTCATCGCAGCCTCATCCCACAGAGCGCTTCGATGCTCCCACTGCATGCCTCCAGGTGTTGCCAGAACTCAGCTTGTCCTTGCAGCCACCGTTACGTGGGTGGCGGCGCGTGTCAGTTCGGGGTGGCTGAGGACGTCGGTGCTGTCGATGAACTGGTCGACGGTGCCGATCGTCGGCAGGGAGCGGATGGCCGGGTCGGAGATGCGGGCGATCAGCGCCTCGGTGAAGCGTTCGGCGTGCAGCACTTGGAATGGTCTGCTGTGGTATGGCCGCGTGCTGGGGTCGACGGGGTCGGTGAGGCCGAGCTGGTTGTGCATGACCGCGATGGCCCTGTAGGCGCGGGTCAAGTGCTGTTCACGGATGTGCCAGTCGGTGGCGGCGAGGGCCGCGGTGAGGACCGGCATGAGGGAGGACGCCTGGGGGGTGCGGGCGAAGGCGCTGCCGAGCCACTTGCTGTAGGGCGGATAGCGGCGGTCCATGAGCAGGCACAGCCGCATCACATCGCGCACCAGGCGGCCGGCGACGACCGCGGAGCCGAGCTCGTCGCCCACTTCGCCGCAACGGCCGACGAAGGCCTCCTCCTGGGAGATGCGCTGCCACTGGCACGCGAGCAGGTAGAGCCAGAGATCGTGGGGGTACCAGTCGAGGGCCGCGCGCGCCGGTGTGAGCCGGCCGAGTCCGTCGTGGAAGACGGCACCCCCGGTGACCTCGGCGAGCAGTTGGGTGGGCGTGGCCAGCCAGTCCGCCGGTGTGACGTCCCCGCGCGGGTCGAAGCCCAGTAGGGCGGTGAACCAGGCGCCCAGGTCCGTGACTTCGACTCGGTGGTGGACCGGCCCGTCGGTCGTCTCCATGACCCCAATGCCCGGATCGCCGGCCGGGGCGAAGTGCGTCGGGTACCCGCGGAAGGTCCTGGGCAGGCGTTCGGAGAGCAGTGCGATGATCCTCGCGCCATGACGGGTGACGTCCTGCGGGTCGAGGAAGAGCTGCAGGCGGGGGCCCCACTCGTGGTCGGCGGAGCGGGCGGTGTCGAATCCGAGGACTTCCGAACCGCTGCCCAGGCGAGCGGCGGAGTGCGCCGTTCCAGGGACGACCGCGTCCAGCACCGGCCGTACGGCCTCGAAGTAGAAGTGGCGGGAGAGTTCCAGTCCGGGGATGAAGGACGGCTTGGTCATGCCGTGGAGGGTGCCGGATCGGCGTGCGGTCCGTCGAAGGCTTTTCCACCTCCTGCGAACGCCTCCTCGATATGGCACCACTCCCGATCACGCGGGAGGCGAGAGCTGTTCGCGTACCCATGCGGAATCGGGGTTGACGTGCGGTCGGCCCGCCACGAAGACAGTCGGCACGGTCTCATTGCCGTCGTTGGCTGCCCTCACCACCGTTGCTCCATCTGCGTCACGCCAGATGTCGACCCAGTGCAACCGGCGGGCGCTGCGGCCCAACCGTATGCGCAGTCGCAGGCAGTACATGCAACCCGGCCGCCAGAAGACGACCGGCCGGCCGTCGAGCGCGCTGCGGCGTTGTGCCTCCAGGGCACCGATCGACCTCGGGAAGATCAGAAGCGAGTTCACGCCTGCGAGCAGCACAAACACCAGCAGCAGTGCTACGGCCGCGCCGGTACTCCCCCTGAGGATCAGCCCAGCAGCAACGAATGAGCCGCTGAGCACAAGCAGCATCGGCAAGATCCAGGCGCGCATCATGATGACTCAGGCTATCGAGCCGGACTGGATCCGTTCCAGGGCGTACGCCACTTTTCCGCAATGGCGGCGCGCCGGGCACGCCGCGCCGGTACCCAGCGGCTCGCGGGATTACCGTCGCCGGCATGGACGGTGATCGCCGAGGGTGGCTCCAGTGTTTGCTCAGCGGGGCGGTGTTCGCCGTGTGCATGGCCGGCACCACGCTGCCGACCCCGCTCTACCCCCTCTATCAGGAGAAGTTCGGGTTCTCCGAGCTGACGGTGACCGTCGTGTACGCCGTGTACGCCTTCGCGGTCATCGCCGTGCTGATACTGGCCGGCAACGTCTCGGATGCCGTGGGCAGGCGGCCGGTGCTGCTCTGGGGCCTGGGGTTCGCGGCGGCCAGTGCCGTCTGCTTCCTGTGCGCCACCGGACTGGGCTGGCTCTATGTGGGGCGGTTGTTCTCGGGGCTGTCCGCCGGTCTCTTCACCGGGGCAGCCACGGTGTACGTGATGGAGCTGGCACCGGAAGGCGGTGCGTCCCGGGCCACGTTCGTGGCGACCGCCGCCAACATGGGCGGGCTGGGCTGCGGTCCACTGCTCGCCGGAGTCCTCGCTGAGTACGCCGCCTGGCCGCTGTACCTGCCGTTCGTCGTGCACCTCGCGCTGGCGACCGGTTCGGCCGCCCTCCTGCTGTGGTGGCTGCCGGAGACCGTACGCGAGCGGCGGCCGCTGAGCACGGTACGGCCGCAGCGGCCCGGTGTGCCCCCGCAGGTGCGGAAGGTGTTCGGGCCTGCGGCGATCGCCTCGTTCGTGGGGTTCGCACTGTTCGGGGTGTTCACGTCGGTCAGCCCGGCGTTCCTGGCGCAGTTCCTGGACGTGGACAATCACGCCGTCAGTGGGCTCGTCGTCGCGCTTGCCTTCTTCTCCTCGACCGCAGGGCAACTGGTGGTCGGCCGGGTCGGGTTGGCACGGTCTCTGCCGCTGGGCTGCGCCGGGCTCCTCGCCGGACTGGCGCTGCTCGCGGGCGCGCTGCACTGGGACCTGCTCTCGCTGGTGGTGCTGAGCGCGATCGTCGGCGGGGTCGGGCAGGGTCTGGCGTTTCGCGGGGCGCTGTCCGCGGTGGCCCAGGCGTCTCCCGCGGACCGCCGGGCATCGGTGATCTCGACGCTGTTCGTGGTGGCTTACGCGGGCATCTCGGTGCCGGTGATCGGTGTGGGAGTACTGACGGGTCCGATCGGCCTGGAGGGCGCGGGGCTGGTGTTCATCGCCTGCATGGCCGTCCTGGTCACGACCGCGGGCGTCTACTTGCTCCGGCGACCGGTACGAACGAGGACGTGAGGTGTGGGCTGCCTCCTGGGGTGCTTCGGGCAGCGTCAGTTGTCGGTGTGGACGTGGGAGGCGAACTGGTCGTACAGGCCCTGCAGAGCGTCGTCGCCGAACATCAGCTCCAGGCTGGCGGCGGAGTCGTTGGCGGACGCCTCGCTGCGAGGGAAGAGTTCCTGTTCGTAGGCGGTGAGGGCGGACTCGATGTCCCCGGAGTGGTCGGAGATCGCGCGGCCGAGCTGGGCGCCGTCGAGCATGGCCAGGTTGGCTCCCTCGCCTGCGAAAGGGGACATCAGGTGCGCGGCGTCGCCGAGGAGCGTGACGCCGGTGTGGTGGCCCCAGCGGTGACCGACGGGCAGGGCGTGGATACGGCGAGGTACCGCGGGGCCATCGGCGTCGGCGACCAGCGCGCGCAGGTCCTCGTGCCAGCCGTCGAAGTGGGCGAGGACCTGCTTCTTCGCGGTCTCCGTGTCGGTGAAGTCGATGGTGTCCAGCCAGCCCTCGGCCGCCTTGACCGCGGTGTAGACGTGAATGCTGCCGTCGGACTCGTTGTGGGCGAGGAAGCCCTTGTGGTCGCCGAGGCAGATGAAGAATCCATTCCCGACCAGCGCGGCGGCGGCCGGGTGGCGGGAGGCGGCCTCCAACAGGTCGGTCTCGACGAAGGAGATCCCTGTGTAGGTGGGGAGGGCATCGGAGACAAGGGTGCGGATGCGCGACCAGGCGCCGTCCGCACCGACGAGCAGGTCGGTGGTGATCGCCGTGCCGTCGGCGAAGGTCACCTCGTGACGGCCGTGGTCCAGCTCCCGGGCGCCGGTCGCCCGCTTTCCCCAGTGAACGGTGCCCGCCGGAGGCGAGTCCAGCAGCAGGTCGCGCAGCTGCCCGCGGTCCACTTCAGGACGGTCTCCGCTGCCGTCGTCCTCCTCCGCCAGGCGCACCGTGCCCTGTGGGTCGACGAGGCGCATCGCCTGGCCGCCGGGATGGATCAGCTTGCGGAACTCGTCGTACAGGCCTGCGGCGCGCAGCGCGGCCTGGCCGGAGTTCTCGTGGATGTCGAGCATGCCGCCCTGAGTACGGACCTCGGGTGATGCTTCCAGGTCGAAGACGGTCGCCTCGATGCCGCGGACGTGCAGCACCCGGGCCAGAGTGAGGCCGCCGAGGCCGCCTCCGATGATCGCGATGGGGTGGTGTCGGGTGGGCTGGGTGGAACCGTTGTCGGTCATGGCTGCTCCTTGTACTGGTCGAGGCGGTGGGGGGGTTCACCTGTCGGTGCCGTCGGTGTCCGACGTCGGAGTGGGGTGGGGGTGGGCGTAGGAGTGTGGGCGATGCCGTTGATCAGTACCTGAAGACACCAGGTCATGCGGTCCTCGGGCGAGCCGCCCAGGAGGCTTGCCGCCAGTGTGTGGACATGGGGGTGGGTCTTCTCGGCGACGCCGTGGATGGCGCGAGTCAGGGCGTCCCATTCCTCCTCGGCTTCGGTCCCCTGCCTGCGGGTGGACTGCTCGGCCGCGGTGGCGGTGGCGAACATCAACAGCACGTCCACGCCCCAGGCGGCCTGCAGGCGCGGTACGCCGCCCTCGTCCAGGAGGGCCAGCAGCCGCTCCAGCAGCCGCAGATAGTGCTCGCCGCTGGGGCGGGCGGTCAGGGCCGAGCGGGCCAGCGCCGGGTGCGCGAAGAGCATGTCGGAGTAGGAGGTGAGCACCCCCGCAAGCCTGTCGCGCCAGTCACCTTCGCCCTCGGCGGGGTCCAGTTCGACCTCTCCGAGCAGCTCGTCCAGGACGGCCGCGTGCAGTTCGGCGGTGTTGGCCACGTACACGTACAGCGAGGCCGGTCCGGTGTCCAGCTCCTGCGCCAGGAGCCGCATGGTCACCTTCTCCAGCCCTTCGGCCCGCATCAGGGCGACTGCGGTCGCAATGATCCCTTCGCGGGTCAGCGCCGGTTTCGCCGGACGCTCCCGCCTGCTGGTCGGTGTTCTGCGTCGTTCTGTCACGCGACCAGGGTAACGAACATGTTCGCTAGAAACAAGTTCGTGACGAACATGTTCGTTGATCCTCAGGGCGCGCCCATGACGTGCTCGGGCGCCCAGCAACTCGACCACGTGGAAATCCACGAGCCACCTGGTCCCAGTCCAGGCAGGATGCCCCCTGTGAACCACGTCCTGTGCGGGCTCGCCGCCAATACGGCCCTGCCGTCCGAGCTGGTCGACCGGCTCATCGCGGTGGCCGACGCCGACATCGCCGCGGACCTCGCCGGCCGCGCGGACCTCAGCCATGCGCAGGCGATTGCGCTGGTCTCACGCGTCGAAGAGAGCGCCGCGCGGCTTGCGCACGAGGGTCTGCTGACCGCCGCCGACATCGATCCCGCGGCGCGGCCGCACGCCGCCCTCGCCTTGCTCCATGAAGGCGCCGGCAGACCGGAGTGGGCGCGCCTGCTCGCGGCAGATCCGCTCGTTGAGCACCGGGAGAAGCTGGCTGCCTGTCCAGGCCTCCCGTCCGATGTGGTGGAGTCGCTTGCCGCGGACTCGGACATACGAGTCGTCGCGGAGCTCGCGCTCTGCGCCACGCCGGACGTGGCGGCCAGGCTCGCGGGACATCCGCACGCCGAGGTCCGCCGCGCGGTGGCGGCAAACGAGGCAACACCGTCGGTCGTGCTGGCGGCGCTGACAACCGGCGAAGGGCTGCCTCCCGTGCAACGGTGTCTGGTCTGCGACCGCGAAGAGACGCCGTTCGTGCATGATCCGCAATGCGCCCGGCTCGACTGCGATCTACTGCCGGGTGCGTCCTGCGACGGCTCCCACGAGTCCACCCTGTATGACACCCAGCGAGCGGTTCTGGGGAACCCTGCCACGCCCACCGAGGCCGTCCTCGGTTTTGCCGACCATCCCTCGACACTGCTGCGCTGGGCACTCGCCGCCCGCCCGGACCTGCCTTCGGAGGTGTGCGGACGACTCGCCGAGGACGGCGTTCCTGGTGTACGAACCGACCTCGCCGAGAACCCCGCGATCGACGAAGCCCTGATCCGCGTACTGGTCGGCGACCATGGCCACGACGTAAGGCGCAGGCTTGCGCACAATCCGCACGTACCGCTCGACGTGCTCACCGACCTGGCAGGCCATGCCAAGATCGGCGCCACACTGCTGCCGCGGATCGCCGCCGCCTCACCCAAAGAGGTTGAGGAACTGGCCGAGTCACCGAACCCGGCCGTGCGGATGATCCTGGCCCAACGACGTGATCTGCCGGCCGCGATCCGCGACGTGTTGGCCGCCGACCCTGACGCGAAAGTGGTCAAGTCCGTCGCCGGGCACCCCGGCCTCTCCGAAGCGCAGTTGCGCACCATGGTCGACCGGCACGGAGTCCAGGTCCTCGCCACGGTGGCTGCCAATCCGGACGCGACTCCGGCGCTGCTGGAGTACCTGACTCGGCACCAACCACCGGCACAGAAGGCGCTGCGCGAGGTCGCCCGGCATCGCAATGCGACCGCCCCTGCACTGCTCGTCTGCTTGGCAGACAGAAGGGCGAGGCCCGTCGCCGCCGGGCATCCCGCACTCCCGCCTCCGCTGATCGTGGAACTCCTCACCGACAACGACTGGCAGGTGGTTGAAGCTGCCGCCGCCAACCCGTCGCTGCCGCCTGCGGCGATGTGGGGCCTGGTGCCCCGGCTGTAGCGCGATGGCTCACTCGGCCGGGAGGGCGAAGTGCGGCGGCAGGGAGCACTGATCCCCGCCGCCCACCCTCACCTGGAGCCAAGCTCGCTGGGGAAGTCCTCGGTGTGTTCGGGCAGTGTGAGGGCCGTGTGGGCTGGGCGCCCGGTTTTCGGTGGAAAGGCGGTGAGGCCGCGGAGTTTGCTGTTGCGCTGTTCAAGGGCTTCGGCGGTGGTGGGGAAGAGCGCCGCATCGCCTTCGCCGACCTGTGCCTGGTTCAGTTCGACGAATGCGCGGATGTCGCGTTCGTACGCGGCGAAGGCCGCGGTGTGGTCGCGGTGGGCGGCCAGCGAGCCGGCGAGCATGTAGGCGCCGACGAGGGCGAGGCTGGACCCTTGCCCGGTCAGGAACGACGGAGCGTAGGCGGCATCGCCGAGAAGCGCGACTCGCCCACTGGACCAGCACGGCATGTGGACTTGGCTCACGGTGTCGAAGAACGCATCCTTCGCGTGACGCATGGCGGCGACCATGGCCGGGATTTCCCACCCGTCGTCGACAAAGGTGGTGGCGACGAGATTGCGTTGAGCCTCGGGAGTGCGGAGGATCTCGCGTGGTGGTTCGGGGTGGGCGAAGTTCAGGAATGCGTGTAGCTCGTTGCTGTCTCTCACCGCGTAGAGCGCCGCCGCCCTTCCGGGAGTGTTCCAGATGAGTGCCTCATGGGAGAGTCCGAAGGTGTTGGGCATGGTGAATATGGCGAAGCAGTACCCCAGATAGCGGTGGAATTGCTCCTCGGGGCCGAAGACGAGCTCCCTGGTACGCGAGTGCAGCCCGTCCGCGCCCAAGACCAGGTCGAAGCTGCGCTGAACACCGCTGCGGAAGGTGACGTCGACACCATGCTCGTGTTCCTTGAGCGCATCGATGGAGTCGTCGAACACGAACTCCACCTCGTCACGGACGGCCCCGTACAGGACTTCCGCCAAATCCCCGCGAGGAACCTCGACGTCATGTCCCTCGACCCCACCGACCACCGACTGTGGATGAACCACCGCCGCTTCACTGCCATCGGCGTTGAGGAAGGTCAACCGGCGGGACTCGATATGCGCTTTCTGGAGCCGCGGCAGGATTCCCATCCGGCGAGCCACCTCAACCGCGGTGCCGCGCACGTCTATCGGGTACCCGCCGCCGCGCAGTCCGCTGGACTTCTCCACCACCGTCACAGCGAATCCGTACCGTTGCAGCCAGAACGCCACGGCGGGACCCGCGATGCTCGCGCCGGAAACCAGGACCGAACCCTTCGACGCAGTTCTCGTGTTCATTCGTCAACTCCCAGTGCGTTATGGGGAATATGCGGAATCCGAAGGCCAGCCGTGTCCCGCTCCAGGTCGGGTGACGGCGAGTTGCGGCTGAGGCGTGTGCTCCGTACGAGCATGACGACCAGCACCGCGGCGATTGCGAATGCGCCCGAAGCGATCGCGATATAGCTGAACACGCCCGTGGCCGAGTTCGTTGTCTCGCCGTCGACGACCACGGCGGTCGACTTGAGCACGGCAGCGCCCACGAAGTTCAGCACCACCGAGCCGATCGAAACCATGACCATGACCAGGCTGGACACGATGCCCTGCCGTTCGGCGGACGCCAGGCTGCCCGCCATGTTGAAGCCGGATGTCCCGAGCGCTCCCACCGTGACTCCCAGCAGGAATGCGCAGCAGAGCGCGGCGGGAAGCTGGGAGGCCCCGAGGAACATCCCGATGGTCACCACCGTTCCGAGCATGACTGTCCCGGCCAGCGTCGAGGCCGGTCCGATGCGGGCGGCAAGCCAGCCGGCCACCGGGCCTCCGAGCATGACTCCGAGTCCTGGGGCCGCGAGCAGCTGTGCGACCGATCCCTGGTCGGCCAGTCCGTACCCGAGTTGCTGATCCGCCGAGACGTCACCGATGAGAGGGATGAGCTGGAGCATGCTCTGGTATGAACCGGCTCCGAGGAAGACGACGAGGAGCATGAGTACCAGCGGCCCATCGAGGTCCCTGACATCGATCAGCGGGTCGGGCTTTCGACTGGAGACCAGGAACCACCTGGCCAACGCCGCGACGCCGCCGACGAGGAGAGCCAGCGGGCCGGCGGCGAGCCAGCCGAGGTCCGAGCCCAGACTGACGTAGCTGAGTACCCCGGCGAGACCCCCGCCGAGGAGGAGGGCACCGCCGACGTCGATCCTGCCCGGTGTCCTGACCAGGGATTCGGGAATGACGTTGTGCACGCAGATCGCCATCACAGCCCCGACGAAGGCCGACAGGAGGAACAGGATCTGGAAGCCGAACTCCGTGGCCAGTTTCTCGATGAGGAACCGGGACGCGATGTTGAGCACCGCGGAGCTGGACGTGACGATGCCTACGACGATCATCGCGATGCGGGGTGCGCAGACACCTCGCACGATCGCGACGGAGAGGAACACGGCGGCCAGAGACGCTCCCTGAAGCATGCGCCCCGGCACGAATATCCAGAGGCTGGGGGCCACGGCGCACAGGAGGGCGCCCGCGCAGCTGAGGAGCAACGACAGCACGAGCACCCTGCGCTTGCCGTAGATGTCGGCACTCTTTCCGAGCAGGGGTGCCCACATGACCCCCGCGAGCATCGCGGTGGCGTTGAGCCAGGCCGCCTGGTCGGTACCGAAATGGTCGAGCATCTCCGGGAGGACGAGCAGCGGCGCGGTGATGGCCGAGTCGACCACGAAGTTCACCAGGGCCAGAACAACCACCAGGCCGATGAGCCGCCCGTTCCATCTCGTGTGCAGTCCGGTGTCTTTACTTCCGGTCCTGCTCTGCTGCATTGAGGACTCCTCACTACGGGTTCGCGTACGTCGACTTGCGCGACGGGGTGGAGAGTGCGGGGGCGGCTGCGCGCCGGGCGTCATACCGGGGAGCCAATGCGGAGGTGCTACCGCGGTAGGGGTGGAGGGGGCGCCGAGCCCGATGGCTCGGGGCACAGGGCGATGGCGCGAACGAATGCGGCAACTGCCCTCGCCTGTCCCGGATGTGGGACAGGCTCGCCGACAGCGGGTACGCTCCCGGCCCGGCCCCCGGACGGCCTCCCGGCTCAGCCTTTTCCGACCTCAGGCCTGCCGGCTCGGCCTCACCGACCTCAGGACTCCCGGTCCCGCAGTGCCGCGCGGGCCGGGAGAGTTACTGCGAGGAGGCCGAGGGATACCGCGGTTGCGGCGAATGTGGCGTACAGCAGTGGGGGTATGTGTGGGGACTCGCCCGTCAGGCCGCGCATCATCGGGGTCAGTGTGATCATGGCGATGGTCGTGCCCAGGGCCACGCCCGCCACGGACACCAGCAGGCTCTCCCAGTGGAGCATGTGCAGCACCTGGCGGCGGGTGGAGCCGACGAGGCGGAGCGTGGCCAGTTCGCGGCGGCGGTCCAGGACCGTCATCACCAGGGTGTTGACGGCGGCTATGACGGCGAAGCCGCCCAGGACACCGGCCATCGTGTAGTTCGCCCAGGCGCCGAGTTCGCGGTCCACGTTCTGCTCGACGGCGTAGCCCGAGGCGTCGGTGACCTCACCGAGTGCGGTGAGCGACTTGGCGTCGCCGCCGCGCACCAGCAGCGTGCTGTCGAAGCCCGACGTGACGTGCCCGGCCAGGGACGCGCGGTCCATGGTCACCGCCGCCGGGCCCAGACCACGGCCGTAGACCGCGACGACTTCCGGGCGGGCCTCGGTGCCGTCGGGGAGGTAGAGCGGCAGCTTGTCGCCGACCTTGACCTTCGCCGAGGTGGCGAGGGTCCTGCCGATGGCGATACGGCCCGCGCCCACGCGGTCCAGGCTGCCGCTGCGTACGTCCAGGTCCTGCACCTCGGCGAGTTGGGCGCCGGAGCCCGAGATGCCCTGGGCCGCCGCCCCCTGCAGCGATGTCTCGCCGCCGGAGTCGACGGGCACCAGCACCTGCGTGTCGAGGAGGCTCACGGCCGCATCGACGCCGGGAGCGCGGGAGGCCCGGTCGGCGGCGCCGGCGGGCAGGCCCGCCGGGTCCGTGACGACGTGGTCCGCGGTGATGCCGTCACGGAGCTGTTGCGAGGCGATACGGCTCTCGCTCGTGTGCATGAAGACGAGCGTCGAGGCGAAGGCCATCGCCAGGACGATCGGGGTGATGGCGGAGGCCAACCGGCGTGCGTTGGTACGGGAGTTGGCGGCGGCCAGCGCCGCAGCCGCGCCGCCCCCGCGGAGCAGCAGGCCGAAGAGCGCCGCGCACAGCCGGGCCACCAGCGGGCCGAGCAGGGCGACGGCGAGCATGAAGAGCATGATGACGCCGAGGGAGGCGTTGGCCGCGTTGTCACCGGCGGCAGAGGCGGCGACGCCGGCGAAAACCGCGCCGCCGACGAGTGCGCCCAGCCCGAGGACGGTACGGATGACGCCCGGCCGCAGCCGCTCCACCGAGGCTTCGGTGAGCGCCTGCCCCGGCTTGATCTTCGCGGGCCTGCGCCCGGCCATCCAGCCGGAGCCGAGCGCCGTGAGCAGTCCGGCCCCGACGGCGGCGGCCGGCGGGATCCACGAGACGTGCAGATCGACCGCCTCCGGGACGGCCCCGCGGTCCTTCAACTGCCCGAACCACCAGCTCGCCAGCGCGATCCCCGGCAGGCACCCGACCAGCCCGGCGAGCGGCGCGACAAGCAGCGCCTCGGTGGCGACCGCGCGGCGGATCTGCCGCGCGGTGGCGCCGACGGCACGCAACAGCGCGAACTCGCGGATGCGCTGGCCGACGGACAGGGCGACCGTGCCGGCCGCGGTGAAGACGGCGACCAGGGTGGCGATCCCGCCGAACTGGCTGCCGAGTCCGGTGAGCGTCTCCTTGGCGTACGCCAGGCCCCGCTCCTCGGCTTCGCCGCGGCTGTCGCCGGTGAGCACCTGCGCGCCGGAGCCGGCGAGGGACTTCTCGACGGCGGCGGCAAGGGCATTGGTGTCAGTGCCCTCCGCGGCCAGCACGGCGATGGCGTCGGCCTTGCCGGGGTGGCCGGCCAGTGCGGGTGCCTCGTCGTCGGCGAACCAGGCCGTGGCTTTGCCACCGCCCACTGCGCCGCCCGCGCCTGCCGCGGCGATGTCCCCCTCCCCTGCCTTGGCCAGCCCGGACACCCGGAAGTCCGTGCGGCCGGCGGCCGTTTCGAGCGCGACGGTGTCGCCCACGTCGGCCTTCGCGGTACGGGCCGCGGCGGCGTCGAGCACGACCTCTCCCGTGCGCGGCGCGGCCCCCGCGGACAGCGCGGTACCGGTGAAGGCGTGCGAGCCCCAGCCGTGGCCGGTGAGCGCCGCACCGCCCTGTCGCGGACCATGCCGCACCGGGAAGGTGAAGTCCGGCACCGCGGCCTCGGCGCCCGGCGCCCGGGCGGCCTTCGCCGCTAGCCCCACGTCCACGCGAGCGGTGTCCGGCAGCGGGTACGCGGTTTCCTCGGGGCCGTCGATGCTGTCGGCGACGAGTCGTACGGACTGGTCGGCCGCCGCGACGACCGGCGCCTTCGCGTACCGCTCCGCCGGTACCGAGGCGCGCGCGCCCGTCTCCAGCAGGATGCCGCAGGCCGCGACGATCAGCGCCGACATCATCAGCGCGACGAACGTGCCCGCGAACGACGCGGGTTTGAAGCGTACGGCCGCACGAGCGAGGCCGTTCGGGGCGAAGCTCCTCATGCCGCGGCCCCTGCCATCGCGCCCGTACGGCCGGCGAGCATCGCCATTCGCGCGGCGATCTGCTCCGCAGAACCGCGCTCCAGGCCGTCCACGAAGGTGCCGTCGGCGAGGAACAGCACGCGGTCGGCCCAGGCGGCCGCGGCCGGGTCGTGCGTGACCATGACGACGGTCGCGCCGAGGGAGTCCACGGCGTGCCGGAGCAGGCCGAGGACCTCGGCGGCGGTGCCGGTGTCGAGGGCGCCGGTGGGCTCGTCGGCGAAAATCACGTCGGGGCCGGTGACCAGGGCGCGGGCGACGGCCACGCGCTGCTGCTGGCCGCCGGAGAGCTCGCCGGGGCGGCGCCGCGCCTTGTCGGCGAGCCCGACCTGCGCGAGCACCTCGGCTGCCCGGCGGCGGCCCCGGCGCTGCCCGGAGAGGCGCAGGGGCAGCAGGACGTTCTGCTCCACGGTCAGCGACGGCAGCAGGTTGAACGCCTGGAAGACGAAGCCGAGGCGGCTGCGGCGGAGTTCGGTGAGCTTGTTCTCGCTCATTCCGGTGATCTCCGTACCGCCGAGGCGCACGGATCCCGCCGACGGCCGGTCGAGCCCGGCGGCGCACTGCAGGAAGGTGGACTTGCCGGAACCGGACGGGCCCATGACCGCGGTGAACGTGCCGCGCGGGAGGGCGAGGTCGACGCCTGCGAGGGCGTGCACTGAGCCCGCGCCGCGGCCGTACTGCCGCCGGACACCGAGCAGTTCGACGGCGAGACCGGGTGTGGTGGCGGCCGGGGCCTCCGGTCGGTCTTCCGTCTTCTGCCGCTTGCCGTTGCGTAGCCTCATGTTCCGCCCTCTCGCGTTCTTCTCGTGCTGACGAGGTGGAGAGTGCGGGGGCGGCCGCGCGCCTGGCGTCATACCCGGGAGCCAATGTGGGTGTGCTACCGCGGTAGGGGGTGGAGGAGGAGCAGGCTCTCCCTCCGCCACCGCCGGGAACTACCGCCCAGGACCTGGCGGTAAAGCCCCGGCCTGCGCCGGAGGCTCGGCGGTCCGGCTGCCGCCGACGCGGCACGCATGGGGGCTTCGCCCCGTTGCCGCCCTGTGCCAGAGTCCGGGCGCAGCCCCGGCGAGGGAGCCGCTTCGCCGAGTGCGGGCCGCCTGCGTCGTCCGGGCGTGGAACGAACCGCCCCCGACGAGGCGCGACCCGCCCGACGTGGCTCAGGGACAGGAACCAGCAGGCCGGAACGTCGCCGCGCAGCATGCGAGCATCAGGGCCGCACCCACCTCCGGCTCCGCCTCCGATGGCGACGTGCTCGGGGCCGTGGGCGCAACCCCGGCGAGAGGCCGTCCTACTCGCCTGGCGCCACCAGCCCCGACTCGTACGCGAAGACCACCGCCTGGGCGCGGTCGCGCAGGTCGAGCTTGGTGAGGACGCGGCTCACGTGCGTCTTCACCGTCTGCTCGGCCAGCACCAGCAGCTCCGCGATCTCCGTGTTGGACCGGCCACGGGCCACCAGGGTGAGGACCTCGGTTTCGCGTTCCGTCAGGGCCTTGAGCCGGAGCGCGGGCTTGCCACGGCCGGCGGGACGTTGGCGGGCGAAGTCCGCGATGAGGCGGCGCGTCACGGAGGGGGCGAGCAGCGCGTCGCCCGAGGCCACGACGCGTACCGCCGAGATGAGGTCGGCCGGTGGCGCGTCCTTCAGCAGGAAGCCGCTCGCACCCGCCCGCAGCGCCTCGTAGACGTAGTCGTCGACGTCGAACGTGGTGAGCATCAGGACGCGCGGCCGGTGCGTCACGCCCCGCGGGGGCGCGAGGAGGCGACGCGCGGCCTCCAGGCCGTCCATCTCGGGCATCCGGACGTCCATCAGCACGACGTCCGGATGGGTGCGCCGGCTCAGCTCGACGCCCTGCGCACCGTCGGGGGCCTCGCCCACCACGTCGATGTCGCTCTGGGCGGCCAGCAGCGCGGCGAAGCCGGCCCGCACCATGGCCTGGTCGTCGACGATGATGACGCGCGTCGTCACGTGAAGTCCTTTCCGTTCAGGGGAAGTTGGGCAGCCACTCGGAAGCCGCCGCCCGGCAGCGGCCCCGCGTCGAGGCTGCCGCCTGCCAGCCGCACTCGCTCGCGCATGCCGACGAGGCCGTGCCCGGTGCCGCCCTCCTCTAGCGGCGCGGCGGGCGGCTCGGGCGGCGGGCCGTTGACCACGAGGACGGTGAGCCGCGCACCGTCATCCGAACCGGACTCCGACACCAGCTCCGACACCGACACCTGCGTCGGAGCACCCGGCGCGTGCCGCACGACGTTCGCGAGGGCCTCCTGGACGATGCGGTACGCGGAGAGGCCCACCGCCTCGGGCACTTCGGCGTCGCAGGGGGTGAACTCCACCGGCACGCCCGCCCTTGCCGTCGCCTCCACCAGTTGCCCGATCCGCGTCAGGCCCGGCTGGGGCGCGAGTTCGCCGTGCGCCTCCTCGTTGCGCAGCACGCCGAGGAGCCGTCGCATCTCGCCGAGGGACTCGCGCGAAGTCGCCGCGATGGACGTGAACTCCTCCTGGACGTCCGGCGGCAGCCGGTCGAGGCGGTACGCCGCGGTGTCCGCCTGCACCGTGATGACGGACATGTGGTGCGCCACCACGTCGTGCAGCTCGCGCGCGATGCGGGCGCGTTCCTCCAGCAGCGTCCGCCGGTCGCGCTCGGCCTCGCTGATCGTCTCCTGCTCGGCCAGCCTGCGCTGCGCCTCGTACCGCTCGCGGAGCGCACCCCCGAGCACGAGTACGACGCCGCTGAGAATGGTGAGCAACACGCTCATGGCGCTCGTGCCGTGGGGCGCGACAAACCCCAGGCCGACGTTCGCGACCGCTGTCGCCAGCCACACCAGCAGCAACGTCCGGCGCGGCTCGCGCAGACCGAGGGCGAGGCAGAGCCCGATGTACCCGACGATCTCCATGGGTGGGAACGGCCACAGGAGCTGCTCCCTGAAGTCGACGGTGAGGAGGGCGAGCGCCCCGGCCACGTCCGCGGCGAAGATCACGTACCAGGCCTGCAGGGGACGGACGACGGCGAGCAGCAGCGGTGCCGCCTGCGCAACGGCCAGCGCGCTCGCGATGCCGCCGTTCAGGCCGTAGTCGGCACTGAGCACCTGGATGGTGGTGGGCAGCAGGGCGACGCTCAGCACGAACGCCACGCCCCACGGCAGCATCCGTACCCACCGACGCGAAGCCCCCGCGAGCAGCGCGCGCGGGGGTTCATCCTCCACTGAGGTCATGGGCCCCAGCCTATGTGAGGTGGGACGACGTCAGGAGACGCGCAACTGCCGGGCCGACTCGGCGGAACCGCAGTCACCGAGGCCGCCGAGCCTGTGAATGGCTCCTGTCGGAGCGCAGCGGTTCTCCCACTTCGTGCATGTGCAGCAGGGCCTGGCGGTAGGAGTCGATGAGACCGGTCTCCGCGTAGGGGATACCGAGGTCACGGCAGTGGGCCTTCACCATGGACTGGGCGAGCCGCAGGTGGGGGCGGGGCATGCTGGGGAACAGGTGGTGCTCGATCTGGTGGTTGAGGCCGCCCAGGAACCAGTCGGTCAGGACGCCGCCCCTGACACTGCGGGACGTGAGGACCTGGCGTCGCAGGTGTCCCCACTTTTCGCCGTCGGGGTCCGGCATGTCCATCCCCTTGTGGTTGGGCGCGAAGGCCATGCCCAGGTGCAGCCCGAACAGGGCTTGATGGAGCGCGGCGAAGACGAGTGCGTGCGCGAGCGGCATGGTCGTCAGGAGCAGGGTGACGTACCCGGCGATGTGGGCGACAAGGAGCGCGCCCTCAAGCATGCGCTCGCGGCCGGTCTGGCGGCGCAGGTCCTGGAAGCCGTAGAGCTTCAGGGCGAGGCCTACCAGGAGGGTGAGGGGGAAGAAGAGCCATGCCTGGTGGCGGGTGAGCCGACCGCGGAAGCCCGTGCGGGTGGCGGCCTGCTTGCTGGTGAAGACGAGGACGTCGGCGGCGACGTCAGGGTCCTTGTCGATGTGGTTGGGGTTGGCGTGATGGCGGTTGTGCTTGTCGTTCCACCACGCACAGCTCATGCCGAGCAGGAGGTTGCCGTGTACGAGTCCGATGCGGCGGTTCGTGTCGCGGTTGCCGCTGATCTGGGCGTGGCCCGCGTCGTGGCCGATAAACGCGGTACGGGCACACAGAACGGCGAGGACGGGGGCGAGAGCAAGTACCCACCACGAACCGCCGATGAGTGCCATGCCACTGACGACGGCGGCCAGGCTGAGCGCGTTGGTCACTATGGTGCGTGCGTACCAGCCGGTGCGCCGGTCGAGCAGCTCCTGTTCCTTGACTGCACGCAGCAGGGGCGTGAACTCGCTGCCCGTGTCCGGTGGGGACTGCCTCGCGGCGGCCTTCTCGGGGTGTGGCAGAGCGGTTTCGCCAGCCAAGGACATGGTTGTACTCCTGTGTTCGGTGGTTGGTGTCGATGCGGCGCGCGGCTCGTCGGCCCGGCCTCAAAGGGCGTACGGGTCAAGGGCGTTGACGGCCCGTGGACCCATCACTCGGCCGATCGGGGGCCTGCCGCCCGGTGAAAGGGGTGTGCGAGTGGGTCTGCGGCGGCCCCGGACCACGGTGATACGGCGGTGCGTATGCATCGCTCACGCCGCCAGCGCGAAGTAGGCGAAGCCCGCCGCCAGTACGCCCGCCACCGCGCGGCGGGTCGTGCCGGTGCGGTCCCACGGGGTCTCCAGGGGCTGGGCGAACTTCGCGATCACCACGAGCAGCCCCGCGAAGAGCGGCATCCAGGCCATCCGCGCCAGGATCCATCCGGCCGTGTCCGGCGCGGTGGTCAGGCCGGGGATCTCGCCGAAGCACGAGGCAGGGACCGCGGCGGCGAGCATCGCCGTCTGGTGCCAGCACAGGATCGTCATCGCCGACAGGTTGACGATCACCACCAGGGCCCACAGGACGGGGCGCCGGAGCAGCCGGGCCAGCCGGTCGCGCAGCAGGATCGCCACACCGGACTGGGCGGCCGCGAGTGCCAGGACCAGCAGGGACGGCGGATGGGAGTTGGTACGGGACTCGCCGGGCACACCCACCATCGACGCCGGGTAGTGGAAGGCAAGCAACAGGGTGGCGAACAAGGCCGTGCCGCCGGCGAACAGCAGCCACGCCTCGCGGCGGCCCAGCCGCTTGTCCGCCCAGGTCACCCCCAGTTGGTAGGCGAACATCCAGCCCGGAAGCAGGTTGAGCAGACTCACCCAGGACGGCATCGCGTCCGCGTACGGCCCGTATCGCAGGAAGTCGACCACCGCGACCGAGCCGAGCAGCGGGGCCGCGGACCAGAAACCGAGACGCTGCGAGGCGCGGACACAATACGGCGTGAGGGCCGTGATCGCGGCGTAGACGCCGACGAACCACAGGGGCTGGACGACCAGTGTCGACGCGGTGTGCAGGGTGGCGGTCGGGACGCCGAGGCCGTAGTGGAGGGTGGGAAGCAGCAGCGCCCATACGGCGGTGACTCCAAGGACCGGGCGGCCCAGACGGGTGAGCCGGCCGGTGATCCACTCACGGGCCGAGCCCTTGCGGCGCCGGTGGGAGAGGTACGAGGAGTAGCCGCCGACCAGGAAGAAGATGCCCAGCATCTGGAGGATCCAGCCGGCCGGGGCAAGCACGCCGAACGTGGCCAGCGGGCTGGCGTTGTGCAGGCCGCCACCGGTGTCCAGGGTGAAGCCGCCGAGCAGCCAGTGGCCGGTCGGGACGGCCAGGAGCGCCAGCGCGCGCAGGCCGTCGATGGCACGGTCGCGATGGGCGGGGGTCCGGTCGTCGATCTTGGCGGTGAGCTTCGCGAGCTTCGTAGGGGTCTTCATCACAGGTCTCCGCCGGCTATCGCCGCGAACGCGGTCAGGGTGGAGGTGCCGGGGGTGAAGTACTCGTCGTGCGCCGGGACGTCGTCGGCGGGCAGGACGGTCGCGCCGAAGTCGGGCGAGGTGGGATCCGCGCCGTGACCCAGGCCCAGGACCTCGACATTGGGGACGCGGTCGATCCAGTCGTCCGGGGACTTCGCCGCCCAGATGTGGGCATCGGTGCCGAGTGCGGTGACGTCGTCGGCGCGCATGCCTGGCGAGCCCATGACGACGATGTCGCTCGCGTCGATGTCGGGGGCGGCGAGGCCGCAGACCACCGAGCCGTAGCTGTGGCAGAAGAGGGAGGGGTCGGGGAGGCCGGCCGCGTCCAGGCCGTCGGTGAAACGGGTGAGGCGCTCGGCGCCGGTCTCGGCGAGGCGGCCCGTCGCCAGGTCGGGGCCGATGCCGGAGGGGGTGGTGTAGCCGGCCCAGGCGATGACGGCCGTATCGGCGCCCGCCTCCTCCTGGAGGTCGGTGGCCCACTGTGCCGTACCGTCGAACGTCGAGATGTCGATGTCCGAGCCGGGGACGATCACCGAGACATGAGTGGCGTGCTCCAGGTCGCCGGCGACCTGCACGATCAGGCCGCGGCCGCGCGGGTCGTACGCCAGGACCTGGTCGCCTGCGAAGGCGTTGGCCTCGTAACGGAGATTTACGGGGGCGCCGTCGAGGTTGCCCACCACGGTGGGGTGGTCCGCGACAAGTCGCTGTTGCTGAGTGTCGGTCAGGCCCGCGAAGAAGACCGCCACTTCGGACGGGGTGGCCGTGCCGGGGTCGGGCAACTCCTTGTCCAGAGAGTCGTCCGCCAGCCAGGCGGCGGTGCCGGGGAGCGGGCCGCTCAGCGCGCCCTCACTGCTCTCCGAGGCCCAGCCTGCCGTGCTGCCGACCAGCAGTGTGGTCAGTACGGCCGTGGTCAGGGCCTTCCTGAAGCGGCGCATCCGTGCGTCTCCCTCTGTCTCGTCCGTGGTGACGGAGAGGAAGGTAGGAAGGCGGTGGAGGGTGGCGCGTCACACTGGGGAGCCAAGTCGGGAGTAATACCCCGGTAGGGGGTGGGCCAGATGCCGGGACGAGCCGTGCGGCCGGAACCGAGGCCTTCGGTTCACTGGCCGGTCGGCCCCGTCGGCCCCGTCGGCGCGGTCGGCCCGCTCGGCCCGCTCGGCCCGCTCGGCCCGCTCGGCCCGCTCGGCCCCGTCGAGCGGGCGTACTCGGTGGGGGTCTGGCCGTAGCGCTTCTTGAAGGCCCGGATGAAGTGGCTGCTGTCGGCGAACTGCCAGTGGGCGGCGAGTTCCGGGACGCTCGGCCGGCCGGGCCCGGCGGTGAGAGCGAGGCGGGCTTCCTCCAGGCGCCGGTGGCGGATGAAGGTGGTGACCGACTCTCCCACCGCGGCGAACGCCCGCTGCAACGTACGTACGGAGACACGCAGTTCACGCGCCAGCATCGCCGGAGACAGCTCAGGATCGGCGAGATGACTGTCCGCGAGGTCCTTCGCCGCCTGTGCGAGCGAAGGAGCCAGCAAGGGTTCTGTGTCGTCGAACCGGCTCTGCGCCACCGCCTTGGCCAGCTCGACCAGGGTGCTGTGGGCGGCGTGCACACCGGCCGGACTCAGGTCGGCGATGGTCTCGTGGACCATGTTCGCGTGCGCCACCAGCAGCCGCACCTCGGCCGACTCGACCGGTCCGGTGATGGTCCGGTTCCCGAGCAATGGTCCGAGCATCGCGGTGGGCAGGAAAAGGATCTTCGCCGTGGTGTGCGGCGCGGTTTCGAAGGCCGACGGATGTCCGAAGTGCCGCAGGAGGAACTGCCCGGCCGACACGGTGTGCTCGTCACGATCGCGCGGGCCGTCCAACGCCCATGTGCCCTGCCGCACCACGTACATCCGCACCAGATCCTCGTCGCCGCGCGGGGTGCCCACGGTCCGGGTGGCCGACGCGCCGTGGAGATCGGCGATCGTCACGTCGCTCAGTCTGGCGGCGCGGCCCTTGACCCGGAAGTCACCGATCGTGGCGGGGCTGAAGGCGGGCAGCCTGAAGCCACCGCCGAGCTGTGTCTCCCACCCGCGCCGGAAGGCCTCGAGTCCTCGCGACGCGGCGCCCGGGACCGTGGAGTCCAGGTGGAACGCCCCGTGCGACACGTCGGCCCTCGTTCCAGTGCTCATCGCCTTCCGATCCCCCTCGCACGAGTTGCTCCAACGCCCGCTTGTGGCACGGATGTTCCATCCGGACGCCACTGTTGTTCGAGTGCGTGGCGTGTCGACCTTCCTGGACATCGGCGGGAGGGGCAAAACCCCGACACTTCCCGGCGTGGCGCACCGGGCATCCCGGCTACCGCCAGGCGGCCCTGCCGGCCAGGTTCGGCAGACCGTCGGCTGTCCACCTGGTGATGGGGTCGGTCATGGAGTTGGCCATGGGCCCCTCTTCCGTACGTCGCCGCGGTGTCGGTCACCCCGGACCTCGACCAGTTGACGGCACCCCGCGGCGCGGATGAAGGACACGCTCATCCACTGATCGGGAGTCAGTGGATGAGCCCGCTCGCGCCTGCGGCGATGCCCACGAGGGCGGAAGGGAACCTGTTCACGGAACAGACGTTGGGCCGCCCTCGTGGGGCGACTTCTTGCATGCCCGGCGGGAGGCGCTGCAGCCGGAGGACGTGGGGCTGCGCCGCGGTACACGTCGGCGTGCCCGCGGGCTGCGAAGGGAGGAGGTGGCCGAGTTGTGCGACATGTCGGCCGACTACTCCGCCCGCCTGGAACGCGGCAGCGGGCGCAGCCCTCACAGCAGATGGCGGCGGCCATCGCCCGCGGGCTGCGCCTCACCCCGGACGAACGCGATCACCTGTTCCTGTTGGTGTGTGCACCTCGCACCGCAGCGGCGGCTGTGCAGCGAGCACGTCAGCCCGGGACTGATGCGCATCCTGGTCCGGCTGCAGGACACACCGGCTCAGGTCATGGACCCCCTCGGCGAGAAATTGCTGCAGACACCTCCGCCGTGACCCTGCTCGGCGAACAGACCCACCACACCGGGGACGCGCGCAGCGCCCCCTACCGCTGGTTCACCGATCCGGCCGCCCGTGAGCGGTATCTCCCCGACGACCACGGCTCAGCAGCCGGGTGAACGTCGTGCTCCTGCGGGCGGCGTACACGAAGGACGGGCCCCGGCCGCAGGCCGCCCGTCTCGTGGCGAGTCTGCTGCGGCACAGCACGGAGTTCGCGTCGCTGTGGGACCGGCAGGAGGTCGGTCTGCGCTGATACCCCCGTCTCGCTGGCCCCGCCTCTCCCCCTAGCGGCGCGTCGCGACCAGCGGCAGGTGCTTGATCCCCGCGATGAAGTTCGAGTGCAGGTGTTCCGGTTCACCCGCCGGCTCGAAGTGCTCGAACTGGGCGAAGAGTTCCTGGAAGAACTCCTCCAACGTGATCCTGACCAGGGCGTGGCCGAGGCAGAAGTGCGGGCCGACGCAGAAGGCCAGGTGCCGCTGGGCGTTGCGGCGTACGTCGAAGGTGTACGGGTCCGGGAACACGCTCGCGTCCCGGTTCGCCGAGCCGATCCACGCGGCGACCGCCTCACCGGCGCGGACCGTGACCTTGCCGAGTTGGACGTCGTGCGTGGCGTAGCGGATGAAGTGGCTGGTCGGTGAGGACCAGCGCAGCGCTTCCTCGATCCCGCTGTCCAGCAGCTCCGGATGGTCGGCCCAGTCGGCGTACGTGCCGGTGGCGGCCAACTCGGCCAGGGCCGCGTTCGGTACGTGCGGTGTCGTGGCGTTCGCGCCGAGCAGCAGGCTGTAGCAGTTCGAGACGATCTCGCCCGCGGTCAGCGGTCCTGCCAATTCCTTTTCGGCTCACGGCGGTTCGGCCGGAGTGGTTCGTGGGGTTGCACCTTCTGTGGTGCCCCGGCGACGACTACGACGGCCTACGCAACCACCGCCTCGTGCCCCCCAGCCATACGCGCAAGGCCGGGATCCATACGCGTCTGAGCCTGATGTACAGCCATCCAAGCCGGTGAGCAGAGTTGGCCACTGACTGATCAGAAGTTGGCTGAACAACCGGCCGGCTGCACGCGTACAGTGCGGCATCAAGGCTGAAGATCATCTGACCGGCCCGGACGTCTGGAACCTGCCCAGTCCCGGCTTGGGACACGCACGGCATCCGCGTCCATCCCCACGATCACGTTCAGAAATTGCTCTGGAGACACACCTGATGAAGCTAGCCAAGCGGCTTGTCCTCACCACCACGGCTCTCGCCACTGTCACCGCCGCCACCCTCATAGGTGCGACGGTCGGCCCGGCGGCGGCTTCGCAGTCCGCCCGCACCGGCGTCGACGTTCCCGCCGCGCTGAAGGTCCCCGACGGCAACCGGCTCACCGGCGTCTTCTCCGCCGAAGGCGTCCAGACCTACACCTGCACCGACGGCGCCTGGAAGCTGCTGGAGCCCGCCGCCACCCTGTGGGCCAAGAAGGACCACTCCCGCCGCACGGTCGCCCTCCACTCCCGCGGCCCCGTCTGGGTGTCCACGGTGGACGGCAGCGCCGTGAACGCCGCCGCCGTCGCCACGTCCCCCAAGACCGGCACCATCCCCGAACTCCTCCTGAAGTCCACCGCCACTCGCGGCACCGGGGTCTTCGCCGACGTCTCCTACATCCAGCGCCTCAACACCAACGGCGGCGTCGCCCCGGCCACCGCCTGCACCGGCGCGGACCAGACGAGCGTCCCCTACTCCGCCACCTACACCTTCTACAAGCCCGCCAAGTGATGCGGTAGCAGCAACGGCAGTGGCCCCTGGGCGTTTTCGAGGGGCCACTGCCGTTGCGGCCCCCCAGCAACAGAAGCAGAGCGCCAGACGACGGCCGGTGGCGTTGACGCTGCCGGGAGGGATATGTGAGAGCGCGTGTTGTCCGGAGATGGCGATCACCAGGCGGGGATACGTTCCGAACGCGGCTCGGGGCGGCTGATCGCCGGCCGGTACCTGCTCCACGACATCCTCGGCCAAGGCGGCATGGGCACCGTCTGGCGCGCCCATGACCAGTTGCTGGACCGCCCGGTCGCCGTCAAGGAACTCCACGTTCTCACCCAGGGCGATGAGGAGCAGCGTATCCGGGTGCGGCGTGCGGTGCGTGAGGCGCGGGCGGTGGCCCGGGTGCCGCACCCGCATGTGGTGGGCGTCCATGACCTGGCCGAGTCGCAGGACCGGCTGTGGATCGTGATGGAGCTCGTCGAGGGTCCCTCGCTGGCCCAGCACCTGGCCGAGCGCGGACCGCTCACCGCGCAGCACACCGCCGCCCTGGGACTGCAGTTGCTCGACGCGCTGGTGGCGGTGCACGCGGCCGGCACCCTGCACCGGGACGTCAAACCGGCGACACCCTTCGGCACCCTCCTGGCACGCCTCACCGGCGAGCCGGACCTCCCCCTCCGCTCCGTCGGACGGAAACTGACCTTCAAGGCCGCCGACAACGCCACCCTGCAACTGGCCATCAACGACGCCGCCGACCGATGCCTCCACGACAACAGAGGCACCCTGACCGTCCAAGTCAGCGTCACCCACCAACCCTGAGGGGCCGGCTACAACTGGGCGGTGGTCGAGGGTGCCCACGGGCTGCTCAAGGCGAACCGCCGCCCTGCTTCAGGTTGGCGGCGCGGGTCGTCGGTAAGCTCACCGATCATGACCGTTGCACGTTCCGTGGCCCTGTTCGTCGTGGCCGCCCTGTTCGAGATCGGCGGGGCCTGGCTGGTCTGGCAGGGCATCCGCGAACACAAGGGCTGGATCTGGATCGGCGCCGGGGTCATCGCCCTCGGTCTCTACGGCGTGGTGGCCACCTTCCAGTCCGACGACAACTTCGGACGCATCCTCGCCGCGTACGGCGGGATCTTCGTCGCCGGGTCGATCGCCTGGGGCATGGTCGCCGACGGCTACCGGCCCGACCGGTACGACGTCATCGGGGCGCTGGTGTGCCTCGCCGGGATGGCCGTGATCATGTACGCGCCCCGCAGCCACTGAGCGCGGTCGCTGCCTCGGCGGTATTCGCGCGGGCAACAGAGGCGCCGCACCTACCATGACCGCATGCCCCTCGACCTCTTCGCAGGCATCCCCGTCAACGACTACGCAGCGGCACTGCCCTGGTACGAGCGACTCCTCGGCGCCCCGCCGACGTTCTTCCCGCACGACACGGAAGCCGTATGGGAACTGGCGGAACACCGGTACGTGTACATCGTGCAGCGGCCCGGTCAGGCCGGAAACGCCGTGCACACCGTCCTCGTCGATGACCTCGACACCCGTGTCGCGCAAATCGCCGATCGGGGTCTGGAGCCCACGAGCCGCGAGACCTACGCCGAAGGCATGCGCAAGATCACCTACCACGACCCGGACGGCAACGAGTTCGGATTCGGCGGCGCCGCACACTGACGCCGCCGTGCGATGAGCCGCTATCTGTCAGGTGATCAGCATGCCGCCGTCGACGTTCAGATCGTGAGCGTTCATGCCTGCGTTGCGCAGGAGGAAGTCGGTGGCGTCGGCGATCTCGGCCATGGTGACCAGACGTCCGGTGGGTGTGCGGCGCAGGTGCGGGTGGTCGGTGACGTCACGCCATTTGGGACTGTCTCCGATCACGCCGGGGTGCAGTGCGTTGACCCGGTGCGGAGCGATCTCGGCGGCGAGGGTCTTGACCAACCCTGTCAGGCCGGCGTTGAACGTGGTCACCATCGTCGAGCCGGGGTAAGGGCGTTCTCTCGCCAGACCGCCGAAGAGGACGACTGAAGCGGCAGGGTTGAAGCGGTCGCACAGTGCGCGGACCGTTTCGGCGTACCCGACCAGTTTGATGGTCACGACGCGGACGGCGTCGGTGAGATCGAAGTCGGCCAGGGAGTTCGGTACGGGATCCATGGCCGTGATGACCAGATGGTCGACTTCGGTGATGCCGCCAAGGGCGTGCGCGATCGTGTCGGGCTGGGACAGATCGAGGGCCATGCCCCGCGCCCCGCCTCCTATCTCCTCCGCTGCCGCTTCGGCCCGTGCCTTGTCCCGGCTGGTGACGACAACGGAATCACCACGATCGGCGAATCGCTGGGCGATGACGCGGCCGAGTCCGCCGCTGCCGCCGATGACGATGGACGTACTCATGCAGAAGTCCCCTTCACGTTCTGGACGGGCCTGAGCGTGACGTGCGCCTGTTGGCACAGCCCGGCTCCGCTAATGACCGCTTGGACAGTACCGCATCGCACGGTGGCCACAAGGCGTTTCTGTACGCGCGTACAGTAAGGGGGTGCCAAAGACCTCACGTCCCGACAAGGCTCCGACGCGGGCAGCCGCCACCGGTCGTCGTCGCGATCCGGAGGCGAGCCGCGCAGCCATCCTGGAGGCCGCCCGGGTGGCCTTCACGGAACGGGGCTATGCACGGGCGACGATTCGCGACATCGCCCGCCGGGCCGGTGTCACGCACGGCCTGGTCATGCTGCACTTCACCTCGAAGGAGCGTCTTTTCCTGGCGGCGGTGCCCGGGACTCGCGACCTGACCGACATCGTCGCCGGCGACCGCGAAACGCTGCCCGAGCGGATCGCCGCCGGCTTCGTCGAGCGGATGGAGAGCAACCCTTCCGGCGACCCGTTCGTCGCGCTCCTGCGCAGTGCCGCCACCAACGAGGCCGCCGCGGCGAATCTCTACACCGCCATGCAGGCCCACAGCGAGTCGGCGTACCGCGAGGCGCTCACCGGCGACGACATGGACGTCCGCATCGGGATGCTCGCCGCGCAGCTGATCGGCGTGACGTTCACCCGCTACATCGTCAGGGTGGGCAGGCTCGCCGAGATGTCCACGGACGAACTGCGCGTTCACCTGAGCCGCGTCCTGCGCCAAATCCTTTTCGCCTGAGACCTGTTGGCCAAACGAGGCCCGGGCTCGGAGCGTCGACGCGCCGCACCGCCGGAAAGCGCAATCACACCTGATTGAACACTCACCGGCATCGCCTTCGTACTCATGGCCAAGGTGCAAACCACGGGCTCAGTGAAGGATCAGCATGGCAGAAGCGCAGACCTCCACAAATGAGTTGATCGCCGGGAGGTATCGACCGCTCCAGATCGTGCACCGAGAGGAGTTCCGGGTCGGCTGGCACGGCCAGGACATGGCATCGGGCCGACTGGTGTTCCTGGCGGAGGCACGACTGCCCGCGGTCCTCCGCGAGGAGACGTCCCGGCAGACCACGGCCCGGGTGCTGCGGGAGACCGCGGACCTGGAGGCCGCCGCCCCCGGCCAGGTGGCCACCGTCCTCGACGTCACCGAGCAGGACGGCCGGCTGTGGACCGTCATGGAGCCGATCGAGGGCCGGTCCCTGAGCGAACTCCTCGACCGGCGTGGGCCGTTCAACCAGCCCCGGGCGGTCCGCATCGGCCTGCAGATCCTCGATGTGCTCGCCGCCGCGCACCGCCTGGGCGTCACACACGGCGACCTCGGTCCCGACCAGGTCTTCGTCAAGGCGGACGGCGGGGTCGTGGTCACGGGTTTCGGACTGACCGGAGCGACCCGGTCCTTGAGGGCGACCGCACCCTCGTACGCGTCTCCGGAACAGATCCGCGGTGAGCCGATCGATCCCTCGACGGATCTGTGGGCCCTGGGAGCACTGCTGCACACCATGATCGAGGGCCGGCCGCCCGCCCCGGACCAGGGGCGCGGCGAAGGTACTTCGGCCTTCGCGCAGGTGTACACGGGAGAGGGGGCCCAGGGCGGAGGGGAAAGATCCTCGGGGGACGACGTCCACACCGGCCGGCTGCGCCAGACCATTCACGGACTGCTCCGCGAGAACCCGAACGAACGGCTCACCGAACCGGTACTGCGCAAGGCGCTGAGCCGCATGGTCAGCGAGGACTCGGCCGAACAGTCGCACATGTTCAGGCTGCGCGGAGCGTACGGGAACGTGCCGGGGGCGGATCGGGCCTGGCGCAGGAAGCGGCCCATCGTCCTCGCCATCGTCGGTTCCGCGCTGGCCGTCGTGGCCATCCCGGTCGTACTCGCCGTGAACAGCAGACCGGCCTCGGACACACCCGACGCCTCCGGCCCCGTACCCACCGCATCCGGTTCCGCCGCCGCGCCGCCTCCCGCGGCTTCCACCCCTGCCGCCCCCTCCGCGGACCCGACCGGTGGCGCCTCGGCAAGCGCATCGGACCCGGGCGCACCCGCCACCCCCTCCCCCACCGCTTCCGCCGGGAAGACGGCCCCGCCCGCCACCGAGCGGTACGACGCGCCGGAAGGATTCTCGGTCCAACTGCCCGCGGACTGGGGGCGCATCAAGGACACCGGGCGGCCGGACAACGCCTTCAGTGTCACGTTCGGCGCCTCGGGTGACCCCCGCGCGCTGAGGATCACCTTCGGCAGGGTCCCCTCGTCCGACCCCGTCACCGTCTGGCGCGACGCCGAGCCCCGATTGCGGCGGCTCAACCCCGGCTTCGACCGCATCGGCGACATCCGGCGCGTGGACGGTTCCGGTGGACGGGCAGCCGACCTGGAATGGTTCGCCGACGGCGACCCCGACCGCACACGCACGCTCGCCCGTGCCCTCCTCGTCGACACCGACCTCGGCTACTCCATCAGGTGGACGACCCCGGCCGACGACTGGAACACTCCCGCCAACCAGCAGGCCCTCAACACCTTCTTGACATCGTTCCGCCCCGCGCGGTGAATGGTCCGACCCGGTTCCGCTGTGACCGCTCGCAACAGCTGGCGACCCCGGGCTGCTCGCCGAGTTGCTCAAGAGGCAGGCCGGATCGGTGATGATGCGTCGGCAGGCGCGGTCTTCCACTCGGATCACGGGACGTCGCGAGACTCCATGATCCTGGAAGGGCACGTCACCCGCCTGCGGCGTCCTCGGCCTCCCAGCGCAGCAGGTCGCCCGGCTGGCACTTGAGCACCTCACAGAGCGCGGCGAGAGTCGTGAAGCGCACCGCTTTGGCGCGGCCGTTCTTGAGTACCGCCAGGTTGGCGGGCGTGATCCCTACGCGGTCCGCGAGCTCACCTACGGACATCTTCCGCCTGGCCAACATCACGTCGATGTCGACGGCGATCGGCATCAGATCACCTCGTCCAACTCGGACTGCATCTGCGTCGCTTCGACGTCGCGTGCGACGGCCTGGACGAGCAGCATCCGCAGTACGAGCACGATGAGCGCGACCCCCAGGACGGCCAGGCCGATCCCGCCCATGATGACGGTGACACCCGGGTCGTCCCGCTGGCCCGGCGCATTGATGGCCGTGACCGTGAACCACACGAGGGCGGCCGCCACGATCGCGCCGATCACGCCGTCCACGTACCGGAAGGCGGCATGGGAGAACACGGTTCCGCGTCGCACCATCGTCACCAGCCGCCATACGCAGACCAGGGCGACCTGGACCGACACCATGCCCAGGATCGTGATCACGCGCAGCGGGGTCAGCGGGAGCGACCCGTCCTCCGGGTCGTTCCCGCCGACCAACGCCCACACCATCCCTGCCTGCACGAACACGGTGCCGGCGAGCACCACCCCGAGCACGGCGCGCAGCGCACGCACTGTCAGCTTTCCCACGACTCGTCCTCCCATCGAATGGCGATGGGAATCTATCGAAATTCGATAGGCGGGGCAAGGGTCGGGGCGGGCGGTGGCGGGTTCGCACGATGGTGGTGGAGATCCCCGAAGGTCGGATGCTGCTCGCATCCACGCTTCCGCCGACCTGCCGACCTGCCGACCTGCCGACCTGCCGACCTGCCGACCTGCCGACCTGCCGACCTGCCGACCTGCCGACCTGCCGTTGATTGTGTGTCCCGGGTATCGGAGAACTCCCAGCATGCCCGCAGGAGTTGGGGAATCCTGAGTGACCGTGACCGAAAATACGATCGAAACGGCTCCGGACAGTGAGGTCGGGGCGCTTCTTCGGGTTTTGGCCGGGCAGCGCCGCCACGTTCTCGGCATCCTTGACGGGCTCGACGCGGAGGATCTGCGACGGCCGGTGCTGCCATCCGGATGGCACTGCCTTGGGCTGGTCCAGCACCTTGCCTTGGACGTTGAGCGTTTCTGGTTCCGTGCAGTTGTCGCCGGGGAGGAGGAGACCATCCGCAGCTTGACGAGCGGCGACGAAGCTTGGAACGTGGCTCCGGAAGCGCGGGCCGTCGACGTGCTCGACGGCTACCGGCAGGAGACAGAGCTCTCCGACGCCGTCATCACCACCACTCCTGCTGACGGCGTCCTGGCGTGGTGGCCTCACGACCTGTTCGGCGAACCGCATCTGCACACCCTGCGCGACGTCCTGTTGCACGTCATCACTGAGACTGCATGCCACGCCGGCCATCTCGACGCGGCACGAGAGCTCATCGACGGCCGACGCTGGTTGGTCCTGACCTAGCACTGCGGTCCAGCTTCATGATCTCGCGTCGGGGCCGGCCGGGTCCGGGCACGTTCCTTCCGCGCGGCGGTGACGCACCGTTGGGGGTCGGCGAGACAGTCGCCTCTTCGGCGGTGGCCCCGACGGCCGTCATCCCAGCCCCTCGGGGGCTGGGATGTGGGCACGCTGCTTTGTTACTAGGCCGGGGTGACGAGACGGTAGCCGACGCCGCGCACGATCTCGATCAGGGCCGGCATACGCAGCTTGGAGCGCAGGGACGCGACGTGCACCTCCAGGGTGCGGCCGGTCCCCTCCCAACTGGTGCGCCAGACCTCGCTGATGATCTGCTCCCGCCGGACGACCACGCCTGGGCGCTGGGCGAGCAGGGCGAGCAGATCGAATTCCCTTTGGGTCAGTTCGACGACCGAACCGCCCACGCTGACCTGCCGGGTGAGCAGTTCGATGTGCACAGGGCCCAGGCGCAGTACCGTCTTGCCGCCGGCGCTGCCCGGGTCCTGCGATTCCAGGATGCTCAGCACATTGCCCGCGTGCCCGTAGCCCGACCGGGATGATGAAGGGTCGGGCGCCGCAGGGTTGCCTGCCGTGGACGGCCCTGGTGCTTGGTAGAGGTAGCCGACAGCTCGGGCCGAAACAATCGATGCGCTGCCGACAGCGGTTGAGTCCAGTTTCCTGCGCAGGCGCGAGATGGCGAATTTGACCTTTTCGGTGTCACGCCCGTTGGGGTCGTCCCACGCTCGCGCGAGCAGCGTACGGAAGGACTGGACGACTCCCGTGTTGCGCACGAGCAGGTCGAGTACGCGGAACTCGGTGGGCGTCAGCTTCAGCGGCGCACCGGCCACGCTGGCCCCAAAACTCTGGGAGTCGAGCCGTAGCAGGCCGTCGTCGTAGATGTTCTCCGCCCACTGCTGCGGTGATGTGCGGCGGTGTAGCACCCTCTGGATACGAGCAAGGAGTTCCGCAGTGGCGTAGGGCTTGACGAGGTAGTCGTCCGCTCCCAGGTTGAGTCCGTGCAGACGTGAGCGGAGATCGTCGCGTGCCGTCACGACGATGACGGGCACGTCACTGACGGCCCGAAGCCGGGTCAGGATCTCGTAGCCGTCCATGTCCGGGAGTCCGAGGTCCAGGAGCACCAGATCGGGCCGTTGGGCATACGCCGCATGCAGACCGGCAGATCCCGATGACTTGTGGATGACGGTGTAGTCGTGCCGGGTCAGGACCATGGTCAGCGCCGTGGCGACGTGCGGGTCGTCTTCGATGAGGAGAGTGCATGCCCGGCCGGCGACGACGGCCGGCGCCGGCGCTGTCGCCCCGTCATCAACCTCGCGCTCGTCGACTGCCTCGGGCAGCAGGTGAACGTCGACCGAGGAGGCCGGCAAACCGCCCTTGATCAGGAACGACATGGTCATGTCGTAGCACTCGGCGCAGACTTGGCTTTCGGTGCCGTTCACCACGACGGTGTGCCGCGCGTTCCGGTCGCAGCGGCGACCGGCTATGGCCGTCGAACACCGGCGCGAAGCGGCAGTGTCAGCAGATTCCTTCTGTCGGTTACGGGACCGCCGAGCGGCCGATCTGCAGACGTCCGAGCAGTACTGGCGTGGCCGGCCGGTGTCCGAAGCGGGTGGCAGCCGCCCTCCGCACTCCCGGCACTCGCCGCCTGCCATCCCCATGTAGAGGTCTCCTCTTCGGACAGACCGCGAGCATGACACGAAACCCGCTTTTGTGACGCTCCGTTGGGTGCAATTGGGAGAGCGCCCCTTGGCTGAGGTCGGCGGTCCATGTTCTCCTGGATGCAGAGGGCCTGACCGCCTCTCGACGATCAGGCCCCCGGTTTCATGACCGTTCGTGCTTGCAGGCCTCGACGATCATGTCACCAACCGCGATGAGAGCCCTTGCCCACTGGGCAAGGGCCTCGTGGTGTTTCAGGGCCGCCACCGTGTCCACGACGAGCAGCACGGCTCGTAACCCCGTCCACCACGAGTTCACATCCCGCGGATGCCACCTCGTGGGCGTTCCAGGGCCGACTGAGGAAGGTTCGTCGCCCTCCGCGTCCGTGCCCGGATCGTCCGGCTCTGAGGTTCGGCACATCGGCCACCTCCTCTCGACAGCGACCGCGACCATCGCGAGCTGTCGCGACGCGCACGCGGTGGATCCGCGAGTCGCCGGTGCGTCGTGCGAGAGGAGCTGAGAGGTGTGTGGACCCCATCACCTGAAGTGGTTCGCTTACCGTCCCCCAGAACACGCCCCACCGGCAAGGATGCGCAATCAACGTAGCGTCAGCGCCAGTTGGAGAGAGCGGCGATGCTCGCCCGGCCAGAGCGGCTGAGGGTCCGGCGCAGAAGCGTGTCGGCCGGTACGGGACGAGCAGGGGGCTGCATCCGCGCGTCGTGGAGCGCGGTGATCTCGCCGGTCGCTGTCCCCCTGTCTGCCCGCCTCCGCGCGCTCGCGGCGCATCGCCGCCGGATCCGTACGTTGAGCGGTTCGGGCTCCTGGGAACCTCTGGCGCCGTACAGGCGTCGCAGGGATCATCGGCGCGCGGGGCGTACAGGCAGGGGGTCCGATGGGCCGGTTCGAGTTCGGGGAGTACCGGACGCTCGCGTTGCTCGGAGCGGGTGGCATGGGCCGTGCGTATCTGGCCCGTTCGGGGTCGGGGCGGCTCGTCGTGGTCAAGGTGATGCATGCGCACCTCGCCGCCGAGCCGCTGTTCCGGGAGCGGCTGCGGCGCGAGGTGCAGGCGGCACGTGTCGTGACCGGCCCGTTCACGGCGGCCGTGCTCGACGCGGGGACGCAGGCCCCGCTGCCATGGCTGGCCGTCGAGTACTGCGCGGGACCCACCCTGTCGGAGGCCGTGGCCGGGTGCGGGCCACTGGCGGCAGGCGACCTCGCCTCGCTCGGTGCCGCCCCTCGCGGAGGCGCTCACCGCGATCCACGCGGCGGGCCTGGCGCATCGCGACCTGAAGCCGACGAATATCCTGGTCACCGGTCAGGGCCCGCGCGTCATCGACTTCGGTATCGCGAAGGCGCTCGGTGACGGACCGGCGTCAGGACCGTCGGGTGAGGCCCTGACGGGGAGCGGGGAGATGCTCGGCTCTTTCGGCTTCATGGCACCCGAGCAGATCACGTACGCCACCGGACCCGCGGCCTCCTGTGACGTGTTCGCGCTCGGGGCGCTGCTCGCACTGGCGGCGACGGGCCGCAATCCGCACGGCGGGGGTACGGCCCCGCAGATCGTGTACCGGACGCTGCACGAGGAACCGGACCTCGCCGGCGTGCCGGACGGGGAGTGGACCGCCTTCCTGACCCGCTGTCTGTCGAAGGGGCCGGACGGGTGCCCCACCGCGGCGGAGGTCCTGGACTGGTGCGCCGCGCGCGCGGGCGAACGGCCGTGGTGGGAGCGGCCGGAGGTGACCGCCCTGATCGACGGCCACGAGGAGGCGGTCGCGCGCCGGATCGCCGCGTCGGCCGACGCCGACAGGGAAGGCGCCACCCGCGTCGGCCCGCCGCCGGCCCCCGCGGGTCCGTCGCGCAGACGTGTGTTCGCGTGGGCGGGCGCCGCCGTCACGACCGCCGCGGGGGTGACGACGGCGAACGCCCTCTTTAAGGGACGAGCCGGGCGCGCGGCGGCAGCCGGTCACGTCGTCCTGGCGCACCGGCACCCCGCTGTGGACCCGCGAGGTGGGCGCCCTCGAATACGGCGGCGCGCTGACCCGTACGGCCGACGCCCTCTACGTGCGCTTCGACGGCACGGCCCGCCGACTCGACCCGAACACCGGTGCTGTGGCCTGGGAGTTCGAGGACGCGGCCGATGTCCTGCCCTCCGGCGACACGGTGTACGTCACCCACCGCGGTTCGGGCAGTTCCTCCCCCGAGGTCGTGGCGCTCGACGCGGCCACCAGCACGGAGCGGTGGCGCACGGGCGGCCTGGAGTCGAACCCGTATGGGCCCTACGGTTTCCACTCGCCCGACGGCGACTCGACGCTGCTCGCCGTCACACGGCGCACGGCATGTCTGGTCACGTTCGCCGAGTACGACACGTCGTGGGCACGGCGCACGAACCAGGGGCAGCGCTGGCGGGCGTACGGCTTCGACCTGCCGACGGGCGCCCCACTGTGGTTCAGGAGCGGTACGGCGGCACAGGTGACGGCGCTGAACGCGGCGGGCGGCCGGTTCGCCCTGGCCTCGGCGACCGCGACATTCGGTCCCCTGTACGTGCTCCGTGAGCGCTCGGGCGAGGAGGAGTCCAGCATCCCCGACGGCTCGGCCACGCCCGAGGTGCATCCGGAAGCCCGGGGAACCCGCTACTACACGACGCAGACGTCCGTGCGCCGGGTGAACCTGGCCACCGGGAAGGCGAGCTGGACCCGGCCCCTGACGCAGGCGAGGGTGGCACCACTGGCCGGCGACGAACTCGTCGTGGCCGCCACGGCCGACGGCCTGGGCGCACTGGACGCGGCCGGCGGCGACCGGCGTTGGTGGCGCGACGAGGTCCGCGCGCTCACCACCACCGACGGCCGCCCCCTGGGGGACGGCGGCGTGGTCACCCCTCTGACCAGGGCCTCCTTGGAAATGTGCGAGACGTCCGCTTCCGGAATCCTGAACATGTCTTCCGTCCTACGTGACACACCACAATCGGGGGTACCCGTCCTACCCCGTGCTTGAGACGGCAGGTACGAGGAGGGCTGGCGGGAGTCGGCCTGTCGCACTCACGCTTCGGAAGTGATCACTCGTGTCAAAACCAGTCACGCTGACGGAACTTCATCCGCACCGAACCACCACACTGCGCCACCGTACGCAACTGGTCCGCGACGGTCGGCCTGCCGTGGCTCTCGACCTGGAGTTGCGCTACACGTCGTTGGACCCGTTCGCCGTCCGCATCGGCCTGGACGCGGACGGCGCCTCAATCCACTGGTCCCTGTCACGAGAGGCTCTTCTGCTCGGGCTGCGCCGCCATGAGGGGATCGGCGACGTGGCCGTATGGCCCGTCCATCAGAGGGACGGCCGTGGATGGTTGCGTATCCGGCTCGGGCCGCTCAGGAGCTGCGCCGTCTTCCAGATGGAACGGGACGTTGTTTCCGACTGGCTGAACATCACACTGCAGCTCGTTCCCCGGGACACGGAGAACGATCACCTGGACTGGGAAGGTTTCCTCGCGCCTCTGCTCGACCAGGACTGAGCCTGCCCCGGAACCCGGTTCGACACGTTCTGCGGCCGCCTCTTGGTGGGCGGGGCGACTGACGGCCTTGCCGTGGCAAGGACGCTGCCCGTCGTGACGCGGAGCTCACAAGCAGAAGGCGCCCTCCATGCTGTGGAGACGGAGAACGCGGCCCTGTGCAAGAAGGTCCGCGTATTGCCTGAGCAATTCGTCAGGGAGGGGCGCTGTTTCGAACCAACCCGATCCGCTCTGGCGGGTGTCGCCGCTCACCGACCGCCAGGTGATGCGGCCGCCCTGTGGTGCGTCGCCACGCTGTGGCCCATCACCCTCCTACTGGCTTTCCGGATGCTACGCCGTCCGGCCGGCGCAGAGAACCGCACCAGGTCATGGTCGTGAACTCCGTGCCGTCGCACGGTGGTTCCCGGCGGTAGGCCCGGTTGCGCGCCAGTAACCTCCACCGGCCGGGAATCACCCGGATCCGCTGCGGACGAGGGTTCTGCTACGTCGATCCCGGCGGCCGCTCCATCACCGACGGGGGCCGAGAAGCAACGCCTGCGCGACCTGGCCGTACCGCCCGCGTGGGAGGACGTATGGATCTGCCCCGTGGCCAACGGCCACATCCAGGCGACGGGCACCGACGCCGCGGGGCGTCGCCAGCACCTGTACCACCCGCGGTTCCGTGAGCGGCAGGAGGCGGCCAAGCACGAGCATGTGCTGGAAGCGGCTCCCGTCCTGCCCCGGCTGCGGAAACTCACGGCCGAGGACCTCGCCGCCCGGCACCTGTGCCGGGACCGTGTGCTTGCCTACGCTACGCGTCTGCTCGACCTGGGGTTCTTCAGGATCGGGAACGAGTCGTACCGCCGCGACAACGAGGCGCACGGGCTCACCACGCTGCTCCGCGAGCACGCCTCGTGCCACCACGGCGAGGTGCGCTTCGCCTATCCAGCCAAGGATGCGAAGAACGTGTCGCAGGCACTGGCAGAGGAGTCCGTCTGCCGGGCCCTGCGCGCGCTGCTGCGCCGACGTGACGACGGTGATCGCCTCTTCGCCTACTGCAGACCGGTGCCTGGCACGACGTGCACGCGGACGATCTCAACGCCTATCTGCGCGAACGCACGGACACCGACCTCGGCCAAGGACTTCCGCACCTGGCACGCCACAGTCCTCGCGGCAGTCGCGCCTGCCGTGGCGGAGCCCGTCGCGGAAGCAACAGGCGCACGTGGCCCAGCACTTCGTCGGTGACCGGTTGCCACCGCTGACGGGCCCGGCATCGGAGGACATCCCTCGCGGCGAGGGTGCCGTGGTACGGACGGGCGGTCGGCAGTGCGTCGTTCACCGCGACGAGAACGGCTCGCTCCACGCGGTCTCGGCCCGCTGCACCCACCTGGGCTGCATCGTGGCCTTCAACCGTGCGGAGCAGGCATGGGAATGCCCGTGTCGCGGTTCCCGCTTCGCCCCGGACGGACCGATCCTCCAGGGGCCTGCCGTAGAGCCGTTGGAGAAGCGCGACATCTGAACGGCATGGCGTTTCACGGTCCTGGCCGACGGGAACCCGGTGAGCATTCCATCGAGATCCTGCCCTGACACAGAGAGAAGTTGAAACGCCGTGACCGCGCGCACTGCCCAGCAGAAAGTCCTGAAGGTGGCCAGGACCGGTTGGTGGAAGGCCCGTCACCGCCGCGGCAAGGAAGTACGTACGTGCGTCCGCGCCGTGGACAGCAGCGGCCCCCCGGTCACGGCGCACATGGGCGCGGAGTGGAACGTCGTCCGGGGCGAAGACTGACCGGCGACTGTTCGCGACGGTGCCGACGTTCCTGGCCTGCATGATTGCCACGCCGCGGGGAACCCGGCCGCCATGGGTGCGAACCAGGCTGAGGCCCCGATTCTCGAAGCGCTCGCCCGATACAGGGACGCGGACGAACTGGGATTCACGCCCCCAGGTCACAAACAGGCACGCGGCGCGGACCCCCGCGCCCGCGAGATCCTGGGTGACGCCGTGTTCTACGGTGACATCCTGGCCAACGGCGGCCTGGACGACCGGCTGACCCGGGGCGGTGTCCTGGCGCGGGCCGAGAACCTCATGGCCGACGCGGTACACGCGGAGCACACGTTCTTCTCGACGTGCGGCAGTTCCCTGTCGGTGAAGGCCGCCATGCTGGCGGTCACCTGCCCCGGCCACCGGCTCCTCGTCGGGCGCGACGCGCACAAGTCCGTAGTGGCCGGGCTCATCCTCTCAGGCGTCGAGCCCGTGTGGGTGGAACCCCAGTGGGACAATCCCCGGCACATCGCCCATCCCCCTTCGGTGGCGGCCTACGACAAGGCGTTCGCGGAGCATCCGGATGCCGACGGGGCCCTGGTCACCAGCCCCACGCCGTACGGAGCCGCGGCCGATCTCGGAGGCATCGCGGATGTCTGCCACCGCCGCGGCAAGCCGCTCATCGTGGACGAGGCGTGGGGTGCGCACCTGCCCTTCCACGACGACCTGCCGTCGTGGGCGATGGACGCGGGCGCCGACATCTGTGTGACCAGCATCCACAAGATGGGCAGTGGCCTGGAACAGGGCTCGGTGTTCCATCTCCAGGGCGACCTCATCGATCCCGCCGAACTGGCCTCGCGGGCCGACCTCCTCGGCACGACCAGCCCGAACGTCCTGCTCTACGCCGGCATCGACGCCTGGCGCCGGCAGATGATCCAGCACGGTCACGAACTCATCGGCCAGGCCCTGAAGCTGGCCGCACGCACCCGCGAGGCCATCGAGGCGATCGACGGCTTCCACGTCAACGACGCCAAGGACTTCCGCGGTCCCGGTCTCGCAGCCGATTTCGACCCGCTCCCGGTCGTCATGGACATCGGCGAACTGGGCACCAGCGGCTACCGCGCCGCCGACTGGCTGCGAACCCACCATCACATCGACACCCACCTGTTCGACCACCGGCGCATCAGCGCGCAGCTCACCCACGCCGACGACGAGCAGACCACCGCGCGTCTGCTCACCGCCCTGCGCGAGCTGGCCGACCATGCCACCGAACTGCGGGACGCCCCTCAGGTCGCCGTCCCCTCCCCCGCCGATCTGCGGATGGACCAGGCCCGCCTGCCCCGGGACGCCTACTTCGCACACCATGCGAAGGTCCCGACCAGCGACGCCGTCGGCAGGATCGCCGCCGAGATGATCACTCCCTACCCGCCCGGCATCCCCGTGGTCCTGCCCGGCGAACGCCTCACCGAGCCGGTACTGAACTACCTGGTCACAGGAGTCGAGGCGGGAATGTTCCTGCCGGACGCGGCCGACCAGCGGCTGAAGACCGTACGGGTCGTCGAGGAAGACTGACCCACGACGCCACTCACGCCCTTGTTAGTCATCCGGGCCACCGGGTACTCGGAGCGCGTTCCCGGCACCGCCGCCACACGCTCCACCTGGGAGAGACGATGTCCGACTTCGGATACTTCCTCTCGTGCGAGGAACACGGCCCGGCGGAACTCGTCGATCACGCCCGGATGGCCGAGCAGGCCGGCTTCGACTCCCTCTGGATCTCGGACCACTACCACCCGTGGAACGACCGCCAGGGCCAGAGCCCGTTCGTGCGGACGGTGATCGGCGCCCTGTCACAGGCCGTCTCGCTGCCCGTCGAAACGGCGGTGACCTGCCCCCTCGTACGCACTCGTCCCGCAGTGATCGCCCGGGCGGCCGCCACCGGCGCCGCCCAGCTGGGCGGCAGTTTCCGGCTGGGGGTCGGCACCAGCGAGCAGACGAGCCACAACGGCAAGCACTGCACAAACGAGCGACTCCCCGGCGAACTCCCCCAGATACTGCCGGCCCCGCGCCACTTCGAACAGGCGTCCGAGCTGGTCACCGAGGACCGGGTGGCAGCCGCCGTACCGTGCGGCGACGATCACGACGCGCACATCGAGGCTCCGGCCGCGTTCGTCGACGCGGGATTCGACGCCGTGTACGTCAAGCAGATCGGGAAGGACCAGCAGGGTTTCTTCGACTTCTACCGCACGAAGATCCTGCCGCGACTGCGCGACTGACAGCCTCGGCCAAGAGCAATGGCGACAGCACTGGACGGGCGGTGGAAGCCATGGACCGGCCCGCAGGCACGACGGGACTCGCTCTCGTCGTGATCGACATGATCAACACCTACGACCACGAGGACGCCGATCTGCTCGTGCCGTCCGTCAAACGTGTCGTGCCCGTCCTGGCGGAGCTGATCGACCGAGCCCGCAGCGCGGACGTGCCGGTGATCTACGCGAACGACAACTTCGGACTGTGGCGCTCCCACCACGGAGAACTCCTGGACACCGCGCTGGCCCGGCCGCACGCCGACCTGATCGAGCCGATAACGCCCGACGACGACTCGCTCTTCGTGGTGAAGGCCCGCCATTCCGTCTTCTACGAGACGCCCTTGTCCTACCTCCTGCAGCGACTGGACGTCGGACACGTAGTGCTGAGCGGACAGGTCACCGAGCAATGCGTCCTCTACTCCGCTCTGGACGCGCACATCCGCCACCTGGAGGTCACGGTGCCCAAAGACGCCGTCGCCTCCATCCACCCCCACCTGGAGTCCGCCGCCCTGGAAATGATGGAACGCAACATGGGCGCCCGGATCACCACGGCGAAGAACATCGACTTCGCCCGGTAGCAAGACGTAGAGACACTTCGTACGACCGAACACCGCGCCTCGATCAGCGGCTCAGGACAGCGGTCTTCTCCTCCGCACGTACCGCGCCGGATCACTCCCAGGAGGAGGCTCCGCCGTCCGGCTTCCTCGGCCGCTCGGGCCTGCGGTGACTGGTGTCGCACCACGGGTAGGTACGGCTGCGTCGGCAGGTGCACAGGGCGACGCAGAACCGGTCGGACGACACAGTGCTGCCATCCTCCAGTGTGACCTCCACCGGTCCTTCGACCAGCAGTGGCCCCAGGCGCCGGGCCACGATGCGGCAGCGCCGTTCATCCGGGTCGTACGGCACGAATGATCACCAGCTCTTCCTTCTCGGCGTCACCTTCGACCAGGCCGCGGTCGCGCAGCCAGCCGCTGCGGGAACGCAGGACGGGACCGAAGGCGACGCTGCGGTGTTCCACGATTCCGACGCGCAGGCCCGCCGCACGCAACCTCCGCAGCGACTCTTCCGGGCCGCTCAGCGCGGACTGGACCACCAGCAGCACGCCGCCGGGCCTCAGGAGTCCGGGTGCGTCCTGGCAGATCCGGTCCAGTACGAGACGGCCGTCGTGCCCCGCGTCCCAGGCCCGTGCCACGCCCCGCCGGGGGCACGCGCTGGTGGGGGCCGGAACGTACGGCGGATTGGACAGAATGAGGTCGAAGGACCGGCCCGAGACGGGAGCCAGCAGCTCGCCGCGTTCGACCCGGATCGGGAGACGCGCCAGCAGCGCGTTGACCTTGGCATTGAAAGCCGCTCGCCAGGAGATGTCGATCGCCGTGACGCGGGCACCGAGCCGGGCCGCGGCCAGAGCGACGGCACCTGTTCCGGTGCCCACGTCGAGAACTTCGGCATGCGAAGGCAGGAGTTCGTCGTGCAGGAATCGGATGAGCAGGTCGGTGTCGTCCTGCGGGGTGTAGACGCCTGGCAGCGTGACCGTGGTCATGTGGTTCCATCTCCGGTTCTCGTGGACGCGGGAGAACCTGTTCGTGGTGGGAACGCCGGTCAGACGGGTATGCGCAGCGACGATTTCCCCGCCCGCCACGCACCGAGAAGGTGTTCGGCGAGGCGGTCTTCGAGGTACGTGGTGGCGTCCACGCCGAAGGCGACATCTCCGTCGAGGTGGGGCTCCTCCTCAAGCAGACCCGCTACGACGTCCCGTCGGACGACCTGTTCGTGCACGGCGTCGGCCTCGACGTGCTCGTCGTAGAAGTGCTCGGCCGCCGGCCCGGCACGGGTGCGCCGCATGGCCTGGGCCAGGCGCCGTGACCCCGGCGACGAGGTGACCTCAACGGCGGCGAAATGCCCCACCAGGGCCCCTCGCAAGGCGCGGTGCAGGCCGAAGAGGGACATCTGGTTCACGGTGGCGAGGGCCTCGGCGCCTGCGGCGTCGAGCCAGTGCCCGTACGCGGTGTCCAGTTCGAGGTCGGCCATGAGATCGGCGAACAGACGGGCGTGCACTCGCTCCGCGCGACCTCCGCCGAACTCGTCGAACTCCACGGCCGCCATTCCCGCCTTTGCCCGGCCCCACAGCCGGGGCAGCACCCAGGCGTGCGGGTCGGCCTCCTTGAGGTGGTACAGCGAGCGCTGAGCGGCATACTCACGCACCTGCCACAGTTCCCCCTCGTCCCGCAGGAAGTGGCTGACGCCGCAACCGTCGACAGGTTCGACGAGCAGTTCGTCCAGCGCCTCGTCGGCGTGCCTGTGCACGGTTGCCGCGTCACGGAGAGTCTCGAGAAACGGCTGCTCCAGGGCTGCCCTGACCTTGAGCAGGTCGGGGTCCCACTCACGGTCCGCGTCGACGTCGGCGAATCCCCGGTAGTGCAGCTCGTAGCAGATGTACAGAGCGAGCTGGAGATCGTCTCCGAGCGAGTCGGCAGCAGAAACCGCCTTCCTGTTCGGAAGCGGTCCCGTATCACGCAGATACTCGATGATCGCCGCCGAGATCCGACCACGAGCGAGCGGCAAGGTCGGCTCTCGCGATGTGACGTTCATGGACGCCGAGTACCCGTGATCGAGAAGCTCTCACGTGAGACGCTGTGGAACGTTCGCGGTGCGAGTTCTCTGGTGGTCTTCGCTTGCAATACCCGTGTTCCGGGTACTGCGACTCGTACTGCGCGGAACAAGCCCGGCCGGAAGCCGGGAGACCGCTCGTATCGGTGGTGACACGCGGAAGAGCCCCACTCCCCCGAAAACAACGCCCGGGCGGCCCGAGGTCCGAACAGAGACCTGCGCCCTCAACGCCGGCTGCTGCCCCCGCCGACGGCTCTCACTGGTCCACCCCGCCCTGGTCGCGAAGGTCTGTCGGCGCAAAAGGCCTCGCGGAGTTGGTCGCTGCCCGACACGCTCCTCCTCGAGCCTTACGTGGCCAGTGACGGCCACCGCAAACCCCGCGCTCGCGGTATCCGGCGTCACTTGGGCACTCCCTGGCGCGCAACCCTGTCCCGGGTCTGCTGCCATCACCCTCTGCGTCCTGCGCGGACAGATGACGGCGTTGGGGCTCTCGCCGTATACCTGATCGTCTCGCGGGTACCCGCTCGGTTCCATACACCGACCCCTGGAGCCGTCAGTGAGCCCACGCCCCCGCAACGTATTCGTCGTCGGTCTCGACGAGGCCAATCTGCGGACCCTGCGGGCCGTCCCCCGCGCCGAAGAGCTGCGTTTCCACCGCCTCCTGACCATCCAGGAGCTCCAGCACGGCGAGGTGGCCGTACCGGACCTGCTCGACCGGGCCCGGAGCGTGCTGGACGGCTTCGACGGACCGATCGACGCGATCGTCGGCTACTGGGACTTCCCGGTGAGCACGCTGGTCGCGCTGCTCGGAAAGGAATACGGGACGCGCGTCACCAGTCTGGAATCGGTGGTCAAGTGCGAGCACAAGTACTGGAGCCGTCTCGTGCAGCAGGAGGTCGCCACGGAGCATCCGCGCTTCGGCCGGGTGGATCTCGACGCCGCCGACCCGCGGCCGCCGGAGGGTGTGCGCTTCCCCATGTGGCTCAAGCCGGCGCTGTCGTACTCCTCCGAACTCGCCTACGGGGTGGGCGACATGGCGGGATTCCGCACGGCCGTGGAGCACATCGGCCAGGGCATCCATCGCGTCGGCCGCCCCTTCGAGTACATCCTGGACCAGCTCGACCTGCCGCAGGAGATGGCCGGGGTCGGCGGCCGGGTCTGCCTCGCCGAGGAGACGCTCAACGGAGTCCAGGTCGCGGTCGAGGGATACGAGCACGACGGCGAGATCACCGTGTACGGCGTTCTCGACTCGATCAACTACCCGGATTCCACCAGCTTCCTGCGCCACCAGTACCCCTCGGCGCTGCCTGATCCGGTGCAGCAGCGCCTGCGCGAGGTGTCGAAACGGGTCATGCGACGCATCGGCTGGCGGCAGGCGACCTTCAGCATCGAGTTCTTCTACGATCCGGCCACCGACGGGATCTCGATCCTGGAGATCAACCCCCGCCACTCCCAGGCGCACGCGGAACTCTTCGCCTACGTCGACGGCGTACCCAACCACCACTGCATGCTCGCCCTCGCCCTGGGCGAGGATCCTGCCATGCCGTTCAGGCAGGGTCCGTACGCCCTGGCCGCCAAGTGGTACCACCGCTGGTTCGCCGACGGGGTCGTACACGAGGTGCCACCGCCCGAAGAACTGGCCCGCATCGAGAAGGAGATACCCGGCGTCCGCATCGACGTCGTGCCCGACGAGGGGCAACGCCTGTCGGACGTCGACCAGCAGGACAGTTACAGCTACGAGGTGGCGCACGTCTTCACCGGCGGTGCCGACGAGCACGAGCTGCGCGAGAAGTACGACCGCTGTGTCGCCGCGCTCCAACTCGCCTTCGACCACCCGACCGACCGTAGGACCGACCGCACGACCTGAGAGACGCATGCGATACATCGAGAACCTCCCGCACACCACCAGGCAAGAGGACCAGGTCAGGATCCCGATGCCGGACGGCGTCCACCTCTCGGCGCGCATCTGGCGCCCGGTGTCCTCGGACGACTCCCCCGTCCCGGCGATCCTGGAGTACATCCCGTACCGCAAGGGCGATCTGAGTTCGGTCCGCGACTCGGTCCACCACCCCTACATCGCCGGTCACGGCTACGCGTGTGTCCGCGTCGACCTGCGTGGTACCGGTGACTCAGAGGGCGTACTCACCGACGAGTACCTGGAAGTCGAGCAGAGCGACGCCGAGTCGGTGCTGGACTGGCTGGCCACGCAGCCCTGGTGCGACGGCACGACCGGAATGATGGGCATTTCCTGGGGCGCGTTCGCGGCCCTGCAGGTGGCCGCTCGGCGCCCCGCGAGTCTGCGGGCCATCGTCATCTCCTCGTTCACCGATGACCGTTACGCCGACGACATGCACTACATGGGCGGCGCGATGCTGTCCGACAACCTCGCCGAAGCGGGCACCATGTTCGCCTACGCCACGTGCCCGCCGGACCCGTCCGCCGTCGGCGACCGCTGGCGCGAGATGTGGCACGAGCGTCTGGACGCCGCACAGCCCTGGGTCCTGAACTGGCTGCGCCACCAGCGCCGCGACAGCTACTGGCGGCACGCGTCGGTGTGCGAGGACTACACCGCCGTACGCTGCCCCGTCCTCGCCTCCAGCGGCTGGGCCGACGGATACTCCAACGCGGTGACCCGCCTCCTCTCCCACCTGGACGTGCCGCGCAAGGGGCTGATCGGCCCCTGGTCCCACAAGTACCCGCACCTGGGCGAGCCCGGACCCGCCATCGGCTACCTCCAGGAAGTGGTGCGCTGGTGGGACCACTGGCTGAAGGGGACGGACAACGGGGCGATGGACGGTCCGATGCTCCGGGCGTGGATGCAGGACAGCGTGCCGCCCTCCACCTCGTACGAGGATCGCCCCGGCCGGTGGGTCGGCGAGCCCACATGGCCCTCGGGGCACGTGCGCGACACCGCGTACGCGCTGCGCTCCCGCCACCTCACAGCCAAGGACGAGGCCCCCGACGACGGGCGGAGCCAGACGCTGCGGTCCCCGCTGTCCGTGGGCCAGTTCGCCGGAAAGTGGGCCTCCTACAACGCTCCGCCCGACCTGCCCTACGACCAGCGCGAGGAGGACGGCGGCTCCCTGGTCTACGAGACCGAGCCGCTGACGGACCGGCTGGAGATCCTCGGAGCCCCGCGCGTCGAACTGGAGGTGAGCGCGGACCAGCCCGTGGCCATGGTGGCCGCCCGGCTGTCGGACGTGGCCCCGGACGGCAGCGCCACCCGGGTCACCTACGGCGTCCTCAACCTCACCCGCCGGGACAGCACGGACGAGCCCGCCCCTTTGGGACCCGGCCGACGCTACCGGGCCGCACTCCACCTGAACGGCGTGGCGCAGGCATTCCCGCCAGGCCACCGCGTAAGGCTTTCCCTGTCCACGTCGTACTGGCCGCTGGCCTGGCCACCGCCGCGGCCCACGCTCCTGACGGTCCACGAGCAGCCGAGTCTCCTCGTCCTGCCGGTCCGCCCGGCCGACGAACCGGATACCCCGGCCCCCTTCGAGGCACCCGAAGGCACCGCCCCCATCACGACGACTCCGGTGACGCCGCCCGAGCAGCGCTGGGAGGTCAGCCGCGACCTGATCGACTACGGCGCGGCGTTGGACATCGTCAAGGACCGCGGCACGGTCCACTTCGACGCGATGGACCTGGACGTCGGCTGCCGCGCCCACGAGCGGTACACCTCGGTCGCCGACGACTTCACCTCACCGGCCGGTGAAGTGACGTGGACCATGAGTTTCCGGCGCAAGGACTGGGACGTACAGGTCCGCACAAGCACGACGTTGACCTGCGACGCCGAGGAGTTCCACGTCAACGCCACGCTGGACGCCTACGAGGGCGGCCGTCGCGTCGCCTCCCGCACCTGGAACGAGTCGGTCCCCAGGGACGTGCTGTAGGCCGTGCGCGGGCAGGCCGTTTCGAGGGAGAAAGGGTCCGACCGGCCCTGCGTGGCGATGCCTCGTCCTGGGTACCCGGGGTCCGACCGGGGTCCAGCACCCCCGTTCGGACACTGCCTTGTCCCACGAACCGCCCGGCTGACGCTCCGCGCGCCGTCCCCGCCCCGGTGGGCCAGTCTGGAAACGACGCCCACCACCGACGCCGGAGATCCCAGCCGCCGAAAGGACACACCATGGGTGTGCGCACGTGGATCAGTGACTGGCCCGCCTTCCGTCAGCTCACCGGATCCGACCGGCTGGGCCGGGGCCGTGCGGCGATGTCGGGCCGCACCGAACAGCTCCGGCCGCGCACGGACACCGCCGACCGGGTGGTGAGTTCCGTCTGCCCCTACTGCGCGGTCGGCTGCGGCCAGCAGATCTACGTCAAGGACGACAAGGTCGTCCAGATCGAGGGTGACCCCGATTCACCCATCAGCCGGGGCCGGCTCTGCCCCAAGGGCTCCGCCACACTCCAGCTCACCACGGGCTCCGCGCGCCGCCACCAGGTGCTGTACCGGCGGCCGTACGCCACCGACTGGGAGCCCCTGGACCTGGAGACCGCCATGAACATGGTGGCCGAGCGGGTGGTCGAGACGCGGCGGCGGACCTGGGAGTGGGAATCGGACGGGCTGCGCACCGCGCGCACCCTCGGCATCGCCAGCCTGGGCGGCGCAACGCTCGACAACGAGGAGAACTACCTCATCAAGAAGCTCCTCACGGGCCTCGGCGTGGTCCAGGTGGAGAACCAGGCCCGGGTCTGCCACAGCTCCACCGTGGCCGGTCTCGGCACGTCCTTCGGGCGGGGCGGCGCCACCACCTTCATGCAGGACCTCCAGCACTCCGACTGCATCGTCATCCAGGGCTCCAACTTCGCCGAGGCCCACCCCGTCGGCTTCCAGTGGGTGATGGAGGCCAAGGCGCGCGGGGCGCGGATCATCCACGTCGACCCGCGTTTCACCCGCACCAGCGCCCTCGCCGATCTGCACGTGCCGATCCGGGCCGGCAGCGACATCGCGTTCCTGGGCGGGATCATCAACCATGTCCTGACCGAGGGGAAGGACTTCCGGGAGTACGTCCTCAACTACACCAACGCCGCAACCCTCGTCAGCGAGGACTTCCGCGACACCGAGGATCTCGACGGCGTCTTCTCCGGTCTGGACGAGGACAAGCACCACTACGACCCTTCCAGCTGGCAGTACGAGGGCGTGGCCGTGCAGCAGCCCACGGGAGAGGTCGACGAGCAGTACGAGGAGCGTGTCCGCGGCTCCGGCGGACCCGAGACGCACGGTTCCGGCGGGGCGCCCACCGCGGGCCGGGCGCCCCGGGACGAGACACTGCGCCACCCGCGCTGCGTCTACCAGATCCTCAAGCGCCACTACGCCCGCTACACCCCGGAGTTGGTGGAGGAGGTCTGCGGCGTGCCGCGTGCGACCTTCCTCCGGGTGTGCGAGGACCTGACCTCGAACTCGGGCCGCGAACGGACCAGCGCGTTCGCGTACGCGGTCGGCTGGACCCAGCACTCGGTCGGCGCGCAGTACATCCGCGCCGCGAGCGTGCTCCAACTGCTGCTCGGAAACATCGGCCGGCCCGGTGGCGGCATCCAGGCGCTGCGCGGCCACGCCTCCATCCAGGGCTCCAGCGACATCCCCACCCTCTACAACCTGCTGCCCGGCTACCTCCCCATGCCGCACGCCCACGCGCACGAGGACCTGGACGCGTTCATCGCGGCCAGCCGTACCGACAAGGGCTTCTGGGGCAACATGCGGGCGTACTTCGTCAGCCTCCTCAAGGCGTACTACGGCGACGCGGCCACCGCCGACAACGACTTCTGCTTCGACCACCTGCCGCGCCTGACCGGCTCCCACGCCACCTACGACACGGTGATGGCCCAGTTGGACGGCGTCTGCAAGGGCTACTTCCTGATGGGTGAGAACCCTGCGGTGGGCTCCGCCAACACGCGGCTCCAGCGGCTCGGCATGGCCAGTCTGGAGTGGCTGGTGGTGCGCGACTTCTCCCTCATCGAGTCGGCGACCTGGTGGCAGGACGGCCCGGAGATCGAGACCGGGGAGCTGCGGACCGAGGACATCGGCACCGAGGTGTTCTTCTTCCCGGCCGCCGCCCACACCGAGAAGTCCGGCTCCTTCACGAACACCAACCGCTGGCTGCAGTGGCATCACGCGGCCGTCGAGCCGGAGGGCGACGCCCGCAGCGACCTGTGGTTCATGTACCACCTGGGCCGCCGCATCCGGGCGAAGCTGGCCTCCTCGACCGACCCGATGGACCGGCCCGTACAGGACCTGACCTGGGACTATCCGGTGGACGGTCCGCTGGAGGAGCCGGTCGCCGCCGCTGTGCTCGCCGAGATCAACGGGCACGGCCCGGACGGGGCGCCGCTCTCGGCGTACACCGAACTCAAGGACGACGGCTCGACGAGGTGCGGCTGCTGGATCTACTGCGGGGTCTACGCGGACGGTGTCAACCGGGCCGCCCTCAGGAAGCCCGGGTCCGAGCAGGACTGGGTGGCCGCCGAGTGGGCCTGGGCGTGGCCCGCCAACCGCCGCATCCTCTACAACCGTGCCTCGGCGGCTCCGGACGGCACGCCGTGGAGCGAGCGCAAGGCGTACGTCTGGTGGGACGAGGCGGAGGGGAAGTGGACCGGGTACGACGTCCCGGACTTCGTCCCCGACCGCGCGCCCGGCCACGTACCGTCCGACGACGCGACCGGGCCGGACGCCCTGCGCGGCGACGACCCGTTCATCATGCAGGCAGACGGCAAGGGCTGGCTGTACGCCCCCGCGGGGTTGGAGGACGGCCCGCTGCCCACCCACTACGAGCCGCAGGACTCGCCCTTCACCAACGCCGTCCATCCGTCGACACCGCGTTCCCCCGTACGGCAGTTGCTGCCCCGGGAGGGCAACCGCTACCACCCGAGCGGCGACGAGAAGGGTGCCGAGGTGTTCCCGTACGTCGTTACCACGCACCGTCTCACCGAGCACTTCACGGCGGGCGGCATGAGCCGCTGGTCGCCCTACCTCTCCGAGCTCCAGCCGGAGTTCTTCTGCGAGGTCTCCCCGCAACTGGCCGCCGAACGCGGTCTGGAGCACCTGGGATGGGCGACCATCGTCACGGCCCGCAACGCGATCGAGGCGCGCGTCATGGTCACCGCGCGGATCACTCCCCTGACGGTGCAGGGCCGGACGATCCACCAGATCGGGCTGCCGTTCCACTGGGGGCCCAACGGCGTGGCCACCGGCGACGCGGCCAACGAGCTGGTCGCGATCGCCCTCGACCCCAACGCCCACATCCAGGAGGACAAGGCACTGAGCGCCGACATCCGTCCTGGACGCCGGCCGCGCGGCCCCGACCTGCCGAAGCTGGTCGCCGAGTACCGCAGGCGCGCGGGCATCACCGCCACCACGGGAACGGAGACCCGGAAATGACGGACCGTCATCTGCTGAGCGGTACGGAACCCGACCCCGCTCGCGACGCCGGGCACCCCGAACCCCCGCCACGCGTCGGCTTCTTCACCGACACCTCCGTCTGTATCGGCTGCAAGGCCTGCGAGGTGGCGTGCAAGGAGTGGAACGCCATCCCGGAGGACGGGCTCTCCCTCACCGGCATGAGCTACGACAACACGCAGGGGCTCGGTGCCTCCACGTGGCGCCATGTCGCCTTCATCGAACAGGAGAAGCAGCAGCCGCCGCAGGTCCCGGAGCCGGACGGACGTACCCAACTTCCCCTGGTGGAGGCCGAGTCCGGGCCGGCCGACGGGACGGGCGGCGGGACGGGCGGCGGGACGGGCGGCGAGTTGCGCTGGCTGATGTCGTCCGACGTCTGCAAGCACTGCACGCACGCGGCCTGTCTGGACGTCTGCCCCACCGGCTCTCTCTTCAGGACCGAGTTCGGCACGGTCGTCGTCCAGGAGGACATCTGCAACGGCTGCGGCTACTGCGTGCCCGCCTGTCCGTACGGCGTCATCGAGCAACGCCCCTCCGACGGCCGGGCGTTCAAGTGCACGATGTGCTACGACCGCCTCGGCGCCGGCCAGGAGCCCGCCTGCGCCAAGGCCTGCCCGACGGAGTCCATCCAGTTCGGCCCGCTGGACGAACTGCGCGAACGCGCCGCGCTGCGCGTCGACCAACTGCACGCGGCGGGCGTGGACGACGCCCGCCTCTACGGCCACGAGCCCGACGACGGGGTCGGCGGCGACGGCGCGTTCTTCCTGCTCCTGGACGAACCCGAGGTCTACGGGCTGCCGCCGAACCCGGTCGTCACCACCCGCGACCTCCCCACGATGTGGAAGCACGCCGGCGTGGCGGCCCTCTCCCTCGCCGGGAGCTTCGCCGTCTCCTTCGCGCTGTCCGCGGTCCTGGGAAGGAGGGGATCCCGATGACGGAGAAGCAGGCAGGCACCGCGCACGGCAAGCAGCGTCGGCGGCGTCGCGGGGAGCAACTCATGGTTCCGCGCGCCGAGTTCGAGTCGTACTACGGCCGCCCGATCATCAAGGCACCGTCCTGGGCCGCCCGGGACATCGCCGGATACTTCTTCCTCGGCGGGCTCGCCGGCGCCGGATCGGTACTCGCGGCGGGCGCCCAGCTCACCGGGCGTCCGACGACCGCCACCGCGATGAAGGTGTCCTCGCTCGCCGCGGTGTCGCTGTCCGCCGCGGCGCTCGTGCACGACCTCGGGGTGCCGAGCCGTTTCCCCAACATGCTCCGGGTACTCAAGCCGACCTCGCCCATGAGCGTGGGCTCGTGGCTCCTGGCGGGCTACGGCCCGGCCGCCGGCGTGGCCGCCGTCACCGCTGTCGGCGGGCGGCTGCCCCGGGCCGGGGCGGCGGCGACCGCGACGGCGGCACTGCTTGGCCCGGCGGTCGCCTCGTACACCGCCGTCCTGGCGGCGGACACCGCCGTTCCCGCCTGGCACGGCGCGCACCGTGAACTGCCCTACCTGTTCGCCGCCTCCGCGACGGCGGCCGCCTCCGGCATGGCCCTGGTCCTCGGCCCCACACAGGAGTCGGCACCCGCGCGCTGCGCCGCGGCCCTCGCCGTCGGTGCCGAGGAGGTCGCGACCCGGGCGGCCGAGCGGCGCCTCGGCATGGTCGCGGAAACCTACCGTCAGGGCCGCGCCGGAAACCTGCTGCGGGCCGCCCGTCTGCTCACCGCGACAGGCGCCACGACCGGACTGCTGCTCAGCCACCGCAGCCGCCCGGCGGCCGTGGTCGGCGGCCTGGCCCTCCTCGCGGGCTCGGCCTGCACCCGATTCGGCATTTTCGCGGCCGGAGTTGCCTCGGCCGAGGACCCGAAGTACACGGTCGTGCCCCAACGCGCAGCAGCGAATCCGTCCGACGAGGCTGCGAGCTGACGGCTCCAGGACGTGGACACGGTTTCCCGATGCCCCACTTCCTGCGGCTCCGGGGCATGCTCGCTCGGCGACCGCGCGGCGCAAAGGACGACGGCGGCGCACGGCCCAGGATCGCTGTCCCAACGGGGCAGCGCCACGCACGAAGCGATCAGCACTGCGTCCGTCGGTGTTCGTCGACTGCCTCCCACAGGTGCCCCTCGGCAGCTGACACGCGTACCGCGCGATCCGTGATCCCGTGCACGGGCACGGGCACGTCGGCGGTTCAGGGGCGCAGCAGGGTTTTAATCATGCCGTCCTGCTTGGCCTGGAAGGCCGCGTACGCCTGCGGCGCCTCAGCCAGCGGCAGGTGGTGGGTCGCGAAGCCGTCCACGCCGAGGGGGTCCTCGTCGGTGAGCAGCGGCAGGATCTCCGGCACCCAACGCCACACGTTCGCCTGACCCATCCGGAGCTGAAGCTGCTTGTCGAACATTCGCAGCAACGGCAGGGGGTCCAAGGCCCCGCCGTACACCCCGGAGAGCGAGACGATACCGCCACGCCGTACGAGATCGATCGCCGCGTAGAGCGCGCCGAGGCGGTCCACGCCCGCCTTCTCCATGAACGGCTGGGCCAACGCGTCGGGCAGCAGCGCGGTCGCCCACTGGGCGGCCCTGGTCACCGGGTTGCCGTGCGCCTCCATACCGACAGCATCGATCACCGCGTCGGTACCGCGTCCGTCGGTCAGTTCGCGCACCGCGTCTCCGAGGTCCTTCTCGTGACGGCGCAGGTCCAGGCAGGTCACACCGTGCGCGGATGCCCGGCCGAGGCGTTCGTCCACGAGGTCGACGCCGATGACCAGATCCACGCCCCGCTGCTGGGCGATGCGCGTGGCCATGTCGCCGATCGGGCCGAGCCCGAGAACGGTGAGCGATCCGCCGGGCGGCACCGCCGCATACTCGACGGCCTGCCAGGCGGTCGGCAGCACGTCGGAGAGATAGACGAAACGGTCGTCGGGCGGCCCTGCGGGCACCTTGACCGGCAGGGTGTTGCCGAACGGCACCCGCAGGTACTCGGCCTGCCCGCCCGGCACCTGCCCGTACAGCTTGGTGTAGCCGAACAGGGACGCGCCGGAGCCGTACGCATGAACCTGCGTCGTCTCGCACTGCGAATGCAGGCCCTGGGAGCACATGAAGCAGGTGCCGCAGGAGACGTTGAACGGAATGACGACCCGGTCTCCGCGGGCGAGGTCACGCACCTCGGGACCGGCCTCCTCGACGATGCCCATGGCTTCGTGCCCCAGGATGTCGCCCGGGTCCAAGAACGGGCCGAGGACTTCGTACAGGTGCAGGTCCGAGCCGCAGATACCGGTGGAGGTGATCCGCACGATCACGTCGTCGGGCTGTTCGATCACTGGGTCCGGGACCGTCTCCACCCGGACGTCCCGCCGGCCCTGCCACGTCAGAGCACGCATACTGTCCGCCTCCTCGCTTGTGCTTCGGCCAGTGCCGTTCACGGCCGGGTATCCACAGTCGGCTCACTGCCGGAGAGGGTGTACAGCTCGGCTTCGTCCGCGGTGCCCGCGACGATGGCTCGCAGGGCCAGATGTACGGCGGAGGCGGCGCCGTTCGGAGAGTAGTCCCTCACGGTGGGGCCGATATGCGGGTGAACATGCGGAGATCGCACTGTCCATGATCGTGGTCGGTACAGACCTGCTGCGTAGCGCCGTGCTCGGCGTCCTGCCAGGGGTGCGATCGTCACACGTTGGCGCGCGCCGCGGTCGCCGTGCCGCCGTTATGACTTGCTCGGGCCGCCGCCGCCGAACGAGCCGCTGGAGCCGCGATTCCAGCGTCGGCGCTTCTGGTTCTCGCTGCGTTTGCTGCCGGATGCCTGGAGGTTGTGCGGGGTGAGCCGTTCGCTCTCCTCCGCCGTTCGGGGGACCTCGTTCGGTTCCCGCATCTGCCGGGTCTCGTGGACCGGTCCGGATTCGGGGAGCGTGGGTTGTTCCTGCCGCCCGGGGGGTCCTGGTTCACGGCTCCGTACCTTGATACCGAGCTGTACGGCCCACACCAGAGCGCCGGCGATGAGAAGACCGCCGATCAGGACGGCGATCACTCCGGCCGGATTCGTCGCGGCTGCCTGATATGCGATGGCGTTCATGTTGGCCGAGTACCCAGGTCCGGGCAGCGGATACCCCCTGCCCTGGAGGTGTCTCGCGTTCAGCCACTCCGCGCCCGGTGCCGTGCAGCCGCTCCGGCAGGAGATCGACCAGCTGCGCCAAACCCTGGGCACCCGTCCGGTCATCGACATGGCACGGGGAATCCTGATGGCGGGGCTCGGCTGCTCCACCGAGGCGGCATGGGAGATCCTGGTGAAGGTCTCCCAGCACAGCAACACCAAACTGCGTGACGTGGCCGACTCCCTGGTGGAAGCGAGACGACCCGGCGGCGAAATGCCGCAGGATCTTCAACAACACCTGTCGGCGGCCGTTCAGGACTCTCAGAACGAGCCGCCCCCTCCCGCCCAACCAGGTCCAGAGGGAATCCGGCACTCGCAGTAGGAAGCGGCGGTCGTGGATGGGCCTTCAGGTCGCGCCGTCTTCGAGCCTGCGACCATGACGCGCACACCATGCGCTCCTCCTGTCTCCGGTGTCTGCTTCCGCGAAGAAACCAGGCTTTGGTGGGGGTGTCCTCGGGCGGTTCGCCTCTGGCGGGTCGGGTACTCGCGGCTGATGCGAGTCAGCGTGGTGGATGCGGGATCGAACACAGTCCGTCTGGCCATCGCGGACACCGACGCAGGCGTCCCGCTCCCAGTACACACGGTCAAGTGGAAGCTACGGCTGTCCGAACACGTCCAGCCCGACGGAGCCATCGGCGACGAGGCATTGGAGCACCTGATACAGGCCGTGGCCGCCGCCGGCAGAACAGCCCAGGACTGGAACGCCTCCGCACCCCTCGCGTTCGCAACAGCCGTGGTGCGCCGCGCCCCCAACCGCCAACAGGTGCTGGACACCGTGCAGGCACAGACCGGCATCCACATGCGCACCCTGCCCGGCGAGACAGAAGCCGAACTCACGTTCCTGGCAGCCCGCCGCTGGATGGGCTGGCACGCCGGCCCCCTGGCAGTACTCGACATCGGAGGCGGCTCACTGGAAGTCGCCTACGGCCGAGGCCGCCTGCCCGACTTCGCCGTCTCCCTCCCCCTGGGCGCCAACCGCCTCACCCACGACTTCTTCACCACCCAGGACCCACCCACCGAGACAGAGATCAAGGCACTGCGCCGCACCGTCCGCCATCAACTGCGCGACGTGGCGGAACGGATCCGCTGGGAGAACCCGCGGACCGTCGTGGTCACCTCCCGTACGTTCCACCAACTGGCCCGGTTGTGCGGAGCCGCCCCCGGACGCCATGGCCCCTTCAAGCGGCGCACCATGCACCGCCAGCACCTGCGCAAGGCCATCAACGTCCTCGCCGCCGTACCGACCGCCGAACGCGCCCAACTGTCCGGCATCTCCACCCCGCGCGCCGCCCAGAGCCTGGCCGGAGCAATCGTCGGCCACACCGCCATGAAACTCATGGCCCTGCGCACCGTCACCGTCTGCCCCTGGGCCGTCCGCGAAGGCGTGCTGCTGCGGCACATCGAGGACGGCGAGGACTGGTGGACGGAAATCACCCGCGACACCCGCACCGCCGTAGCACCTGCCGACCCCCTGCGCCTCGCCATCCTGCCCGCCCCGCCAGGCGCCCAGAGCGGATCATGAACTCCACCGGATTGCCGAAGCCGGCCCGCACCAGACCAGGCACGGAGCGGACCCGGCTCACCCGTACGAACCCACGGCATGGAGCTACCGGCGCCCCGACCACGCACCGGACCACTTGGAAGGACAACGCGGACGTGAGCTTGTCCCGCACACCGGCCAGATCATGGCCGAACCTCCATGGCGTCGCGTAGATGTTGAGGGCCCGACTCCGTGGGCGCGCCTGACGGGCCGGAGGTACCTCACAGCCGAGCCGAACATCCGCAAAGAAGCACGTCACTATGCGCGGGATCCAGGATCAGCCTTGCAACCAATGCGCGGGCGAGCGAGGGAGTCCAGCTGAAACGGGCACGGACAGGGCACCCCACCGAGGCATCATGCCGCTCTGAAGACCGGTGGGAGTGCCGGGCCGTACGGACCGATCGCCCCGTCACCACGTGAGGGTGCCCGGCAGCAAAAGGGCTCCGAGCACGGTCGTGCCCGCCAGGAACCAGGCGACGTAGTCGCCGATGTGTCCCGACTGCAGCCGACGCAGGGGTTCGGTCCAGCCGTACGGTTCCTGGCGGGCCGGACCGTGCACCGCGGCCGTGGCCAGCCCGATGGCCGGCGCGACCGAGTGCAGTCGCGACATCTGCTGCCGGTGATCGAAGCGCTGCCCCGCGGGCGCGCGCCTGGCCCTGATCACCGATCGCCGCTGGTGACCGGCTCATCCAATGGGTACGCAACGGTGGCCGAGGACCGCGTCCCCAGAAGCTGACCGCGGTCACCCCCTGCGGGTGACCAGCCACCGGATCACCGTCGCCGACACGGACAGCACCTGCCGCGGCACGACGTCCGGCTCCCCGGCCGAGCACTGTCCCTTCGAGCGTGGCAGGTGACCGATTCCGTACTCCCCGCCCGCAGCGGGAACCCGGACACGTCCGTGTGGATCACTCCAGCGGGGGCACCCGGAGCCACAACAGAGGCGACGTGCATCGCCACGGTTCCCGACAGGCCGCCCCGCGACACACAGCAGGTGCAATACGCGGTACTGGAAACAGGGACCGCAGCCCGTGCGGCCTGTGCCGGACCGAGGGGCCCCTTGGCCACAGGACAGCTGCCGACTTGGGCGGCCAAATACCTCGAGGAGCGGCTCGGCACCACCCCTCAAAACCCGGCGCCGGCCGCGCCGCATCCCGCTAATCCACGACTGAGCAGGAGCCACCGTGCCCGAGAACCCCGCTGACAAGCACCCCCGCCCCGACTTCCCGCAACAGGACCAGGAACACCCCGGCTGGACCGGCCCGATGGACCCGCCACCCGACCATGGCGAAACCTCCTACGAAGGCAGCGGACTCCTCCACGACCGCAAGGCGATAGTGACCGGCGGCGACTCCGGCATCGGACGCGCCGTAGCCCTCGCCTACGCCCGCGAAGGCGCCGACGTGCTGTTCACCTACCTGCCGGAGGAGGGCCAGGAGGCCGCCGACACCGCACGTCTCGTCGAGGAGGCGGGCCGCAAGGCCGTCGCCGTGCCCTGCGACATCCGCGAGGAGGAGCAGTGCCGTCGACTGGTGGAGCGCGCCGTCGACGAGTTCGGGCGGATCGACATCCTCGTCAACAACGCCGCCTACCAGATGTCCCAACCGGACGGAATCGAAGCGATCTCGACGGCCCAGTTCGACCGGGTGATGCACACGAACCTGTACGGCATGTTCTGGCTCTGCAAGATGGCCCTGCCGCACATCCCGGCGGGTGGTTCCATCATCAACACCACGTCCGTGCAGGCGTACAAGCCGAGCCCGCATCTGCTCGACTACGCGATGACGAAGGGCGCGATCGTGACCTTCACCCAGGGGCTCGCGCAGATGCTGTCCTCCGCCGGTGTTCGCGTCAACGCGGTGGCACCCGGACCGGTATGGACACCCCTGATCCCGGCGACACTCCCTGACACCGTCGAATTCGGTAAGCAGGCACCGCTCGGGCGGCCCGCCCAGCCCGCCGAGATGGCGCCCGCCTTCGTCTTCCTCGCCTCGCCACAGGCGAGTTTCATCACCGCGGAGATCCTCAACGCCACGGGCGGCACGCCGCTGCCGTGAGGAACTGGAAGAAGACAACCCTCTTTGCCTGGCGCTCGATCACCGGGGAGGCCCGGGCCATCAGGCACTCGGCCCGCAGGTGCGCCACCGAGGCGGGGCCGGAGCGCGACACCGCGGTGCAGTCCCTCAAAGCAGCGGGCGCCGCGCTGCTGGCCTGGGCGGTGGCCGGTTGGTGGTGGAGTGCGCCCATGGCCCTGCTGGCGCCATGGACTGCGCTGTTCCTCGTCCAGAGCACCGTCTACCGGTCGCTGTTGTCCGCGCTGCAGCAGTTCGCCGTGGTCGTGGCGGGCACGCTCCTCGCAGCCGGAGCGGGCATGCTGACGCACCACACCATGGCTGCGATGGCGCTGGCTCTACCGCTCACCGTGCTGCTGGGCAATTACGCGCGGTTCGGCGCGCAGGGTCTGTACGCGCCCACGGCCGCGCTCTTCGTACTCGTCTACGGCTCGTACACGGGCTTTGACATCCTGCACCGACTCCTGGAGACCCTGCTGGGCGCGGTCATCGGCATCGCCGTGAACGCCCTCGTTCTGCCGCCGGTTCACTCCAGCCGTGTCCGCCATCTACGGGAGCGACTGCCCCAGGACTGCGCCGAGTTCCTGCACACCGTCGCCGACGGCCTGCAGGAGCCGTACGACCGGGAGCAGGCTCGCGCCTGGTACCACCGGGCGGTACGACTCACCGACGCAGTGACGGACCTGCGGGTCGCACGGCGCTGGTCGAACGAGAGCTACCGCCTCAATCCCGGGCACAAGCTGCGCCGATCCGTTCTCGCACCTCCGCGGGCCGACTGGGACCTCACTTGGGACCGGGTCACCGAACACATCCGGGCGACCATGCGCACACTGACCGAGGCCACCGTGCTGCCGGACGGCGTGCCCGGCATCCTCGCGACGCTGCTGCGGGCTGCCGGTGACGTGCTCGGCCTCCAGGAAAGCGACGCCACCGACGATGGCCGCCGCGCCGAGGACGTGGCAATGGCAGCTCATCGCCGGCTGACTCTCGTACTCGCCGATGCCCGCTACGAGACCACTCCCGCGCTGGGAGGACTGGTCGCGGACACGCAGCGGCTCCTGGACGATCTCACTTTGCTCGTCAATGCCAGGCACGAGACACCCCGCAGCACAGCTGGTGAACCGCCCGGAACGGCAGCGTCACCCGGGTGATCGGAGACGACAGCATGGCGACTTCGCCGTCAGCCTCTCCCCGCGCCCGGGCTGATCGAGATCTGGGCCCCCACTCGTTGCGCCCGCCCGCGACCGGGAAGCCACACCACATGACAACACATGGCCCCGTGGTTCAGGGGTACTGCGCGCCACGTCATGCCGACGCAGCCCCGTCAGGCGGGGAACAAAAGGAAGGCCAAGGTGATGGCTGTTTTCGAGGGGATCGGTGACATCGTGGTGGCCGACGACCATCACGCCATCGCAGTGCCCACCGACCGTGACGTAGCCCTGTGTGCTGTCGCCCATGGAGCCAAACCGCAGACAGTGAGTGGGCAGGCGGTCTGTACCCCGCAGCCGGTCGTGCCCGGCCCGGACGACCCCGTCCTGGTCGCCCCTCCATTCCGACCACACCGGGTTGACGAGGATGTCGCCACCGCGTGGCAGACCGGCACACCGGAGAAAATGCGGCGGCATCATGGTCGGCGGTGGGAGCCCGTCGGCCGACGCTCTCAGCTGCGTTTCCGCAGCGCCCGCGCGGCGACTTCCAGATCCGACACAAGGCCCGCGTACGCGGCCTCTCTGTCATCGGATCGCAGTACGGCTGAGGGGTGAAGCGTCGCCACTACATAGCGCTCCTCACCCTCATTCCGGTCCTCGCTTCCGTGCCGTCCTGCGTCCGGATCGGGCAGCGGAATGAGGGTTCCGCGGTCCTTGGTCACGCGAAACGACTGCCCGAGCAGGGCTTTTCCGGCCGTCGCGCCGAGGGCCACCACCACGTCAGGCCTGACCAGGTGCAGCTCGGCAAGAAGCCAGGGCCGGCAGGCGGTCAGCTCACGCAGGTCCGGCGCCTTGTGGATACGGCGTTTGCTGCCTTCGGCGAGAGCGAACTTGAAGTGCTTCACCGCGTTGGTGACATAGGTGGTCTTCCGGTCGATCCCGGACTCGGCCAGGGCTTTGTCCAGCAGCCGACCGGCGGGGCCGACGAAGGGCTCGCCCTGCTTGTCCTCCTGGTCTCCGGGCTGCTCCCCCACGAGGACGATCCGCGCTGTGGACGTGCCATTGCCGAAGACGGTCCGGGTGGCGTTCTCGAAGAGGGGGCAGCCCCGGCACTCCGCCGCCGCCCGCCGGTGGGCAGGGAGCCCGCCCCGCTTCGGCAGGTAAGGGGTGGCGTCATACGCGTCGGGGCCCGGGGACTGGTCCGCGTGAGCGCCGTCTGATCGGTTCATTTTTCCGCCTGCTCACGTCCTGCCGAGGCTGCCGTCCTGCCTTCACAGGCAAGCGCACCCACACACCAGCACGCCTGCGATGCCAAGACCGCCGGTGAAGGGGCGCCGATCGGCCCCCTGGCCGCGTTCAACCCGCATCACGCAGTGCACTGCGTGATGCGTCGCCTTCATGGACGCCGAGTACCCGGCCCTCCAAAGAGCCAACCGATCCGGATGAGCTGCGTGGGCGCTTCCTGCGTCGCGGCTGCCATCAGAACAGCCCCCGAAGTCATTGCTCGGAAGGACGGCAGTTTCGCGGCCAACGTGATCATGGGGCCCCAAGAACAATCGGGTCGCGACAATCGACCGGACGGGCCCTGCCGGCCGATGGGTCACGAGCCACACGCTCGTTCAGGTCTGACACTGTGGGCACCAGACCGTGCGGCGTCCGGCGACGCGACTCGAACGCATGGAACTGCCGCAACGCGGACACAGTGGCTCGCTGTCGTCCCTGCGTCCGGTGAGCCACGAGCGTCGTGGCGGCACACACCCCGCCCGCACGGATGCCTCAAGAACACGGCCCAACGCCGCGTGGATACGCCGGAGGGCCTTCTCGCTCAGGTTCCGTGTCGGAGTCCGAGGGGCGACACGAGCCCGCCACAGGATCTCGTCGCACAGGAGGTTTCCGAGGCCCGCGATTACGGACTGGTCCATCAGCGCACTCTTGATGGCGCCCCGTCGTCCCGACAGCAGCTCCAGGAAATCCTCTCGGTTCACGTCCAGAGCGTCCGGGCCCAGACCGTCCAGAATCCGGTCGACGGCGGCGCCGTCGGCCAACTGCACGCCCTGCAACTTGCGTTGATCGCGATAGCACAGACTCCGAGTACCGTCGAGCATCAGCACGATGCGGTCATGCGCTTCGACCGGTTCCTTCCGGTCACAGCACCGGAGTGATCCCGTCATGCCGAAATGGAAGACGAGTGTCGGGCCGCCGCCCGTCGGCACGAAGAGCCATTTCCCGTGACGCCATGCCTTCCCAAGGCGGCGCCCCTCCAGTTCTCTCCGCAGCCGTTTCTCGGTGACACCCCGTAGAACTCCGTCATCCCGCACGTCGATGCCGGTGACAGACCGGTGCCGGCCGCAGGTCAGCAGGATCTGGCGGAATCCTTCGACATCTGGGAGTTCGGGCATGATTCCAATCCGGCGTTCCGGCACGTGGCGATGAAGCCGCTGTGCCGATGGTGGACACCTCTACCGACTGGCCCAAACGCTCACCGTGTCAGGAGGCGTGCGCTTTCCGGCCCTCGTTGAGGGCGAGGGCGAGGATGAGTTCGTCGCGGTTCATCGAGGACCGGCCGTGGACATCGGCATCGGTGGCACGTCGGTAGAGCTCCGCCTTGGTGAGCTTTCGCAGATCCGCAGTCGTTGAGGTCCGCCTGTCGTGAGAGGACTTCTTGCCCCGTGCCGGGGCCGCGGGCTTCTTGCGCCGGGGGCGCTTGTTGCGGACCCGGTCGGAGGTGCCGCGTTGCAGCTGATGTAAGTGAATCGCGTGGGTGTCCGTCGCTGTGAAGAGTTGCACGGGCACTGTGACGAGTCCGAACGTCAGCACTCCGCTCCATACGGCACGCGCCATCGTTCTCACCTCCTACACCCCATCGCACCCCGCGCCTGCTCCGCTCGCATCAGGAACAGCCGCGGTTCATGACCCTGCACACCCGCATCCCGCTCTTGCCCTCGTGTTCGCGGCCCACGGGACGGCATGATCTGCTGGGTGATCAAGGCGGACAAGGCACACACACTCATGTCCGGCCCGCCGCGTAAATGGGTGCAAGAGAAGGTCCTGTACGTCGCCCTGGGCCGCGCGGTGGAAGTGATGAGCGCCCAGTGCGCGCGCCGGCACCGGTCGTCGGCGAAGGGCAGCACCCGGTGGGGCATCGCTTCCAGCGGCGACCTGGGGATGCGGACCCATGCCGCTCGCCTTGATCATGATGGTGGCGCCGGTCACGTAGCCCTTGCCGGGCAGACTCAGGGCTGCCGCCAGGCATCGTCGCTGGGCAGACTCAGGGCCGCCGCCAGGCATCGTCGGGGAGATGACTGCCGGCCTGCGGTCCCATCCGCAGCATCCCCCCGTCCACCGCCCAGGAGGCACCCGTGACGTAGGACGCGTCCGGGCCGGCGAGGAAGGCGATCACTGCCGCGACCTCCCGGGCATCGCCCGGGCGCCCCAGCGGCACCCCGGGCCGTCGCTCGGTGGTGACGTCGGTGTCTTCCTGGCCGGTCATCGGCGTGGCGATCTCACCTGGAGCGACAGCGTTCACGGTGATCCCGTGTTCGGCCAGTTCCAGTGCCATGACCTGGGTGAGTAGCCCGAGCCCGCCCTTGGCCGCGCAGTACGGTGCCGCCCCCACACGTGGCTGATGCTCGTGAACGCTGGTGACGTTGATGATCCGACCGCCTTCGCCCTGGGCGATCATGTGGTGGGCGGCGCGCTGAGCGCACAGGAAGGGCCCCACCAGATCGACATCTACGACCTCGCGCACGGTGCCGAGATCCAGATCGAGGAACGGGGTCATGGTGCCGGTCCCCGAGTTGTTGACCAGCACGTCGAGCCTGCCCAGCCGCTCGGCCAGCCGATCTACGACCCCGGCTGCCTCCGGAAGCCGGGTGAGGTCCAACTGCTCGATCTCGGCGCGGCGCCCTGCCGCGCGTACCTCGTGGGCCGTCTGCTGTGCCCCTTCCTCGTCGCGGTGCCAGGTGACGCCGATGTCCATGCCGGCTTCGGCCAGCCGGACGGCTGTGGCACGGCCGATCCCGGAGTCGGATCCGGTGATCAGGGCCACGGGGACGGCACGTGGTCCCGGGGCGGGGTGCTGCGGTTCCATGGCGCCTCCGAGTGAGTGTTGGCCGGCTCACTCGACTGGACGAGCGAGCGTGGGCTGTGCCGGCACGGACGTGTCCCCGGCAGGGAGGTGGTAGACGCTGAAGGCCCGGCGGATGACCGGCTGCGCGACATTGCGTACACGCACGCCTCCGCCGGTCATCCCGTGTTCCGTGCCGGCGTGGGCGTGCCCGTGGACGACCAGGTCGGCGCCTGCGGTGTCCACCGCCTCCGCCAGCAGGTAGCTGCCGAGGAACGGATAGATCTCCGGGAGCTCGCCCGCCAGGGTGTCCGGAACCGGGGAAAAGTGCATGAGTGCAATCCGTACCGCGCACCCCTCTCGCGCCAGAGCTTCGAGACTGCCGCGCAGACCGTCCGCGCACCGGCGCGTGTACCGGACGAACTCCTTCATCAATGGTTCGCCGAACTCACTGCCGCACCGCCCCGCGAACCCGCCCCCGAACCCCTTGGTACCGGCGACGCCGACGAGGAGGCCGTCGACCTCGACGACCGTTCCCTCACCTTCCAGGACCCGCACGCCCGCCCCACGGAGAATGTCGGTGACCTCCTCCGGCTTCTCGTCGTGATGGTCGTGGTTGCCGAGGACAGCCACGACGGGTACGGCCAGACCGGTCAGTTCCTCGGCGACCACCCGTGCCTCCTCCGGTGTGCCGTGCCGGGTGAGGTCGCCGGCGAGGAGCAGCAGATCGGCGCAGCCGGACAGGGTGTCGAACGCGGGCCTGAGGAGCCCCTGGCTGTCCGGGCCCATGTGGATGTCACCGACGGCCGCGACGCGGATCATGTCAGGTCCTCCGAGTGGTCGGGCGGCGCGACCTCGGCGATCATGATGTCCGTGTGGATCGCGAGCCCCGCCAGTTCCCGACCCACCGCACGCAGCAGTTCCTCGCGGCAGTCGGCGGTGGGCACGGTTCCACGGACCGTCACGGCCGTTCCGTGCATCTCGATGCGCATGCCCAGCTCGCCCAGTTCTCCCGCGGCGAGGCTCGCCTCCAAGCCGGCGATCCGGTACTCGAGGTTCGCCGCCGACTCCGTTTCCTTGCCGTGGCCGTTCATGACCGTCTCCTCATGTCCCACTCGCCGGCGCGATCACCTGCAGGCGCTCCAGCAGGTAGAGGAACGCCTCCGGCATCGGCGCGTCCGCGCAGTCCTCGCGGACCCGCTCCCAGTCGACCTTCTCCCGCAGCGCCCGTGCGATGGGCAGCACGGCGCCGAAGTCGCAGTGGTGCTCGGAGAACGACGCCAGCAGGCTCCACAGCAGGTCGGTGGCGGCCAGCACGGGCATGTGCACCGAGTCCACAGGCAGCTCCACCGCTCGGTCCAGCATCTCGGACGTCACCGGTTCGTGGGCCAGCTCGAAGAGCAGATCGATGTCCTGGCCCAGGCACTTCGCCTTCCACAGCCAGTCCTCCGGCGGCTCGACGACGCTCAGACCCGCCTCGGTCAAGGTGGCCGCGACAGCATCCGCGTCCTCGCGTCTCACGCAGAAGTCGGCGTCGTTCTGGAGCCGGCCCGACCCGCCATGGGCGTGGACCGCAACGCTCCCCGCGAGGGCAAAGCGGTGGCCTTGTCGCTTCAGCAGGGAGCCGACCTGCTTGGCCGCCTCCAGAATCGCCTGATGGCGATCCTGCGCAGGGCCCTGACCCTCCGGCGCTCCAAGTGCTACCGGGTGGAGGGCGGCCTCGGCCGAGTACCCTGCCAGGGGCGCGCCGGATACGGTGCCACGCTCGCTCTCAGCGGTGTCGTTCGCCTTGGACATGCCTGCCACTCCATCTCCCTGGCCAGAACGCCACGGAAGCCGGCCTCGCGCGCCCCTTCGCTTCTCCGCTTGTCAGATGGTCGAACCGGGATTCTCGGGCCGGATACGTCCTCGCCAGGCACCCGTCTCTCCCCCGCGCTCTTCGACGTATTCCTTGAAGCGGTGCAGATCCCCCTTGACCCGACGGTCGATCATCCCCAACGCGTCGGCGCCCTTCTCGGCGACCCCGGTGGGCTCGACGTCCATCGTGAGCTCCACCCGAGTGTGGGTGTCGTCCAGCCGCTCGAACCTGACCGAGCCCCGCTGCCGGGTGTCACCGTCGACCACCCGCCAGGTGATCCGGTCGTCCGGCAACTGGTCGACGATCTCGGTGTCGAACTCCCGCCGCACCCCACCGATCTTCGTGGTCCAGTGATTGTGCCGGTCGTCAAGCTGCCGCACCTCCTCGACGCCCTCCATGAAGCGCGGGAACTCCTCGAACTGCGTCCACTGGTTGTAAGCCGTGTGGACGGGGACCTCGACGTCGACTGCTTCCTTCACCGTGCTCATCGATTCCTCCTCAGTGGTGATCGTCCGCGCGGAACCTGGCGGCCATCGCCCCTCCGCACGACTCCGGGTACCCCGGTACAGAGCCATGAAGACTCGCATAACAGGGCGTATCCCCCACCGGGGCGGGCATTCTGCGGCAATGGACCCTGGACGGGAGCCCAGGGTCCATTGGCGGGACCCCGCATAGGGGCGACACCGCTGCCCCGCCGTCGAATCACCTACCGACGCCGGGCCTCGCCGACCGCCGTGCGGCCCCGGCCACCGGCTCAGCGCGACGGCGCAACAACACGGCGCATCCGGGGGTGGGCTCGCCGGTCAGCGCTGGTACAGACCCCTGAGCCGTCGGCCGGCTCCCGTTTCATGACCGCCTCGTGTACTCGGTCGGCGCGGGGCGCGTCGGGGAGAACACACAGCCCTGACAGGGCGTACAGGCGGAAGAAGTGCCCCGCAGTATCCCGGCCCCGGCCGGGCATGGAGGAAGATGGGGCGGCCGTCTCTCGGCCTCAGGCGGCGCCGCGGTCGAGCAGTTCCCTGACGCCCTGAGCCGTCAGCGCTACTTCCTCGGGTGTGCCGGCGTCGATGACCAACGCCAGCTTCTCGGACGGCCAGCCGTGGGCGAGCACTCCGAGTGTCACCTGTCGATGCTGGGTGATCTCCGGGAGCGCCTGCTGCATGCGTGCCCGTGTGGTGAACACCGGCACCAGCTCGGTGCCGTCCTCCTGCTCGTAGACGGGCAGGGTCACCTCCCCGGAATCCTGCTCCGGGGCGACAACGCCGCCCGTGGGGACGAGGACCTCACTGCCGGCGAGGGTGTAGAGCTCGGCTTCATCGGCGTCGCCCGCGACCACGGCGCGCAGGGCCAGATGAACCGCGGAGGCGGCGCCATTGGGAGAGTAGTCGGTCACGGTCGGTCCAATCGGCGGGTCGAAGGTGCAGGGATCGCGTTGTCCTCACTCGTGGTCCGACGCCTCGAGTACCCCGGAGCCGCGCGGACCATGTGTCCCCTTTTGTGCGCGGTTCCGTGCCGCCCACGTCCCGTCGCAGCGACTGGCCGCGCCATTGCTGTGGAATCCAGGAAGACACCCTCGCCCGCCGACCCGGAACGGGCTGGACGCGGCCACGCTGGCGGCGCGGGCAGAGCCCACGCACCCGCGTACGCGACGATCGACGGCGACGTGTGGCAGATACGGAGCGGGGACAACTGGAACGTCCTGCGGGACGAGGACCGAACGACTCTCACCCTTTGAACACCGACCCTCGTGCACACCCGGGGCGCCCCGAGGGCGTGACGTCGAGACGATTCGCGGCCCCGTCCGGTGCTACGCGTACCCGGCGGCCTCCGACGCACGAGACGAACGCCACCCTGCCGGGGGTAGCCATGGCCAGTGCGGTCAAGGGCATGCTCGACACCTGTCCCGGCGTCCTGAGCGGTGTGGACCGTGGCGAGCTCGCTCGTCTCCCTGGGCTGACGGCCAGGCCGTCAGGCCGGCGCCGCGCACAGAGCGGCGAGGCACCGGCGAGGTTCTTCGAAGGGGGGCCCGGTCCCACCGCTGCCCCCTGGCCGGGCGCGGACGCCGCAGAGGACCCCTGAGCCGTGCGCGGCGGAACAGGCTGGTCCTGGTGCGGACTGGTACCCAGCCACCGACGGGCGGAGCTCGGGTGAGCCGCCGTCAGGCGTACGGCGACGCGGCCGCCGGCGGGTGGTTGTTTTCCGGAGAGCGTCCGCGACAGCTGCTTGCCATGAACCGCGAGAGCGACCTTCCGGGTGCGACGTTTCCCTCGTACGTGCACGGTTACCCATGGAATGTCCCGCCGCACGGCGACACATGCGATCGGCCTGGACAGGGGGCGTCGAGGACAGTCGCACAGCACGAGGACCGGAAACGGAGTTTTCATGGCCAGCACGAAAGTGTCCGACTACATCCTCCAGCGGCTGCGCGACTGGGACGTGGATCACGTCTTCGCCTACGCCGGGGACGGCATCAACGGCCTGCTGGCGGCCTGGGGGCGAGCCGAGAACAAGCCGAAGTTCGTCCAGGCGCGGCACGAGGAGATGTCTGCCTTCCAGGCGGTGGGGTACGCCAAGTTCTCCGGCAAGGTGGGGGTGTGCGCGGCCACGTCCGGGCCGGGAGCGATCCACCTGCTGAACGGGCTCTACGACGCCAAGCTGGACCACGTGCCCGTCGTGGCGCTGGTCGGGCAGACCAACCGCAGCGCGATGGGCGGCTCGTACCAGCAGGAAGTGGATCTGCACAGTCTGTACAAGGACGTCGCCTCGGAGTTCTGCGAGACGGCGACGGTGCCGGAGCAGTTGCCGAACCTCATCGACCGGGCGATGCGCACCGCGTACGCCAAGCAGACCGTCACCGCGATCATCCTGCCCGCCGACGTGCAGGAGCTGGACTACAGTCCGCCGACCCACGCCTTCAAGATGGTGCCCTCCAGTCTGGGCCTGGGACGTTACGCGCCGGTGCCGGCCGACGAGGACATCGAGCGTGCCGCCGAAGTGCTGAACGCCGGCGAGAAGGTCGCCGTGCTGATCGGGCAGGGTGCGCGCGGGGCACGCGCCGAGGTGGAGCAGCTGGCGGACGTGCTCGGGGCCGGGGTGGCCAAGGCCCTGCTCGGCAAGGACGTCCTGCCGGACGACCTGCCCTATGTGACCGGCTCCATCGGGCTGCTGGGGACCCGCCCGTCCTATGAGCTGATGCAGGAGTGCGACACCCTGCTGATGATCGGTTCCAGCTTCCCGTACACGCAGTTCATGCCGGGACTGGACCAGGCGCGGGCGGTGCAGATCGACATCGACCCGCACATGATCGGCCTGCGGTATCCCTTCGAGGTGAATCTGGTGGGCGACGCGCGGGAAACGCTGCAGCGTCTGCTGCCGCGCCTGCACCGCAAGGAGAAGCGTGCCTGGCGGGAGAAGGTCGAGAAGAACGTCTCCCGGTGGTGGGAGGTCATGCAGCGCCGGGCGGCCGTCGACGCCGATCCGATCAATCCCGAATACGTGGTGCACGCCCTGGACGGCAAGCTGCCCGAGGATGTCATCCTCGCCGCGGACTCGGGCTCCGCCGCCAACTGGTATGCCCGTCATCTGCGGCTGCGGGGCAGGATGCGCGGCTCGCTGTCCGGGACGCTGGCGACGATGGGGCCCGGTGTGCCGTACGCGATCGGCGCGAAGTTCGCCCATCCCGACCGTCCGGCCATCGCGCTGGTCGGTGACGGGGCCATGCAGATGAACGGCATGATGGAGATGGTCACCGCCGCGAAGTACTACCACGAGTGGTCCGATCCGCGGCTGATCGTTGCCGTGCTGAACAACGGCGACCTCAACCAGGTCACCTGGGAGATGCGGGCCCTGTCCGGTGCCCCGCAGTTCGAGGAGTCGCAGCACATCCCGGATCTGCCCTATGCCGAGATCGCCCAGCGCATCGGCCTGGACGGCGTGCGGGTGGAGAAGCCGGCGGACGTCGAGGCCGCCTGGGACCGGGCCCTCGCCGCGGACCGGCCCTTCGTCATCGACTTCCGCACCGATCCGGCCGTCCCGCCGATCCCGCCGCACGCGTCCCTGGACCAGATCGAGGCCGCGGCCTCCGCGATCCTGCACGGCGACAGCGACCGCGGTTCCATGGTCAGGCAGGGACTGAAGGCCAAGGTGCAGGAGATGCTGCCGGGCCGTCGGCATCGCGAGGACCGTCCTGGAGCCGGGTCCCACGACAGCGCCGAAGAGAACAAGTGACCCGTCCGGCATCACAGGCTCAGGTGCTTCACAACGGCCCTGCCGTGGAGCACCTGTCCGTCTCTGTGTACCGCGTCCCCACGGATCTGCCGGGCGGGATGCCACGCTCACCTGGAACTCCACGACCCTCGCCCTTGGTCGAGGTCGCCGCGGCGGAAGAGAGCGGAAGAGAAGGGCATCGGCTGGACGTACGGGTCGGCCGCCACAGCCTCGGTCGTCGAGCACGAACTCGCGGACCTCGTCGTCGGGCAGGACTTCGGAGTCCCCGCCGCCAACGACCGCATGAGCCGGGCCGTGCGCAAACACCGGCAGACCCGGCCCGTACTGCCTACGCCGTCCTGAACGGGCTGACCAGCACCGCCGGCGGCATGGTCGCCGCTGCCACCACCTCGCTGCCCGAACGCGCGGACACCGACCGCGACTACGACTACCGCTACGCCTGGGTCCGCGACCAGTGCTACGCCGGCATCGCCGCCGCCGCGCACGACCCCCACTCCCTGCTGGACCGCGCGGTGCGCTGCGTCCTCCCTGCTGGACCGCGCGGTGCGCTTCGTCGCCGAGCGCGTCCTGGAAGACGACGTCGATCTGCGCCCCGCGTACACCGTGAACGGGGAACCCGTCACTGCTTCAACGGCTGCCTCCGCCGTCCACGGGACGACGACCCCGATCGGCACCTGCCGGTAGTTCGAGCCGTCCGTCGAGTACGCCGCACGCCTACCCGGGTCGAACCGGACCTCCCCGTCGACCCGAGCACACAGCTCCCGTTCAAGGGCGTCGATGTCGACATCGTTCGAAGTCGACGGGCGGCGGACGACGGGCAGGGGCAGATCGACCGGGTCCATGAACAACCTTCTGCTGTGGAGTCACTGATGCGCGTCGGCGTCCGCGCCCGCTCAGCGCCTTGCCGCGTCAGTCCTTGCTACGTCAGTCCTTGCCACGTCCTGTCAGGGCGTCCCTGAGGCGGTCCACCATGCCCGCGCCGGGGGCCAGCAGCTTGTTGGCGGGCGGGGTGTCCGGAGCCGACGGATGCGGGCGGGTCGGAGCGGTCTTCTTGGCCCGGCGGACCTCGTCGCCCAGCTTCATCAGCAGGTCCTCGGAGGCCGCAGACCGCAGCCTGGGGAAGAGGTTCTCCTCCTCGTCACGGAGGTGCGAGCGGATCTCGGTCATCAACTTGCCGATGAGCCGGTCGAACCCCGGCTCGTCGGCATCGACGCCCTCAAGTTCCTTCATGGTCCGCTCGGCCTCGGAGTGGTCCTCGATCTCCTTGTCGGCGACCGTGTCACCGTCCGGCAGGACCTGGCGCACGGCGGGATAGAGGTACATCTCCTCGGCGACCGAGTGCCGCACCAGCTCGATCACTGCCTGTTCGGCATACACCTTGCGTTGCTTGTCCCCCGCGGGCAGCGCATCGATCCGCCCGAACAGTTCCTCGACCTCACGGTGATCGGTGGTCAGTTCCGCGATGACATCTCCACCGTGGCCCATGGTGTTTCCTCTCTCCTGCGGCGACCGGGATGCTCCGACCGTGTATCCCTGGCCCCACCCGCGCAAACCGGGCAGAGCATTCGGTACACACGCAAAGCCGTGCGGCCTCCTCCGCCGCGCGGCCGCATGCGCATGCGCATGCGCATCCGCATCCCGGACGGTGAGCGCTACGCCTGCCCCCTCGCCCGCTGCCCCCGCCTGCCGACTGAAGGTCAGCCGACGGTCAGGACCTGCGGTATCGGCGTAGTACGGCGTAACCTGCCCCGGCGAGTCCTGCGGCGGCGACGGCCTGTCCCACGTGGTGACGGCTGGCCCACAGCTGTGGGCTGGAGGCTTGCGCCTGGTCGTCGAAGACGCCATGCGTGCCGTAGTCCTCCTTCTCGTCCGCCGGCTCGAAGAGGTTGCCGTGCCCGGTGGTCGGCGGAAAGGCGTCGGTCTGCTGCGCCTCGAATCCGCTGCGCGCCAGGTATCGGTCCAGCAGTCCCGGTACGACGGCGTTCGCCAGCAACGTCGCCACCGTCGAGGCACCGACCCAGTACTCGCGCCGCTGCGGATGGTCGGCGGCGCGCAGCACAGCGCGGGCAGCGACCTCCGGCTGGTAGATCGGAGGCACCGGCTGAGCGTGCCGGGGCAGATGCGTGCGCAGCCAGGTGAACTGGGGGGTGTTGACGGCCGGCATCTGGACCATCGTGACCCGGACCCCGGACTTGTCGTGCAGCAGCTCGCAGCGAACCGATTCGGTGAAGCCCTGGATCGCGTGCTTGGCGCCGCTGTACGCGCTCTGCAGCGGGGCACCTCGGTAGGCGAGGGCAGATCCGACTTGCACGATCGTGCCCCGGTCCCGGGGCAGCATGCGGGCGAGGGCGGCACGGGTGCCGTTCACATGGCCCAGATAGGTCGACCTCGTCGTCTGGAGGAACTCCTCCGGCGACACGTCCATGAAGGTGCCGAAGGCGGCGGTGAAGGCGTTGTTCACCCAGACGTCGATGGGACCAAGCTCCTCCTCGACGCGGCGGGCCGCCTCCTCGACCTGGTCCGGTTCGGCCATGTCGGTCACGATGGGCAACGCCTGCCCACCCGCGTCCTGTACCTCGGCCGCAGCCGCGTCGAGCCCCGCCCTTCCACGAGCGAGCAGTGCCACCCGGGCTCCGCGGGCGCCGAACATCATGGCTGTCGCCCGTCCGATGCCAGCGCTGGCCCCGGTCACCACGACCGTCTGTCGTTTCGTCCCACTCATAGGTCCTCCCGGCTCATGACGAGTCCCTTTCAGGTATCGCGTTGTCCGTGCTGGAAAACGAAATCCCAGATAACCGGCTCGAGCACTCCGGGGCCGATGAGGGAGAGTTGCAGGCAGTCGGCCGCACACCACCGCCGCCGTTTGGAGCGGACGCCACGCGGGAGCATCTCCCCCGGAGACGAAGAAGCGCACTGAGAGCAGGCCCAGATTGGACAAGGACCAGCCATGGGACGGCCGTCGACCGGCGGCCAGCCCTGGGACACCGAGACCTATCTCGGCTTCGCGCCCACCCAGCTGGAAGCCGTACGGGAGCGCTTCGGCTTCGGTCTCCACCTGCTCCACGACGTGCACCACGATCCAGATGGTCCAGTGGCTGTGCCGGTCGTCGAGCTGCGTGCTCTCCTCGACGCCTTCCATGAACTGTGGGAACTCCTCGAACCGAGTCCACTGGTCGTAGGCCGTGCGGAACGGAACCTCCACGCCGGCTGCCGGCTGCGGCTTGTGCGAGGCACCGAGTTGTCCGGGAGCGCCGTACGAAGACTCCGGCCCGGCCGTCAAGAGGCGTCGGTCGGCTTTCGCGGGGAACTCGGGCGGTCGTCGGCACCCAGGACTCCGGCGCCGACCAGGGCGGACACGTGGCACACCCAGTGGGTCGTCGTCAGGTCTTGCCCGGGCCGCCGCCGCCGAACGAGCCGCTGGAGCCGCGATTCCAGCGTCGGCGTTTCTGATTCTCGCTGCGTTTGCTGCCGGATGACCGAAGGTCGTGCGGCGTGAGCCGTTCGCTCTCGTCCGCCGCGCGGGGGACCTCGTTCGGTTCCCGCATCTCCCGGGTCTCGTGGACCGGTCCTGATTCGGGGAGCGTGGGCTGTTCGTGTCGTCTCGGCGGCCCTGGTTCGCGGCTCCGCACCTTGGTACCGAGCCGTACGGCCCACACCAGGGCACCGGCGATGAGAAGACCGCCAATGAGGAGGGCGATCACTCCGGCCGGATTCGTCGCGGCTGCCTGATATGCGATGGCCTTCATCTTGGCCGAGTACCCAGGTCCGGGCAGCGGATACCGCCTGCCCGGGAGGCGTCACACGTTCGGCTGTGCGCGGCCGGGGCGAGCTCCTCCGAGGACGGACAGCGGGCGTGGCGCAAGCGGTTTTCCGGTGGCTCGCCGATAGCGTCGCCGACGCCGGTGTCCGGCCCGGTTTCCTACCGTGCTGCCAGGGCACTCGCATGCCGCTTCCCCGTGCGGCATGGCTCTCGGGGCGCCTCCTGGGCCGGAGGTACCCCCGCTGAGGAGGACGATGACCGAGCTCTCTGAACGTGCCGACAAAGCCGAGTCTCCGTCGGCCTCCAGACAGTCGCTGGGTCATACTCTGCTGCGCTGGGCCACGACGACGGACCACAAGGAGATCGGCCGTCTCTACATGGTCACGGCGTTCTGCTTCTTCCTGTTCGCCGGTCTGCTGGCGCTGGCAATGCGGGCCGAACTCGCCCGCCCCGGACTGCAGTTCGTGAACGAGCACACCTACAACCAGCTCTTCACGATCCACGGCACGATCATGATGCTGCTGTTCGCCACCCCGATGTTCGCGGGCTTCGCGAACGCGGTGATGCCCATGCAGATCGGTGCCCCGGACGTCGCCTTCCCGCGTCTGAACGCCTTGTCCTACTGGATGTATCTGTTCGGCGGGCTGATGGTCGTGGCCGGTTTCCTCGTACCGGACGGCGCCGCCGCGTTCGGCTGGTTCGCGTACGCGCCGTTGAACAGCTCCTACCACTCCCCGGGTGCCGGCGGGGACCTGTGGGCGATGGGGCTGGTCGTCACGGGAGTGTCGACGACACTCGGCGCGGTCAACTTCATCACGACGATTCTGTGTCTGCGCGCGCCCGGGATGACGATGTTCCGGATGCCGATCTTCACGTGGAACATCCTGTTCACCTCGATCCTGGTGCTGCCGGCGTTCCCGGTCCTGACCGCCGCGCTGCTCGCCCTGGAAGCGGACCGCAAGTTCGGCGGGCACATCTTCGACCCGGCGAACGGGGGCGCCCTGCTCTGGCAGCACCTCTTCTGGTTCTTCGGTCACCCGGAGGTCTACATCGTCGCGCTGCCGTTCTTCGGGATCATCTCGGAGATCCTGCCGGTGTTCTCGCGCAAGCCGCTGTTCGGGTACCTGCCGCTCATCGGGGCGACGATCGCGATCACCATGCTGTCGGCGGTCGTGTGGGCGCACCACATGTTCGTCACCGGTGCGGTGCTGCTGCCGTTCTTCTCCCTGATGTCGTTCCTGATCGCGGTGCCCACCGGGATCAAGTTCTTCGCGTGGATCGGCACCATGCTCAAGGGGTCGATCTCGTTCGAGACGCCCATGCTGTGGGCGCTCGGCTTCCTGGTGTCGTTCCTGCTCGGCGGTCTGAGCGGGGTGCTCATCGCCTCCCCGCCCCTCGACTTCCACCTCACCGACTCGTACTTCATCGTGGCCCACCTGCACTACGTGCTGTTCGGCACCGTCGTCTTCGCGATGTTCGCCGGGTTCTACTTCTGGTGGCCCAAGTTCACCGGGAAGATGCTCGACGAACGGCTCGGCAAGGTGCATTTCTGGCTGCTGTTCCCCGCCTTCCATCTGACCTTCCTGGTGCAGCACTGGCTTGGCGAGGAGGGGATGCCGCGCAGGTACGCCGACTATCTGGCCGCCGACGGCTTCACGCTCCTCAACGCCCTCTCGTCCGTGGGCGCGTTCCTGCTCGGTATCTCCACCCTGCCGTTCCTTTTCAACGTCTGGCGCACCGCCCGGTACGGAAAGCGCGTGGACGAGGACGATCCCTGGGGCTACGGGCGTGGGCTGGAGTGGGCGACGTCCTGTCCGCCGCCCCGCCACAACTTCGTGGCCCTTCCCCGGGTGCGCTCGGAGTCACCCGCGTTCGACCTGCACCATCCCGGCATCGTCCAGCAGGCGAAGAAGGAGGGACTGCGATGAAGGTCGAGGCATTCCTCTTCGGTGGCGTGGCCGCGTTCTTCGCGGCCGCCGCCGCGCTGTACGGCTGGTGGTCACGCGACCCGGCCGGAACGGCTGCCCTGGTGGTCGCCTTCCTGATGGGTGCCCTGGTGAGCTTCTTCTGCGCCATGCAGTACCGGCGCAAGGGCCGACGCCCACAGGACCGTACGGACGCGGAAGTCGCCGACTCCAGCGGGCCGTTGGAGTTCTTCCCGCCGCGGAGCCCCTGGCCCCTGATCACCGCTCTCGGCTTCGCGATCGCGTCCACCGGCGTGGTCTACGGACTGTGGCTGTTCCTCATCGGTTTCGGGGTGCTCGCTCGGGGGGTTCTGGGGATGGTGTTCCAGTACGCCCGTCGGCAGGGCTGACCGGGATCCTGGGGGCCCCAGGCCTGAACCGGTCGACAGGCCGGTGGCTGCTCTCGTACCCGCCTTCCAAGGTCTGCCGCACCTCTCCCGTCTCCTCCCCGTCCTCAAGACGCACACGTTCGGCATCCAGGAGGGCGTGGCAAAGCCGACGGGTGACAAAGAAGGCGAGGACGGGCCCCGCCACGAGGGCGACGCGCAGCACCCAGGTGAGGGTGTTGAGGGAGATCCGGAAGGTCTGCGCCACGATGTCGTTGCCACCGGCCAGCAGCAGGACGCCGAAGAAGGTGACTCCGGTAGCACCCAGACCGGTACGCACGGGGCGCTCCCGCGGCCGATCGCACAAGTGCTGCTCGTGGCGCCACTCCCCGGTCAGCCGCTGCTCGACAAAGGGGTACAGATACAGAACGAGGAACAGTAGCGCGGGCAGGACGACCGCCGGGAGCAGCACGTTCCACATGAGCGTGTGACCGGCAAGGGTCGTCTCCCACGGTGGTACGAGCCGCAGCGCCCCCTCCAGGAAACCGACGTACCAGTCCGGCTGGGAACCAGTGGACACCTGGTCCGGCCGGTAGGGCCCGTACACCCACACCGGGTTGATCTGGGCGAGACCGCCGAGCAGCGCCAGAACGCCGAAGACCATGAAGAACAGCCCCCCGGAAGAGGCCACGAACTGCGGGAACAACGGCTTGCCGACGGCGTTTTGCCGCGACCTCCCGGGACCGCGCCACTGGGTGTGCTTCAGGTAGAACACCAGGATCAGATGCACGGTGACCAGGGCGATCAGCGCCCCGGGCAGCAGCAGGATGTGCATGCTGTAGAGCCGCGTGACGATGTCCTCGCCAGGGAACTGGGCACCGAACGCGAACATGCTCACATAGGTGCCCACGACCGGGATCGACAGCATGATGCCCTGCGCGATACGCAGCCCCGTGCCGGACAGCAGGTCGTCGGGGAGCGAGTAGCCCGCGAAGCCCTCGGCGAGAGCGAGCGTGAACAGTGTGACGCCGATGACCCAGTTCACTTCTCGGGGCCTGCGGAAGGCTCCGGTGAAGAAGATCCGCAGCAGATGCACGCCGATCGCGGCGGCGAAGACGAGCGCCGCCCAGTGGTGGGTCTGCCGCACGAGGAGTCCGCCGCGTACGTCGAAGCTGATGTGCAGGGTGGAATCGAACGCCGCCGACATCCGCACACCGCGCAGCGGCTCGTACTGCCCTTGGTACACCACCTCGCTCATCTCCGGCTTGAAGAACAGCGTCAGCCAGACCCCGGTGACCAGCAGGACAACCAGGCTGTAGAGCGCGATCTCGCCCAGGAGGAAGGACCAGTGGTCGGGAAACGCCTTGCGCAGCATCCGCCCGCCGCCGTCGAGCACGGGCAGCCGCCCGTCCGCGGCGTCCGCGAGGCGTTCCCCGGGCCGGTGGGGCCGGCCGTCCGCCGTCGGTGAGGGCGGTGCGGACCGCCGGCGCGCCGCCCTCACGCGTCCTCCGGGCCAGGCCCGCCGTGACGTTTGCAGTCCACCAAACCCCTCCTCATGCCGGGCGTGGCCCGGCCCCCGTGAGCCGCCCTGTTCTCTGTCCCGAGCTATCCACGAGCGAAACAGCCGGCGAGTACCCAGAGACGGCCGAACACTCCTCCTTGGGCGCACAGCACCCGATCGGAGGCAGCCGACAGCCGTCTGTGTGGACGTACATGTAGTGGACGCGTGCGTCGGGCAGGCGATTGTCATGCGACAGAGCTCGACTTCTCAGCGAGGCTGCGGAGACGAAGGGCGGCCCATGCATCTGCGGAGCACGCAGGCTGCGTCCTCTCGGCGACAAAGTCATTCCGAGTCCGGTGCCGTGCAGCCGCTCCGGCAGGAGATCGACCAGTTGCGCCAAACTCTGGGCACCCGTCCGGTCATCGACATGGCACGGGGAATCCTGATGGCGGGGCTCGGCTGCTCCGCCGGGGCGGCATGGGAGATCCTGGTGAAGGTTCTCCCAGCACAGCACCACCAAACTGCGTGACGTGGCCGACTCCCTGGTCTAAGCGACACCGTGACGAGGGCGTGCCCGCCGCCCGTGATGGCCGATACGCAGGCGGGCTCGGCCCTGCACAGGGCACGCCAGCCCGGCGGCCCGCGGGAGTCGCGCTCAGTCGGTCGGCAGGTTCGCCCGTTGCAGCGGCACGTGTCAGGTGGCGGCTCTGAAGGAGTCGTTGTCGGGCCGGGTGCTCAGAAGTTGATGGCGGGCGGCTTTGAGCGCGGCATCGATGTCGCGGGTGCCAGTGGCGACGCACAGGGTGTAGGAGACATCGTTCAGGCGCTGACGTGCCTGTGCGTTGTTCTCCTTGTCGTGGCGCGCCTGCAGAGTTTCGTACTGCTCAAGCAAGTCGGCGAGGACGGTGGGGTGGGCCATCAACATGAGAGGCTCTCCCTTTCGCGAGGTGGGAGTGACGTCGGGTCAAACTGGCTGAGGGTCTGGCGGGGCCGGGGAATCGCTGTCCATACGGCGGGACAGCTGACGACCTATCCGCCCCAGCAGGCGTGGGAACTACTCTCTCTGAGCCGCCCCGCCTTCACCCGAGGCCGGCCCTGGTCATGTCCTGGACGAACTCCATCCACAGCGTGCGGCACTCTCGCGCGCGCAGCATGCGGCAGCAGGGCTTGTTCGCCTCGGGACGCAACGGCATGGTCACGGGCTATGGCCCGCCCGTGGTCGGCTGCGGTATCAGAGAGTCCTCACGGCTACGCCGGGCGGCAACGCGGATCCTGTGCTCATCGAGTCCGTTCTCCTCCCGTCGCACTGCGGTCAGACAGACGCGAGAGGAGCTTGGGGCGGCACGCACCGAAGACAGCCGACTGTCGGCCGCTCTCGCGAGTGGGCCTGTCATCCCAAGCACCTGCCGGGCTGTGTGCCCCACCTCGCACAGACTCAAACCGGCCCGTGCCGGAACCGGGCCGGCCGCCGTCGGCACCGCTACCGGACTGATCCGAAGGGCTGCGGCGCCGAGTGACGATACGACGTCCCGCCCAACGTGCCCAGCGTTCGCGACGGTGGACAGTCATGCGACGGGCACGCACGTCACAGCCCGAGCGGCGCGGCGCGCTGCACCCAGGGCCCAGTGGTACCTCGATCTTCGTGTTCCTTCGGTGCGGTTCGGGTACCCGCCCGGGCAACAATTCCCGAGCGGCATCCGGGAGGAACCAATGGATCTCGCCTTTCTCCACCCGCTTTACGAACATCCTGGGCCGTGGGCGTCCGTGTACGCCGACACCTCTCGGCATACGGAGGGCACCCTGCACGAGAGGTCGCTGACGGCCCGCGCGGCGGCCACGGAACTCGCCGGGCAGGGCGCCGACGAGGCCACCTGCCAGGCAGTCCGAGGAGCGCTGGAGGAGCTGCGGCACTCCCCCGAGCCACACGGCCAGGCCCTGTTCGCCACCGCCGGCGAGGTGGTGCTCGACCCTGCCCTGGCCGCATCCCCCCGGAGCCTGTCCGCTCAGTGGTCGGCCCTGCCGCGCACCGCCCCACTACTCGACCTGGCCGGCGAGGACCCGCTCTGTGTGGTCGCCTACATCGACCGCCGGGGCGCCGACTTCGAACTGCGGGGCGCACGCGGCAGCAAGGACGCGGGCTCGGTGACCGGGCGGCAGTGGCCCGTGCACCGGACCAGCACCTCCGACTGGTCCGAGCGACACTTCCAGCTCAAGGTCGAGAACACCTGGGAGCACAACGCGGCCGAGATCGCGGACGCACTCGCCGTGTGCCAGGAGGAAACCCGCGCCGACCTGCTGATACTCGTCGGAGACGACCGAGAGCGGCGGGCCGTGCGCGAACGGCTGCCCCAGAGGCTGCACGACCTCGTGGTCGAGGCCCCGCACGGGCCCGGCAGCAAGCTGCTGGACCAGGACGTGGAGCGGGCCCGCGCGGAGCATGTCCACCGCAGGGCGGCCGATGAACTGGAGCGGTTCGTGGCGGCCCGGGCGCCGGACGCGGAAGGACATGTCGGCGCCGTGGAGGACGTTCCCGCGCTGGTCGAGGCGGCCAGGGAGCACCGGATCGACGAACTCCTGATCCGACCGGACGGCCCCGACGCACACCGTGAGGTGTGGATAGGCGAGGCCCCGGACCAGTTGGCGGTACGTCGCACGGACACCAAGGTGCTCGGCCAGCCGAACCCCTGGCCCGCCCGTGCGGACGACGCACTCCTGCGCTCCGCGGTGGCCACGGGCGCACCCGCCCTGTCGGTGACGGTGGCCGGCCCCCAGGACACTCCGGTGGGCGGGCTCGGAGCGCTGCTGCGCTGGGCCTAGCCCGGCCGGGGAGACAGGCGCCCCGGCACGTAAATCCGTGTGCCGGGGCGCCGGCGCGCGACCGCTTCCGATTTCGGCCTGCCCTCCCTGCGCGTCATCCGGCACCGTGTACTTCTGGGCCCGCCTCGCCCTCCTCTTGCCTCATGCCGACTTCACCTTCTCCAGTGCCCGGCGGTCACTGCGGGATGCCAGGCAGCGGGGGAACGAGTAGTCGTGGGGGACGGCGAGCACCGTGCCCTCTTACGCCAGGGGGCTCCAACTGCCGTACCTCGACTGGTGAGGCAGATGACCGGGACACCGTCCCGACAGGGGCGGCCCGCCGAGCCGCGGCTCAACGACGGCCAGGCCAGTACCTCTCGGTTGCAGGAGGGCCGCGGGCCCGATCCCACCGGGTCCGCGGCCCTCCTCCCACTTGGCCACCGCTCACGCTCGGCAGTGATGTCCGGGATGCTGCGGGCAACACCGGTGCGGTAGCAGTCCATGCAGGGACCGCGTCCGGTCTGGGTCTGCAGCAACTCGACGAACGCGGCCTCTTCGTCGGTGGCGGCCATCGTCTTCAGACCGCCGCGGGCGTCGGCGGTCATCACGGCCGCCGCGTCCACCCCCAGTAGCCCCTGGCAGGCGTGGACCAGGCGATGGAAGAGATGCAGTGGGTCGAACTCTGATGCATAAGTGTCCGACAGGCCGACGAACGCCTTCGCCAGCTCTCGCTCGCGGTTCATCCTCGCCGCCCCGGCGGTGTGGCCCCATATTCTGCTTCTTCAGTCACCGCGGATGTCCATGGTGTGGTCAATGGCGGCCCGCGCTACCTCGGTCGAGGTACGGCCCTCCGCAAAGGCCCGGGCGCGCAGACGCAGAAGGGCCTCCTCGGCGCCGACTCCCAGATGCACCATCACTGTGCCGGTGGCCTGGTGAACCTCCTCCCGGTCGGACTCGGCTCCCTCCAGCCACGATGCGACTCCGTCGGGATGCACAGGAGCGTGATCAAGGGTTGCGACGGCCAGCGTCACGGCGTCGGCGACCAGCAGCGCGGTGCGTACGTGATCGCCGTCCAGCGTCCCCGCAGCGGCAACCGGTACAGGTCAAGGGTGCCCAACGCGCCTCTGGCGCCACCCAACGGGACCGAGAAGACGGCTTCCGCACCCGCCCTGGTCGCCTGGACGGAAAACAGGGGCCACCGGCGACTGTCCGGAGCACGGGTCAGATCCGTCGCGAAGACCGGCGCGCGCAGGCGTACCGCCTCCATACACGGGCCTTCGCCCAGGGTGTACTGGAGCTCCGCCAACCGTGCGGCGACCTCGCCGCTCGCACACAGCACCACCCCCGTCTCGTAACCGTTCCCCGTCATCGTCATCGTCATCGACATCGACATCTCCGAGACCACAGGCAACAGCCCCATGCAGGCTCGGCACAGAGCGTCGGGCACCTCAGCCGGCGGCAGCCCGCGCACGACTGCGATGAGTTCGCGGGCGATCCGGGCCCTGCGGACTTCAGTCTCCTGCTCGGCGTCTCCGCCACCGAGCATCTCGTGCACCCCCCGGTGCCACGTCCCGCCCCCAGGCGCGGGCCGCGAGCGACCCCCATGGCGAAGAGGACCTCCGTACAGAAATCACGCACCTGAAGCGGGCTCTCCAAACCCGGCCCGTCATCGACCTGGCCCGCGGCGTCCTGATGGCCTCCTTCGGGCTCAGCGCAGAAGGAGCATGGACAGTCCTGGTCGAGGCGTCGCAGCACACCAACACCAAACTGCGCTACGTCGCTGAAGAGTTGGTCAACGCTGTCGACGCTGACGAGATGCCCGAGCCGTTCCAGCAACAAATAGCCGCTGCCGTCACGAGGCTCCAAACCCCGCAATCCGCCTCCTCAAACAGAGAAGGATGAGTGGACCGCAGACCGCACAGCTGATGCGCGAGAACGACATCCGCAACATGGTGGCCTGCGACGGCGACCAGCTGCTCGGCCTGGTCACCGACCGGACCTCGCCGTGCGCGTCGTCGCCGACGGCGCCGACCCTCGGATCGTCGATGTGGGCGCGGTGTGCACGCCTGATCCCGTATGCATCGGTCCGTAGGAGGAGACGGAGCGCGCCGTGGCCCTGCTGCGTCGGCATGCGGTGCGTCGGCTCCCGGTCGTCAGCGACGGCCGAGCGATCGGCACGGTCAGCATCGGCGGCCTCGCCGAACACCACAACCCTGACTCGGCTCCCGCTGACGTCAGCAGGGCGAAACCGAGTCCGAGCCAAGGGCACTTTGTCTCCTTGACCGACTGGAGCAGCAGCCGGACTGCCGGGGCGGCTCGACAGAGCGGGACGAGGTCAGGAACTGGTGCGGGGCCCGGGCTCCTGCTGGTTGGCATCGCGTACGGTCCGGTCATTCCGTGCACTGGCCCAGGCCCGGATCTTTCGTGCGATCCGGTGGCGCGGCAGCCCGGCCTCATGGCCCTGGCGCAGTGGCCCTTGGCCTGGCGCTGACGGCAAGAGCCTCGCGGCGAGGCCGGTCAGGCGGGTCGTCAGGCCGGGAGCCACGCCATGCGCGAGCTGCGCCGCCTTGGCCGGCGCGGTGAGCACGAGCCGGGCGCGTCGTTGGATCACCGCGTCCACGATCCGGCGGGCCGCCCTGTCGGCGTCCATGGACAGCAGCGGGGCGCCTGCGGCAGCGCTGAACCAGCCGAACTCGGCACTCGTGTCGCCACCGAACTCCGCCTGCCGGTGCGAGCCGGTCCGCATGAGTCCGGGATGTACCGCGGTGACGCTCACACCCGCAGCTGCCGTCTCCGCGTGCAGCCCCTCGGCGAGAGCACCCACCGCGGCCTTGGCGCACGAATACGGCAGCAGGTGAGGCACGCCGAGCAGGCCACCGACGGAACCGATCAGAGCCAGGCGCCCACGGCTCCCGCGAAGATAGGGCAGCGCTTCCAACGACGTGTACAGAGCGCCGTAGAACATCGTCTCCATGGCGTCGGTGAACTCCTCGGGACCGACTGCCTCAACGGGGGCGACCTGAATGACCCCGGCGTTGGCGACCACGATGTCCAGGCCGTCGCGTTCATGGACCACACGCGTCATCTCGCCCACGGCAGCCCGGTCGCGTACGTCGCACACCGCCACGTGCACGGTCGCGCCGGTCTCCTCACGCAACTGGCCTGCCGCACGCTCCAGCTCGGCCGCGTCCCGGGCGGCGATGGTCACGATGCATCCACGCTCGGCCAGGTGCCGGGCGATGAACAGCCCCAGCCCCCGGGACCCGCCGGTGACCAGGGCCCCCGGCCCCTTGAGCCGGGGAGGAAAGCGGGTGCGGTCGGCCATGTCGTTGCCCTTCTGGAAGATGAAGCGGTTCCCACCCGCCGGACGACTCGTCGCCGGATGGCGTGCACTCACGGCTTCAGCAGTGTCTTCACCATGCCGTCCTCCTTGGCCTGAAACGTCGCGTACGCCGCCGGGCCCTCGCGCAGGGGCAGGTGATGTGTGGCGAACCCGTCGACGTCCAGGGGATCGTCGTCGGTCAGGTGCGGGCGGATGTCGTCGATCCAACGCCACACGTTCGCTTGGCCCATGCGCACCTGCGGTTGCTTGTCGAACATCGTGAGCAGGGGCAGCGGGCTGGCGGCCCCGCCGTAGACGCCGCTGATGGACGGCGTGCCGCCACGGCGCACTGCGTCGATTCCTGTCAGCAGGGCGCCCAGACGGTCGACGCCGGCGTACTCCATCAGGGGCCGGGCAACCTTGTCGGGCAGGAGTCCGGTGGCCCACTGCGCGGCCTGGGCCACCGGGGCGCCGTGAGCCTCCAGGCCGACCGCGTCGATGACGGCGTCCGAACCGCGGCCCTGAGTGAGATCGCGGACGGCGTCTCCCGGGCCCTTGTCGTGTTCGCCTGGATCCAGAGCGGTGACGCCGGGCCGCCGGGCGCGTTCGAGCCTGGCGTCGCCCAGGTCGACCCCGGTGACCTGTTCCGCGCCGCGCAGCCGCGCGATCCGGGTCTCCATGTCCCCGATGGGGCCGGGGCCCAGGACGGTGACACTGCCGCCAGGGGGGATGTCGGCGTACTCCACGGCCTGCCAGGCGGTGGGCAGGACATCGGACAGGTAGACGAAACGGTCGTCCGGGGGGCCGTCCGGCACCTTGATGGGCAGGGTGTTGCCGAAGGGGACCCGCAGATATTCGGCCTGGCCGCCCGGCACCTGGCCGTACAGCTTCGTGTAGCCGAACAGGGCGGCTCCGCTGCCCATGGACGTCACCTGCGCCTGCGTCGTCTCGTGTCCGAGGTTGTCCCCCGGGTCGAGGTAGGGGCCGAAGACTTCGTAGGGATGCAGGTCCGATCCACAGATACCTGTCGACGTCACACGGACGATGATGTCGTCGGGCTTCTCGATGCGGGGGTCAGGGACCTCCTCGATACGTACGTCGGGCTTTCCCTGCCATGTCAGAGCGCGCATGCTGACACGCCTCCCGAAATACGTGCAGGTGCGGCTCAGCGGCCCACGGCCTTGGCCAGTTCCGCCTTGTTCATCGAGGAGCGGCCCTTGACGTTCTTGCGCTGCGCTTCGGCGTAGAGCTGGTCCTTGGTGCGGCCCTGCGCTCCCTTGTGGGAACGTTCGCCTCCTCGCTGGGAAGCCGACTTGGGGTCCTTGGTGGAGGTACGGCTGGCCGTACGGGACTCACCGCTGCGGGCCCGCTCCTTGTTCACGGTACGCGCGGCGATCTCCTCGGCTCGCTTCGTGGACTCCCCGCGCTGCTTCGCGCTCTCCTTGACGTGTTCGTACTGTCGTTCCCTCTTGCGGCTCGCTCCTGCGGGCATGACCGTTCCTTTCGTCGGGCAAAGGTCCTCTTCCAGGGGCTCACATCGTGCGGCATCTCGCCACGTGACTGCCTCTGGCAGGGAACACCCCGCGTACCCACGGTCGGCTACGTAATGCGATTCGGTGTCGTTGTCCGGCACAAGATCCCCCACTCTTCCGCCATGTCACCGAGCCAATCGGCTTCACCAGCCCATGTGAACAGCGCCATGCCGTCCGTGAAGGCCATCTGTGCTGTGGCGCACCGTCCGTCGTTTTCCCGGATACGCCGACGCAGAACGGACCAGCGAGACGCCTCATGGCCGGTGAATTCGGTCAGTCCTCCTCGGGTCGGAGCGTCCAGCATCCCGGCCGCGTCGACGAGGTCGAACTCCGCGTAGAGAAACCGAGAGCCGACACGCGAAGCCAGATCCAGGAATCCCTCGCCCGAGACCTCCCCGGCCTCCACACTGCGCAGCGACATCGTGTGCTGTTTGGGCAGCGAAAGCATGCGCGGGACGAGACGGATTCGCCCACTCTCAGCGTGTGCTGACGCCTGTTCCGTCAGATCATCGAGATCGGTGGAGGAGCTGGCAGGTGCGACGGACGACATTTCCCTTTGCCTCTCTTCAGACAGGGCCGCAATAGCCCGGAATCTTCCGGGTGCCCCGGTCCATGGAGGTAAAGCTCCCTTCTGTGGCGTCTCGCCGAGGCCGAGGTCCTGCCCACCGCTGCCCGTGTCGGACACGTCCGGAGGGGTACCGGCCCGGTGGCACCCATGCGGTGCGGCCCTCGCATCCAAGCCCTTCGGAGGAGGCCCCCATGTCTCTGCGCACGATCTCCCGCTCGTGGCGTCACTGGCGCCGCGGCGCTGACCTGAGCGTCCCGATGCACGCCACCGACGCCGAGGACACCAACCGCCGGTTTCTGCTCTACGGAGTCCTGCCCCTGTGGGTGGTACCTGCCGTGGCCGACTGGATCATGCACCGCAGGACGCACATCGAGACGACGAGCGGGACCAAGGAATCCGCCGTGCACGCGCTCATGATGACGGAGGCAGGCGTCCCGGTCGCCATGGGCCTGCTCGCCCGGATCAACCCGCTCGTCCTCACCGTCATGGGCGGCGCGGCCCTCGCGCATTCGGCCACGGCCCTGTGGGACGTCACCCTCGCTACGGGCGAGCGCGAGGTACGCCCCGTGGAACAGCACATTCACAGCTTTCTCGAGGTGCTGCCCCTGACAGCGATGGCGTTCACCGCATGCCTGCACTCCGAGGAGGTGCGCGCCACTTTGCGAGGCGGCCGCGGGGCCGACGACTGGCGCCTGCTCCCCAAGAGGCATCCGCTGCCCGCCGGATACCTCGCCGCGCTGGCGGCTGTCATCGGCGCCGGCGTTGCCCTGCCCTATGCGGAGGAAATGCGGCGCTGCCTGCGTGTTCGGCTGGCTGCCGCGTGACACGGTCCCGGACCGCCCGGGGCGAACCGCGACCACTGGTCGTACGACACCGGATCCTCGTCGGTCGAGGGCAGGAGCACGTCACGCCGGATGGCCACGGCCGGCTCCTGACCGGGGTCGAGGACGGCCGCGTTCTGCGTGTTGATCCGGCGCCACCACACGCTGTCGAGCAGGTAGCGCACACCGGGGCCGTCCGCTCGGATTGACCGCGCAGACCGACGGCCGCGTCCTCGTCCGTGACGCGGAGCGGGGTCTGCTGCGGCTGTCTCCCGACGACGGGCTCCGCGAGGTGTTGGCCGACCGGATCGGCGGAGAGCCGCTACAGGTGTGCAGCAACGTGACGGTGGGCGCGGACGACACCGCGTACTTCGCCTCCTCAAGCAGCCGCTACCCGCTGTCCCGGTGGCGCAGCGACCTGCTGGAGCACACCGCATCCGGACGCGTCCTTCGCCTGACGCCCCGCGGCAGTCCCGAAGTACTCGCAGGGGCCCTAGAGTTCGCCAACGGAGCCGTCCTCGCCCCGGGCGCCCCGGACGCCCCGCACCTCATCGTCGCCGAGACAGGATCTCGCCGTCTGATGCGCCTGTGGCTCACCGGGCCGGACGCCGGCCGCCTTGAGGTGTTCCTGGAAGACCTGCCCGGCTATCCCGACAATCTGACGCAAGGGCCCTCGGGCGACCTTTGGGTGGCTCTTGCGGTGCCGCCCGATCCATGGGTGGAGGCTCTGCGCAGCGCGTCGGCCGTGCTGCGGCGGACGATGGCGACCGCGGCGGGCATCGTGCGGTCGGCGTCGGACAGGTCCGGGAAGCGCGGGGGTGAAGACCGTACGAGGTGCCCTGCTCCCCACCCGGCAGGAAGCCGAGGTGGAGTCACGGTGGCACCGCACGGAACCTCACGGGCAGGCTCGTGTCCTGTGGGTACCGGGTTCCTGTGGGTACCGGTCTCGTATGGGCGACATCCTCGTGGGCACCTGCTCGTGGACCGATCCGGCACTGGTGCGCAGCGGTTGGTATCCGGCCGGTCAGCGGGATGCGGAAGGACGGCTGCGGTACTACGCCGGGAGGTTTCCGGTCGTCGAGGCCGACGCGTCGTACTACGCCTTACCTCAAGAACGGGTCAGCCGGATGTGGGTGGAGCGCACGCCGGGCGGATTCGCCTTTGACGTAAAGGCGTTCTCATTGTTGACCGGGCATCCCACCCGCGAGTCGATGATGCCGGAAGGGCTGCCGGCCGATGCGCAGGACAGCGGTGTGCTCAAGGAGGTGTGGTCGCGGTTCGCTGAGGGAGTAGGGCCGTTGCGGCGGGCCGGGCGGCTCGGCAGCGTGCTGTTCCAGTTCCCGCCATGGCTGAGGCCCGGAGCTCGGGCCGAGCGGATCCTGGCGCAGACCGCGCGACGCACGACCGGCTGGCCGATCGCTGTGGAATTCCGGCATCCCGACTGGTGGCGTGAGGGGCAGGCCGAGTTGACGTGCGCCCTGCTCACGGACCATGGCATGGCCGCCGTCGCCGTCGACATGGCCCAAGGGCTGCCCTCCTCCCTGCAGCCCGCCGCACCCGTCACCACATCGCGGCTTGCCGTCGTGCGGTTCCACGGACGCAGCGCTTCATGGGGGCGAGGGAGCAAGGAGGAGCGCTTCCGGTACGCGTATTCCGAGGGCGAACTCGCCGAGTGGCTGCCTCGGTTGCGTGAGCTGGCCGGTCAGGCGGAGCGGGTCCACGTGCTCTTCAACAACTGCTGCGGTGGTGCCTCGGTGCGGGCCGCGGAGCAGATGGACAGCCTGCTGCGCGTAGGCCACCGGCCTGCGTGATCGACGACAGCTCAGCGAGGCCGTCGCCATGCCGGTCACCGCGATCATCTCATCCACGGTGAACCCGGAGCCCACGTCGGACACCAGGCACACCCATGGCGGGGTGATCACCTCTGACTGGGCCTGGCGGGGCTGCCGGGCTGGGGGGGAGGGCACGGCCAGCTGGGCGGGGCACGCGGCGGCCGCCGTCTCGAATGGCGGCCGCCGCGTGTTCACTCCCGGGGCGGGCTCCCGAGCCGTGGTAAGGAGACTGCCGACTCGGCGTGGCCGTCCGGCGATGGGTACTCCGGCGGCATGCGAATGAGCGTGGTGGATGTGGACTCGAATACAGTGCGAGGCCGTCCGAGCACAGACACCGTTGCCAGTGCACACCACCGAGCGACGTCTGCGCCTGGCCCAACTCGTCGAGCCCGATGGCACCATCGGACCCGACGCCGTGGACCGGTTGGTGAACGCGGTGACCGCCGCACGGGAGGAAGTCCTGCAGCAGGGTTCGGATGAGCCGTCCGCCTTCGGCACGTCGGTCGTGCGCGACGTGCCGAACCGTGCGGAGGTCCTCGACGAGGTGCAGCAGAAGTCCGGCGTACGACCGCACCTGCTGCCGGGCGAGGTCGAGGCGGAGGCGACGTTCCTGGCCGCGCGCCGGTGGATGGGATGGCGCAGCGGCGCCCGCTGCTCGTCCTCGACGTCGGCGGGGTCGCTGGAGGTGGCGTTCGACCGCAACCGGCCGGCCGACTTCGCGCTGTCGCTCCCCCTCGGCGCCGGCCCGCTGACTCGCCCCCGCCTCCGCGACCAGGACCCGACCGAGCCTGCGGCTCTCATGTCACTACGGCGCATGATCCGGCACCAGTCGCGGGACGCGGCCGAACGTATCCGGTGGGAATCGCCGCGGACGCCCGTCGCCACCTCGCGGGCCTTCGCGCAGCCGACTCAGCTCTGTGGCGCGAGTTGCTCCGCAAGGAACTCGGCCGTGCGGTGCGCCGCCTGGCGGAGATCCCCGCCGAGGAGCGCGCCCAACTGCCGGGCATCTCCGGGCCCCGCGCCGACCAGTCGCTCGCAGGGCCCTTGTGGATCGCACCGCCGTGAAGCGGATGGGCATCGGTCGGCTGACCACCTGTCCCTGGGCCGTGCGCGAGGGCATCCTGCTGCGTCGTATGGTCGTATGGAGGAGGGCGAGGGCTGGTGGGACTCGCTGCTGCCCCCGCGATCGGGCCGGGCCAGAAGGCGGTGCGGTCGCTGCATCTCGCGGCCCTCCACCTCACGTCGTCGAGCAGCCAGGCGGCCGACAACTCCCTCGTCTCCTGCTGAGCTCACCGGCCACGGCCGGTGAGGAAGTCGCGCACCCGGCGCACCAGACCCATACCGGGAGCAAGCAGCTTGTTGCCCGGCGGTGTGCTGGGGGCACGCGGATGCGGACGCGTGGGCGCCGTCTTCTTCGCCGAGCGGATCTTGTCGCCGAGGTCGAGCAGTTCCTCCTCGTTGCGCGCCTCACGCAGGCGGGGGAAAAGGTTGTTCTCCTCCTCCCGCACGTGCCCGGCCACCTCGGTCTGCAGGGTGGCGACCAGTTCATCGAACGTCGCAGCGCTCGGCGGGAGTTGCTCCAGCTGCTTGAAAAGGCCGACGGTTCGTCCTCTTCAGGCTTCGGCTGCTCCCGTATGTCGAGGGGGTCCTCTTCATGTGCTTCTGCCTGCCTGCCGTGACACGCGTCCGCAGGCTCCGCTCCCCTTGTGCCGCTAACGGCCGCGCCCCGGGCCCCGTCGGCCATGACCGTCCAGACTCGGCGCCGCCTCGGCGAAGCCGCGGCCGCCGCCGACCTCCGACCGCGTCCTCCCCTTCATTCGAAGCCGTCGGCCGACACCACGCCCTAGTCCCCGACGCCCGCTCAGAGGCAGTCGCGTGGGGCAGACTCTTTCCACGTCCTGGAGAAGACGCGCCACCGCCCCCGAACGCGTCGAGTGTCACCGAGACGTGGAACTCCTCCTCGTCGCAGGGTGAGTTCCGTGCGGGTGACGATCTCCGTGCCCCGGTCGCCCCGGTGGAAACGCATCGTCCACGTGGACTCGCCGGTCGTCGACGTGAAGTCATCGGCCACGGCGCCGTACCGCTCGACCGCCCGCCGCCCCCACCTCCAGGTCGATATCGTCGAAGCGGACCGTGCCACGATCAGCTACTGCCCCGGCAGGAGGAGGTACAGCCCGACCGCCGCCAGCGTCGCGACGACGGTCGGCAGGCGGGCCCCGCCGCATCGCTGGTGGCGGGGGTGGCGGGGTGGCGGCGCTGGGCAGCCTCTTGGGTACGGGTCACACGTCGTCCTGCGCTCGTCTGTCCGTTCGCTCTCAGACCTGAGCGAGCCGTTCGCGGATCGCCGTCACGAAGTCGTCCAGGTCTTTCGGGGTGCGGGAAGTGATCAGCGGGTAGCCGCGCTCCACGTCCACGACGACCGGTTCGTCCACCCACGCCTCGGCGCCGGCGTTGGTGATGTCGGTGCGCAGGGACGGGTATGAGGTGAGGGTCTTGCCCCGCAGGACGTCGGCCTCCACCAGCGCCCACGGGCCGTGGCAGATGGCGGCGACGGGGCGGCCGCTGGTGGCGAACGCCTTCACCGTGTCGACGGCGGCCGTCTCCAGGCGCAGGTGGTCTGCGTTGAGCGTGCCGCCGGGGATGAGCAGCAGGTCGTGCGGGGCGGCGCCCAAAGCCTCGTGGGACACGTCCGGGTCCACGCTCTCGCCGGGGTCCTTGTCCCCCTGCAGCGTCTGGACGGGGTCCGTGCTGACCGCGGCGACGGTGACGTCGACGCCGTCCTTGCGCAACTCCCGCAGCGGGACGAGCAGTTCGTCCTGTTCGACGCCGTAGTTGGTGACGAGGGCCAGGACGCTGCGGCCGTCGAGTCGTCGGTCAGTCATGGGGTGAACCTTTCTGCGCGCGGTGTGGGGCAGTACGAGTGGGGCTGTACCAGTGGGGCTGTACGAGTGGGGCTGTACGAGTGCCGCTCTGATCCGGACGGGCTCCGGCCCTGTCATCCGGCCGGGTAGGGGTGTTCCTTCAGGAGCTTCGCGAGGTGGACGGTGTTGACGGCGAGCGTGTGGGTCGTGTCCGCCACGGTGTCGGGTGTCCCTTCGAGGTCCTGGTAGTCGGTGCCCTGCTGGGCCTCCCCGACCCAGTAGGTGACGGCGCCGGGGGCGAGGGAGAAACCGACGTCGTTCAGCGCCTGGAAGACGTCCGCGCTGACCTTGTGCGCGCCGTCCTCGTTGCCGACCACGGCGACCGCGGCGACCTTGTCGTACAGGAGGGGGCGCTCCTGCTCGTCGGTCTGCGACGACTCGGCGTTCAGCCGTTCCAAAACCCGCTGGCAGATGCTGGAGGGGTGGCCCAGCCAGATCGGGGTGGCGATCACGAGGATGTCGGCCTGGTGCACCTTCTCGCGCAGCATTGGCCAGGCATCGCCCTCCCCCATGTCCACCCCGATGCCGGGGCGTACGTCGTGGTCGGCGACACGGACCGTCTCGGTCGTCACACCGAGCTTGTCGAGTTCGGCGGAGATCTGGTCCGAGAGCAGCAGGCTGCTGGAGGGGGCGGGGGAAGAGTTGAGCGTGCAGACCAGGGAAAGGGCGCGCATGGTGAACTTCTCCTTGTACGAGGATGCGTGGGCGGGATCACCGGATCAGGTGGACGGCCGGCCTGGCAGCGGGGGTTCTCGCGCCACGCGGTGAGCAGGGCCCGGCACAGCGGCCGCTCGTGCGTCGGCGCCTGCCGTTCCGGGCATCGACCGGGCGGGAGCGCGGCTCTCACGCAAGGTCACCGGTCGTCAAGCCGCGGAAGGACTTCGGTGCGGTAGAAGTCGAAGAAGCCCTGCTGGTCGGGCCCGATCTGGCCGACGTACACCTCGTCGAATCCCGCGTCGACGTACGCCTCCACGGCCCGGACGTGCTCGTCCACGTCGTCACCGCAGACCATCCCATCGGCGACGGCCTCCTCGGTCACGAGCGTCGACGCCTGCTCGAAATGGGCCGGGTCGGGCAGCACCTGACCGAGTTCGCCCGGCAGGAACTGGGTCGGCCACAGCCGGTGGGCCGTCTTGACCGCCTGGCCCCGGTCGGCGCCCCAGCACACCTTCACACCGCCGAGTACGGGCTTCTGGCCGCCTCCCGCGCGCCGGAACTGCCCCACCAGATCGGCGTCCGGCGTCATCGTGACGAACCCGTCCCCGATCCGGCCGGCCAGCGCCGCGGCCTTGGGACCGAACCCGGAGACATAGATGGGCACAGGCTCGTCGGGCACCGTGTAGAGCCGGGCGTTCTCCACGGTGTAGTGCTTACCGCGGTGGGTGACCTCGTCGCCGCTCTGCAAGCTCCGGATGATCTGGACCGCCTCCTCCAGCATCTCCAGGCGTACGTCGACGGCGGGCCAGGCGTCGCCGAGGATGTGCTCGTTGAGGGCCTCACCGCTGCCCACGCCGAACCTGAAGCGGTTGCCGGTGAGCACCCCCGAGGTGGCGACGGCCTGAGCGTTGATCGCCGGGTGCATACGAATGGTGGGACAGGTGACGAAAGTCGTCACGGGCAGTGACGTCGCCTGTGCGAGCGCACCGATCATCGACCACACGAAAGGGCTCTGCCCCTGCTCGCCCGTCCACGGGTGGTAGTGGTCGGAAATGGCCAGGCAGGTGAACCCCGCCTGTTCCGCGGCGCGAGCCTGCTCCAGCAGTTCGGCGGGCGTGAACTCCTCGCTCGCCAGAAAGTATCCGAAACGCGTCATTGCCTGCTCCTCACTGCATCGTCGCGCGCCGTCGACGGCCCGCCTCGTGAGCCCTTTCGCGGGGCTTCACACGGCTCCCAGCCCGACCCGGCGCGGGCCCGTGGCTTCCTCGGCGCCAATCTCATCAGCCTGCGCGATCCCGGTAAGGGGCACCACACGAGCGGGTTCGAGTGGCCCGTGTACCCAGAGGCCGCAATCCAAGTCACGAAACCCCGGCGAGCACGGGGCCCGAGGTATCCGGGCCTGTCGCCCGGGCACGGCGCGCGGCGGCTGCGCCCAGGACAGGGGCTTTGCTCGGCGCGATGATGGGTACCAGGGTGGTCGGCGCCCTCCTGAGTGCCGACGAGGTAGGTAGTCACGGGGCGGGTGGCGCGACCGGCGCCCGCTGAAGCGCATTCCGCGTGGGTGACCGCCCGTCCGCCGGACTACCAGGAGACCTGGGAGGGCTGGGAGGACTCGGCCGTCCCGCCCGAGCAGCTCGGCGCCTATCTGCGGGACCTGAAGCGCCTGTTCGCCGAGTTCGACTACGCCCATGCGTCGCTGTACGGGCACTTCGGCCAGGAGTGCGTGCACACGCGGATCCCGTTCGGGCTCAGGACCGCCGAGGGCGTCGCGGACTTCCGCCGATTCCTGGAGCGCGCCGCCGACCTGGTCGTCTCCTACGGCGAGCTCCCTGTCCGGCGAGCACGGGGACGGCCGGTCCCGGGGCGAACTGCTCAAGTCTTGCCCACCACGAAGCTCCAGCCGGCCAGACAGCCCCAGAAGTCCCCCAGCCGCTCACGGCCGTGGACATAAGTGCCACCCGAGGCCGGGTGCCGTGCGGCCGGCCAGCCGGGCGGAGGGCGCGCGTTGCAGTACGCCACCACTGCCGCAACGGCCAGGCCCAGCAACAGACCGGACCCGGCCGCCCGCACCGCCGGAGCCAGAGCGGCGAAGATCCCCGCACCGATCATGGATCCCAGGCCGACCACCACGGCATCGCCCACCCCGAGCCTGCGCTGCAACGCGTCCGGAACGCCGTTCACATCACTTTGGAAAGCCGGCCCGGCATCGCGGAGCCTGATCGCCTGGCCCGCCGCACTGTCGGTACGCCAGCGCCGGCACAGCGCCGGACAGCCCGTGTCGCCCTACGAGTCCACTCCATGGCACATCAAGTGCCACACCAGGCTCGTCACCGACCGCGTACGCCACGGACGTACGGCCTGTTGCGGCCCGCCTTCCTCATCCCCGCCGGATCCCCGCCGGATCGGCCAGGTGGGGGAAGGCTGGGGCGCGGTAGCCGCTCGCGTGGGGCTCGTTGCGTTGTACTGCAGTTGGAGGTGGGCGGATGGCCGGGCGAGCGTGCACGGTGGTTGTTGCCGTTCTACTGGGCGCCTGCAGCACCAGCGGGTGCGGAACGGTGGCCGAACGGCGGGACGACGTACGCGACACAACGGCCGTGTTCGAGCAGGCCCTCGGCGAAGGTGCCTACGACCGGGTGTGCGCCGTTCTCGCGCCCGCGACCGTGGAGGAGTTGGAGCAGTCGGCGGACACTCCCTGCGCGAAGGCGCTGAGTGAGGAGTCGTTGCCGCCGGGCGGTCCCGTGCGGCGGGCGGACGTGTACGGGAACCAGGCGCGGGCGGTGCTTTCGTCGGACACCCTGTTCCTCTCCCACTTCACCTCCGGCTGGAAGGTGGTGGCCGCCGGATGCGAGCCGCGGCCGCAGGAGCCGTACCAGTGCCGGGTCAAGGGCGGGTGAGGTCGTGAGGGTCATGTTCACCGTGGTCGTCGTGATCATCGCGGTCGGCCTTGTCTACCTGGCGGTCCTGGGGTTGATGCACCGATGACCGACGACTCCTCCCGGACCACACCGCCGACCCGCCGGGGCCTGAGGGGCTTCGTGCGGGACAACGGGCTCGGGCTGTTCTTCACGGCCGCGTTCCTGCTGGCCCTTGTCGGGCAGGCGATCGCCGGACACGCCGACTTCAACAACCAGATGGCCGCGGACCAGCTCCAGCAGATCTCTCTCGGCGAGTACGTCACGACGTCCGACTTCGCCGTCGACGTGTCCGAGAACTGGCAGTCGGAGTACCTGCAGTTCTTCCTGTACGTCGGGGTGACCGTCTGGCTGCTGCAACGCGGCTCCCCGGAGTCCAAGGAACTGCACAAGGCCGGCACCGAGTCCGACGAGGCACAGTTGGTCGGCGAGCACGCCAAGGAGAGCTCGCCCAGGTGGGCCAAGGCCGGCGGATGGCGGCGCGCGGTGTACTCCCACTCGCTACTGCTGGTCATGGGTACGGTCTTCCTGCTGTCCTGGCTGGTCCAGTCGATCACCGGCACGGCCGCCTACAACGAACAGCGGCTACGACAGCTGCAGGCACCGCTGAGCTGGGCCGACTACCTGGGCGCGGCGGACTTCTGGAACCGCACGCTGCAGAACTGGCAGTCCGAACTGCTGGCCGTCGCCTCGATGGCGGTCCTCTCGATCTACCTGCGGCAACGCGGATCCCCGGAGTCGAAGCCGGTGGGAGCGGCCCACGGGGCCACCGGAGTGGAAGGCTGAGGACACAGACCAGGCGGTCGGCTCGAACCCGGATCCGACCGCTCTGCCGTCACATCGACCCACGGACGTGCCCGGTACGGCCGTCAGCTGTCGGCCAGCCGCGAGCGCAGTAGACGCTTGCCGATTTCGGCGCCCTTGCGGCTGTCCGCCTGGGCCTTGCGGAAAAGATCCACGGCCTCGGCGTCCTTGTCACGCTCCGCATCCGCGATGTACGCCTCCAGGCGCAGCGCGTTGCTCAAACACGCCTCCACATACCAGATCAGGTTGTAGTCCTTGTCCGGCGTGCCCGTGACGCCACCGGTTTCCGTGCTGCTGGTCATACGAGCCTCCTTGGTGTTCGCGGGCTCTCGCCCGTCGGGACGGCCGGGTACCCGCCCCGCCCCCGCACACACCCCGGCCCCAGCCCCGCACACCTCCCCGGCGTGCCGGAAAGTGTGGACGGGGTCAGCCTGGATACGTGGACTCAAGCACCTGGATCCATCCGAAAGGTATGTGCGCCATGGGAAGCCAGAACGACGACGCCATGGGTGACGAGGTCTACCAGCCCCAAGGCACCGACGACCGTGAGGACGAGGGCGTCCTGGATCCGGAGGACACGCTCAGCGACCGGGGCAGCGACCCCTACGAGGAAGGCTGGTCACCCCCCGAGCGTCCGCTCGCCGTGGAGCACCAGGGCACCACCGGTCGTGAGCAGCACGAGGGCGAGAGCCTGGACCAGAGGCTGGCCGAGGAGCGTACGGATCCGGCGCTGGAGGAGCCCGACGCGGACGATCGCGTAGGGGACCTCCCGGGCGGGCAGGGGGAGCCGCTGGACGCGGAGGTGGGTGCAGACCGGGCGGGCCGCCTCGTGGCTCCGGACGAGGGCGCGCGCGAGGACGCCGAGAAGGACATGATCGCCGACGACGTCGGCATCGACGGCGGCGCGGCCGCTGCGGAAGAGGCTGCCGTCCACCTGGTCCCGGACGAGGACGACACATTGCCGTAGCTCTCGTACCCCTTTTCCGAACGCCCCGTCCCAACGGCCTTTACGTACGGAGGTCTTCATGGATTCCGATGTCGCGCGCGGCGCCTCCGCCTCACCCGACAGCCACCACTCGGACATCACTCTGCGGGTGAACGGCAAACCGCACACGCTCACCGTCGACCACCGTTCCGTTCTTCTGGACGTACTGCGCGAGGACCTCGACCTCATCGGTGCCAAGAAGGGCTGTGACCATGGCCAGTGCGGCGCCTGCACGGTCCTGGTCGACGGCCGCCGTGCCAACAGCTGCCTGCTGCCCGCCGTCGCCCTCGACGGCGGCGACATCACGACCGTCGAAGGACTCTCGGGGGACGGCGAGGAACTCCATCCGCTCCAGCGCGCCTTCCTGGACCGCGACGCCTTTCAGTGCGGCTACTGCACTCCAGGGCAGATCTGCAGCGCCCTGGGCGCGGTCGCCGAGGCGGGGGCCGGCCATCCCTCCCACGTCACCGACCACGCTGTCCCCTCCGGGCAGCCCGTACCGCTGGGCGGGGACGAGATCCGCGAGCGGCTCAGCGGCAACCTCTGCCGTTGCGGCGCCTACCCGCACATCGTCGAAGCCGTCCAGGACGTGATCTCGTGAAGCCCTTCGGATACATACGCGCGGGCAGCGCCGAGGAGGCGGCCGACGCGTACGCCTCGCATCCCGGCGCGCGGTATCTCGGCGGCGGCACCAATCTCGTCGATCTGATGAAGCTCGGCGTGGAAGAGCCGGCCACCCTCGTCGACGTCAGCCGACTGCCCCTGGACTCGGTGGAGTTGCTGCCCGACGGCGGGCTGCGTATCGGGGCCACCGTCCGCAACAGCGACCTCGCGGCCCACCCTGTGGTCCGTGACCGCTACCCGGTGCTCTCACAGGCGCTGCTCGCGGGCGCCTCCGGGCAGCTGCGCAACATCGCCACCACGGGCGGCAACCTTCTCCAGCGCACCCGCTGCCCCTACTTCCAGGACACCGGCAAGCCCTGCAACAAGCGCGAGCCGGGCAGCGGCTGCGGCGCCCGGGACGGCGTCCATCGCGACCACGCGGTGCTCGGGCATTCGCCGCTGTGCATCGCCACGCATCCCTCCGACATGGCCGTCGCCCTGTCCGCCCTCGACGCACGCGTCGAGTTGTACGGGGCAGAGGGCGAACGCGCCGTTCCCGCCGCCGAGTTCCATCGGCTGCCCGGTGACCACCCTGAGCGTGACACCGAGATCCGCCCCGGTGAACTCATCACCGCGGTCGTCCTGCCGGCCGCCGCGGCCGGGCTGCCGTCCCTCTACCGCAAGGCCCGCGACCGCGCCTCGTACGCCTTCGCCCTCGCCTCCGTCGCCGCGGTCCTGCACACCGGCGACGGCGTCGTCCAGCACGCCGGGATCGCTTTCGGCGCGCTGGCCCACCGGCCCTGGCGCGCCCGGCGCGCGGAGGAAGCCCTGCTGGGCGCGGCGCCCACGGTCGCCGCCTTCGAGCGTGCCGTGGACCTCGAACTCGCCGCCGCCCAGCCCCTGCGCGACAACGCCTACAAGGTGCGTCTGGCCCGCAACCTCGCCCTCGACGTCCTGACCCGGCTGGCGCCGCCGGCCAACACCTGACAGGGCCTCGCGACCGGCACCCCCAGGAGGACTCCATGGCCGACACCGATACCGCGCTGGGCGCGCCCGCCGAGCGCCGGGAGGGCCGTGACAAGGTCACCGGCCTGGCCCGTTACGCCGCCGAACACACTGTCTCCGACCGGGTGCACGCGTGGCCCGTGGCTGCCGCCGTCGCCCGTGGTTCGGTCCGCGCGATCGACGCCAGCGAGGCCCTGCGGCTCCCCGAGGTCCTGACCGTGCTCACCCACGAGAACGCTCCCCGGCTCGCCGACCCCGACGACCCCACACTCGCCGTCCTGCAGAACTCCCGGGTACCGCACCGCGGTTGGCCGATCGCACTGGTCGTCGCCGAGACGCTGGAAGCGGCCCGGGCCGGTGCCGCGGCCGTGCGTGTCGAGTACGCCGCACAGGACCATGACGTGACGCTCACCGAGACCCATCCGGGAGCGTACGTCCCCGAAGAGGCCAACGGTGGCTACCCGGCACAGCGGGAACAGGGCGACCCCGAGGGCGCGTTCACGTCCGCCGCGGTCCGCGTCGACGCCGACTATCGGGTGCCGCCCCTGCACAACCACCCCATGGAGCCGCACGCGGCCACCGCCCGCTGGAACGACGGCCGGCTTGTTGTGTACGACTCCAGCCAGGGCACCACGGTCGTACGAGCCACACTCGCCGCGCTGTTCCGGCTTCCCGAGGACCGGGTCACCGTCATGTCCGAGCATGTCGGCGGCGGCTTCGGGTCCAAGGGGACCCCACGCCCCCACGTGGTGCTCGCCGCGATGGCGGCGCGGCAGACCGGACGCCCTGTCACCGTGGCCCTGCCCCGCCGCCTCCTGCCCGCCCTCGTCGGCCATCGCGCGCCCACCCTGCACCGCATCCGCCTCGGTGCCACCGAACAGGGTTCCCTCACCTCGCTGCGGCACGAGGTCACCACTCACACATCCCGTATCAAGGAGTTCGTCGAACAGGCAGCTGTATCCGCCCGCATCATGTACGCCGCGCCGAACAGCCGCACCAGCCACCGCGTCGTACCGCTGGATGTTCCCAGCCCTTCCTGGATGCGCGCGCCCGGTGAGGCACCGGGCATGTACGCCCTGGAGTCGGCCATGGACGAACTCGCGGTCGCACTCAGGATGGACCCCGTCGAGCTGCGCGTTGCCAACGAGCCGGAGACCGAACCGGACAGTGGCAAGCCCTTCAGCAGCCGGCATCTCGTCGAGTGTCTGCGTGAAGGTGCCCGACTCTTCGGCTGGCCGCACCGCGACCCCCGTCCGCGCTCCCGCTCCGCGGGTCCCCTGCTGGTGGGGACGGGAGTGGCGGCCGCGATGTATCCGGTATTGATCCAGCCTTCCACCGCGACCGCCGAAGCCCGGCCGGACGGAAGCTTCATCGTCCGGATCAACGCGACCGACATCGGCACCGGTGCCCGCACGGTCCTCGCACAGGTCGCCGCCGACGCCCTCGGCGTCCCGCTGGAACGGGTCCGTACCGAGATCGGGAACAGTGACCTGCCGTCGGCGTCACTGGCCGGCGGTTCCTCGGGCACCGCCTCGTGGGGCTGGGCGGTCCACGAGGCCTGCACACGGTTGAGCGCGGTTCTCGCGGAACACACGAGGCCCCTGCCGGAGCCGGGCCTCACCGCGAGCGCCGACACAGAAGGCAGCGCGGACGCCGACAGCGGCTTCTCGCGGCACGCCTTCGGCGCCCACTTCGCCGAGGTCACCGTCGACACGGTCACCGGGGAGGTCCGGGTCCGCCGCCTGCTGGGCGTGTACGCGGCGGGGCACATCCTCAACGCCCGTACCGCCCGCTCCCAGTTCATCGGCGGTATGACGATGGGCCTGGGCATGGCCCTGACCGAGGGCAGCACCATGGACGCCGCGTTCGGTGACTTCACCGAGGCGGACCTGGCCGCCTACCACGTGCCCGCCCACGCCGACGTACCCGCTGTGGAGGCCCACTGGATCGACGAGGACGATCCCCATCTCAACCCGATGGGCAGCAAGGGCATCGGCGAGATCGGGATCGTCGGGACGGCGGCGGCCATCGGCAACGCCGTCCACCACGCCACCGGTGTCCGCTACCGCGAACTTCCCCTGACGCCGGACCGCGTGCTGGCCAACCTGCCGTAGATCCGTTCGGGCAACACGCCCAGCGGATCGGTCAGGGTCCGGCCCGGCCGCCCTGGGCATTGACCACAACGCTCCCGGCGAGGGCGAAACAGCGGTCTTGCCGCTTCAGGCGGGAGCCGACCTGCTTGGCCGACTCCAGAATCGCCTGATGGCGATCCAGCAGACAGCGCCGGACGTCCGCCGCTCCGGGCCCCACCGAGCGGAGGGGGCCTCGGCCGCGCGCCCCTTCGTTCCGCGCAGGGCAGCCTGCCGGTCGCGGGTATCTCGTCAGCCTGTGCGTGAACGGCCTCGTCCCGCGCTCACGGCGACGCCGAGGCCAGTGCGCGCAGGGCGGAGCTACTGATTGGACTTCGCCACGCTGATGTCTCCGAGCGCCGACTCCGGGTCCCTTTCCATGGCCAGGTCGCCGAGGGCGACGACCCCCACGGCCCGTCCACCGTCGACGACCGGAATCCGGCGTACGGAGTGCTCGCGCATCAGCTCCACCACACGGTCCAGGTCCTCCTCCGGACCCACCGTGACCAAGTCACTGCTGCACACGCCCGCCACGGTCGTCTGCTCCGGGTCGCCACCCTCCGCGACCGCCCGGACGACCAGGTCACGGTCAGTGACCAGTCCACGCAGCTGATCACCGTCCATCACCAGAACGTCCCCTATGTTCTCGTCACGCATCAGCCGGGCGACCGCCGTCACCGAACTCTGCGGTTCAACGGTCACCGGTGCGCTGGTCATGATGTCGCGTACTTGCTGGGTCATGAGCGTTCTCTTCCCTGAGCCCGGCGATGCCTGCCACTGCCGGTTGACCTCCGGGTACCCGAGGAGAACGGCCCTGCACGTCACCGTGCCATCGGAAGACGCTGCCGGGCAGACGGGTGGAAGGCGTCCCAGCAACGAACCAGGGAAGCAGTACCGCATGAGCCCCCGACCGCGTTTCACGTTGTCCGCGACCACCGTTGACGCACCGAACGCCCACGAACTCGCACGGTTCTACCAAGGCCTGCTCGGGTGGCCGACAAGAAAGGAGGAACCGGACTGGGTGGAGATCGCACCGCCCGACGGCAGTGCCGGGCTGTCGTTCCAGACAGAGCCGAACTTCACGCGCCCCCAGTGGCCTTCGGCCCCGTCCGGGCAGCAGATGATGATGCACCTGGACATCGAGGTCGACGATCTGTCATCAGCCGTCGGGCACGCCCTTGGCCTGGGAGCGACCCTGGCGGAGTTCCAGCCCCAGGACGATGTACGCGTCCTGCGCGACCCGGTGGGCCACCCCTTCTGCCTCTGGACGCGCACCGACTCGTTCAGGGCCTAGCACTTTGGGTCACCCGGTCAAGCCAGTACCTCCCGGGTGCGGGAAGGCGGCGGACCCGGGTCCCACCGGGTCCGCCGCCTTCGTCCCACGGCCGCTCAGCCACACCCGGAGTTTCCCTGCAGTCTCCGTTCAAACACAGGCGCCCACTGCCGAGCTGAACTTCTGAGGGCGGCTCCGGAGAGCGGTCGCGCTGTCACCGCGCGCTTGGGAACGGGGCGATGGGCCCGGCGTGTCCGTTCAACACCCCAGCTTCTGCTGCGGTTCCGCCTTCTTCATGCAGGAGCGGCCCTTGATGTTGCGGCGCTCGGCCTCTCCGTACAACTGGTTGTACGTGGGGCCTTCCGCACCAGTGTGCGATCGCTGGCCGCCCCGCTTTGCGTCCGGGGCCCGGCCGGCGGGGGCGAAGACGCCGCCGACCACTCTCGACACCACACTCGGATACCCGTTCGAAGTGGCGCGGGGCTGGCAGGATCTGGGGGAGTTCGCCGGACAGTTGCCCGTTGGCCCACGGGACCACCGGCGTGGAAGGCTGAGGACACAGAATTAGAGTCCGAAATGTCAAAAATCCGCGTATGAGCGGCGTGAGGCCGGATACCCGTGCGGAATGGTACGGATATTGAAGCGGCACGGACGTCACGGCGGGCGGGTCGCCGGCCCCGAGGGCGAGACCGTGCAGAATCCGGACGCCGGGCCGGACGAGCAGGTGGAGCGTCGTGCGCCGGACAGTCCGACGGATCTGCCCAGGCGCTCCTGGGGAGCGGTGCTGAAAGGCACCCTGAAGGAGTTCAAGAAGGACGAGCTGACCGACCGGGCAGCGGCTCTCACCTACTACTCGATCTTGGCGCTGTTTCCCGCGCTGTTGGCGCTGGTGTCGCTGCTGGGGGTCGTCGGGCAGTCCGCCACGCAAGCGGTCCTGGACAACATCCAGAAGCTCGCTCCGGGCGCGGCACAGGACGTTCTGCGCAACGCGGTGCAGCAGATGCAGGGCAAGGGCGGGATCGGCTCGGTCATGGCGATCGCGGGTCTGGCGCTGGCGGTGTGGTCGGCCTCCGGCTATGTCGCCGCATTCATCCGCAGCGCCAACGCGGTCTACGACGTACCCGAGGGCCGTCCGGTGTGGAAGGTACTGCCGGTACGGATCGGTGTGACCGTGATGCTCATGGTGATGGCCGTGATCAGCGCGCTGATCGTGGTGTTCACCGGCGGTCTCGCACGGCAGGCGGGCGCCGCACTGGGAGTCGGCGACGCGGGGCTGACGATGTGGTCGATCGCGAAGTGGCCGGTGCTGGTGGTCCTGGTCACGGTGATGATCGCGGTCCTGTTCTGGACCACCCCGAACGCCAAGGTCCACGGTTTCCGCTGGATCACGCCGGGCAGCTTCCTGGCACTGCTGATCTGGATGATCGCCTCGGCAGGCTTCGCGCTCTACGTGGCGAACTTCGGCTCGTACAACAAGACCTACGGCACTCTCGCCGGCGTGATCATTTTCCTGGTGTGGCTGTGGATCACGAACCTGGCGATTCTGCTCGGCCTGGAGTTCGACGCGGAGCTGGTCCGCCAGCGCGCGGTCGCCGGGGGCCACCCGGCCGACGACGAACCGTACGTCCAGCCACGGGACACCCGGAAATGGGACGAGGAGGACCGTCGCCGCCTCGGAGGCTGAGCCCTTGGCCACAGCTAGCACCCAGCGAGCACCCGCGGGCGGCGCGAGCCGTTCCGCGCGGCCCCTGGATGAGGACCGTTGTCGGCGGGAACCCGATTCGCGGTTCCAGGTCGTCAGAATGCCGAACCGGGATTCTCGGGCCGGATGCGTCCTCGCCAGGCGCCTGACTCTCCCCCGCGCTGTTCGACGTAGTCCTTGAAGCGGTGCAGATCGCCCTTGATCCGACGGCCGATCACGCCCAGCATGTCCGCGCTCTTCTCGGCGATGCCGGTGGGCTCTACGTCCATCGTGAGCTCCACCCGGGTGTGGGTGTCGTCCAGCCTCTCGAACCTGACCGATCCCCGTTGCCGGGTCTCGCCGTCGACGACCCGCCAGGTGATTCCGGCCGAGGACAGGCATATCGGCGCGTATCACGCGTCACGGAGGGCACTCGGCCGCTATGAACGCTGAGAGAGGAATCCAGGGGTCCTACTGGCTGGAAACCGCACCGCCCGGCGCCCCCGCTCCCCCGCCGTCCGGTGACCTCACCGTCGACGTCGCCGTGGTCGGCGGCGGCATCGCCGGACTCAGCACGGCCTGGGAGCTGGTCCGGCAGGGACGCGAGGTGGCGGTGCTGGAGGCCGACCGCGTCGCCGCAGGGGTCACCGGCCACACGACGGCCAAGCTGACCGCCCTGCACACTCTGGTCTACGACCACCTGCGCCGCACCCGCGGCCCCGAGGGAGCGCGACTGTACGCGCTCTCGCAGATGGCAGCGATCGGCCGTGCCCGCGAGATCGTCGACGAGCTCGGCATCGACTGCGAGTGGGAAGAGGCGGCGGCCTTCACCTATTCCGAGGATCCGCGGCGCGTCGGAAGGCTGCGGGCGGAGTCCGAAGCGGCGCGTGAGGCGGGGCTTCCGGCAGAGTTCGTCACCGAGACCGACCTGCCCTTCGCCGTCGCCGGCGCGGTCCGGGTGAGCGGCCAGGCCCAGTTCCATCCCCGCAAGTACCTGCTGGCGCTCACCGACGATCTGCGCCGACGCGGCGGCACGGTGTACGAGGGAACACGCGTCGTCGGCCTCACCGAGGGCGAACCCTGCGTCCTGCGGACGGACACCGGCGTGTCGATCCGCGCCGACAAGGTCGTGATCGCCACGCACTACCCCGTCTTCGACCGGGCCCTCCTCTTCACCCGCCTCAGCCCACGCCGTGAACTCGTCGTCGCCGCCACCATCGACGAGGACCGCGCCCCGCGCGGCATGTACATCACACCGGAACAGGCCACGCGCTCCGTGCGCACCGCGCCGTACCGTGGCGGCAAACGCCTGCTGATCGTCACCGGGGAACACTTCGTCCCCGGCACCGCGGACGTCGAGGAGCGGTTCGCCCGGCTGTCCGCCTGGGCCGACGACCACTTCGCCGGGCTCACGTTCACCCACCGCTGGGCCACGCAGGACAACGACTCCACCGACTCCGTACCTCTGGTCGGCCCGCTCCGTCCCGGCAGCCGGCACACCTACGTGGCCACCGGGTTCGGCGGCTGGGGCATGAGCGGCGGCATCATGGCGGGAGGTCTGCTCAGCGACCTGATCAACGGCCGCGAGGTCGCGTGGGACGGCCTCTACGATCCACGCCGCCTGGCCTCCGTCGTCCGGGAGGGGACATCGTTCCTCAAGCATCAGGCCCATGTCGCCCGGCACTTCGTCGGCGACCGGCTGTCGCCCGTGAAGGGCCCCGGACCGGACGACATCCCCCCGGGCGACGGCGCCGTGGTGCGCCTGGGCGGACGGCAGTACGCCGTCCACCGGGACGAGAACGGTCACGTACAGGCAGTCTCGGCCCGCTGCACCCACCTCGGATGCATCGTGTCCTTCAACCGCGCGGAGCAGGCGTGGGAGTGCCCGTGCCACGGATCGCGCTTCGCCCCGGACGGAGAGATCCTCCAAGGTCCTGCAGTACGCCCTCTGGAGAAGCGCGACTTCCCGGAATAGGCACGGCTCCTGCCCCACCGAAGGCAGGTCGGTGGCCGAGAAACCACACACACGCGACCGTGCCGTCGAGCGGATCAGGATCTCGTTGACGTTGACGTTGACGTCGGCGTCGGCGTCGGCGTCGGCGGACTGGGTGACTGGCGGAGGACCGCGCCGGCGACACCTCGAATCTGACGGCACCGAACAGGTGGGTGCGGCCCAGGAAGCCGAGGGCCAGCAGGGGTTCAGGCAGCTCGGGGAGGTGATCCTGCCGGATGCGGGTGAAGTCGGCGCGCACGTCATCCGGGAGTGCGATCGGGCCTGTGTCGGGCAGTGCGCCGTCACGGACGCCGTCAATGAGGATCTGCAACAGCACCCGTGGGGTGCGGGTGGCGGCGGGGAGGATGTCCAGCGGGGCGGTGTACCCGGGGACCGGGCTGCCGAAGATCAACGCGTACTCGGCGCGGTTGGCCAGCGCCCAGTTCCGCACCCCGTGGCAGATGCCCAGCCAGCGGCCGCGCAGGGCGGCGCGGTCGGCTTCGGCCGCGTCCCCGAGCGCGTTGTAGGCGTCGATGATCAGCGCGGTCAGCAGGTCGTCACGGCTGGCGAAGTAGCGGTACAGCGCCGAGGGCACCAGCTCCATCTCCCGGGCGACCGCGCGCAACGAGAGGTTCGCGCCGCCTGCTGAAGAGCGGACACCTGCGTGACGACTTCACCTCGCAGGACCTGGTCGTCCTCCTGATGGCCAACGCCGGCGTCATCGCCGCCACCGGCGACTCGGCCCCCGACACCTGGCGCCGCCTGGTCGGCCAGATGCTCCGCGCCTACGCCACCCCCGGAACCGAACCCCCGCACCCGCACCCGCACCCCGCACATTCTGAACCACGCCGGCGGACAGGAGCAGACCAGGGTGTATCCCGCAAGAGAGGCCACATCCCCCCCGGTCGGAGGCGGTGAAGGGAATGCCAGCCCAGTACAGCCAGGTGCCCGTCCTCCAGCGGGGACAGCCGCCCGCCGAGGGCCATACGCCCCTCCCCCGCTACCCGCGCATCAGCGGTTCCTGTCGGCCGACCAGCCCAGCAGTTGCCGTTGTCTCCGGTGAAAGACGCCGCCAGGCCACCAAAATGCGCGCGGCTTGCGGCAGTTCGACCGCTCGGCGTCACCCCAGGCGGCCGCTCCGCCGGCCTCCGTCCGAACTCACCGGCCACTGGCGGATCAAACGGCAGCCCTCCCGGTACCAACCCAATGGCGGTGAGTGCGTGTTTGCGACTTGTCGGCCTGCTTGTGAGGTGTGGGGGCGGCCGGACAGGGGACTTGGTGGGCAGGTCGGGTTCAGTGGTGTTCCCATGGGGCTGGCTCGGCCCAGGCTTCTCTGGTTCAGCCACGAGCCGGGGAGGCCGCCACTCAGTTCACGACAGGCCATCGCGGGCCTCGCGGCGCACTGTCGTGGAGGTCGGTGTCGAGCACGAGCACACCGGCCTCGACGCCGAGCGTCCCCACCCGGTCTGCGCCCAACGGGGCGCGGCCTGAGACGGCACAGCCACGCCCACCTGGCAGTTCACCTGCCGCTCGCCGCGCGGCCGGCGGACGAGGGCTGCACGACGACAACGTCGGCCTGTTCGCAGGCGTCCAGACAGTTCACCACCCGCACTTGGGCTAGCTGCCCCAACTCTGCCTTGAGTCGGGCCGGTTGAGCCGCATGGTCCAGGCCCGGGGCCCTCGGCGTACCGCAGTAGCAGCCCCGGCATACGGTGACCGTGCAGCGGGCCGCAGACGCTGCGGGAGCCGTCTGCCGGGTGCGGCAGCGGCTCACCGAGCACCCTCGACCGTGGCCCGCTGCCAGGCCGCGTCGCGCAGCAGGCGCAGGCCGTTGAGGCCGACGATGACAGTGGAGCCCTCGTGGCCGAGCACGCCGAGCGGCAGCGGCAGCGTGCCGGCCAGGTCCCAGACGACGAGACCGGTGATGAACACTCCGGCGATGACGAGGTTCTGGACGACCAGCCGGCGGGCCCGGCGGGAAAGCGCGATAGTGGTGGGGACGGTGGCGAGCTCGTCGCGGACGATCACCGCGTCGGCGGTCTCCAGGGCGAGGTCGGAGCCCGCCCGCCCCATGGCGATGCCGGTGTGCGCGGCGGCCAGCGCCGGGGCGTCGTTGACGCCGTCGCCGACCACCAGGACCTTGCGGCCCGCGCCCTCCATCTCCTTGACCGCGCTCACCTTGTCCTGCGGCAGCAGCCCGGCGCGTACCTCGTCGATCCCGGCCTCGGCGGCCAGGCGGGCGGCGGCGCGCGAGTTGTCGCCAGTCAGCAGCATGGGCGCGGAACCGGTGAGCGCGGCAAGGAACTTGACCGTGGCGGCAGCGTCCTGTCGCAGCTGGTCGGCAAGGCCGAACACCCCGGCGGGGGTGCCGTCGACGACGACCAGGACAGCGGTACGGCCGGATTCCTCCAGCCCTTCCGCGACCGCGGTCGCCCGGTGGTCGGCGCCCTGGACGAGACGGGAGGGGGCGCCCACCTCGACCGTACGACCGTCGATCACTGCCTTCACGCCGACGCCTGGTGCCGACGTGAAGTCCCGTGCCTGCGGCAGGTCGAGGCCCCGCTCGCGGGGCGCGTCGACGATCGCGCGGGCCAGCGGGTGCTCGCTGGGGTGCTCCGCGGCGGCTGCCAGGGCGAGCAACCCGTCTTCGTCGTAGAGGGAATGAGCCAGCGGCCGGATGTCGGTGACCCGCGGGGTGCCCTCGGTCAGAGTCCCGGTCTTGTCGAGCGCGACCGCGTCGACCTGTGCGAGCCGTTCCATCACCACAGCCGACTTCACCAGCACGCCGTGCCGCCCGGCGTTGGCGATCGCGGACAACAGCGGCGGCATGGTCGCCAGGACCACCGCGCACGGCGAGGCCACGATCATGAAGGTCATGGCGCGCAGCAGCGCGTCGGTCGGCTCGGCGCCGAAGGCGAGCGGCGCGAAGAAAACGGCGAGGGTGGCCGCGACCATGCAGAGCGAGTAGCGCTGCTCGACCTTCTCGATGAACAGCTGGGTGGGCGCCTTGGTCTCGGATGCCTCCTCGACCATGCGCACGATCCGTGCGATCACCGAGTCGGACGCGTCGCGCTCCACCCGTACCCGCAGGGCACCGGTGCCGTTGAGGGTGCCCGCGAACACCTCGTCGCCCGGCTCCTTCGTCACGGGCAGCGGCTCACCGGTGATGGTGGCCTGATCCACGTCACTGGCCCCACCCAGGACGCACCCGTCCGCACCGACGCGCTCCCCCGGGCGTACCAGAATCGTGTCGCCGACCCTCAACTCCTCGACGGCCACCGGCTGTTCACCATCGCCGTCGGACAGCTTCACGGCGGTGGCGGGCGCCAGGTCCAGCAGGCCGCGTACCGAATCGGCGGTGCGCGCCGTGGCCAGCGCCTCCAGCGCTCCGGAGGTGGCGAAGATGACGACCAGCAGGGCGCCGTCCATCACCTGGCCGATCGAGGCCGCCCCGAGCGCGGCGACGATCATCAGCAGGTCGACGTCGAGGGTCTTGTCCTTCAGCGCCTTCAATCCCTCCCAACCCGGCTCCCATCCGCCGGTGACGTACGCCAGCGCGTACAGCGGACCCCAGGCCCAGGCCGGGACTCCGGCCAGTTGCAGGGGCAGGGCGAGCAGGAAGAGGACAGTGGCCGCGGTGGCCCAGCGCGCCTCGGGCAGGGCGAAGACGTGCGTACGCCGCCGGAACGTGCCCCCGTCGCGGGCATGGGCGGCCCGGTTGGCGGAGGGCGGGGCGATGGTGAACGTCATGAGGGCGGTGATCCTTCACAGAGACGTACGCGAGGTCATACGCGAAGACGTGCGAACAGGCAGGCGGATGGGCGAGCACACAGTGGCGCCCGAGGCCATTGAGCCCCCATACAGGAACACATGAAGACCCATTCATATCCTCATGTCCGTAGGATGAGGTCCATGGGCCACGGAGCTGACACCACGACCACCGCCACCGCACGCGAGCGCCTCGAAGCCGTCGGTGCGGGCGATGTCGCCGCCACGCTCCAGGCCCTCGCGACGCCGTCCCGGCTGCGGATCCTGACCCGGCTCCAGGAGGGCCCCTGTGCAGCGACCGAGCTCGCCGACGCAGTGGGCATGGAGCAGTCGGCCTGCTCCCACCAGCTGCGGCTGCTGCGCAATCTCGGCCTGGTCACCGGCGAGCGCCGTGGCCGATCGGTGATCTACGCGCTGTACGACGATCACGTCGCCGAACTGCTCGAACAGGCCCTCTTCCATGTCGAGCATCTACGCCTCGGCCTGCGCGACGCGCCACCCTCGGCGGTCACCGGCGCTGACCACTGACCGGCCGGGGTCGACGGCAGCACGTGCGGCCCGAGTCCGTCACCTCACACCCGCACCGCCGGAACCGGGCACGGGACCAGGTGCCCTCCCGGTCCAGCCACGCCATCGGGCCCGAGCACCCGCGGCTCGTTCCCGCCAGCACCAGCCACGGCAACCACCACACCCCTGTCGACCAGCACGCCCACCGCCGATCCTTCGAGGGCGATCCTGCAGCCGGACGGCACACCACCCTCTGGAACCGTCAAGGCGCGAGGACCTTTGCCACTTAGGGGTCCTTGCGGAATGACCTTGTTGTGGCACGGTGGAGATGTATGTGATCCCGTGTTTTGTGGGGTGTGACCATGGCGCGGCGGAAGCCGTGGGAGGTCAGTGACGGGTTGTGGGCGGTGATCGAACCGCTGTTGCCGAAGCATGAGCGTCGTTTCCGGTATCCGGGGCGCAAGCGGATCGGTGACCGCAGGACCCTGCAGGGTGTGCTGTTCGTCCTGTACACCGGTGTCCAGTGGGAGTTCCTGCCGCAGGAGTTGGGGTTCGGTTCGGGTCCTACCTGCTGGCGGCGTCTGGCCGAGTGGCAGGAGGCCGGGGTGTGGGAGGAGCTCCAGCGGGTGCTGCTGGATGGGTTGCGGGCAGCCGACCGCCTCGACTTCTCCCGCGCCACGATCGATGCGTCCCACGTGCAGGCCAAGCGGGGGCGAAGCAGCCCAAAAGTCGGCCCGAGCCCGGTTGACCGCGCACGACCGGGCTCGAAGCATCACGTCCTGACCGACGCCCGCGGCACTCCGCTGCGGGTGTCTCTGACCGGCGGGCACCGCAACGACGTCACCCAGCTCCTGCCGCTGATCGACAGTCTTGGGCCGGTGCGGGGCAAGCGGGGCCGCCCACGGCGCAAGCCCCGCGCGTTATACACCGACCGCGGCTACGACCACGACAGTTACCGGCGACGGCTGCGCGAGCGCGGCATCGTTCCAAGGATCGCCCGGCGGGGGCAGCCGCACGGTTCGGGCCTGGGCTGCGTCCGGTGGGTTGCCGAGTCCGCGATCGCCTGGCTCCACGGGCCCCGCCGCTTACGGATCCGCTGGGAAACCAGAGACGACATGCACGATGCATTCCTCCAGCTCGCGCACTGCATGATCCTCGCCCGCAAAAACCCAGCACTCTCAAAGCACCACTAAGCAGGGGTGCGCGGCTGAGTACCGGGCCGAAGCTCGATGCGAATGGTGTCGTCGTCCACGATGACGTACGTGGGATCCGTGGCCTTACTCCACCCCAGGCCCAGCAGGTAGTAGCGCTGATCACGCTGGATCAGCAACCGCAGGCCGCTGTAGCGGTACCGGTAGTGCGCATCGGGTCCCAGATCCTCCACATGCGGGCCGGGCGCCGCGATGCTCAGCGGCTCGGTGCTCAGCACGATCACGGCCACGCGGCGCACCAACTGGTCTGCATCGCGGTGCGCGTCCTGACGGCCGAGCTGCCCAGCTATCAGGGCCACCACCCAGATCAGAAAGAGACCCGCAACCAAGACAGACACGGCACGCTCCCATGCGGGCCTGCGCGGCTCACCCGCAGGAGCAGCACTGCGCGTCTGGCCGAGGAGGAGTCCAGCTGCCACAAGCAAGGGCGCCGACCAGGCGGCAGGCTGGATCCACCGCCACAACACCATCAGCACGACCCCCGCGGCGACGAACGCCGGATACGCCCGCGCCGCTGCTTGCCCGAAAACGCGCAAGCGGCGGACATGGCGTTCTGCGAGGTGCAGGGTGATCAGCAGTCGTGGAACAGCCGGTACCAGCAGCGCCAGGGCGACGGCTACCAGAGCCGGCAGCGTGGCGAGCCGCAGGCTGCGCATCCCCAGTTCCAAAGTGCTGAAGCCCATGGCAAAGCTATCCACGTGGAAGTAGCCGAAGTAGGCGTTGGTGTAGATGGAACCGGCGTAGAGCATCAGGCCGCCGACGAACGACGTCGCTCCGAAAGCCGAGTTGACAAGCTCCAGCCGACCGCCTGTGTCCGTATGCGGGTCAGGCGGTGGTGAGGCGTTCCCATCCCCGAGATGGCGGTGACGTGCAGGCCCGCGGCGGACCTCGCGGCGGCGGGGTCGGTGGTCAGGCGGGCGGAGCGTAGCGGAGGGAACTGCCGGCTCCTGGGGTACGGCGGCGCCCATCCAGTCAGCCCTCCTCGGGTGGCATGCCGGTCTCCGGCTCGGTCGGGGATGTCGAACACGTGTTGCCCGGATCCGGAGTCGGGCTGCACGGGGGCGGCGTCGACGCCGGCTCGCTGGCCACGACCATGGGGCCAGGCTCTGCGGGTGGCTCGGTGTCCGTTGGAGGCGGTTCCACGGGGGGAATCCCCGGGTCCCCATCTGCCCCTCCACCGTTGTCCCGGTCAGCCAGGACACCGCCCCTGTCATCCTCGTCGGCGGCAGATCCATCGTCGTCACTCCGACCGCTGCCGGTGCTGCGCTCGCCGCTCTGGCCGTTGACGGTTCCGCCGCCGTCGCCCTGGTCAGCCGGGGTTCCGCTCTCCCCGCTGTGCCCGGGAGTCGTCGGCCCTGACGGGGTAGCTGCTGGCACCGAGGCATCAACAGGTGGATTTCCGCCAAGTGGCTCTCCCGGAGTGCCACACCCTGCAGCCCCAAACCCCAGGACCACCGCCGTGACAACAGCGGTAACAGCCCTGCCCCCACTGACGCCTCCTGGGCACACCCGTATCCGTTTCCTCGTCACAACCTGCAATACTTCACGGCCCGTAGAGGCAGGATCAACTAGATACAGGCATTGCACACATGTACGGATGAAACGATAGAAACCGCTGCACGAATGCGCGCTGGTGTCCTGCGCCAGTAGTTGATCGTTAGTAGTTGCGTGACTTCTGCTGCTGGCGCGTCAGTTCCTTGCCTGGGCCCCAAGTTGGAGCCGTTGCTGCTGTCTGCGGAGGAGCGGGCGGCTTGGAGCCGTGGACGCGTCGGGCGACATCGGCCACGCCAATGCCGAGATCGCCGCCTCCCTCTTCGTCTCGCTCTCGACCGTGAAGACGCACCTCACCAGCGTCCAGCTGAAGCTCTCCGCCCGAAACCGCGTCGAGATCGCCGCCTGGGCCTGGCGAACCGGCCACGCCGACGGCCCGGCATAGCCCCTCGGCCACCGCCAGTCCACGGACCTCTTCATCCCCGACCGCTGTGTCTGTTCCGACAGCTGGAGGTTTCCCAGTCTGTGCAAGCGGACTGGGGGACAATCCTCGGGACTGTTAGCAATCAGCACGCCAGACGGCAATCAAACGAGAGCTGTACGCCTCCTACCTCGCGGCCATGGCGCAGACCTGGAATGAAATCCGTGCGGCAGTCATCGAGAACTCAAGAGGGAGAACCAAACCTGGTTCGACGCCTTCAGCGCCATGCGCCGCATGACGCGCCTGGACCTCGACCCCGAAGCGCTTCCCTTGCCGTCTGCCGGGTCGTGAAGGCCCCGTCCGACGGCTCGGACATGGGCCGCCCGCGCTTCCGCCTCGTATGCGGCATCGCGAAGGGCCCGGCCTCATACGTCGTGTGGGTGGGACGTACGCGGGTAACCGGGTCCCACTGATCCGTCGGGCCCAGCGCCCCAGCCGACCGTAAAAGAGGTACCTCTGTGTCCGCTTCTCTGGTGGAGACCGTCGACATCCAGGCCCCCGTGTCCGTCACCTGGGCTCTGTGGAGCGATGTGGCGAGGTGGCCGTCCTTCCTCAGCCACGTCCGCCTGGTGGAGCCTCTGGACGAACGCCGTTTCGCCTGGCAACTGTCCCTGCCCGGCGCGGACAAGAACTTCGTCGCCGAACTGGCCGAGGTCGTCCCCGAGGAGCGGATCGCCTGGCACACCACCCAGGGCGTGCACCATGCCGGAGTTGTCACGTTCCACCGGCTGAGCGACACCGCGAGCCGGGTCACTTTGCAGATCGAGTACGACCCGAAGGGCTTCGTCGAGCACCTCGGCGCTCTCACCAACCTGGACTCGACGCTCGCCAACTACGACCTCGGAGAGTTCCAGAGGCTCGCGGAATCCGCAGCTTCGGCCTGACCACGATCATGTGGTGCCGGCGAACGCCGCCAAGCGGACCGGTCCGCTGTACGGGCCGGTTCCATGGCGGCCGAGGATGCTCGGTCCTTGGCGTCCGGGCACCGGACCACCGCAGGGACCGGGGACGACGTATGGCCACGAGTGTCGCGTTGGAGCTGGTGGTGGAACGGGCCCGGGCGACAATCGGGAGCTGGGAGCGGCAGTCGTTGGGGGTCGTACGGGCCGAGGCCGCGGCGGAGTTCGCACGCGCCGCCGGAGAGAGCGCGCCGTGTCTGGTCGACTCCGACCGCGCCGACTTCGTCGTCCAACCGATGTCTGCCGTGAGCCTGCTGCGTGGGGCGCCCGGTGCCGACCCGGCGGAGTTCCGGCCCGACGGCATGTACCGCGACGAGGTGCCCGGCACCGACGGGCTCGACGTCCGTCCCCTGGTCGAGGTCACGGAGACGTTCATCGTCCGACGACGGATCACCTGCGGCAGGTCACGGTAGGACAGCGGGTGCCGCCCGTCGAGCCGACGCTCGACGCGATCGCCCTGGTGCGTTTCGGGGCGCGCCGCGCCTCCGCCAAGGACTTCAGTTTCCCGCCGAGTTGGATCGAAGTGATGACAAGTTTACGGAGGTGCCGACGGCCCTCTGGGACGGGGGTCCCCACACGGTCAACAGTTCCTCGCGCACGCGACACGTGCCAGACCGCGCTGTGCCGGGGAACCGCGTTCCAGGGCATGACAGGGCCCCCCACGCGTCTACCGGCGGGTCACCTGCACCCGCACACTCGAAGACATGACACGTGAGCAGCCCACCAGCGGGGGCACCGAGCTGGGACGCTTCCTGCGCGCCCGCCGGGGCCGGATCACCCCCGCCGAGGCCGGTCTCACGGTCGGCCCGGGACTGCGCCGCACGCCCGGTCTGCGCCGTGAGGAACTGGCCACCCTCGCCGGCATCAGCATCGACTACTACACCCGCCTGGAACGCGGCAAGGAAACCAGGCCCAGCCCGTCCGTCGTCGACGCCCTGGCTCGCGCCCTGCGCCTGGAGGAGGACGAACACGAGCATCTGCGCAGCCTCGTCGCCCTCGCCGCCCGCACCTCGCCGGAACCTCCGGCGCTGCCCAACCGGACCATCCGGCCGGGCGTGAAGCTGCTGCTGGAGACCTTGCGGCCGAACCCCACTCACGTGGTCAGCCGTACCAACGACCTGCTCGCGGCCAACCCCAGCGGGCTGAAACTGCTGACCGGGATCGAGGAGTGGCCGACCAGGCAGCGCAACATCGCCCGCTACGTCTTTCTCCACCCCGCGGCCCGCAGCCTCTTCCATGACTGGGCCACCCAGGTCCGCGGCTGCGTCGCCCGCCTGCGCGCCCTGGCCGGCACCGACCCCGATGCCCCGGACCTGGCCCGGCTCGCCGGTGAACTCCTGCTGAAAAGCCCGGAGTTCGCCCGCCTGTGGGAGCGCTACGACATCAAGGGCCACTCCCACGGCCGCAAGACCTTCCACCACCCTGACGTCGGCGACCTCACCCTCGGCTACCAGTCCATGGAACTGGAAGGCACACCGGGCCACCGCCTCATCATGTACTACGCCGAGCCCGGCACCGCCGACCACGACGCCCTCGTCCTTCTCGACCTGCTCGGCTCCCAGTCGGCGCCGCACGCACCGACCGCGTCCCAGGACGAGAGCACGTCGTCGTCGACCTGACCCCGCGGCGCCCCACCGTCCCTGGCACGGTGCCGGACAGACGGTTGGTGTTCGTCAGGACCGTGTGCGCCGTTGCTGTTCGGCCGACCTACTGGCATGCCCGGCGGACTGGGGGACGCTCGCGTCGAGCAGGAGCATGGCGTCGTGGTCGGGGGTCCCTGGTAGGGCGGTGTAGACGCCCAGACGTTGGCCGGGGGTCCCTTCGAGGTGCATGCTCTGGCCGCTGAGAGTGAGGATGCCGACCTCGGGATGGTGGAAGGTCTTCTCGATCTTCTTGCGCCCAGTGACGTCGTAGCGCTCCCACAGCTTGGCGAAGTCGGGGCTCTTCAGCAGGAGCTCACCCACCAGGCTGGTGAGGTCGGGGGCATCCGGGTCGGTGCCGGCAAAGGCGCGGAGCCGGGCGACGCAGCCGCGGACCTGGTAGTCCCAGTCGGGGAAGAGGGTGCGCGCGGTGGAGTGGAGGAACAGGTAGCGGGCGAGGTTGCGCTGAGTGGCGGGCCAGTCGGCCAGGCCTGCGTACAGGGCGAGGCCGCCCGGATTCCAGGCGAGCAGGTCCATGCTGCGGCTGATGACGTAGGCGGGCCCCGGCCGCATGGTCTCCAGGACCAGCTTCAGATGGGGGCGCACGGTCCGGCTGGGCGGCGGCGCAGGCTCGGGGGCGTACCGGGCGGCCCGGGCTGCGAGCTCGCGCAGGTGCTGGTGCCCGGCGTCGTCGAGACGCAGGGCACGGGCCAGTGCGTCCAGCACCGAGGGGCTGGGGCGGGTCTCCTTGCCGCGCTCCAGGCGTACGTAGTAGTCGATGCTGATGCCGGCGAGTGTGGCCAGTTCCTCGCGGCGCAGGCCAGGGGTGCGGCGCAGGCCCGTGCCCACGGTGAGACCGACCTGCTCAGGGCTGGTCTGGGTGCGGCGCGCGTGCAGGAACCGGCCCAGTTCCATGTCGGCGCTCCTGCTGGTGCTTCGCTCCGATGCCATATCGACAGTCTCACACCGCGCTGACCTGCGTGGGAGGCGTGTGGGGGGCCCTGTCACACCCCTGAATGTCGCTCCCCTGTACGGCCCGGCCTGCCACAGCGGACAAAAAGGCGCGAGGCTCGTGTTCTGTCAGCTCGGCTCTTCCAGTGCAGGAGATCGTCCCTTGTCCACGTCCGCCGCAACCGCACCGCTCACGGTGGGCGCGGCCGGCCCGCCGCCGCAGATCAGGTCCGGCGCGCGGCCGACGCTGGTCGGGCGGAGCGCACTCGCCACCAGCACGGCATTCCTGCCGCTGGTGCCACTGTTGCTGGAGTTGCTGGAGAGCGCGCCTGCCGAACGGACCGACGTCACCAGTGGTGTGCTGAACGCCGCCCGCCGCCTCGGCGGTGCCCCGGGCCGTCGCCGCCATCAGTCGCAGACGCGCGCCTCGTCTCCTCGAGCACTGACCGGTCACCTGCCGCGCCCCGCCTCGCCCCTCCCCGTACAGAAAGAAGATCCCATGCAGACCGTCACCCTCAACAACGGCGTCGAAATGCCGATCCTCGGCTTCGGCGTCTACCAGATCCCGCCGGAACAGACCGAGCAGGCCGTCACCGACGCCCTCTCGGCCGGCTACCGGCTGCTCGACACGGCTGCCGCGTACCAGAACGAGGAGGCCGTCGGCCGCGCCATCAAGAACAGCGGCATCCCGCGCGCAGAACTGTTCGTCACCACCAAGCTGTGGGTTCAGGACGCGCCCGCCGAGGAGAACACCAAGCGCGCCTTCGAGACGTCCCTGACCAAGCTCGGCCTGGACTACCTCGACCTGTACCTGATGCACCAGCCCTACGGCGACGTGTACGGCCAGTGGCGTGCCATGGAGGACCTGAACCGCGAGGGCCGCGCCAAGGCGATCGGCGTCGCCAACTTCTACCCCGACCGGCTCCTCGACCTCGTCATCAACAACGAGGTCACCCCCGCGGTCAACCAGATCGAGACCCACCCGTTCTTCCAGCGCACCACCGACCAGGAGCTCATGCGCGAGCACGGCGTGCAGATCCAGTCATGGGGCGGGTTCGCCGAAGGCAAGAACAACATCTTCACCCACCCGGTCCTGAGCGGGATCGGCGAGAAGCACGGCAAGTCCGTGGCGCAGGTCGTGCTCCGCTGGCTGACCCAGCGCGGTGTCGTCGCCATCCCCAAGTCGGTCCGCGCCGAGCGCATGGCGGAGAACATCGACATCTTCGACTTCGACCTCACCGACGACCAGATGGCGGCCATCGCCACCCTGGACACCGGGGGGACGCTGTTCTTCGACCACCACGCACCGGAGATGGTCAGCTGGCTCAGCGCGCGGCGTCTGGACGGCTGACCCGGCAGACGGCGACAACCGCTCCTGAACTCGCGCGCGCGGGTGCCTTCACCCGCCCCGGACCGAGGCACCCGCGCCTGAGGATCTCCGCCTCGCCGCCCTCACGGCAGCACTCACCTCACGGACCAGGACCTCACCATGTCCCAGAACCAGAACATCACCGACGTACTCATGGTCGGCGCGACCGGCAGCATCGGACAGCTCGCCGTGCGCGCCGCACAGCGACAGGGCCTGCGCCCGCGGGCACTCGTTCGCGATCTGCGGCGGGCCGAGCAGTTGCTCCCCGGTGTCGAGCTGGTACAGGGCGACCTTGAGGCCCCCGCCTCACTGCGGCGCGCCGTGGGCGGAGCCGACGCGATCGTCCTCACCCACGGATCCGGTGGCGACTCCCGCCCGGACGCCCGTGCGCACGTCGACTACGGCGGCGTACGCAACATCCTGCAGGCCCTCGACGGCGCCCGGCCGCGCGTGGCGCTGATGACCTCCATCTACGCCACGCGCAGCGACATCCCCGGTGCGACCCCGTGGAAGCGGCGCTCCGAGCGACTCCTGCGGGCCAGTGGCCTGCCGTACACGGTCGTCCGGCCCGGCTGGTTCGACATTGCCGGCCCCGCTCAGCGGAGGCTCGTCCTGGAACAGGGCGGCACGGCCGATGGCGGGGTCGCCCGCGACCAGATCGCCGAGACGCTGGTGCGCAGCCTGCTGACCGACACCGCGCTGGGCAGGACGTTCGAGCTGATCGCCACCGAGGGCGAAGAGCCGTCGGACTGGGCAGAGCTCTTCGGCGCTCTGAGGAGCGACGAGTCCGGCACCGTGGACGGCGTGTTGGACCCGCCCGACCTTCCTGTCGAAGCCGAGCCGCGAAGGGTGCGTGCCGATCTCGATGCCGTCCGTTCCCTTCGCGGAACCAGCGGAATCAGCGGATGACTGCCGGCGGAGTCGGCGCCGGGCAGGGCAAACCCGCCGCGCCGGGGCGTCGCGCGCTCCTTCGAGGCGTACTCCTGGGAGGAGCCGCCGTCATGACCGGTGTCCAGATCACCGGCTGTTCCCCGTCGAAGCCGAGCGGGCCGACGCCGGAGTCCACCGGGCGATCTGCCTCGGCGGCCTCGCCGCGGCAGCGGATCCTGCTGGCCTACTTCTCCCGGCCGGGCGAGAACTACTCCTACGGCGGGCGTACGAATCTCAAGGTCGGGAACACCGAGGTTCTGGCCGAAATGATCAGCGAGCGCATCGAGTGCGACGTGCACCGCATCGAACCCGTCGACCCCTACTCCGACGACTACGACGAGACAGTGGCGCGCAATGTCCGCGAACAGGACGCCGATGCACGGCCCGCCATGGTCGACCCTCCGTCCTCGATCGAGCGTTACGACGTGGTGCTGCTGGGCAGCCCCATCTGGAACGTCAGAGCGCCCATGATCATGTCGACCTTCACCGAGAGGTACGACTTCCGCGGCAAGACGGTCCATCCGCTCACGACGTATGCGATGAGCGGACTGGGCACCACCGAGCGGGACTACGCGGCGTCCTGCCCGGGCGCGACCATCGGGGAAGGGCTCGCGGTGCGCGGCGAGGAAGTCCGGGAGGCCGATGCCCAAGTCGAGTCATGGCTGCGGCGCGTCGGCATTCCGCGGGGCTGAACCCGTTCCCCAAACGGCCCAGTCTTACATCGCCGTGCCCCGTGGGACAGGTGGGAAGAGGGGCCCTCTCACACCCTGGCACACCGTTCCCCGGCACAACACGGCCTGCCACCCGGCCAGTTGTCCCGCCAGGCTGGGCAGAAGCCGAAATGCCATGAGGGGCAACAGTGAACCTCCGTCCTGGGCTCACGCCGGTCAGCAAGTCCCCCACCTTCCTCGTGTCGAGAGAGTGAGCATGTCTACCGAAACCTCCGAGTCAGCCACGTCTCCCCCCACCCGGCCGCCCTCCGCACCCTCGCGTCGTACCTTCATCGCAACGACGTCCGCGGCCGGTGGTGTCATCGCGGCGGGCGGTCTGGTCGCGGCGCCGTCCGCGCTCGGCGTCGAGGAAGCGGTCGCCGCCGAGGCACCGGTCCCCAGCAGCCGCGTCTCGTTGACGGTCAACGGCCGGCGGCACGCCGTCACCGTCGACAACCGGACCTCGCTCCTCGACCTGCTGCGCGAACACCTCGGTCTGACCGGTTCCAAGAAGGGCTGCAACGCCGGCGCCTGCGGGGCCTGCACGGTCCTGGTCGACGGACGCCGCGTCAACTCCTGCCTCACCCTGGCGGTGCGCCTGGACGGCGCCGAGGTCACCACCGTCGAGGGCCTGGCCAGGGGCGATCGACTGCACCCGCTGCAGCAGGCGTTCATCGACCAGGACGCGTTCCAGTGCGGCTACTGCACGCCGGGCCAGATCGTGTCGGGCGTCGGCTGCATGCAGGAAGGCCACACCGGCTCCGCCGAGGAGATCCGGGAGTGGATGAGCGGCAACATCTGCCGCTGCGGGTGTTACGTGAAGATCGTGCGCGCGGTCGAGCAGGCCTCGGGCCGGAAGTGAGTGGCGATGTATCCCTTCTCATGCACCAAGGCACCCAGCACGCGTGAGGCTCTCGAAGCCGGTCGGCGCGGTGGGCGGTACATCGCGGGCGGGACCACCCTGGTCGACCTGATGCGCGAGACCGTCGAACGGCCCGAAACCCTCGTCGACATCAGTGGTCTGCCGTTGGACGAGGTAACCGTCACCGAGCGTGGCGGGCTGCGGATCGGCGCCCTGGTGACCATGAGCGAGGCCGCCGCCCACCGCAAGGTGCGCACCACGTATCCGGTCGTCTCGCAGGCGCTGGAGCTGAGCGCTTCCGCCCAACTGCGCAACATGGCCACCATCGGCGGCAACATCATGCAGCGCACCCGCTGCACCTACTTCCGTGACGTGACCGCCGCCTGCAACAAGCGCGAGCCCGGCTCCGGTTGTGCCGCGCGCGAGGGGTACAACCGCACCCACGCGATCCTGGGCACCTCCGAGGACTGCGTTGCCACCCACCCCTCCGACGCGGCCGTCGCCTTCGCCGCCCTGGACGCACGGGTGCATCTGCTCGGCCCGGACGGCGCACGCAGTGTCCCCTTCACCGACTTCCTGCTACGGCCGGGCAGTACTCCGAACCGCGAACAGGCCCTCAGCAAAGGCGAGTTGATCACCGCCGTAGAAATCCCGGCCTACCCGCGCCCGCTGAAGTCCGGCTACCTGAAGGTCCGTGACCGGCAGTCCTACGAGTTCGCCCTCACCTCCGCCGCCGTCGCCCTGCACGTCCGCGGCGGCGTGATCCGCGAGGCGAAGGTGGCCGCCGGAGGAGTGGGCACCGTGCCGTGGAAGCTGCCCGCCGTCGAAGAAGCCCTCGTCGGCGAACGGCCCTCGGAGCGGCTCTGGGCCCAGGCGGCGGCATCGGCTGCGGACGGGGCCCGGCCGTTGGAACACAACCGCTTCAAGGTCGAACTGCTCAAGCGGACGGTCGAACGTCAGCTGCGCATCGTAGGAGACAACGCATGAGCCCCCAGCCGCAGGCAGCCGTCGGCGCACCGCTCTCCCGGGTGGACGGGCGCCTCAAGGTGACAGGGCAGGCGAAGTACGCCGCCGACCACGAACCCGACGGTGTAGTGCACGCCGTCGTGGTCGACAGCAGTATCGGCAAGGGCCGGATCACCGGCATCGACACCCGCGCTGCCGAAGGCCGGCCCGGCGTCCTGAAGGTGATCCACCACCGCAACGCCCCCAAGCTGCCGTACGGACCCAATCCGGGATCGCTCAACCTTCCGGGTGAGCGGCTGCGCGTCTTCCAGGACGACCGGGTCCGCTTCCACGGCCAGCCGGTCGCCGTCGTCGTGGCCACCACGCTGGAGGCCGCCCAGCACGCGGCGAGCATGGTGAAGCTCGACTACGACAGCGAGCAGTCCACCACAGACCTCACAGACGCTCCGCCGGCGGGCGAGCCCAGGACCTACGCGCGTGGTGACGCGGAGGCGGCCCTGCAAGCCTCCCCCGTACGGCTGGAGATGACCTACCGTCCCGCCCGCAACCACCACAACGCGATGGAGCTCCACGCCACCGTCGCCCAGTGGGACGGCGACCGGCTGACGCTGTGGGACAAGACCCAGTGGGTGCAGAGCCCGCGGGACGAACTCGCCGCCAACTTCGGCATCCCGGCGGAGAACATCCGGGTCATCTCGCCGTTCGTCGGCGGCGCGTTCGGCAATGCCGCGCGGGCCTGGCCACACATCACCATCGCGGCCCTCGCCGCCCGCGAGGCGGGCCGGCCGGTCAAGCTCGTACTGACACGCAGGCAGCTCTACTTCGGTGTGGGCTACCGGCCGGCGTACGAGTACAAGGTGCGCCTGGGCAGCGACCGCCGCGGACGGCTGACCGCGATGACCCACGACCTGCGCGCCGAGACGTCCAGCTACGAGACGTTCGCCGAGCGCGGTGTCGTCTCCCCGGGGCAGATGCTCTACACCACGCCCAACGTCGCCCAGACGCACCGGACGGTGCCGCTGGACGTGAACACCCCGACCCCGATGCGCGGCCCTGGCTACTCCACCGCCGCCTTCCCCATCGAGAGCGCGATGGACGAACTCGCCCACGAACTGGGCATCGATCCGATCGAGCTGCGGCGGCGCAACGAACCCGAGAACGACCAGTCCAGCGGGCGGCCGTTCTCCACCAGGCGGCTGCGCGAGTGCTACACCGTCGGCGCCCGTGAGTTCGGCTGGAATCGCCGCAACCCCCGGCCCCGCTCCACCCGCGACGGCGACTGGCTCATCGGCACCGGCATGGCCACCGCGCTCTACGACACCCTGCGCGCTCCCGGCCAGGCCGGCGTGCGGCTGGACGCCGACGGCACCGCCCTGGTCGAGTCCTCGACCAGCGACATGGGCCCCGGCACGTACACCTCCATGACGCAGGTCGCCGCCGACGCCCTCGGCTTGGCGGTCCGCAACGTGACGTTCCGGCTCGGCGACACGAACATGCCCACGGCCCCGCTCCACGGCGGCTCGCTGACCATGGCCAGCGTCGGATCCACCGTCCAGGACGGCTGCGACAAACTACGACAGCAGGCGATCGAACTCGCCGTCGGGGACGAGGACTCACCGCTGTTCGGCATCGACGCCGACGACATCGTCGTACGGGGCGGCCGACTGCACGTGAGCGACAACCCCGCGCGCGGGGAGACCTATCGGCAGCTCCTCACCCGCAACAACCGCACGCACCTCGAAGCGGTCGGGTCCTGGACCCCGGGGCAGTCCCGGTCCTCGATGTACGCCTACGGCGCGGTGTTCGCCGAGGTCGCCGTCGACGCCCGCCTCGGTCTGGTCCGGGTGCGGCGGATGCTCGGCGTCTTCGACGCGGGCCGCATCATCAGCCCCAAGCTCGCCGACAGCCAGGCCATCGGCGCAATGACCGGCGGCATCGGCATGGCACTCCTCGAACACACCGTCACCGACCACCGCGACGGCCGGATAGTCAACGCCAACCTGGCCGACTACCTGGTACCGGTCAACGCCGACGTCCCCGAACTCAAGGCGATCTACGTCGACGGCCGGGACGACGAGGCCGACCCCCTCGGCGTCAAGGGCCTCGGCGAGGTCGTCCTGGTGGGCGTGGCACCCGCCATCGCCAACGCCGTCTTCCATGCCACCGGCCGCCGGGTACGCAATCTGCCCATCACCGCCGAGTCGCTGCTCTGAGTCACGCCGCGGGCAGCGGTGCACACGCACCGCTGCGCAGGGCCTGGAGCCTGCTGTTCCTTCCTGGAGACCCACCTGTGCTGAACATCGCGGAGACGCTGCACACCTGGTGCCGCGAGGCCTGCCCTTTCGCCCTCGCCACCGTCGTCCAGGTCAGCGGCAGTGCACCTCTGCCCGTCGGTACCGCGCTGGCCGTGGACGCCGACGGCAATGCCGTCGGCAGCATCTCGGGCGGCTGCGTCGAAGGCGCCGCCGCATGGTCGTCGAGCCCGCGGTGGCGCTCGTGATGCGCTCGATGGTGTTGGCGGAGTAGCGGCCGTACTTGGTGCGGTGGGCGGCGTCGACCGCGTCGTTGATCTCCCCGTCGACGTCCTCGAACGCCACGTCCTTCTCGACCCCGCCGGCCTTGAGACGGCCCTCGTGGCGGGCTCGGGTGCCGCGGAACCAGCAGGAACTCCCGCGGGGGCAAGAGGACCTTCAACGAGCATCAAGCCTGGTCACTGTTCTGTCGGCGGCACCCCGTACGAGGGCTCTCGGGGGCGCGGCTCCTCGTACGGGGTGGTCTCAGGCGGACGCGGCCGTGGGTCAGGCCAACGTCGAGGTGTCGATCACGAAGCGGTAGCGCACGTCGGAGGCGAGGACACGCTCATAGGCCTCGTTGATCTTGTCGGCCGGGATGACCTCGATCTCGGAGCCGATGCCGTGCTCGGCGCAGAAATCGAGCATCTCCTGCGTCTCGCGGATGCCGCCGATCAGCGAACCGGCGTACGACCGGCCGCGCATGATCAGCGAGAACACGTTGAGCGACAGCGGCTCGGCGGGGGCGCCGACGTTGACCAGGGCGCCGTTCACGGCCAGCAGGCCGAGGTAGGCGTCGAGGTCGAGTTTCGCGCTGACCGTGTTGATGATGAGGTCGAAGGTGCCGGCCAGTTGCTCGAAGGTGGCCGGGTCGCTGGTGGCGTGGTAGTGGTCGGCGCCCAGGCGCAGGCCGTCGTCCATCTTCTTCAGCGACTGCGACAGCACGGTGACCTCGGCGCCCATCGCATGCGCGAGCTTCACGGCCACATGGCCCAGTCCGCCGAGACCGATGACAGCGACCTTCCTGCCCGGACCCGCACCCCAGCGGCGCAGCGGGGAGTACGTCGTGATGCCCGCGCACAGCAGCGGGGCCGCCGCGTCGAGGTCGATGCCCTCCGGGATGCGGACGACGAAGTCCTCGGTGACGACGACGTGGGTGGAGTACCCGCCCTGGGTGATCGTGCCGTCCTCGTCGATGCCGCCGTAGGTGAGGGTGTTGCCGTTCAGGCAGTACTGCTCCTCGCCCTTCAGGCACGACTCGCACTCGCGGCAGGACTCCACCAGGCAGCCGACACCGACCCGGTCGCCGACGGCGAACCTGCCGACCTCGGAGCCGACGTCGGTGACGATGCCGGCGATCTCGTGGCCGGGCACGATCGGATAGACCTGCTCGCCCCACTCGCTGCGGGCGTGGCTGATGTCGGAGTGACAGATACCGCAGTACTTGATCTCGATGAGGACGTCGTGCGGGCCGACGTCACGACGTTCGACGGTGGTCGGCGCGAGAGGTTCGGCAGCGGCCGTGGCGGAGTACGCGTTGACGGTGAGCATGGCTTCTCCGATCTGGTGGTTCTGGTGGAGCTGCTGTAGCTCGTAGGGGGGTTGGGTCGGCGGAGTTCGGTCAGCGCGGTTCGAGCCGCATCGTGGTGGAGCTCGCCTCGGGGCTGGTGATGGCCTTGACGATGTACGCGGCGTAGTGCCCGTACTTGGTCCGGTACGCGGTGTCCACGGCGTCGTTGACCTCGTCGCCGGTGTCGATGATCATGACGTCCTTCTCGACCCCGCCCGCCTGGATACGGCCTTCCTGGCGGGCCCGGGTGCCGCGGTACCAGTCGGAGCCGGGGCCGTTGACGGAACGGACGTAGATGCCGTCGCCGACGCGGACCATCCAGATCGTCCGCCGACCGCCCAGCTCGCCGCTGCGCCGCACGGAGGCGATCGCCAGTTCCTCCGCGTGTTCGATGCTGTCGAGTTCCTGGCTCGTCCAGGCCGAGGTCGAGGTCATGAGGTCTTCCCCTTGAGGAGTAGGGATGCCGCCGCGGTGAGGGCCACGAGCAGCGCGGCGATCAGGAGGCTGGTGCGCAGCCCGTGCAGGAAGTGCGCGTGGTTCGAGACCAGGGCGCCGAAGACGGCCACGGACAGGGCGCCACCGAGCTGGCGGGAGGCGTTGAGGACACCGCTCGCGGTGCCGGCCCGCTGAGCGGGGACGCGGTCGAGGAGCAGTGAGGTCACCGCCGGTACGGCGAGGCCGCCGCCGGTTCCGACCGGGATCATCAGCAGGACCAGCAGCCAGGCGGGCGCCGAGGCCGTCGGAACGCAGAGTGCCACCAGGCCGGTGGCCATCAGGAGTTGCCCGGTGATGATCGGCATCCGCGGCCCGAACCTCGCGGCGAGCCGGGCCGCCGTCGGGCTGACGACCGCGGTCAGCAGCGTCATCGGCAGGAACGCCAGCCCGGTGGCCATCGGCGACAGACCCTGCTCCTGCTGGAGGTACAGGCCGAGCAGGAAGATCATGCCGTAGAAGCCGACGTTGAGCGCGAAACCCACGGTCGCCGAGAGCGCCATCGTCCGGGCGCGCAGGAGTTCCAGCGGCACCATCGGGTTCCGGCCGCGTGCCTGGGACGTCAGGAAGACCACCGCCGCCGCCACGGCCACCGCGAGCGCGAGCAGCACGCGCGGCGCGCCGATGCCCACGGCACCGGCCTCGATCGCGGCATACGTCAGGCCGCCCATCGCCGCGACCGCGGCGATCTGGCCGATCCAGTCGAACGGAGCGTCGCCCTGGCGGGGCGAACGCGCGGTCCGGGTGAGCAGGAACAGTGCCAGCAAACCCACCGGCAGATTGACGAAGAAGATCATCCGCCAGCTGAGCTCACTGAGCACACCGCCCAGCACCGGTCCTGCCGCGGCGCCCACCGAACCGCCCATCGCCCAGATCGAGATGGCCCGGGCACGCCGGGTGGGGTCGGGGAACGCCTCGCGGATCAGCGCCAGCGACGCCGGCACGATCACCGCGGCGCCTGCACCCTGCACCAGTCGGGCCACGACGAGCACACCCAGGTTCGGTGCGAAACCGCAGGCCGCCGAGGCGACGGTGAACACCACGAGCCCCGCCCCGAACGCCTGCCGCGCACCGATCCGATCGGTCACCGACCCGGCCGACAGCAGCAGCGCGGCGAACATCAGCGTGTAGCCGTCCACCACCCACTGCAGGCCCGTCATGCCGCCGCCGAAGCCACGCCCGATCTCCGGCAGGGCGACGTTGACGATCAGGGCGTCGAGTGTCATCACGAAGAAGCCGAGCAGAGCGGCCGCCAGCGCCCAACGGGCACCGTTCGCGGTGCCGCGTCGGCCGCCGGCGGTATCGGCGGACGACCTGTCCGACACGACAGAACTGGACACGGGTGGTTCTCCTGTAGAACGAAACGGGATGGATTCCCTGCGCGGAGGGTGTTCCTCGACCGACACCCAGCCTGCGCGCCGGGCCCGTCCCGTGGCAGGCCGAGCTGTGCAGGGGAGCGCTGTTCGGGGGTGTGGCAGGGCCCCTCACAGTGCGTGCCCACAGCTCATGGATCCGGTACGCCCGACCTGCCACTGAGCACATGGCACGTGAGCAGCGCAACGGCAGCGACGGCACGGAACTGGGGCGTTTCCTACGCGCCCACCGCACCCGGTGACCCCCGAGGCGGCCGGTCTCCCTCCGGCCACGGCCTGCGTCGTACCCCGGGGCTGCGCCGCGAGGAGCTGGGCCCTCGCCGACGTGAGCATCGACTACTGCACGCGCATTGAACGCGGCAAGGAGTCCCGCCCGAGCCCGTCCGTCATCGACGCGCCGGCCCGGGTCCTCCCGCTGGACGAGCGCGCTGGACGAGCGCGAGCACGCGCACTTGCGGGACCTCGCCGTGTGCGCCGCCCGCACCACCGCCCCGGCGCTCGCGGCTGCGCCCACTTCGTCAGTAGGGCCCGGAATCGAGTTCCTGTTGGAAAGCCTGCGGCCCAACCCCGCGGTCGTGGTGAGCCGCACGATGGACCTGCTCGCGTGGAACCCGAGCGGGCAATGGTCCTGCTCGACATGCTGGGGCAGGAGCAGGTCGCCAAGGGGGCACAGACACACGACGACCCGTTGGTGGCTGTGGAGGACCAGACCACTCCTCCCCCGTCCTGACCGCCCCTGTCTGTCAACCGGCCGACCGCGGTCCTGCCGGCCGGCTGCCGCCGTGGATCGATCCCGACGCGCCCGACCTGGCCCCGCCGGCCGGCGAACTCCTCCGCTACCGGGGCATTCAGCCGGAGGGTTCGCCCGGCCGTCGCCTGGTCACGTACTACGCCGAGCCAGGTGCCCCCGACCTCGACGCGATCCTCGACCTCGACCTCGACCTCGACCTCGACATGACCTCGCCCAAGGCGTCCTCCCATTCCCATGGTGCGCCGCGACAGATCAGAACGTCGGCCGCCGCGGTGGAACTCCAGACGCCGAGCGTGCAGAGACGGTGTGCGCGGTGCGGAGGGGGGCCCTGCTGTTCCCCCGCACACGGCTCCCCCGAACAGCTCGACCTGCCACACGCGTGCGGCAAGCGGAATGCTGGACAACAGACTGACCGGAGAAGGGCCGACCGGCCGCCACCCTCCACAGCGGCTTCGGTTCCGAATGGCCCAGCGCCCTGGACACCAGCACCTCACTCAAGGCCGGCCATCGTCGAAGTGACGCCTCGGCCCGACCGGCCCTCGATTCACGGAACGGCACCATGGAACTCCTCAAGAAGCAGCCCACCGTCAAAGCTCCCGCCGACTGGTTCACCGGCGACGTCTGGTTCGACGTCATTCTCGCCGGCCAGGAACCGTCCCGGATTCGTGCCAACCTGGTGCGGTTCGCACCCTGCGCCCGCACCGACTGGCACTCCCACGCGCTCGGTCAGACCCTGCACATCGTCTCCGGTGTCGCTCTGATCGGCACCCGTGACGGCACCGTGATCGAGGCTCAGCCGGGCGACACCGTCCACACCCCGCCCGGCGAGGAGCACTGGCATGGTGCCGTTCCCGAGCACTTCATGGAACATCTCGCTCTGTGGGAGGGCGTCGGTGACGGAAGCCCGGAGACGACCTGGCTGGAGAAGGTCGACGACGCGGTGTACAACGCGCCGCGCAGCAGCACCCGCTGAACCACCTGAAGGAGAAGGACCGTGCGAGCAACACTCATGTACGGAGCAGGGGACGTCCGGGTCGAGGACGTTCCGGACCCGAAGATCCAGCAGCCCACCGACGCCATCGTCCGCGTGACCCGCGCCTGTGTCTGTGGCAGTGACCTGTGGCCCTACGGCTCTCTGCCCGCCTCGGAGCAGGGGCAGCGGATGGGTCATGAGTTCCTGGGCGTGGTGGAGGAACTCGGCGCGCAGGTGTCCGGGCTCAAGCGCGGTGATCTGGTGGTTGCCCCGTTCGTCTGGTCCGACAACACGTGCACCTTCTGTGCCGAGGGACTGCACACGTCGTGCTGGCACGGCGGTACCTGGGGGCGTGAGGGCATCGACGGCGGTCAGGGCGAGGCGGTACGCGTCCCGCAGGCCCAGGGCACACTGGTCGGGCTGCCGGTGGCCGAGGACTCGGCCCTGCTGCCATCCCTGCTCACCCTGTCCGACGTGTTCTGCACCGGCCACCACAGTGCGGTCACCGCCGGGGTCAACCCCCGTACGACGGTCACGGTCGTCGGCGACGGAGCCGTCGGCCTGTCCGCCGTGCTGGCCGCCAGGCGGCTCGGTGCGGAGCGGATCATCCTGATGGGCCGACACCAGGACCGCACCGGCCTGGGCCGTGACTTCGGCGCCACCGACGTCGTCGCCGAGCGCGGCGAGGAGGGCATCGAGCGCGTACGGGACCTGACCGGCGGCGACGGCACCCACACCGTCCTGGAATGTGTCGGCACCCTGCCCGCCCTGCAGATGTCCATCGGCGCGGTCCGCGCGGGCGGCACCATCAGCCGCGTCGGCGCACCCCAGTACCCCGAAGTTCCTCTCGGCTTCCCGGAGTTCATGAACAACATCACTCTTACCGGCGGGGTCGCCCCGGCCCGCGCCTACATCGAGGAACTCCTCCCCGACGTCCTGGAGGGCCGCATCGAACCCGGCCGCGTCTTCGACCGTACCGTCGGCCTGGACGACGTCCCCGACGGCTACCGCGCGATGGCCGACCGGGAAGCACTGAAGGTGATGGTCACCCCGTGACAGCGAAGGATCCTGGCATGAGCACAGAAATCGCTGTCATCATCGGCGCAGGCAGCATCGGCCGCGCGATCGCCCGCCGTGTGGGCACCGGCCGCCTCCTGCTTCTGGCCGACCAGAACGACAAGGCACTCGCCGAGGCCGCCGAGCACCTGGGCGACCAGGGCTACGAAGTGACCACCCAGATCACCGACGTGTCCGACCGCGACGCGGTCGAGGCCCTGGCCGGCACGGCGGCCGAGCTGGGTCCGGTGACCAGGGTGGTGCACAACGCCGGTGTCTCACCCACCCAGGCGAGTACGGAGCGGGTCCTGCATGTCGACCTGCTGGGCACGGCGCTGGTCCTGGACGCGTTCGCCCGCGTGATCGCCGCCGGCCGAGCAGGCATCGTGGTCGCCAGCATGGCCGGACACCGGGAAAGTCCGTACGCGCCCGAGATCGAGCACGCGCTGGGGACCACCGAGACCTCGCGACTGCTCGCGCTACCGTTCCTCCAGCCCGACCAGGTGGGTTCTTCCGTCCACGCCTACGCGCTCTCCAAGCGGGCCAATGTACTGCGGGTGCAGACTGCCGCCGCCGCGTGGGGCAAGCGCGGAGCACGGGTCAACGCCGTCAGCCCCGGAGTGATCATCACTCCGCTGGCCAAGGACGAGCTCTCGGGCCCTCGCGCCGAGTGGTTCCAACACGTGCGCGAGGTGTCGGCCGCCGGGCGGTTCGGCACGCCGGACGAGGTCGCGGAGGCAGCGGCCTTCCTTCTCGGAGAACACGCCGGGTTCATCACCGGCACCGATCTGCTGATGGACGGCGGGGTGACCGCGGCCCTGCGCGCCGGGGAGCTGACGGCATCCTGACCGCTGCCACCGAGCCGTCCCGACGGCCCCGTCAGGCGCGCCGGTCCGCGGCCGGCAGGTGGTCCGGTGCCGCCGGCCGCGGCCGGTCCATGTCGAGGAGCACCAGCACGTCGTACTCGGAGGTGCCCGGCTCCGCGTGGTAGAAGATCACGCGATGGCCGCCGGTGCCGTCGAGGTCCATGGCCTGGAAGCCGAGCGTGAAGACGCCGAACTCGGGATGGTGGAAGGTCTTGCGGCCGGTGGTGTGGCCCTGGATGTCGTACTGCTCCCACAGGCGGGCAAAGTCCGGACTCCCGTCGCGCAGTTCGTCGATGAGCGGAGCAAGGCCCGCGGCGTCGGGCTCGGTACCGGCCAGTGCACGCAGCCGGGCCACGCAGCCGCGGATCTGGTTCTCCCAGTCGTCCCGGTACAGGGCGCGGGCGGCGGGGTGCAGGGCCAGCCACCGTACGATGTTGCGCTGCCCGGCAGGGATGTCGGTCATGCCGGGCAGCAGGCGCAGGCCGCCGGGGGTGGCGGCCAGCAGCTCGTAGGTCCGGCTGACGACGTGGGCGGGGCTGGGGCGCAGCGACTCCAGGAGCAGTGTGACGCCCCGGTCCACGACCGGACGCTCTCCGGCCGGACCCGGTCCCCCGGTTCCGCCGCCGCGGGCCGAGAGAGCGGCCAGGCCGCGCAGGTACTCGCGCTCCGCCTCGTCCAGACACAGCGCCGACGCGAGCGCCTCGACGACGGACGCACTGGGACGGTTCTCCTTGCCGCGTTCGAGCCGGGTGTAGTAGTCGATGCTCACTCCTGCCAGGGTCGCGATCTCCTCACGGCGCAACCCGGGCGTACGACGCAGGCCGGGGCCGGCGGGCAGGCCGACGTCGGCCGGCGTCACCCGGGTTCGGCGCGCGCGCAGGAAGGAGCCCAGCTCACTGCCGTCACCCTGGCCACCGGTCTGCCGCGTGTGCTCCATTTCTCCAGTGTGGCACCCCAGTGAACTGCATATTCTGCCGCGAGCGGTCGGTGCCCCTCTGCCGCCACCGACCGAGACCCCCTGAACCAGCACCCGACGTGACAAGGAGACCGCGGACACTTCTCGTCGAAGCGCTTCAACTCTTGGGAGATGCTAACTACGGACAACGTTACCCACAACAGGTCGAGTGGAGGCTCGTCATGCTCCAGCATCAGCCCCATCAGACCTCATCACCGACCTGTTGACATGACGCAGGCCTGCGTGCGAGCTTCGAAGCGCTTCGACAAGTCAGCCTTGCAGTCGGTCTCTGTACCGCCTCGCCCTGTCTCCACCAGCCGTCGCCGATCGCCGCACGACCTAGGGGTTTGCCTACTGTGAGTCCCGCTTCCGCGCCGGTACCGAGCTCCGGCGACAACCGCAGCCGGACCACGGCCCGCCGTCGGCCTCGCGCACCAACTCCCGGACACCCACGGCCTGTACCTGGTGCTCACCGGCGAACTCCGGTCGGCAACCGTCGAGTTCGGGGCCCGTGGCCCATCTGTCCGACCCCTTGACCCCGTGCGGATGTTCCCCACGGAACGCGCTTCCCCCGACCACACCCCTCAGGACGGACATGGCGTTCTTCGACAATCCCGTAATACCCGGCTTCAGCCCGGACCCGAGCATCTGCCGGGCCGGCGACGACTACTACGTGGCGACGTCCAGCTTCGAGTACGTACCGGGCGTGCCGATCTGGCACAGCCGTGACCTGGTGCACTGGCGGCTGATCGGGCACGCCCTGGACCGGCCCTCTCAGCTGGCGCTGCCCGACACGGCCCCGTCCTCCACTGGGGTGTACGCGCCCACTCTGCGGCACCACGACGGCCGGTTCTGGCTGATCACAACCGTGGTCGCCGGGGCGGGCAACGTCCTGGTGACCGCCGAGGATCCCGCGGGACCGTGGTCGGACCCGGTGCGGGTCGGCGTACCGGGTATCGACCCCGACCTGGCCTGGGACGAGGACGGGACCTGCTGGTGCGTGTTCTCCTCGGGCGGGATCCGTGGAGTCCGCATCGACCCGAAGTCCGGCGAACTGCTCGGCGAGCCGGTGCCGATGTGGTCGGGCAGCGGACTGCAGTATCCCGAGGGTCCACACCTGTACCAGGTCGGCAGCTGGTGGTATCTGCTGCTGTCGGAGGGTGGCACCGAACGCGGGCACGCGCTCTCGGTGGCCAGGGCCCGTACTCTGCCCGGGCCGTTCGAACCACACCCGGCCAACCCCGTGCTGTCCCACCGCAGTACCAACCATCCGGTGCAGAACACCGGCCACGGCGACTTGGTACAGGCGCACGACGGCACGTGGTGGATGGTTCTGCTGGGCACCAGGCCCCGTGGCGACACACCGATGTACCACGGCATGGGCCGGGAGACGTTCCTGGCACCGGTCCGGTGGGAGGACGAGTGGCCGCTGCCCGGGCCACTGGAGCTGCGCGCGTCGGCCCCGGCGCTGCCACCGTATCCCTGGCCGCAGGAGCCGGGTCGGGACGACTTCGACTCCCCCGCGCTCGCTCCGTGCTGGGTGTCGCTTCGCCGGAGTGATCCGGAAGCCGTTCGTCTGGACGAGCGGCCGGGCCACCTGGTGCTCCACGCCCGCGCGGACAGCCTGGACAAGCCCGGCGCGCTCTTCGTCGGACGACGGCAGCACGACGCCGACTGCACCGCGCGCACGCTGGTCGACGTCGCCGAAGGGGGCTTGGGCGGACTCGCCGTACGGCTGGACGAGGCGCACCACTACGAGGTGGAGGCGGGCGACGGCATGATCCGTGCGATCGCCAGGATCGGCCCGCTGCGCCACTCCATCGCCGAGCGGACCGTACCGTCCGGGCTCGTGACCCTGCGGATCGACGTCACGACCTCCGACGTCCTGCCGCCCACGGTCACGAGCCGGGGCACGGAAGCAGACGCGACTCCCCCGCCCGGCCTCAGAGCCGGCGGTCCCGACACCCTCCGCCTGGGCTACGAGACGGGCAGCGGGGAGTTCGAGATCCTCGCCGAACTCGACGGCCGCTACCTCACCACCGAGGTCGCCGGTGGCTTCACCGGTCGTGTCTTCGGCATGTACGCCACGCGGGGCAGCGCGGCCTTCGACTGGTTCGAGTTGCGGGCCACCTGACCTGGATCCACGCGTAGGCGTGGCGGGGTCGCTGGTTCCGGATCGAGGTCCGTTACAGACCCCTTCGGAGTGCTGACGGGTATGCGGACTCAGTTCCCCACGCCCAGACCGGCCATGAACGCGGACGGGTACCGGTCGCCGCGTGCCGCGCCCGGCGGCACCACCTTCTCGATCTCGGCGAGTCCGTCCGCGGTGAGGTTCACCTCCAGCGCGGGCAGCGCCTCGGCCAGACGCTCGCGGGTGCGGGCGCCGACCAGCGGCACGACGTCGTCGCCGCCCTGTGCGGCCACCCAGGCGATGGCCAGTTGGGCGACCGTGCACCCCTTCGCGTCGGCGACCCGGCGCAGTGCCTCCACGAGGGCGAGGTTGTGCTCCACGTTCCCGCTCGAGAACCGCGGGCTGAAGCCGCGGCCGTCACCGGGGCCGGCGGTGCGGTCGACGGACCAGTGCCCGGAGATGAGACCGCGGCCGAGGACGCCGTACGCGGTCAGGCCGATGCCGAGCTCCCGCAGCGTGGGCAGGATGTCCGCCTCCACCGCGCGGGACAGGAGGGAGTACTCGATCTGCAGGTCGGCGACCGGGTGGACGGCATGCGCCCGGCGGATCGTCGCGGCGTCGACCTCCGAGAGGCCGAGGTGCCGGACATGCCCGGCGTCGATCATCTCCTTGATCGCGCCCACCGTCTCCTCGATCGGTACCGCCGGGTCCAGCCGGGCGGGACGGTAGATGTCGATGTGGTCGGTGCCCAGCCGGGTCAACGAATAGGCCAGGAAGTTCTTCACCGCCTCGGGCCGGCCGTCCTGCCCGCCGAACTCGCGGCCCGGACCCCGCAACTGGCCGAACTTGACGCTCAGCTGGTAGCTGTCCCGGTCCCGGCCGTCCAGCGCCTCGGCGAGCAGCATCTCGTTGTGGCCCATGGCGTAGAAGTCACCGGTGTCGATCAGCGTCACGCCGGCCTCCAGCGCCGCGTGCACGGTGGCGATACTCTCCGTGCGGTCGGCCACGCCGTAAGCACCCGACATGCCCATCGCACCCAGGCCCAGCGCGGAAACGGCCGGGCCGGTGCTGCCCAGGGTTCGTGTCTGCATCGCGTTCTCCTTCGTCGTCGGTCTGTCAGCCACCCTGCGGCCGCGCCGCGACGCACGGGAGCGGAGCGTTCATCCTGGGAGAGCCGCTCCCTGGCTCGGCTCCCCCGCCGCGAGGGACGATGGGGCCATGGAACGTGAGCAGCTCGCCGACTTCCTGCGCCGCCGCCGCGAGGCGATCCGCCCGGCCGAGGTCGGCATCACCGACGGCCCACGCCGCCGCACCACCGGCCTGCGCCGCGAAGAGGTGGCCATGCTCGCCGGCATGTCGGTGGACTACGTCGTACGCCTCGAACAGGGCCGCAGCAGTCAGCCCTCGACCCAGCTGCTCGGCGCGCTGGCCCGGGCGCTGCGCCTCTCCGACGACGAGCGCGACCACCTGTTCCACCTGGCCGGCCACCGGCCCCCGCCCGCCGACGGAGTAGCCCGCCAGGCCCGCGCCGGCCTGATCCGCATGCTCGGCCTGCTCGGCGACACCCCGGCCCTGGTGCTGTCCGACCTGGGCGAGGTCCTCGCCCAGAACCGGACAGCCCTCCTGCTCATGGGCGACCTCACCGGCTTCTCCGGCGACCGGCGCTTCGTCGTGCATCGCTGGTTCACCGACCCCGCTGCCCGCGCCGTAGGCCCGCCCGAGGAGCAGGAACGCCACGCCCGCCAACTCGTGGCCGACCTGCGGGCGGCCGTCGGCCGCCGGACCGGAGACTCCACCGTCGCCGGGCTCGTCGACCGGTTGCAGGCCGCGAGCGCCGACTTCCGCCGACTGTGGGCCGAGCACGAGGTGGCGGTCCGGCGCGCCGACCGCAAGACGTTCCTGCACCCGCGCGTGGGCCGCCTGCCGATGGACTGCGAGACCCTGGTCACTCCCGACCAGGGCCAGCAACTGCTGGTACTCACCCCGGCGGACGCCGAGGCCCGCGAGCGGCTGGAGCTGCTGCGGGTGATCGGGAGCGAGGAATTCCCCACGGGGGCAACGGGCCCGACGGCACGGTGACGCGGCCGATCAAAGCGCAGCAGCTCGGTGGCGCAGGAACGCGGGACGCTCGGGACACCGCGGAGTCGTGAGCCGCGCAACTGCCCGCGCTGAAAATCGGACATGAATTCGCCACTTGTTGGGAAACTCCGACAAGTGCGTTGATCCGCCGTCGTGTTGGCGGCCGTCCGAGGAGAGTGCCCTGCCCATGAGCCAACCAGAGCTGTCGGGAGTGGCGTTGGCGGCCGCTGCGGCCGAACGGTGGCCATCAGGGGCACCCTCTGATGTCACGTCAAGCAAGTGAGGGAGCGGGGCCCGTGTCATGAGCACCGAGATGGGGTGGATCACCGCCGGCTGGCTGCTGGGGTTCACCGGGTTCAACTCGGCCCTGGGCGTGGCCTGGTGGAGGCGTACGCGCGCGGAGCGGCAGTTCGTGCGGGGCGCACGGAGGTCGGTCGTGGACCCGGTCCAGGCGGGGTGGTGGCTCGGCGCCTCGTGGAAGGGCGCGTCGGCCCAGCGGGAGAGATACGCCGCCGAGGTCGCCGTACGACTGCTCGTCCTGACCGGCCACGCACACGTCGACGAGACCGGCCGGATCAGCCTCGCGCCGGGGCAGCACAGTGCTCCGGAGGATCCGACCCCCGCCGCCCTCGCGGTCGGCCTGCGCCGCGACGAGGGCGTCACCGTCCACGAACTCCTCACCGAGCCGCGATTCGCACCGTTCCGCACGGCCCTGGAAGCACACCGTGCTCCCCTGCGCCGATGCTTCGGCGCCTACCGCGTCCCCGCGCTGCTCGCCGCCTTCGTGGTGTCGTTCGGGATGTCGATGAACGCGATGCTCCTGGGCAACGGATTCCCGGGCCTGCCCGACCAGGACCCCGGATGGTGGACGCTTCTGTGGATGGCACCCTGGGCCGGCTTGTCCCTCCTGGCGGCTGCTTGGCCGCCCGAAGCGTCCCGTCCCTGGCCCCGGTTCACCCGCCACTGCCGCGCCGCGCTCACGCGGGCACTGGCCGGCGAAAGCCCGGAGACCGGCTTCAGGGTCTCCAGAGGCGCGTACCCTCCGCCCACCCCGTCGACGTCCACTGCCGGTGCGAACGTCCGTCGGCCCCTGGACGAGTCCGCCGACCGTACAGGGCGTGGCGATCTCGCCGAACTCGCCCCCGACACGGCGGACTTGGATGTGGACCACGACAGCGGCTTCGTGGGAGGTGACTGACGCGGGGCGCGACACGCCGTCAGCGATCAATCGAGGTAGTTGCGCAATCAACTTCTGTACTCTCGGTGCGCATGACGGCCGTGGACGACCGTCCCGCGCTGCCAACTCCCTTACAGGGAACCGGTATGCGCTGGTCGCCCGAGGGGACGGCCGATGGTTGCCACGACTACTCAGCAAGGAACAGCCATGAAGATCGGTTTTGCGCTCCCGCAGTTCCACAAGCAGGCCTTAGGCATGGCCCGGACCGCGGAGTTCGCGCGCGAGGCGGAGAACGCGGGTGCCGCGAGCCTGTGGGTGGGCGACCGCAATCTGGCCGCCGTCAGTCCCAAGGTCGGCTACGGCGGGCAGGGCGACTCCATTCCGGCCGAACTCAACACGGCCGCCGACCCGTTCGTACTCCTCGCCATCGCCGCGAGCGCCACCGAGCGCGTACTGCTCGGAACGCATGTGCTCATAGCCCCGCTGTATCCGCCCGTCCAGCTGGCCAGGTCGCTCACCAGCATCGACGTGATCAGTGACGGCCGTCTGCTGCCCGGCTTCGGAATCGGCTGGTCGCCCGAGGAGTACGAGGCCGCGGGCTCCGACTTCACCCGGCGCGGCGCCCGGATGAACGAACTGCTCGACGCGCTCGACGCCATCTGGACCACCGACCCGGCCCAGTACAGCGGTGAGCTGATTTCGGTGCCCCTGCACCACTCCCCCCTCAAGCCCGCCCGGCGCCCCCGTCCGCCGTTCTACCTCGGCGCCATGTCCGAGCGCGCCCTGCGGCGGGTCGCCGAGCGCGGTGACGGCTGGCTGCCGCTGATCGTGGTGCCCAGCTACGTGGACATCGACGGGCTGGTGTTCCAGCGGACGGCCATCGACCAACTGGCCCGGGAGGCCGGTCGGGACCCGTCCGCGATCGATGCCGTCCTGCGGGTCAACATCGACGCGGGCACCACGACCCAGCAGGTCGCCGACACCATCAAGAGTGTCCACGAGCGCACCGGCATCGACCACTTCATGGTCGACTCCATGTACGCCGTCCACAGCGTCGACGAGTCCCTGGCCCTCGCCACCGAGCTGATCGCCCTGGTCGAGAAGGGCTGACGGCGCTGCGCCGATCCCCCTCTCGCAGCGGACGATCGGCCACATCGTGCAGTCGTCGAGGTTCGCCTGATCGCTGAAACCGAGCGTGGAACAGCGCGTCTCGCCCTTCTGCGCAATGTGCTTCTCGATTCCCGACCGGTTCGGCGCGGTTGCGCTACGCTCTCGGCGCTCCGCCCGGCCCGGGCGGGCAGGACACGACGACAGGGGGCGCGATGCGAGCCGGTACGGGGCTTCGGTCGCTGATACCGCTGCTGGTCTGCGGGGTCATCGCCGCGACCGCGGGCTGTGGAGGTTCCAGCGACGAACAGGGCGGCGAGTCCCTGGAGTTGGAGGCGAAGTGGCACGACAGGATCAGCGAGGCGGTGAGTGCGAAGCCCGACGGCTGCACGGCCGGCGTGGGCAGTGCCTGCGAGACCCATGCGGCGGCCGTGCACGCGATCACCGAGCGGTTGCACAAGGAGGTGGAGGCTCGTCCCGACAAGGACCGCTACCAGGCGACACTGGACGACACCACCGCCATCAACGAGCAATACGACCAGTACTTCACCCAGTTGTGCGCCACCGTGCCCGAGACCACGGTCGATGCCGCCACCACCCAGAAGTTCAACACCTGCTCCGGGCTCTACACCTCGATCATCACGGGCGCGGGCGACCTCCAGGACAACCTGCGCCCGTCCGGGTAGTCCAGGGCGGGCCGAGCCCAGGCCGGAAGCGGGACCACCACCTGCCTGCGACGTGGCCGGGCCAGGTCGCAGCCGACCCGAGTCAGCCGGTCCCTTCGAGGTACGACGCCAGGTTGGCCAGCGACGAGGCGATCCCGGCCTCGTGGTCCGCCTGGTCGATGCCGGGTGGCACATCCGTGGCGGTGACGGTCACCTCGGTTCCGTCACCGGCGGCGGCGAGATGCCAGGTCATCGTCATGGTGCCCGCGAACGACGGGTCGTTGGCCTCGAACACCGCCCGCTGCACCACGCGTTCCGGTGGCACCAGTTCGGCGAACCCCACGTCGACAACATCCGTCGCGTCCGAAGTCTTGCCGGGGCTGTCGGTGGGGTCGAGGTAGGTGAGGACCATCCGGAATCCGCCACCGGGCCGGGGATCACACCACTCGACCCGCCCGCGCATGCCGTCCGGCGGCAACCAGGCTTCCAGGGACTCCCGGTCGAGGAGGGCGTCGTAGACAGTTGCGGGTGGTGCCGCGATCACCCGGCTGGCGCGGTCGGTCCTGTCCATGGCCCGAGTCTAGGGCGAAGGCTGTTCCCTGCGCGGCGCAGGGCGACGGCGTCCGGGCCGTGCCGGGACGGACGCCGTACCCAGGTGAGCTGTCACCCGCTGTGTCCGCTCCCGTACAGTCCGCCTTGGCGTCGGCGCCCCGTTGCGGCCGAGCCAGGCGGTCGACCAGGAGAGGAAACATGGACACTGAAGCCGGTCCCGGCTCCCCTTCGTACGTCCCCGGCACGGGGCGGCCGGTCCCCGAGGCCGAGGCTGCACTCGTGAAGCAGTGGCATTCGGGCGGAGGTGAGTTGGTCGAGCTGCTGTCCCAGGTGCGCGAGCGGTTCGGCGGCGTCGCCGCGTTCCGACTCGGGCCGGCCCCCACCGTTCTCGTCACCGACCCGCAAGCGGTCCAGCACGTACTCGCCCGGCACCCGGAGCGGTACGTCAAGCGCTCCCACCGCGCCCGTGTGCTGATCGGCGACGGTGTCCTGGCCGCCACCGGTGCGGCGTGGAAGCAGCAACGCCGTTTGCTGCAGTCCCAGTTCACCGGTACCGGGATGCGCCGCTACGAACAGCGCATCACCGCGGCCGCCCTGACCACAGCGGGACGCTGGGACGGGTACGCCCGTACCGGGCAGCCCTTCGATGTCGGGCAGGAGATGCGCCGCTTCGCCCTGGACTCCATCTGGCGATCCCTGACCGGGCACCCCCTGGATGACGAGACCGAGCGCGAACTGGCCGCCGTGGAAAGCGTGGGGGCCGCTCTTCCGACTCTGCCCGCCGATATCGGCGACGCCCAGGAAGCCGTTGCCGCCGACCTCGCCCGGATCGATGCGGTCGCGCGGCACGCCATCGAGGCCGCCCGCGGCGGAGCGGCCGGACCCGACGGCCCTGGCCTGCTGCACGTCCTGCTCGACGCCGCCGCCGAGCACCCCGAGTACACCGACCGGCTGATCCGCGACGAGTTGGTCACGCTGCTGGCGGCCGGGCACGAGACCACCGCCACCACCCTGAACTGGCTCTACCTGCTCCTCGACCGGAACCCCGGCGCCCGCGAACAAGCCCTGGCCGCCGGCGGCGAAGGATCCCCGGAACGCCGCCAGGCCATCCAGGCCCTGATCCACGAAACGCTCCGGCTCTACCCGCCCGCCTGGATCCTGCCCCGCCACGCCACCGAGGACGACACCCTCGCCGGGTACGCCGTCGAGGCGGGCACCGACCTCCTGGTCTGCCCGTACCTCACACACCGCGATCCCGAACTCTGGCCGGACCCGGAGCACTTCGACCCCCAGCGCTTCATCACGCCGGGCGCCCGACCAACCCACCCGGGCGCCTACTTCCCCTTCGGCCTCGGCCCCCGCGCCTGCCTCGGCCTGCAGTTCGCACTCCGCGAATCAACCGTCCTGCTCGAACACCTGCTACCGCCCCACACCCCGGCCTTCTCCTCCACCCCCACAAAGGCAGTACACGGCATCACCGTCCGCCCTGATGGCCCCACCCCGGCGACCTTGGTACCGCCACCTGCCTGAGGCGGGCCATCGCACACCGTGAAGTTGCCGGAGGGCGGCAGAGTTCTGCCAGTCACTGGTGCCGGAAGCGGCTGTTCGTCTGTGGTCGCCCGCTGAGTACGGTGGCGTGAGCGGCCCTGGGCGATCTGTGCCGGGGCGCGATCGAGGTGAACGGTCCGAGGCGAGAACGGGGTGAGGATGGTCTACCTGGTCCTGGCTGCGACAGCGGTCGTGTCCATCATGGCGGCCGCCGTGACCGTGCTGGTGGGCCGTCGGAGGCGCCGGACGGATTCCGGTCCGGAGGCGCGGCGAATCGAAGCGGCGGCCACGAGAGGCGTGCGCGATGCGCGCCGCCAGGCTCATGCCCATCAGCATTTCAACGATGCCGGCGGCTTCAGCGCTCTGCGGGATCGTGACTCCCTCTCGTAGGGACTCGTAACGACTCGCAGAGATACGGGGCGACCTCAATGGCCTCACAGCCCCGACGGCCCCGCCCCTGACCGGATCGGTCCGCACCCGGACCCGATGCGGCCTGGTCCCGGCCCTCTCCTGCGGTCCAGGCTTGGGGCATGACCCGAGCACTGATCGTCATTGATGTCCAGGAGTCCTTCCGGGCCCGTCCTCTGTGGGAAACCACCTCCGACCTGAAGATCGCCGACCAGGTGAACCGTCTGGTCAGGCTCTCCCGTGAGGCCGGGGACCTGGTCGTATGGGTGCTGCACTCCGAGCCCGGCAGCGGGGACGTCTTCGATCCCGCCCTCGGCCATGTCCGGCTCATGGAGGAACTGGAGCGGGCGGACGGGGAACCGCTGATCCACAAGACCTCGCACAACGCCTTCACCACCACCAACCTGCAGCAACTGCTCACCGAGCGCGGTGTCCGGGAACTCACCGTCTGCGGCATCCGCACCGAGCAGTGCGTGGAGACCACCACCCGCGTCGCGAGCGACCTCGGCCACCAGGTCACCTTCGTCACCGACGCGACCGCGACCAACCCCATCCCCCACCGAGACGCCCCCGCCGACCAGAGCGTCGCCGAGCTGTTGGCCGACCCCCTCACACTGCCCGCCGAAGAGGTCATCAGGCGCACCGAGTACGCCCTCGCCGGACGCTTCGCCACCATCGCGACGGTCGACCAGCTGGAGGCCGCGGCAGGGCGTGGGGCATGATGACCGAATCGTGAGCCACATCGTCTTCTTCCTGGTGCCCGGAGTCCACCTGCTGGACCTGGCCGGTCCCGCGCAGGTCTTCTCGACGGCCGCCGACTTCGGGCACCCCTACACGCTTTCCTACGTCGCGGAGCGGCCGCAGGTCTCCACCGCGCAGGGGCTGCCGCTGGTGGCGGGGCTCGACTGGCCCGAACTCGGACCCGAGGACCTCATCGTGGTGCCCGGCTGGCGAGCGGCAACCCTGGCCGACAGTCCCGCCATCGGGGACTCCTCCCTCCAGGTCCTGCGCGACCACCACTCCAGGGGTGGAACGGTGGCCAGCGTCTGCGCCGGCGCCGAGGCGCTCGGCCGGGCCGGGCTGCTGGACGGCCGCCGCTGCACCACCCACCACGACGTGCAGGACGAGCTGGCCACGCGCCACCCCGGGGCACTGGTCGTCCGCGACGTCCTGTTCACCGCCGACGACCGGGTGATCACCTCGGCCGGTATCGCCAGCGGTATCGACCTGGCCCTGTACCTGGTCGCCGCCCAGCACGGCCCGGCCGTCGCGGCCCAGGTGGCCCGCGACATGGTCGTCTACGCCCGCCGCAACGGCCATGAGCCGCAGTCCAGCGCGATGCTCCGGCACCGGTCCCACCTCGACGACACCGTGCACCGGGCCCAGGACCTCATCGACGCCCGCTTCGACCAGCCGCTCCCCCTCCCCGCCCTGGCGTCGGCCGTCGGTGTGAGCGAGCGAACCCTCACCCGGCTCTTCGGCCGCGCCACGGGACTCACCCCACTGCGCTACCAGCAGGCCCTGCGCCTCGAACGCGCCCAACACCTCATCAGCCACGGCGCGACAACCGACGCCGCCGCCCGCTCAGTCGGCTTCGAGGACCCCCGCATGCTGCGCCGCCTCCGCGCCCGCACGGCCTGACCACGCCGACGCCGCGCAACCGTGCTGCCACAGGTGCCCTCACGGCGTCCGTGACGGCCCGCAGGGCGGCCGGCAGCAGGTCCGACTCCCCCGCGACGGCGACCTGATCGCCCAGTTGGGCGATGGCCTCCAGTGGATCCCTGCGTACGCCGTACACGAAGCGGTCCGCCATTCGCTGCAGCCGGTCCCGGGCCGGTGTGAGTGACACCGCCACCAGTGCCGCGGTCAGCACCCCGGGCAGCGGGCGTTCGTCCAGGGCGGATCCGACGAGGACCGTGACCGTCAGATAGACGGCGATCACCGCGGCGGTGAGTCCGCCGTGGACGAGCCCGCGCCGCCGAACAACCTCTGTGACCGAATGTGCCCCCTTGCCCGGGCAGTGGTGCTCCCTCACTGTCGTTGGGCACCGCCATTCACCTGATGACCGCCGACTGCCGGAGATCCCCATGCTGCGGGTGCACTTCACGGCCGACGACATCGCACGCGTACGTGTCGCCGCCGCCCCCGACCCCCTGTGGGAGATCGTCAACAGCTTCCAGGCGCTGATCAGGGAGGAGAACGCCCTGGCGTTCGGCGACTGGCGGCGGATCGTACGGCCACGACTGGGTCCGGCGGACGGGCTGCTTGCCGCGCTGCTGCCGCCCCGCGGCTACTTCCCGGACTTCCTCACGCCCGACCTGGGCGGCTCCCTCGGGCTGAAGAACGCGGTCGACACCGTGCTCGGCACGCCCCGGGCCGACCTGCGTGGCGATCTGGCCAGGCTCGTCACCTCCCCGGCCCGGCCGAGACCACTGCCGGCCGAGGTCCGTGCCCTCGCGGAGGGCACCCTGGAGGCCCTGCAACAACTGGGCGCCGCACTGCATGGGTACCACCGACGAGCGCTCGCCGCCTTCTGGCCGCACATCCGGGCGCAGGTGGACGCCGACCGTGCCGTACGCGCCCGGGCGGTGCTGGGTGGCGGAACCGATGGGCTGCTGGCGAGCCTCCGGCCCGTACTGCGCTGGCAGCCGCCGGTACTGGAGGCCGACTATCCGGTCGACCACGAACTGCGGCTCGGTGGGCGGGGGTTACTGCTGCAGCCGTCCTTGTTCTGTTCCCGACGACCCGTCACTCTCGCCGTACCACTCCCCGACCGCACACCGGTCCTGGTCTACCCGATCCAGCTCACCCTCGGCTGGGCGCTGATGCCCGGCGCCGCGGGCCGGAGCACGGGACTGGGCGCGCTGCTCGGCCGCACGCGGGCCGCCATCCTGGAGGAGGTCGTCACCGGGCGTACGACCGGTGAACTCGCGGAGCGGATCGGCATTTCCGGGGCCGCGGTGAGCCAGCACACGGCCGTGCTGCGGCAGGCCGGACTGCTGCTGAGCGTGCGCCGCAGCAAGCACGTGCTGCACACCATCACTCCAGCGGGGCTCATCCTCCTCGACGGCGCGCCGCACACGCCGCACACTCCGTTCAGCCCCCTGACGTCTGACAACTGACGCCTCACGCCTGCCCGTTGGCGCCAGGCGTGAGGCGAGAGACGCCTGAGAGGCGGCTTCCGTTTAAGCCACGGCTTCAACGTGTGGCGGCGACGCGGCGGCCGGCGTCAGCCTGGCACCACGAACGGGGTCACACCACCACCGGGTGCCTCGTATGTCGCGTCCTGAACAGGGGGATCAACCGAATGCGCAGAGTACGCAGCGTGCACGGAGTGCGTGGCAGGCGCTCCATCCTCGGCCTCATCGGTGCCTTGGCTCTGATGCTGGCGGCTGTCCTCACCGCCGGCCCGGCCCAGGCGTCCGTGGCCTCGGACGACGGTGCGGCCGGCCGGCTCCTGACCGCGCCGCCGGCACCGCAGGACGCACAGTCGGCGTCGACCCGGTCAGCGGCCGCGAACTCCCCGAGCGTCTCGCCGTCCGCCAGGTCCATCCACATGGCACCCGGCGCCACGTTCAACTGCCCCAGCGGAAACCTCTGCACGGAGGTCTGGGATCCCACGACGGGCAGCTGGGAGATCTTCTTCCTCTACACCTGCAACCGCTACTACACGTCGTACTGGAACGGCGCCGGCTACTACTACGACTTCCAGACCGGAGGCGTCACCTCGTACTTCTACGGCCAGAGCGGCAACGTCCTCCACTCCTTCAGGCCCGACTCGGCCCTGCACTCCTACACCTGGACCCCCGTCTGGAGCGTCCGCAACTGCTGAGCACGAGTAGGCGATGACGTTCGCCCCGGCGCCGCACTCAGGAGAGTGCCGCACCGGGGCGGACGTATCAGAGCCGGTGGCGGGCCACCGACCGCCTGGGGCGACGACCCGGGCATGCGCGACGCCGTCTCCGTCAGTTGCTGGCGACTCCGTCCTCCGCCCACAAAGATCGTGGGCATGGCATTACCCGCGAACCAGCCCCGTGCCCTGTCCTTCGACTCCATTGCCGCGCAGTACGCCTCCACCCGCCCCGGCTATCCGCCCGCCCTCTTCGACGCCGTGGAGGAGCTCGCAGGCCGACGACTGGCCGGCGCCGACGTGCTGGACTGCGGGGCCGGCACCGGTATCGCCACCCGGCTCCTGCGCGAGCGCGGCGCCCGTGTCGTGGCGATGGAGCCGGGCGCCGGTATGGCCGCGGAGTTGCGCCGAGCCGAACCCGAGGTCCCGTTGGTGCGGGGCGAGGGGAACCGCCTGCCCTTCTCCGCCGGCAGTTTCGACGTGGTCGCCTACGCGCAGGCCTGGCACTGGACCGAGCCGGCCCGTTCCGTCCCCGAGGCACTGCGGGTGCTGCGCCCGGACGGCGTACTGGCCCTGTGGTGGAACCAGGCCGACATCCGCGTCCCATGGGTCGCGGCCGAGGAGGACCGGCTCGCGCCCTTCACCCGAGGCTTCCCGACGACGGTGGCCGAGCTGTTCGCCCCGTTTCCGGTCCGGGTGGCCACCCGTGAGGTCACGTGGTCGCGCCGGATCACCGTCGAGGAGCACATCCGCAACCTCGGCACGCACTCGCATTTCGTGGTCATGGACCCCGCCGAGCGAGCCCAACTCCTCGGCGCGAACCGCACCGCGCTGGCGCGGCTGTTCCCCGACGGCGAGCTCGACGAGCCGTACCGGTGCGGCCTGACCGTCGTACGCGCAGCAGCCACACCGCGAAGTAAGGTGACCCTAACGTCAAGATGATGTTCCCTGTGCAACTACTCGCCGGACGCACGTACGTTGGGAGTCGGCTTTGCCGCACACGATCGATACCGCCGGGAACGGGCCGGACGCGGTGGCCGAGGAGGGCTGGGTCGAGCTGGAGTCGAGCGCCGAGTTGCGTGAACTGCTGGGCGAGCCCTGGCCCGTGGTGATCGAGAAGGTTCACGACCGACTCACCGACAAGGACCGGGACATAGTGGCCCGCTCGCCCTTCTGTCTGCTGGCCACCTCCGACGCGGGCGGCAACTGTGACGTCTCCCCTCGTGGGGACGCACCGGGTTTCACGTACGTCATCGACTCGCGCACGCTCGCCCTCCCCGACCGGCCGGGGAACCGGCGGGGCGACAGCTTCCACAACATCCTCGACAACCCGCACGCCGGCCTGCTGTACCTGATACCAGGCAGCAAGGAGGTCCTGCGGGTCAACGGCCGGGCCCGCGTCCTCACCGATGCCCCGTTCTTCGACGCCATGAAGCTGGACGATCAGCGCCCCACGCTGGCCCTGGTCCTGGAGATCGACGAGATCTACCTGCACTGCCCGCAGTCCCTGCGCCGCTCGGGAGTGTGGAATCCGGCGTCGTGGCAGGCCGGCCGAGCCGGCACCCGGGACACTCCCATCAAGATCAATTAAGGTTAGGCTAACCTTCACCGCGTGAGATCTGGTGAAGAGGCAGCCGACACCCCTCGTCTGCGCGGTCATGAGCTGTCGGCCACGGGTGTGACCGTGTCGTACGACGGCGTCGACGTCGTACACGACGCCGCGGTCGTGCTCCATCCCGGCGAGGTGACCGTTCTGGTCGGTCCCAACGGCAGCGGCAAGTCGACGCTCCTGCGGACGATCGCCCGGTTGCAGCGGGGCCGCCACGCCGCGCTGAGGATCGACGGCGACACCGACGGCCTCGCCCTGAGTGCCCGTGAGTTCTCGCGCCACGTCGCCCTGCTGACCCAGGGCCGCCCCACGCCCAGCGGACTGACCGTGCGGGACGTCGTCGAGTTCGGCCGCTACCCGTACCGGGGCCGCTTCGGCCGGCCCGATCCGGACGCGTCGGCCGCGGTCGACCGGGCGCTCGCCCTGACCGGTGTCACGGACCTCGCGGATCGGGGCGCCGACCACCTGTCCGGCGGGCAGTTGCAGCGGGTGTGGCTCGCCAGTTGTCTCGCCCAGGAAACCGGTGTGCTGCTGCTGGACGAGCCGACCACGTATCTCGACCTGCGCTACCAGGTCGAACTCCTCGACCTCATCCGCGACCTGGCGGACGACCACGGGATCGCCGTCGGTGTGGTCCTGCACGACCTCGACCAGGCGGCGGCCGTCGCCGACCGGATCACGCTGCTCGAAGCGGGCCGGATCGTCGCCGACGGCCTGCCCGAGGACGTCCTGACCCCGGAACGCCTGACCGCCGTCTACGGCATCCGGATCGACGTCGACACAGACCCCCTGACCGGCCGACTGCGCACCCGCCCGATCGGCCGCCATCACACACGGAACACTCGAACCGAAAGGCTCGGCACCACCTCATGAGACGCCTCCTGCTCACCGCGGCCGCCACCACCGCCGCGGCACTCGCCCTTGCCGCCTGCGGCACCACCGAGCCTGCCGCGGACAAGTCCGAGAAGAAGACGTCCGAGGCCATCAGCCTCACCGACGCCACCGGCGCGAAGCTCAAGCTCGACGGCCCGGCCACCAAGGTGGTCGCCACCGAGTGGAACGAGGTCGAGAGCCTCATCACGCTCGGCGTCGACCCCGTGGGTGTCGCCGACGTGAAGGGCTACAAGACCTGGGACACCGCCGTCCCGCTGAAGAACGAGCCGAAGGACATCGGCACCCGCGGCGAGCCGAGCATGGACACCGTCGCCTCCCTCTCCCCCGACCTCATCGTGGCCTCCTCCGACCTGCCGCCCGCGGCCGTCAAGCAGCTGCGCAAGATCGCCCCGGTGCTGGGCATCAAGTCCGCCGACGCCTCGGACCAGGTCGGTCAGATGCTGGAGAACCTCGACCTCATCGCCAAGGCCACCGGCACCACCGACAAGGCGAAGACGGCCCGTACGAACTTCGAGGCCAAGGTCGCCGAGGGCAAGAAGGCCCTGGCCGACGCCGGTCTCGACGGCACGGACTTCGCCTTCGCGGACGGTTACGTCACCTCCAACCAGGTCTCCCTGCGCCCGTACACCAGCGGCTCGCTCATCGGGGCCGTCAACGAGCAGATCGGCCTGAAGAACGCCTGGAAGATCAAGGGCGACGCGGCCTACGGCCTCGGGACCACCGACGTCGAGGGCCTCACCGACCTGCCGAAGGACGTCCAGTTCGCCTACATAGGCAACGACGGCGACAAGGGCAGCATGCCCTTCACCGGCGCGCTCGCGAAGAACGCCGTGTGGAAGTCCCTGCCGTTCGTGAAGGCCGGCGACGTGCACCGGCTGCCCGACGGCATCTGGATGTTCGGCGGCCCCGAGTCGATGGAGGCGTACATCGACGCCGTCGTCGACGCGCTGACGAAGTAGACGACCCGGAAAGAACAGACGAAGCAGACGAAACGACGAAGCCATGGCCGTCACCGCAACGCCTCCCGCCGCCACCCGTCCGCCGACGACCGCGTCCCGGACGGGCGCGGCCGCGGTGGCGGCCGGGCTCGTCCTCCTGGTCGGCGTCCTCGCCGTCGTCGACATCACCCAGGGCACCGCCGCCGTCGGACCGGCCGAGGTGTTCAAGGCCCTGACCGGGCAGGCCGATCCGTCCGACGCGTCCGTCGTGATCGCCTCCCGGCTGCCGCGGATGACCGCCGGCATCCTGGTCGGCGTCATCCTCGGCGTGGCGGGCGCCGTACTGCAGGCCGTCAGCCGCAACGTGCTCGCCGCTCCCGACACCCTCGCGGTGAACGCCGGTTCGTACCTGGCGCTCGGGCTCGTCGGCGCCACCGGCGTCTCGCTCCCGCTGCTCGCCTCCTCCGGGGTCGCCTTCACCGGCGGGCTCCTGGCCGCGGCCGTCGTACTCGCCCTGTCCGGACTCGGCACGGGCACCGTACGACTGGTCCTCGCCGGCACCGCGCTGGCACTGGGCCTGACCTCCATGACGGAGAGCCTGCTCCTGCTGTTCCCCGAGCAGACCGAGGGCCTGTACCAGTGGAACCAGGGCAGCATCAGCCAGAACGGCTACGACGGCGTCCTGCAGATGCTGCCCGTCGCCCTGATCGGACTCGTCGGCCTGCTGCTGACCGCCCGTCGGGTCGACGCACTCGCCCTCGGTGACGACGCCGCGCGCGGACTGGGCGTCCCGGTCCGCGCCACCCGCGTCACCGTGGTCGTACTGGCAACGCTGCTGTCCGCGGCGGCGGTCACGCTCGCCGGGCCCATCGGCTTCGTCGGCCTGTGCGCACCGGCCCTGGTGCGTCCGCTCGCCCGCCGGTTCCGGGGCCTCGTACGCACCCGTACGAACCTGCCCGTGGCCGGCGTGGTCGGCGCGGCTCTGGTCCTCGGCTCGGACGTGCTGCTGCGGGCCCTGGTGCCCTCGGACACGGCCGTCGCCGTCCCCACCGGCGTCGTCACCAGCCTCATCGGCGCCGTGTTCCTGGTGGTGATGGCCCTGCGGCTGCGGGACACGGCCGGAGCCGAGACACCGGACCGGTTGCGCATCCCCAGCCGGGCGGCGTTCCTGGGCACGCTGGCCGCCCTGGTCGCCGTGGTCGTCGGCATCACGATCGCCGGCGCGCTGCTGGGCGACAGCAAGCTCCTGCTCGGCGACGTCGTGAACTGGGCGCAGGGGCGGGCCGGTCAGACCGTGTCCTTCGTGCTCGACACCCGGATGCCCCGGGTGCTCGCCGCCCTGTGCGCGGGCGCGGCGCTCGCCCTGGCCGGCACGCTGGTGCAGGCCGTGACCCGCAACCCGCTCGCGGAGCCGGGGGTCCTGGGCGTCTCCGGCGGAGCCGCGCTGGGCGCCGTACTCCTCGTCACCACCGTGCCCGTCGCCGGCACCTGGGGCGTCGCGGGGGCCGCGTTCGCGGGGGCCGCGGTCACCTCCGTCATTGTCTTCGGGCTGGCCGCCCGGGGCGGCTACCAGCAGAACCGGCTGGTCCTCGTCGGCATCGGCATGGCCGCCGGTACGACGGCGCTGGTCAGCCTGCTCATCGTGCTCACCGACCCGTTCAACGCCACCAAGGCGCTGACCTGGCTGTCCGGTTCGACGTACGGCCGGACCATGCCGGACGTCCTGCCCGTCGCGCTCGTGCTGGTGCTGGGCCTTGTCGTCGCGGTCGCCCGACGGACCGAACTGGACCTCATCTCCCTGGACGCGGACACTCCGCGCCTCCTCGGCCTGCGACTGTCCCCGGCCAGGCTCGGCTTCCTGGTGGTCAGTGTCCTGCTCAGCGCGACCGCCGTCGCCTCGGCCGGCACCATCGGCTTCGTGGGCCTCGTGGCCCCGCACGCGGCACGTGCCCTCGTGGGCCGACGGCACGTACGGGTCGTGCCGGTCGCCGTCCTCCTCGGCGCAGCGCTCGTCTGCACGGCCGACCTCCTCGGCCGGACGGTCATCGCCCCCGCCCAGTTGGGCGCCGGCCTGATGACAGCGGTCATCGGCACGCCGTACTTCCTGTATCTGCTGGTACGAAGCCGGCGCTAGCCCCGCGGGACCGCGTGCTCGCGGTGTCCGGTGCGGTGGGTGGGGCTGGGCAGCGTCCGGGCCTGCGTGAAAAGCTCACCCCTGGTGGCGCCGGACGATCACGGACGGCGGCCCCTTATGAGACAGGCACGACGAGAGGTGGCGGCATGCGCATCGGACTGCTCGGTACTGGGCCCTGGGCCGACATGGCTCACGCTCCCGCCCTCAGCGGGCATCGCGAACTGGACTTCGTGGGGGTGTGGGGCCGGCGGGCCGACGCGGCCAAGGCCCTGGCCGACCGTCACGGGACGCGCGCGTACGAGGATGTCGACGCCCTCCTCGCCGAGGTGGACGCGGTCGCCATTGCCCTGCCTCCGTCCGTACAGGCCCCGCTCGCGGCGCGCGCCGCGCGGGCGAACTGCCATCTGCTGCTCGACAAGCCTCTCGCGGCGACCGTGGAGGAGGGCCGCACCGTCGTGGAGGCGGTCGAGCAGGCAGGCGTCGCCTCAGTCGTCTTCTTCACCAGCCGCTTCCAGCCCGAGATCCAGGCCTGGATCGCCGAACAGGCCGCTACGGAGGGCTGGTTCACCGCTCGCGCCGAGTGGCTCGGCGCCGTGTTCACGAGTGACAGCCCGTTCGCGGCGTCGCCCTGGCGGCAGGAGAAGGGCGGCCTTTGGGATGTCGGCCCTCACGCCCTGTCCGTGCTGATGCCGGTTCTCGGCGATGTCGAGCGGGTGGCCGCCGCCGCGCGGGGCCCGAAGGACACCGTGCACCTGGTGCTCCACCACACCGGCGGGGCGTCGAGCACGCTGACGCTCAGCCTGACGGCCCCGCCCGCGGCCGCCGGAGCCGCCGTCGAGCTGCGCGGCAAGGCAGGGGTGACCATCCTGCCCGGGTCCGCCGAAGGGGCGGTCGAGGCGCTCACCCGGGCCGCCGACGCCCTCCTCGAAGCCGCCCGCACCGGCCGCCCGCATCCGTGCGACGCCGCCTTCGGCCTGCGGGTGACGGAGATCCTCACCGATGCCGAAGCACAGCTCGGCACCGCGCCCCAGGTCCGCTGAGAGCACCACGCAACCGCATTCTCCGGCCTGTGCCTAACTCCCGGCACACGCCGGAGCGTCCGCGTCGAGCGACAGCGGGCTGCCCTTGGGCACGAGGTAGGTGACGTACAACTCGACCGGCTCGGTGCCGAGGTTGCGGCCGACGTGGACGTGCCGGGGCCCGGCGGGCTCGATGAACGACGTGCCCGCCTGGCTGACCTCCACGGAGCAGTCCTGCAACGTGCGGGTGAGTGTGCCCGACTTGACGACGGCGATCAGCTGGCCCGGGTGATAGTGCCAGCCGGTCGTACCGCCCGGTGCGATGGTGATGGACCGCACGATGACGTCCGTACGTCCCTTGGCCTTGACCTTCAGTGTTCCGGCCGAGGTGCCCTGGGCGAGGATCGTGCCGGTGACCCCGCTCCCGGGGGTGGCGAGGGCGGACGTCGACCCGAAGGCCAGTGCGGCCGCGCAGCCGGTCATGACGAACGTTCTGCGAACCTTGCCCAGCCGAGACGTGCTGCTCATGGGAATCCCCTCCGGATCGGCCAACTCGTGGGCCTTTCCACCGACTTGGGCCCGACAGGCTAACTGCCCCCGCGCGTCGCCGTCCACACACGAGTGGCCCGGATCGCTCCGGGCCACTCGTGTGCCCGCCGGGCCGCTTGTGTCCCCGCCGGGACACGTACGCTCGCGGGCCCTCGCGTCACTCGCTCTCGGTGCGCTCTCGAATCTGCTCCGGGGTCAGGTACGCGTTCGTGTGCTCGAAGTCGCGCAGCTTCGCGGACGAACGGGACAGCAGTCCGGTACCCACGAAGTCGTGGCCGGCCACCGCGTTCAGCGCCCAGTTCGTCGCCACCCGGACCTTCGCCACATTGGTGCGCAGCGCCGACCAGTGGTAGCCGCGGGCGACGACCTGGGCGGGCAGGCCGCGCAGCTCGACCCCGAGCGGCTTGGACACGGCGTCGAGGCCACCGAGGTCGACGACCAGTCCCAGGTCCTTGTGGACGTACGGGGTCATCGGCTGCCCGCGCAGCGACGCGATGACGTTGTCGGCGACGTGCTTGCCCTGACGCATCGCGTGCTGGGCGGTCGGCGGGCAGATGGCGCCCTCCGTGTCCTTTGCCTCGTCCGGCACGGCGGCGGCGTCACCGAGCGCGAAGACGCCGTCGTGGCCGGGCAGGGACATCTCCGAAGTGACCGCGAGGCGCCCCTTGACCGTCTCGGCGCCCAGGGTGGCCATGAGCGGGCTCGCCGCGACTCCGGCGGTCCAGATCAGCGTGTGGGTCGGGACCACCCGGCCGTCGGTGAAGGTGACCTCGTCCGGGCCCGCCTTCGCGATGGAGACACCCAGTGAGATGTCGATGCCCCGCTTGCGCAGGATCTCCTGGGCGCTCCGCCCGAGCTTGTCACCCAGTTCCGGCATGAGCTTCGGTGCGATGTCGATCAGGTGCCACTTGATCAGCTTCGGGTCGAGCCGCGGGTAGCGCTTGACGGCGTTCTGTGTCAGGCGCCGCAGGCACGCGGCGGTCTCCGTACCAGCGTAGCCGCCGCCGACCACCACGAACTGAAGCCGCGCCGCCCGCTCGGCCTCGTCCTGGCTGGCGTCGGCGAGGTCGAGCTGCGCGATGACGTGGTCACGGAGGTACGCGGCTTCGGCGAGCGTCTTCATGCCGCGGGCGTGGTCCGTAAGGCCCGGGATGTCGAAGGTGCGCGTGACGCTGCCCGGTGCCAGCACGATGTGGTCGTACCGCTCGTTCACGATCTCGCCCGTGATCTTGCGGACGACGCAGACCTTGGCTTTCAGATCCACACCGATGGCACCACCGGGGATGATGCGCGTGCGGTACTTACGGCTGCGGCGCAGCGACACGGCGATCGACTGCGGGGTCAGCACTCCTGAGGCGACCTGTGGGAGCAGCGGCAGATAGAGCTGGTAGGAGAACGGTGTGACCAGCGCCAGGTCGGCCTCGTCGGATCCGAGTTTGCGCTCCAGGCGCCGGACGCACCCGACTCCCGCGAAGCCTGCTCCGACCACCAAGATCTTCGGTCGTACCACGATGTCCATCCCTTCACCGGCCGCACACGTTCTGACTTCCCACGGTCCCCCTGCCCCCTGAGTCCCCCCTTCGCACGTGGTGATCCCCCGATGAGGCGAGCGGACGCACTTCCTCGTGGGAGGTGCGTCAGTGTCCGTGCCCCTTGCTCAGGCTCCGCAGCACGGCACGTGCCATGGCCGCTTCGCCCTTGGCGTTGGGGTGGGCCGGGGCCGCCGGTGAGGCCGGTCGCAGCGGTTCGACCCAGCGGATGTCCGGGGCCTTGCACATGTCGTGTCCGATCGTGGGTCCGTACGTGTCAACGTATTCGGCCCCGTTCAACCGCGCCACCACGCGCATCATCAGGTTGAGGCGCTTGCCGGTGTCGCGCAGATAGGGGAAGTCCTTCGCCGCGAACGGCACCGAGGGGTAGCAGCCGCTGCCGTCGTCCGGCAGGAGATCGGGGTAGCCGACGACGAGCAGGCGGGCGTGCGGCGCCCTGGCGTGCACGGCCCGCAGCACGCGGGTGATCTTGGGTGCCGTGTCGAGGATCCTGAGCGTCAGCTGATCGACCCCGGAGGACGTGAAGTGACGCCGGCACGGGTCCCCCGTGAGGTCCTGCGAACTCAGCTGGGCGCAGGTGCTGATGATGGAGCTGAACCCGATGTCGTTGCCGCCGATCTGGACGGTCACCAGGTCGGTGTCCCGTTGGACGGCGTTGAGCTGTGGAGGGTTGGTCCCCTGTGCCTTCCACATCTGCTCGGTGGTGGCGCCGCCGCAGCTCACGTCCTTGAACGTGGACGTCCTGCGCTCCGCGGCGACGAGTGAGGGGTAGTTCTGGTCGGAGCGGGCGCAGTTCGCATCCACCTGCGTCGGGATCCCCGGCCCCGAGGTGTACGAGTCCCCGAGCGATACGTAGTCCGTGCCCCGGCCGTGGCCGCCGCCGTGGGCCGCGACGGGTGCCGCGGAGGCGACGACGAGGGCGCAGCCGCTGACCGCCGCTCCCACTGCGGTCGCCCGTCGGCGGTTCGTTGCCGTGCTGCCGTACTGGGTGCGACGGTTCTTCAAGATCCCCCCTGGGTCCAATACCGCGAGCCGGGCCGCCGACGGCGCGCCCTTGCACGGTGACTGAACTTGTATACCGGCCAGTTCGTCCCCAGGACAGAGGAACGCAGGACGCAGGAGCAACAGGTTCGCGCCGCAGTTCCTCGTCGGCGTGACCACGAGGGCGCCGGCCACGAGGTGCCGACTTCACAGGGCCGCCGACTCCGCCGGGGGGGGAGGCGGAATCGGCGGCCACCCCTGTCAGACGCCGAACTCCGTGGGTGACAGACCGAGGGCGGCGCAGGCGTCGCGAATGGCGAACTGCTCGGACTGCTCGAAGTGCCCGTCGGCACCCGCTACCACGATGCCCGTCTGGATGACCGCGCGGGCCTCCGCCGGCTTCTTGGCGGCCTTGGCGATCTCCCGCAGCGCCTCGGCCTTGCCCAGCTCGAAGTTGGCGATGAGCTGGTCCAGGTGCTTGTTGAAGCGCTGGCGAAGCTGGTCCGCCGGGAAGTTCTGCAATACCTCGTTGGAGACGATCAGCTCCTCCACACGCTGCCTCTCCGCCTGCTCCACATGTCCGTCGGCCGCGGCCACGAGCGCGCACATGGCCATGCTCGCGTCCCGGTAGGCGCCGCTCTTGAGCTCGGTCTTGACCGACGCGAGCTGGGACTTGAGCAGCCCGACCAGCTGAGCCTTGGAGCCGCCGGAGGACGAACCGGACCCGTGGCCACCACGCTGGCCCTGCCCGTACGGAGCCTGGCCCTGCCCATAGGGGGCCTGCCCCTGTCCGCCGCCCGATCCCCTGGAACCCTGGGACTGCTGGAGGTTCTTGGCCTGGTCCTTGAGCCGGTCCCACATCGCCACTACTGCCACCTCGGCTTCTGCTGTTGCCTGTCCGGTACTGATCATCGGTCGCGCTGGTTCACGCCCCGCGACAAGTGAACGCTCTTCGCGGCCACCAGGGTTCCCGAATGGCAAAGGCAACGTAAAACAATCCTGGTCTGCGGCCTCTTTCACGGGCCGCGGAGGTCCGTGATGTGATGGCGTCGTGAGTCGTGCCGCAGAAGAGAGCAACCGTCGCATGCTTCGGGCACGGGATGCGATGGACCGCGGCTACGCGCAGCCGCTGGACGTGCCGGCCCTGGCCCGGATCGCCCATGTGTCCCAGGCGCACTTCACCCGCACCTTCCGGGCCACGTTCGGCGAGACGCCGCACCGCTATCTGCAGCGCCGCCGGGTCGAGCGTGCGATGTTCCTGCTGCGGGAGACCGACCGCAGCGTGACGGACATCTGCTTCCAGGTGGGCTTCGGCAGCCCGGGAACCTTCAGCCGCACGTTCCGCGACATCGTCGGCCTGTCGCCGAGGGCATACCGCCGGGCAGCGGTGACCGCGCCCGTGCCGACGTGTTTCACGATGGCCTGGACGCGTCCGAGCGGCTGACCGTCCGCACGAGCCGTACCGTCCCGTCGGCTGAGCAGTTTTGGATAAGTTTTCGTCCGGCCGGCTCGATAGCGTGATGCACATGTTCACCGCTATCACGCACTCGCAGATCTACGTCCTCGACCAGGACGAGGCCCTCGACTTCTACGTGGGCAAGCTCGACCTGGAGGTCAACACCGACGTGTCCCTGGGCTTCATGCGCTGGCTGACCGTCAACGTCCCCGGTCACCCCGACCGCCAGATCCTGCTGGAGAAGCCGGGCCCGCCGGCACTGTCCGAGGAGACGGCGCAGCAGGTACGGGAGCTGCTGACCAAGGGGGCGATGGGCGGCCACCTCATCTTCACCACCGACGACTGCCGCAAGACGTACGAGAAGCTGCTGGGCCGTGGTGTCGAGTTCACCGAGGAACCCACCGAGCGTCCGTACGGAATCGACTGCGGGCTCCGCGATCCCTTCGGCAACAGCATCCGCTTCACCCAGCCCAAGGAGTAGGGCACCTGACAGCGGTATCGGCGCCCGACCGGTGGCCGGACGCCGATATCCGTCACGTCAGGCCGGTGTCATGACGGCCCGGCCGAGATGCCGTGCGAAGAACCGGACCGCGCTGTCGGCCTCGAACCGGGGCAGCTCCTTGTGCCTGCCCGCGTTGGCGTGCAACGTCTTCTCCTTCGAGGCGAAGGCGTCGAACAGCGCGAGACCGGACTCGCGTGGGATGTGCTCGTCGTCCCACTGGAGCGCGTACTCGATCGGTACGGTGATCCGCCTCGCCGTCTCGGCCAGGGGATCGGGCCAGAAGAGGCCGAAGACCGCGGCCGCGATCCTGGGTTCGATCGCCGTCAGCGGCACACCGATCGCGGTGCCCATGTTCAGGCCGAAGTAGCCGACCGGCCCTTCGGTGCCGATCTCCGGCAGTTCCTGGAGAGCGTCCAAGGTCGCCTGCCACTCCGGGACGGCACGCTCCGCCAGGTGGGCGTTGTACCGGACGACGATCGGGCCGACCGGTTCGCCCGTCGCCATGGCCTGCTGCATGGCGGCGATCTCCCGCTCGTCGTGCGCCGTGCGCGGCCGGCCGCCGTGCCCGGGCGCGTCGATGGTGGCGACATGGAAACCGCAGCCGGTCACGAGGCGCTGTGCGCGGCCCGCCATGGCCGGTGCCTTCTTGTGTGTGCCGCCGCCGTGCCCCATCAGCACCAGGGGCGCGCGATCGGAGCCGGATACGGGCGACCAGAGTACGCCGGGGACTTCACCCACGGTGAAGTCGCGTTCGCGGAGACCGTTGGACGAGGTCTCCGCGGTGAACTGCACAGAATGCATGGGTTGTTGCCTTTCGGGAGTGCCTTGTCGAGGCGCTCCCGGCGACACCTATGCCAATCGCCCGACCGTGAAAGGGAGGGGGAGCACCCACATGGATACGGCGTTCATGGGTCCCACCTCCTCGCTCGATGTCACGATCGACTGCAAGCTAGCAGCCCGGGCGCCGTCCCGCCCAACGCTTTTCCTGCCCTGGCGACTTCGCGGTCAGGCTGTCGCCTGGGCCATGTTGCCCGAGCCGCGCAGCACCGGATCGCCCCGCAGGCGCAGGAACGCCAGGCCGAGGGCGACGGCCTGGAGTACGCCGCACACCAGGATGGCGTGCTGGAGCGCCGACAACGGTGTCAGAGCAACCACGACTCCCGCGACCGGGAAGGGCAGCAGCAGGAGCAGGATGGTCAGGGAGAGGGTGCTTCCGAAGGCGGCCGGGGGTATGAGGAGCGAGCGCAGGGTGCGCAGTACGACGGTCAGGCCGCCGTCCGCGGCCATGAAGAGCGCCATGACCAGGACGTACGAGATGTAGGTGGGCGCCTGGGCCAGGGCGAGACAGGCCGCGGACGCGACGGTGGAGCAGACCACGCCGACTCCCCACAGGCCCAGCCGGTTGAGCGCGAACCGGCAGGCCGCGACGGCGAGCAGGGTGGATGCCGCCGCCGCCGACCAGAGGGTGCCCACGGCGGCCGAGGTCAGTCCGAAACGCTCGATCACGATGATCGGGCTGGCGGCCTGCAGCAGTCCCAGGGCGAGGTTGGACACGACAAGACCTGCCACGAGCCAGCTCAGCACGGGCAGTGAACTCAGCGTGCGCCAGCCGGTCTTGAGGCCTGCTTGCCGTCGCACCCCGTTCTTCGCCGAGCCGCGCAGGGGCGTCGGCGGGGTTTGCAGGGCGAGACAGGCCGCGAGGACGGAGAACACCCCGAGGACGGCGAGCATGTGGCTCGGCCCGGCGAGCAGAAGCACACCTCCCAGCGCGGGCCCGGTGAGGGTGGCGGTCTGGTCGATCCCGATCAGCACGGCCTGCACCTTGTGCGCCTGGCCCGCCGTACGCCGGCTGACGATCGCGCCCACGGCTTCGTTGGCGATGAAGCTGAACTGTGTCAGGGCCCCTGTTCCGGCGGCCAGCGCCATCACAGTGACCGTTTCGGCCGTCCCGCGCGGAAGCATGAACAGGGCGACGCCTCCCGCCGCCACGAGCAGCGCCCGTGCGAGGGAGGCGAGGAAGAACACGATCGCGGCCCCACGCCGGTCGACCAGGTCGCCCGCCAGGCCGAAGGCCGCCACCCGCGGAAGCCATTCCAGCGCGAAGGCCAGACCTGTCAGAGACGCGGACCTGGTCGTGGCCAGCACCAGGAGCGGCATGGCGTAGGTGCACATGGAGAAGGCGAGCGCGTCAAAAGCTCGGGGTGCGTATACCCGACGGAGCAGGCTGCCTTGGGGAACGGCTGCGTGCCGGCCGGCCGGTTGGCCCTCGTAAACGGAGATGGTCACGGAGTGGGGTGCTTTCAGTCAGCGGTGGCATGACAAAGGAGAGGGCCGACCCGGCGGCCCATCGCATGAAGGACCCGGGTCGATGATTCTTGGCCTGAAGCCGGAAAGTACGTGCCGGAGCCGTTCCTACAAGACGGCGACCGGCACTCGGGGAGTTTCCGTCGTCGGCCGCGTCGAGCGGGCGGCTCCGCATTCGCTCAGCAGGGCATCAGACGTTGTTCGTACGCGATACGCGGCCGTCGCACCGCCGTCCGCGCACCGTCGGCGCGAGCCCTTGAACGGCTGCGCGGCCTCGTCGGACATGCCTCTGGGATTCCCGCGACCGCGCGTCGAAGGAATGCCGGTCGGCCCACTCGTGCCGCTCCGCTCGGCGGCGTGCATGGCTGGGACGGGGACGCTGTCCGTCCACACCAGGGTGCGAGCTCTTGGGCACGCGGACTCCACTCGAGTGGGGGCAAGAGGGAAATCAGGCCTGCGGTATGAAGCGGCACGCCCGACAGTTGTGAAAGGACCTTGCCATACGCCTTGTTGCCCAATCAACCACAGATTGCGCACGAGTTTGCCGCATCATGCCCGCGCCGCTGCCCGGCCGCAGGTGTCAACTCCACTGGCGAGATGGACAGTTCGGGTCTTCCCGGACCGACCGGTGAGGATGGCGTACGAGGGCCGGGGAGCCTCTCGGGGCCGGACAGGCCCTCGTACGCGCCGGTTCTGCAACGTTCTATGCGTAGAACGGCCCTGGGTGGGCCCACGTCGTCGTGCCGAAGATCTCGGGGTCGTCGATCGAGATCCGCAGGTTGCTGACCTTGAGGCCGTACTGGGTCGGGGTCATGCCGGCCGGGCAGTCGACGTCCACGATCGGCGTGAAGTTGACGAACCAGTTGGGCCCGTATGCGGCGTCGGGACAGTCCCGGAGCCGCTGGACGAGGTTGGCGGCGCCGCCCTCGACGTAGACCGGGGACAGGCGGCGCTGGTCCTGGTGGACGACGAAGGCGGTGGAGTGGTCGAAGCTGCCGTCAGGACGCAGGCAGCCGAAGGTGCGGTCGGTGTCGGCATACGCGTCGAAGTGGCCCGTGCCGGCCAGTCCCGCCCTGTAGCCGGGCTGCTCGCGGACGTTGTGCAGCACCGTCCCGAGCTTGAAGCCGCCACAGCCGGAGGACGGGTCGAACTGCCGGAAGTACAGCTGGCAGGTGTTCGGCTCGTTGTACGCGGCGTCCGGGTCCGGGGTGTAGAGCTGGGGCACAACAGCCCCGTAGAACTTCATCGTCATGGAGACGCCGCCCGGCGTGGGTGCCGGGATGTCGACGATGGTGCTCGCTCGGGCGGCGTTCGGTCCGGTCAGGACGAGTCCCGTGGCCGCCGGCAGCGCGACGCCCAGTCGCGTGACGGCGTTCCGGCTGACCCCCGGGTTGACCGGGGGCTGCTCTCACCGGAGAGCCGGGGGACAGTCGGAGCGAGAAACCTCGGCGACGCCTCTAACGTGCAGTGAATGGACCGGATCAACGCCCCACGCCGCCGCACAGTGCTCGCACTCGGCACCGCCGCCACGGCCGCACCCTGGCTCGGCGGAGCCTCCGCCCGTGCCGACGCCTCGACAGCGGGACGAGCCGCGGACAGGGCACACCCGGCGGCAACGGAACTGGACGAGTTGGGCGTCGTCGAGCTCCGTCGGCGGATGGACGACGGACGGCTCACCGCCGAACAGCTCACCCGCCACTATCTGGAGCGCATCGAACGCATCGACCCACTTCTGCACGCGGTGATCGAGGTCAATCCCGACGCACTGCGAGAGGCCCGCCGCCTGGACGCCCAGGGGGATCGCCGTGGGCCCCTGCACGGCATGCCCATCCTGCTCAAGGATCTGGTGGAGACCGCGGACCGGATGCACACGACGGCCGGATCACTCGCCCTGCAGGGCCTGCGGCCGGCGAGGGACGCCACGGTCGCCGCCCGGCTGCGCGCGGCCGGTGCCGTCATCCTCGGCAAGACCAATCTCAGCGAGTGGGCCGGCGGGATGTCACTCACCCACCACGCCGGCTGGAGCGCCCGCGGCGGCCAGACCAGCAACCCCTACAAACTGGACCGGTCACCGAACGAGTCCAGTTCAGGCACCGCGGTCGCCGCCGCGGCCAACCTGTGTGTGGCCGGAATCGGTACGGAGACCAACGGCTCGATCATCGATCCGGCCTCGGCGAACTGCGTCGTCGGGGTGAAGCCGACCGTCGGACTGGTCGGGCGCGGTGGCGTGATCCCCGGTGTGCCGAGCCAGGACAGTGTCGGTCCGATCGCACGCACGGTCCGCGACGCCGCGATCCTGCTCGGCACGCTCGTCGGAATCGACGACCGCGATCCGGCGACCGAGGCGAGCCGCGGCCACTTCCATCGCGACTACACCCGCTTCCTCGACGCCGACGGGCTGCGCGGGGCCCGCATCGGCGTACCGCGAGCGGTGTACTTCGGCTACAGCCACCACGCCGACGAGATCGCGGAGCGGGCGATCGCCACCCTGCGCAGGGCCGGGGCGACAGTGGTCGACCCGGCGGACATCCCGACGGCCGAGCAGCTCGAGGACCTGCCCAGCTCGATGGTCGTCCAGGCGTACGAGATCAAGCGTGGGCTGAACGCCTACCTGGCAGCCGCCCCCGGCGACCACCCGCGCAGCCTCGCGGAGCTGATCGCGTTCAACCGGGCGCACGCCGACCGCGAACTCCGCTATGTGCAGCAGGACGGGCTGGAGGCGGTGCACGAGCTGGACTTCACCGAACGCGAATACCGTGAGGCGCTGGCCACCAACCACCGGCTCTCACGCGCCGAGGGCATCGACGCGGTGCTGCGCCGATTCGACCTGGACGCGCTCGTCATGCCGACCACCGGACCGCCGGCCAAGATCGACCTGATCCGCGGGGACAGCTACGGCGGCGGCTCGTCGACGCCCGCCGCACTCGCCGGATACCCCGCGATCAGCGTCCCGGCCGGCTTCGCGTTCGGCCTGCCGGTCGGCCTGACCTTCATGGGTACGGCGTGGAGCGAGCCGACTCTGCTCCGGCTCGCCCACGCCTACGAGCAGGCGTCCCGCGTCCGCCGACCGCCGACCTACCGGGATGCCGATGTCGGCTTCTGACCCGACCGTCGAGAACACGCGCCGTCGGTGTATCCGTGGTGGCCCCTGCCCAAGGGACCACCGCGGCGGTCACGGTCGCGCGGTTTCGGAGACCTTGATGGCACCGACCGGGCAGGCTCGGGCCGCCTCCCGGACCATCGGGTCGCCGCTGTCCTCCTGACCGGGCAGGAGGCTGCTGAAGCCGTCGTCGTCCTGGGTGAAGACGGCCGGGGCGGACATCGCGCACTGCCCGGCGCCGATGCACACGCCCGTGTCGATATCGATGTGCATGAGGAGATCCCCTACCAGGCCACGGGCAGATCCAGCATCCCCTGGATCGTGTCGCCCGGTTTGAAGCGGACCGCGTCCGGCGCCACGTCGAGCCGCAGCCCGGGCAACCGCTCGAACAGGGAACACAGGGCGATCTCCATTTCGGCACGGGCGAGGTTCTGGCCGAGGCACTGGTGGATGCCGAAGCCGAACGCCACGTGATGGCGCGTGGGGCGGTGCCAGTCGAGGGAGTCGGGTTCGGCGTAGACCTCCCCGTCGCGGTTGATGACCGACGTCGCGAAGACCACGCCCTCACCGGCACGGATCGTCGTCCCGGCCACCTCGATGTCCTCCGTGGCCTGCCGCAGCAGTCCGTCCGCGATGGACAGCATCCGCATCAACTCGTCGACGGCGGCGGGCCACAGGGACGGGCCGGCCCGCAACTCCGCCAGCCGCTCGGGGTGCTGGAGCAGGGTGTACGTGCCCAGCGAGATCATGTTGGCCGTCGTCTCGTGGCCTGCGACGAGCAGGATCGTGGCCAGCGCGATCGCCTCCTGGCGGTCCACCGCACCCTCGCGCAGCTGTTCGTGGACCAGGGCGTCGAGGACACCGTCACCGGCGGACGACTCGGACTTGCGGTCGATCAGCGCCCCGAGGTAGCAGTCGAGCTGGTCGCGCGCGTCCCGCACCTCGTCCAGGTCCTTGCCCCGCAGCAGCCGACGGGACTGCTCCTCGAAGAACTCGTGATCGGCGTACGGGACACCGAGCAGTTCACAGATCACCGTCGAGGGAACCGGGAGCGCGAAGGCGTTCACCAACTCGGAGGGCGGGCCCTGCGCGAGCATCGCGTCGAGGCATTCGTCGACGATCCGCTGGATGGCGGGCCGCAACGCGGCGGCGCGCTTGAGGGTGAAGCTCGGGACCAGCATGCGACGTTGGGCGTGGTGCTCGGGGTCGTCGACGTTCAGCAGGGCGGCCCGGCGGTCACGGAACGCCACGATGCGCGGTGAGGTGGCCGGATACCCGGGGCGCATGCGGTCGGACGACAGGCGGGAATCGGCGAGCAGGCTGCGGGCCAGGTCACGGCCGGTGACCAGCCAGGTGGTCCGGCCGTCGTAGAGGGTCACTCGGGCGAGCGGTCGGGCGGTGCGCAGGGGGTCGTAGCCCGTGGGCGGCCGGTAGGGACAGGTGCGGTCCTGGGGGAAGGCGACGGGTGCCGAGAGCGGCTTCACGTCTGCCGTATCCGTCATGTCTGTCATCGAAGACCTCGCGGACGAAGGATGCGTCGTACCGATCTTCATTAGATGCCGCGGGCACCTATGAGGCGACATCGAGTTCGGCCAGATCCACGAAGGGGACATTCTGGCCGGAATTGACCGCTCCGGTGTGGGGATTCGGCCGATCCGTCGAACGCGCCGACCCCTCCCCACCGGAAGCCCGCAACACTCGGCAGCACAGATTCACCACAGCCTCGACAGAGTGATTGACGCACGTTGAACAGCGCTCTACCTTCTGATCGACTTTCCGAACCTGGTTCGAAATGTCGACCAATTCGCTTGCCCGGCTGTGTACTTCACGCCCCCGGTCCCCGCACCGCGCAGCCGCTCACCCGCCCCCGTATGCCGCCTGGAGACCAAGATGAGCGCAAGACCCCAGCCGTCCCGTCGCCTCTTCCTCGGCATGGCCGCCACCACCCCCCTGGCCATGTCCGGCGTACTGACCCTCGGCGCCGGCACCGCCCACGCGGCCGACTCGGCGTACGTGATGTGCTACTTCACCGAGTCGACCAACCTGGGCGCGGGCACCGACTACGGCCTTCACCTCGCCGTCAGCCCCGACTCGCTGAACTGGACGCCGCTGAACCAGAACAACCCCGTGGTCACCCCCACCGCGGGCGCCCTCGGTCTTCGCGACCCGTTCCTCATGCGCAAGCAGGACGGCACCTTCGTGGTCATCGCCACCGACCTCAAGGGCACCGACTGGAGCTACAACAGCCAGTACATCCATGTCTGGGACTCCGTCGACCTGCGCACCTTCACCGGTTACCGCCGCCTCAAGCTGCACGACATGACCACCCACAGCTGGGCCCCCGAGGCGTTCTGGGACGCCGGGCGGGGTCAGTACGCGGTCATCTACTCCTCGGTGAACTCCAGCGGCCACAACGTGATCATGGTGAACTACACCAGCGACTTCGTCACCGCCTCGGCCCCGCAGGTCTTCTTCGACCCCGGCTACGACGTCATCGACGGCAACATGGCCGTCGGCGTCAACGGAGTCAACTACCTCTTCTTCAAGAAGAACCAGACGCTGGTGGCGGCGAGGTCCACTTCTCTCGACCCCGGCAGTTTCACCGAGTTCGGCGCGGGTGTCGCACACGGCGGCACCGAGGCCCCGACGGTGTTCAAGTCACTGACGTCGAACACCTGGTACCTGTGGGGTGACACATACACCCCGAACGGTGTCTTCTACGCCTGGCAGTCCACCAACCTGGCCTCGGGGGCCTGGACCGCACTCGACCAGAAGACCTACACCCAGCCGGTCAACTCCAAGCACTGCGGCATCGCGACGATCACCACGGCCGAGTACAACAACCTGCTCACCAAGTGGGGTGCGCCGACCTGGAACCGGCTCAAGTCGTACAACTTCCCGGACCGTTACGTCCGGCACGCCAACTATGCCGCCCGCATCGACACGTACCCCTTCGACCTGCACACCGACTCGCAGTGGAAGCTCGTCCCGGGCCTGGCCGACAGTTCCGGGGTCTCCTTCCAGTCGGTCAACTACCCCACCCGCTATCTGCGGCACTACAACTACCAGCTCCAACTCGACGTCAACGACGGCACGTCGACGTACGCGGGCGACGCGACCTTCTACCGCACGGCGGGCCTCGCGGACAGCTCCTGGTCGTCCTTCCGCTCGTACAACAACCCGACCCGCTACATCCGCCACGCCAACTACGTGCTGCGCATCGACCCGGTCTCCACGTCCACCGAACAGCAGGACGCGACGTTCCGCGTCGGCTACTGAGTCGGCTGTTGAAGGGCCCACGTCCCCTGGGATGCTCTACGGATGAAGTTGAGCGCGATAACACTCGACTGCCCTGATCCACTGGCTCTGGCGGCGTTCTATCAGCAGGCCACCGGCCTCGGCCTCCACCCGAAATCCGACTCCGACTTCGCTGCTCTCACCTGCGAGAACGGGCTCTCCATCGGCTTTCAACGGGTCGACGACCACCAGCCTCCACACTGGCCCGACCAGACGGTTCCCCAGCAGCTTCACCTCGACTTCACCGTCGACGACCTGGACGAGACCGAGGCCCGGCTGCTGGAACTGGGCGCGGGCAAACCTCCCCACCAGCCGAACGAGAACAGATGGCGGGTCCTGACCGACCCGGTCGGCCACCCCTTCTGTGTGGTGAAAGGCTGATCCCTTCCAGATCGATGCCACGTTGCGGCAGGCGGAAGACCGTCCACGAACGGCACGACGCCGGTCGGAACCCAGCAGGGAGCCGTTCCAAAACCAGTGGAGCAGTGCCGCTGTGCGCCACTACCGTGCTGCCGGACCAAGTCGTCTGGGCAAGGACGTGCCGTTGTACACCGTGTGAGACCCCCCGAGTGCTGAATCGTCGCGCGTCGCGCAGCTGCGCCGCGCTCCTTTTTGCTGCGGACTTCTCACTGGAACCGGTGTACTTCTGTGCTCGAAAACTGGGTGGTCATGCCCACCTGCCTACCGCTACTTCTCCGCCGCTGCCATGCGTGCGCGTCCGAGCGTTTCCGGGCGAACGGCAAGTTTCGCGTCAACGCACACCACAAGCTCATCGACGCCTGGCTCCTCGCGCTCTGTGCCGTCTGCGGGGCGACCACGAAGCTCACGGTCCTGGAGCGGATGAACGTGCGCTCCGTACGACCTGAGCTGCTGGACCGGCTGCACGACAACGACCCTGGTCTGGCAGCCGAGTTGCTTCAGGATCCGGTCGTGCGGCGCCGCAATCGCATCGCCCTCGACTGGGACAACGCCTGGCGGCTCGACACCGGCGGACCGGATCACCTGGACCGCGAGGTGAGCGATGCGATCGACGTATCGGTCCACTTCGCGGCTCGGATCCCTGTCCGGCCGGTGCGGCTGATCGCTGAAGGTTTCGGTCTTTCGCGGGCCGAGGTCGGGAGACTGATCACGGAGGGGAACCTCGTGTCGGCGATCCGGCTGAGCGGCAAGGTCTCCGGCGACTTCACGTTCACGCTCAAGCGCTGAGGCCCCTCTCGGGACCAGGGGCCTGTCAGGCGAGATCTGCCTGACAGGCCCCTGGTCCCGAACACGCCTCACAGCACTCAACCAACGGGCACCCGGACAACGTCGAACTCAGCCCGCCGCGCCGTCGAGCAGCCGGCTGTAGCGCAGCCGCAGCGCCCGCTCGGTGCTGGCCGCCACAGTCCCGAGCCCGACCACGGTGTTGCCCCATGGGGCCGGGTGACCTGCCCCGGTCGGTACCGGCAGCCCGCGGCAGATCGAGGACAGCGTCGCGGTCACCCGCGACCTGGACCTCGACGCCGACGGGCCGGCCCGCATCGACGCGGTCGTCAGACCGTCAGGGAGTCAGGCCGTCAGCCGTTCGCTGATCTCCCAGAGGCGGGCGGCCGCCTCCGGGTCCACGGCGCGGGGCAGTACGCCCGGGACGCTGTCCCCGCCGGCCCAGGCGGCCTCGTTCTCGGGGGTCACCAGCGGGCTGATGTCGACGTTCTCGCAGTAGACCCCGCCGAGACCGTCGAGCTGCGGGCTGGTCGCGCACCAGACGCTGGTGGCCGCGCCCTGCTGCACGGTCTTCATCTGGCGCTCGGGGTCACGGACGGGCCGGCCCTCGCTGTCGAGCGCGCCCGCGGCCTGGAGCGCCGCCGGGTCGAGGTGCTTGACCAGGCCGGTGTCGATGATCAGGCCCGGGTGCACGGCGAACGCCCGGATCCCGTGCGCCTGCCCGCGCCGGTCCACCTCCACGGCGAACAGTGCGTTGGCCGTCTTCGACTGGCCGTAGGCCACGAAGGGCTCGTAGGTCCGGTGCTCGAAGTTCAGGTCGTCGAAGTCGACGCCGGCGAAGCGGATGCCCCGCGACGACAGCACCACGACCCGTGCCCCCTCTGCCGCGACCAGCGAGGGCCACAGCCGGGTGGTCAACTGGAAGTGCCCCAGGTGGTTGGTGGCGAACTGCCCCTCGTATCCGCGCGCGTCCCGCGCCGGCGGGGTCGCCATGATCCCGGCACTGTTGACCAGGAGGTGCAGCGGACGCCCGGAGGCAAGGAACTTCTCCGCGAAGGCGTCGATGGACGCCGGGTCCAGCAGGTCCAGGTACCCGACCTCCGCTCCGGGCACGTCCTTGAGGGCCGTCCGGGCCCGCTCCACGTCCCGTGCCGGTACGACGACCTCGGCGCCGGCTGCGCGCAGGACGCGGGCCGTCTCCAGCCCGATGCCGGAGTAGCCGCCGGTGACGATCGCGACCTTCCCGGTCAGGTCGATCCCCTTGATCACCTCCTCGGCGGTGGACGTGGCTCCGAAGCCGGAACCCAGGGGGTGCTGTGTGGTGGTCATGTCTGGTCTCTCCTCAAGCCTCAGGTCGAGCTGTCCAGACCACCGTAGGTCGGCGGATCCGTACGATGAATGCTTGAGAATCCGCATTACTTGCGTGATAGTTCGAGCATGACCGTCGACCCACTGTCCGACGCCCTGGCCGTCGCCGACGCCCGCAGTGTGTTCTCCGGGGGCTTCACGGCCGGCGGGGACTGGGCCATCGAGCTGCGCGGACGCCACCGGCTGAAGGTGAAGGCCGTGCTGCGCGGCAGCTGCCTGCTGGTCCGCGAGGGGGGCGGTGAACCCATGCGGCTCACCGAGGGAGACGTGGTGGTCTCCGACGGTGACCAGCCGTACGTGCTGTGCAATCGGCCGGGAGTCGAGCCGACCGACCCCGACGACGTGGTGATGGACCCGGCGACACGGATGGCCAGGCTCGGCCAGGGCGAGGCGGTGGACGTCTCGTGTGTGTCCGGGCACATCGACCTGAGCCGGGACCGGGGCGACCTGCTGCGGCGGGCACTGCCGGAGCTGGTCCACGTTCGGGCCGACTCGCCCGAGGCCGGCGTACTGCGGTGGCTCATCGGGCAGTTGGTGGCGGAGATGAGGACGGGCCGGGCCGGCGTCGAGTTCGTCTCGGCCCAGCTCGCGCAGCTGATGTTCGTGCAGGTGCTGCGGATCTGTCTGACCGACTCGAAGGGGCTGCCGCCCGGCTGGCTGCGCGCCCTCGCCGACGAACGGCTCGCCCCGGCGCTGCGCCTGATGCACGGCGACCCGGCCCACCCCTGGCAACTGGAGGAACTCGCCCGGGCGGCGGCGATGTCCCGCACCACGTTCGCCGTACGTTTCAAGGAGGCGGCCGGGGTGCCGCCCCTGACGTACCTGTTGAACTGGCGCATGAGCCTGGCCGCCCGGGCCCTGAGGCAGGACACCGCCCCGGTCGCGGCGCTCGCCCGCTCGGTCGGCTACACCTCCGAGAGCGCCTTCAGCAATGCCTTCAAGCGTGCGGTCGGCGTGGCACCGCGGACCTACCGGGTGGAGGCCACTGCCGGGGCTCGCCCGAGCGACGGCTGATCCCGCACTGGCATCGCGCCCGCCCCGACAACTTCAGCGACAACTTCAGTAGAGGTGCCGGTCGGGCTTGTGCGACCAGGTTTCGTAGGCCTGGGCGCCGAGTTCGGGGTGGATCTGCTCCACGTGGATCCGGCGCTGGTCGAGAGGCTTCTGGAAGTCCTCGTACTGGAAGGCGTCGTCGAAGCCGATCTCGCGTGTGGCCTTCAGATCGCAGCTGTAGTAGACGTTGTCGATCCGCGACCAGTAGATGGCGCTCATGCACATCGGGCAGGGGGCGCCGCTGATATAGATCGAACAGCCCTTGAGCATCCGGGCGCGCTCCGGTACCGGGTCGGGGGATCCTTCGGGGCGCGGCACGTATTCGAGCGTGCTCTCGTTCTGGTGTTCCGGCGATATCGAGGGAGCCTCGGGATTCAGGCGCTGCACGGCCTTGCGAATGGTCTCCACTTCGGCGTGCGCGGTGGGGTCGCCGGTGAGCAGAACGCGGTTCTGACCCCGGGCCACGATTTCGTCGTCCCGGGTGATCACGGCACCGAACGGACCGCCCCAGCCCTCTTCGACGGATTCGGTGGCCAACCGTACCGCTTCGGTCAGAAACTCCTTGTGCCTCATGTCGGACCTCCGCTCGGCATCACCGAAGAAATCAGCACCGTTTGTCCGATAACTCCCCTTCGAATTAGACTACTCGGTATGGCTGTCAGTGTAATCCGTGCCCCGACCGGCGACGGTGCGACCGTTGGAGAAGTACCCGGGTTTCATGGGGACCGAGTTGTTCAAGCCGGTCGAGGGGATCCAGGACAACTGGGTCGTTGTCTTCCGCTTCGACACCCACCAACACCTCGCCGAGTGGCTCACCTCGGGCGCCCGCGAGAAGCTCCTCGAAAGAGACATCGGCCTGTTCCTGATATTCGGGCTGACCACCGGCTGACGACCGACCGACTACCGGCTAACCACCGGCTGAGGAGCGCATCATGAGCGGAGTTGGCGGAGTCAGTGGCGTGATCGAGGGGGAAGTCGTCCGGCGGGGCGACGCCGACTACGACAGCACCTGGTCGGCCATGCTGTGGAACGGCCTCAAGCCGGAGCGCTTTCCCGACCTCATCGTCCGGGTCGCTTCGGACCGCGACATCCCGGCGGCCATCCGGCTGGCCCGCTCCGAGGGGCTCCGGGTCGCCATTCGCTCCCATGGGCACAGCTGGTGCGGTTCCCCGCTGCGCGACGGCGGCATGCTCATCGACCTCTCCGCGCTCAACGCCTGCGAGATCGATCCGGCTGCCCGCACCGCGGCCGTGCAACCCGCGCTCACCGGCCGCGAGTTCGTCGCGGCCCTCGCCCCGCACGGCCTGGCCTTCCCGGCCGGGCACTGCGGGCCCGTCGCCCTGAGCGGCTACCTCCTCAGCGGTGGTCTCGGCTGGAACTCCGGCCTTCTCGGTCCGGCCGCCGCCGGCGTGCAGGCGGTCGAGGTGGTCACGGCGGACGGCGACACCCTCACCTGCAGCCGGCGCGAGAACCCCGACCTCTTCTGGGCCGCGCGGGGCGCGGGACCCGGCTTCTTCGCGGTCGCCACCCGCTTCCACGTGACGCTGCACGACCTTCCGACGGCGGTCGCCGAGACCACGTACACCTTTCCCCTGGCCGAGGTCGAACCCGTGACCCTCTGGGCCACCGAAGCGGCCCAGCGCCTTCCCGCGAATGTCGAGACGTCCTTCATGCTCTCGACCGCCTCCCCCGACATCACGGCGGATTCGCCGAGGCCCAAGGTGATCAGCTTCACCGGCACGGCCTTCGCTCGCACGCGTGACGAGGCCGTCCGCTGCCTGGAGCCGCTGCGGGCCTGCCCGTTCGCCGAACGCGCCCTGTTCCGGCAGACGGACGAGCCGAGGACCTTCGAGGACCTGTACGGCACGTCCTCCGGCTTCTGGCCCCAAGCGCACCGCAACGCGGTGGACACCCTGTGGTCGGACACCGGATACGAGACCCTGCTGCCGATCCTCGCCGCCTCGCTCGTCCAGGCCCCCTCCGAGCAGTCGCTCATCCTCGCTCCCCTGTGGCCCGCTTCCCGGGACCGCTCCCTCTCGGACGGCATGGCCTTCTCGGTCCTGGGCGAGACCTATGTCGCCCCCTTCGCGATCTGGGACGACCCGGCGGCGGACAGTGCCAACACCCGCTGGCTCCGGGACACCATGCGTGCGGTCGAGCCGTACGGAACCGGCCACTACATCGCCGAGGCCGACCTCACCGCCGACGCCTCCAGGGCTCGCAGGTCGTACGCCCCGGAGGACTGGGAGCGGCTACAGACCCTCAAAGCCACGTACGACCCCGCGAACGTCTTCCACACCTACCTCACGCCGTAGGCGCCGAAGGGGGCTCGGGCTCAGGGCTGTGGACGGCCGACGGCCTGCTGGTAGCGGAACAGGGCGGCGGGGTCGCAGCTGCGCTTGACGTCCACCAGGCGGGCGTAGTTGGCGCCGTAGTAGGCGTGCTGCCAGTCGTGCAGGTCCGGGTCGGGGAAGTTGACGTACGCGGCGTCGGTGTTGAGGTGACGGCGCAGCATGCGGTGGGCGGCGCGGGTCTGTTCCAGCAGGCCGCGCACCTGGGCGGGCGGGACGGCAGGCTTCCAGTGGGTGCCGATGTCGATGACGAAGGCGGCTTCCCGGTGGGGGTAGGCCGTTTCGTCCGGTCGTCGTGTCGCGGTGTCGCCGCCCATGGCGAACAGGGTCACGTAACCGGTGCTGCGGCCCGGTCCGGGACGCCAGTTGCGGGTCCAGTCGGCGATGGCGGCCACGGTGTCAGGGCCGGGCCACTGGTCGGGGACGAGGGACTTGGAGGCGTAGGCCTCTTTCGGGCCGGGGGTCTCCATCAGGAAGTCCTGCGCGGACCAGAAGCCGCGTTCCTCGATGACCGCCTGGTCGGGACGCAGGCTCAGCAACGGTGCGAAACGGCGGAGCAGTCCGTCCTCGTCGCCGAGTCGCTGTCCGAGCAGCGCGAGGGTGGCCGTGCCGTCGCCGGCGTGCTTGAAACCGATGCGTACGTCGAAGTCGTTGTCCCGGTCGGTGTCGAGGATGTCCCGCAGTTCCTCCAGCACGTCGACGGCCGCGTGCAGGGGGTAGATGAGGTGGAAGACGGTGGCGCGCAGCCTGCCCACGGGTACGGCGGAGAAGGTGAACGCGGTGTTGATGCCGAAGTTGCCGCCCGCTCCGCCGCGGCAGGCCCAGAAGAGGTCCGGGTTCTCGTCCTCGGACGCGCGGACGAGGGTGCCGTCGGCCAGTACGAGACGGGTCTCCGTGAGCCGGTCGCAGGTCAGGCCCCACTTGCGGTCGTTGAAGCCGAGGCCGCCGCCGAGGGTCAGGCCCGCCACGCCCACCTCGGGGCAACGGCCGCCGGGAAAGTACAGGTTCGCGGCGCGGGCGGCGTACACGTCGGAGTTGGTGGCGCCCCCGCCGAGCCGCAGCTCATGCCCTCGCGGCACGACCTGGTTCATCGCCCGCAGGCTGATCACCAGGCCCGGGGTGGTGGAGTAGCCGGCGTAGTTGTGGCCGCCGGAGCGGGGAGCGAGCGGCACTCCGTGTTTCGCGCACCACAGCACCGCCGTCCGTACGTCGCTCTCCGTCGCGCAGGCGAGGACCCCGGCCGGACGCACGGACGCGTAGCGCTGGTTGTCGGCCGTCGCCCGGGCCGCGTACTCCGGCTGTCCCGGTCGGTAGAGCCGGGCAGCCGGGCTCAGGCTCCTGACCAGCTCGCGCCAGGCACCGGACTCCGCTCCCCCGACTGGGGAGGTCCGGCGGGCGGAGGCGAACGCCGGGCCGTTTCCGCCGCCCAGCGCGATCGCGGCCCCGGCGGCCGCGAGGGCCCCTCCGGTTCGCAGGACATCTCGTCGGCCAGTCTGCACAGGTACGCCCCTTCGCACATGGTGTCCGGATGCCGGAGACATGGGAGTCGTGCACACGCCATGCGCAAGATCCCCCAGCCCGGGCAGGGCTCACGATGGAGAAGGACGGGGTCGGGAAGGGCTACTGACACCCTGGGACAAGCAAGCTTCATGCGAACGGGCCAGAGACGATCAATGCCGTCCGGCCCCTGGACGCACGACCCGTACGACGCATCGAGTGTGCCCCTGCGCCGGTCAGGCGTCCTCCGGGCGCTCGCCCGGTTCCCACGCCGCGGGGCCGGCTCCCGCGGCTATGCGGCGGTAGGCGGCGCGGGCATGGACGAGGCGGGCGACTGCTGTGCCGATAAGGGCCGCGGCGAGCAGGCAGCTGAGCCAGAACGTGTCGCGGTGCCCGGCCCAGCTGAGGGTGCCCAGGGGCGGGATGGCGAAGGCGTTGAGGAACAGCCAGCACAGCGCGGCCGTTCCGGGGGCCGCGGTGAAGCGTGAACGCCCGCCCAGCAGGGCGGCCAGCAAGGACAGCGCCGTCAGCGCGAGTGCGGGCCGGTCGGGGCCGACGAGGGTGTTGAGGGTTGCCACCAGCACCAGGGCACCGCCGAAAGCCGCAGCCCAGACCAGCGGGGTCGCGACCGGCCGCGGGACTGGCCTTGCCCCGGCGCTGAGAAACACCCACTCGATCACGCTGACGGTTCCTTCCGGTCCTCCCGGGCGCCGACGGAGAGATGCACCGACCGTCCCATGGCCGTAGCTCGGCCCCAGGATGGGGATTCTCCCACTCAGTCCTCGACGGCACTTCCGTTGGCCGATTCCGGGCGCTCGCCGGGAACAAGCGCCTCCGAAACCGGTCTCAGGCAGGCAGCGGGCGGTCGTCGACAACGTGCTTCATGACGATGGTGGAGGTCAGGCGCTGGACGCCGGGCAGAGTGGCCAGCTCTTGGTCGTACAGCTGCTGAAAGGCCGACAGGTCAGCGGTGACGACGCGCAGGAGGTAGTCGGGTTCGCCGAAGAGGCGCTGGGCCTGGACCACGTGCGGGACCGCGGCCACGGCCTGCTCGAAGGCGGCGACGGTGTCGCGGTCCTCCCAGCGCAGGGTGGCGAAGACCAGGGCCTCGAAGTCCAGGCCGACAGTGGCCGGATCCACGACAGCGCGGTAGCCCCGGATCGCGCCGGTCCGCTCCAGGTCGCGCAGGCGCCGGTGGCACGGCGAGACGCTCAGCTTCACCCGGGCGGCCAGCTCGGTCACCGTCAGACGGCCGTCCAGCTGTAGCTCGGTAAGAATCTTCCGGTCCAGGTCATCCATGGGAAAGATTGTGCCCCAGCAGCCCGGATGCGGAGAAAGTATGGCAACACTTTCGCGCACATCCCGCCTAACGTTCCCTCTCGTAGGAGTCAGCGAGAGAGGGAACGGTTCAGCGTGGACGCGGGCACAGTGGCGGCTTTCCTGGCAGTGGATCTGCTGCTGGTGTTCACGCCCGGCGCGGACTGGGCGTACGCGATCACGGCAGGGCTGCGGAGCCGGTCGCTTGTCCCCGCCGTGGCCGGACTGGTCGCCGGATACGCCGGATACACCGTGCTCGCGGTGGCCGGCCGGGTGGTGATCGTCGCGAGCTCCGCGACCCTGCTCACGGCGCTGACCGTCCTCGGGGCCGCCTATCTGGTGTGGCTCGGCCGGGGCGTCCTGGCACGGCCTGCCACGCCCAGCGTCTCCGGTGAGGTGATGGCCGCCTCCAATCGGCAGATCATGCTGAAGGGCGCCGGGATCAGCGGCCTCAACCCCCACCCCGCATCCTCTCAACAGACGGACCGGACCGGCCGGGACACCCACTCAAGGAGAGCAACGGACCACCCGAATCAGCAGGAAGAGGCGAGAACCGGCTCGCTACACTCGTACGCCGGGCTCCGCGCGCACGCCTCCTCACAACTCCGCGAAAGCCCTCGCGCAGTACACCGGACCGCCCCCCAGCCCGGCGACGTCCAGGATGGACTCCTCCGTGAGCTGAGTGTCGTCCTTGCGCGGGCAGTTGTTGTCCAGGTCCGGTTCGCCGATGACCTTGACATCGGGCAGCACCTCCCCTTCGCAGGGGACTTCCTCGTACTTGTCACCCGTGTCCGAAGCCTCCAGGCAGTCACCGACGCGGACCTCCATGCCGCCCTGGCCCGGTTCGCCGGGGTGCGGGGCCTTGAGGTTGCGTACGCAGGCATAGCCCACGCCGACCGCGTACTTGAGGTAGTCGCGCGAGCCCGCGACCTCCCATCCGGGATCGCCGCTGATGCCCAGCACGTCGTCCGCGGAGTCGGAGCAGTCGGTGTACGTGTACACGGTCGTCTTCTTCTCGACACGCTTGAGGACCTTGCCGATGGCGTCGGGGTCGTCGCAGGGCATCTCCGCGGCATGACCCTGCTCGTCGCCTCTCGGGGGTCCGTAGCAGTCGCCCTTGGCCATCAGCACGTTGTCGTCGTTGTCGTAGTACGCCGGCTTGGACGGGCTGCTCGACGGGGTCCCGGTTGTGGCCGGGGTCGATGCGGTTGGTGGCGCCGACGATCCAGGCGCTTCGTCGTCGCCGTCCGAGCAGCCGGCCGCCCACACCAGTACACCCAGCAGGGCGGCGACTCGCATGACGCGCCCGTGTCGCATCTCAAGGCCCCCCTGCCTCGACGTTGCGGCAAGCATGGGACGTCGGCATCGGTCACGCAAGCCCTCATGCCTCACCCGGGAACCGCTCAACTCCCCTTGTGCGTAGGTACATTGAGACCGCTGATTCCTTGAGCGAGTGGGGGCGGGGATGCGCGACACGGTCCTGGACGGCCGGTACACGCTCACGGAGCGGATCGGTGCCGGCGGTATGGGTGTGGTGTGGCGGGCCAGGGACGCTCGGCTCGAACGCCCGGTGGCCGTCAAGCTGCTGAGCCTGCCGCCGGGCACGGCCGGCGCCGAGCGGGAGCGGCTGCTCGCCATGTTCGGGCGGGAGGCGCGGGCCGCCGCCGCACTGGACAGCTCGTACATCGTGCCGGTCTTCGACCACGGGGCGGACGGTGAAGTCCCCTACCTGGTCATGCCGTTGCTCTCGGGCCGGACCGTGGGCGAGTTGCTGACCGAGGGGCCGCTGCCGCCGGAGCGGGTCGCGGAGCTCGCGGCACAGGTCTGCCGGGCCCTGGCGACCGCGCACCGGGCCGGCATCGTGCACCGCGACATCAAACCGGCGAACGTGATGCTCACGGACGAGGGCACGGTCAAGGTGCTCGACTTCGGCATCGCCAAGTTCCTCGACGCGGCGGCCGGCGGCGGCAGGCTCACCGCGACCGCCGACTCCCCCATCGGCACCCTCCCCTACATGGCGCCGGAGCGCTTCACACGGGGCGCGGACGATGGCCGTACGGACGTGTACGCGCTGGGCTGCACGGTGTACGAGATGCTCACCGGTGCACCGCCCTTCGACTCGACGTCGGCGCCCGCGCTGATGCACAGCCATGTGTACGAGACACCGGAGAAGCCGTCCGTACGGCGTCCGGGGCTCGCCCCCGAGTGGGACGAGCTGGTGGGGCGGATGCTGGCGAAGCCGGTCGATCAGCGGCCGACGGCGGAGGAGGCACGAGCGGTATTCGAGAGACTGGCCCTGCCCGTGCCGCGGGTCCCACTCGGGGGCGAGCCTCCGGCCCAACTCCCCGACCACACCCCGCCTCAAGGGCAGCCCGCCCTCTCGGCCGCACCGGGGAGCCCGGCCCACGTATCCCCCGGAACCCCCGAACCGCAGCACTCCGCGGCTGCCTCAGCCGCGCCGCAACTCGCCCCGGGCGCCACAACGACCAGCCCCGACCCCACCTCGTACCTGCTCGCGCCGCCGCTCCCGAAGCAGCCGCCCGCTGCCCCGGCCGCTCGCCTGCGCGGGCGGCGCGTCACGTGGATCGCGGCCTCCGCGGTCGTCACCGCGCTCGTGGTCGTGCTCTCGGTCGTCCAGCCCTTCGGCGGCGACGACGGCGACGAGGGAAGTGGGAAGAGCGGCCCTGGCGGGCCGAAGGCCGGCACCGGCACTGTGGCCCCGGTGGCGAAGACCCAGACCCTCACGCTCGGCTCCGACGCCGATGCCAAGGGCCCCGCCCCGGCGGTGCGGGGCGCCACCAAGGGCGGCAAGGTCACGGTCCTCGAACCGGGTGGTATCACCACTCTCGACCCGGGCAACATGTGGTCCGGGGCCGACCGGTTGATCTCCCGGCTCGTCTACCGCAGCCTGACCACCCTCGAAACCCTGCCCAACGGCTCGGTCCGACTCGTCGGGGACCTCGCCCAGGACACCGGCCGGCCGTCGCTGGACGGCCGCGAATGGACGTTCACCCTCAAACCGGGCCTCACCTACAACGACGGATCGCCCGTACGCGCCCAGGACTTCGTGTTCGCGGTCAAGCGCGCCCTCGACCCCGACAAGTTCCCGATGGGCGACCGCACCCTGCGCAGCTTCCTGCTCGGTCCCGAGGACGCGGACGGCATCGGCGGCGAGCACGAGATGCCGCCGGGCGTCATCGGGACCCCGGACGACCGCACGATCGTGTTCCACCTCGACGGCGCCCACCCCGACTTCAACGTCGTCCTGGCAGGCCCGAACGGCGCGCCCGTGCCGGAGCGGGTCGCCGACATCTCCGGCACCTCCACACTCCTGCCGTCGACGGGCCCGTACCAGGTCGACTCCTTCACCGGTGCCAGGAACCTCACGCTCACCCGCAACCCGAAGTGGCGCGCGGACACGGACCCGGTGCGCACCGCGTACCCCGACCGCTACGAGATCACCGGTTCGCTGACTCTCGACGAGATCAAGTCCCGGATCCGCGCGGCCGGTTCGAAGTCGGCCGTGATGACGTTCTCCGGCTCGCTGGACAAGGACGGGCTGGGCAGGACGGACGGCGCCACCGGCAGCGGCACGGTCCGGGTGACGTCACCGGCCCCGTATGTCCACGCGTACTCGGTCGACACCAAACGCGTACCGAAACTGAAGGTCCGTCAGGCCATCGCCACCGCGTATCCGGCGGGGGACGTGCTGGCCGCGAGCGGCGAGGACGGCGTGGCCACGCACCACCTCATGCCGCCGGGCATTCCCGGTTCGCGCGACTTCGACCTGTACGGGGCCGGGGCGCACGGTGACCCCGCCGGCGCCCGCGCGCTGCTCGCCGAGGCCGGCGAGACGGGCTTCCCGCTCACCCTCGCCCATGCCACCACAGCGGACGAAGCACGGGCCAAAGCGGTGAAGAAGGCCCTGGACAAGGCCGGTTTCCGGGTGACGTTGAAGAACGTCGACGTCTCCGACATCTACGAGAACGTAGGCGATGGCGCCTACGACCTGGCCCGCCTGCCGATGAACATCAGCGGCCTCCCGTTGGCGTCGGCGTTTCTGCCCGACTCCTTCGACGGCCGCTACACCTACCCGACCACCTCCAACTTCTCCCGGCTCAACAGCACGGCGGTCAACGACGCGATCGACGAGGCCAACGCGACGGCCGACGTGGCGGCCGCGGGCGAGAAGTGGTCCACCGTCGACCGCCGGGTGATGGAGCAGGCGGCGGCCATTCCGGTGTACGTGCCGGTGCGCACGTTCCTCTACAGCTCCAGGCTGAAGGGGGTCCAGGTGGACCTGGACGGGTTGTCTCCGCTCAACGCGTATGTGACCAAGTGACGGCCATCGCCGCATGTGTCTTCCGGTAGGCGGTCGGGGTCACTCCCACCTCTCGTCGGAAGATGTTCCGGAGGTTCGCGGCCGTGCCGAACCCCGTCGCTCCGGCGATCCTCTCCACGGACCAGTCGGAGGATTCGAGGAGTCGGCGCGCGCCGAGGATCCGCTGTCGGGCGACCCAGTGCATGGGAGGCATTCCTGTCTCGCGCACGAAGTGCCGGATGAAGGTTCTCCGCGAGAGCCGGCTGTGGTCCGCCATCCGCTGCACGGTGATCGAGGATCCAATGTTTTCGATCACCCATTCCCGGGTCGCCTGAAGGCCGGAGCGAGGAAGGGGCGGAACGTCCACGTACTGTGGCTCGCTCGCACTGCGGGCAGCGGAGAAGACGACGTCCTTCGCCACCTCGTCCGCGACTGTCGTTCCGAAATCGCTTTGGATGACGTGGAGACATGCGTCGATTCCCGAGCCCGCACCCGCGGACGTGAGGAACGCCCCGTCCTCGACGAACAGCCGGTTCTCGGCGACGTCGACTCCGGGATACGTCGTCCGAAGTTGGTCGGTGTACTGCCAGTGCGTCGTAGCCGTCTTCCCGTCGAGCATTCCGCTGGCCGCGAGCGCGAAAACGCCCGTGCAGACGGCGACTATACGGGCGCCCCGCTCACCAGCGAGCCGCACCGCCTTCAGATAGCCCTCCGGGATGGGGAGACTCGGGTTCTCATAGCCCGGAACGACGACGATATCGGCGTACTCCACATCCGAGAGCGAGTGGGTCGGCCTGATGTCCGCGGCCACGTCGGTGTGCGATGGCCGGTTGCTCGAATCGTCGTCCGCGTCGGGATTCTGGTCGCCGCACACGAAGACCCGATAGCCCGGATGCTGACCGAACACATGCGCCGGGATGCTGACGTCCAGTGAATACGCTCGCGGCATCGCAAGGATCGCGACAATTGTCCGGTCGTCTCTGGATCGCAATTGCGCCCCCTGGTCTCCGTGCCCCCTACTGCCCACGCCCCTCTCTCCAGGCTAACTCACGGACACGACACCGGACCTGGCCTGCGGTTCCGGCACGATCCTTGCTGAAAGTGGCACGGCTGCGTCTGGTCCACCCCGACCTGGCTGAATATCTTTCTCACACAGCCCCCTTCGTTCTTACAGACTTACAGAACGCACTTTTGACGATCGGATCGACATGAGCAAGGCAGATCAGGTGGAAAGCTTCGGAGTCCCTTGGGAAGAAGGCTACGGGTACGTACAGGCGGTCAAGCGCGGCGATACCATTTACGTCTCCGGCCAGGTGGCACACAACGGGACGGAACTCGTTGCCCCGGCTCCGGTGAACGAGGACGGGATGGTCACTGATTTCGCCAACATAGGCGAGCAGTTGCGCCAGTGCTATGCCAACGCCGCAGAATTGCTGAAGCGTTTCGACGCATCGCTGGACGACGTCGTCGACGAAGTCATCTACGTGGTCGATGCCGATGCGGGTGATGCCGCGACGGGGCCGGTGCGCAAGGAGGCCTACGGCCGACCGGACCCCCAGGTGGCAAGCACCATGATCGGCACCCCCCGACTGGCATTCCCCGAGCTACTCGTCGAGGTCAAACTCATCGCCCGGGTCTGACGGGCCGGCGGGGTCGTGAGGCGTGCGTGCCGGTGGGCCGTCACAGGTGGGCGCCCGGCGGGTTGGGGCGGGCGAGGCCGAGGTCGTACGCGAGGATCGTGACCTGGACGCGGTCGCGCAGCCCGAGTTTGCGCAGCAGCGCGTTGACGTGGGACTTCACGGTGCCGACGGTGATGCCGAGTTCTTCGGCGATCTCCGAGTTGTTGAGCCCGGACGCGACCAGGGCGAGGACGTTGCGTTGGCTGCCGGTCAGGCTGTCCAACTCGCGGGGGCCTGTGCCGACCCCGATCCCGGCGCCGGCCCCGGACGAGTAGTGGCCGATGAGCCGCCGGGTCGCGGACGGGGCGAGCACACTCTCGCCCGCGGCCACCACCCGGATGCCCTGCAGCAGTTCGGCGGGGTGTACGTCCTTGAGGAGGAATCCGGAGGCACCCGCGCGCAGCGCGTCGAAGACGTACGCGTCGAGGTCGAAGGTGGTCAGCACCAGGACGCGGGGTGCGTCCTGGCGGCCGGTGATGATCCGGGTGGCAGCGATGCCGTCCAGTTCGGGCATCCGGACGTCCATGACGACCACGTCGGGCGCCAGTTCGTCGGCGAGGCGTACCGCGGCGGCGCCGTCGGCCGCCTCGCCGACGACCGTCATGTCCTCCTCGGCGTCGATCATGGCGACGAACCCCGCCCGTACGACGCCCTGGTCGTCGACGACCAGCACACTGAGACTCATCGCTCTCCCTCTGGCCTCGGTCTCCGCCGCCACCGAGCCGACCCTGGAGAACGGTTCGGCCCGCTATGTCGCTCCGTCCGACGGCGGCGCGGGCGAGCTCACCTTCACCGCGGACGTGAGTGACGACTCGGGCATCTCAAGCCTCAAGGTCCTTGCGTGGCCCGCGAGTTCGAAGCTCGACCCGACCGAGGCGGAGCTCCGGTCCGTGGACAGTGCCACGTGCAGGAGCACCACGGACGAGACGTCCCGCTGCACCTACACGCTGCGGGTCACGAAGGAGGAGGCGGCCGAGCTGGACCAGGGCACCTGGTACGTCTCGGCGCTCGCGGCGGCCAGGGACGGGGACACGACGTTCGTGTCCCGCGCCGCGTCCTTCGACGTCACGGGCTGATCCACCACCGCGGCCGGGCGCCTCTGAAGGCGCCCGGCCGTTCGGGTCGGTGGCCGAGGGTGAGCCCAGGTCCCTCATGCGGTCATCAGGCCGTTGTCGGACCCTGGTGCTTTCATGGGAACCATGACCAGCAGAAGTGTCGTCGTCGAACGGCGGATCGCCGCGGCCCAGGGACCGGTGTGGGAGGCCATCACCGACCTGGCCGGCATGCAGCACGTCCTCAGCAGCGTATCCAAGGTCGAGGTCCTCACGGAGGGCGCCTTCGGCGTCGGCACGCGGTGGCGGGAGACGCGGCGCATGTTCGGCAAGGACGCCACCGAGGAGATGTGGGTGACGGCCAGCGAGCCGCCCGAGCGGTATGTGGTGGAGGCCGAGTCCCACGGCTCGCGCTATATCTCGGAGTGGGCGCTGCGCGCCGACGGCCCAGTGACGACGACGGTCCGCATGACGTTCTCGGCCGTGGCGTCCGGTGGAGTCGCGGGCTTTCTGGCCAAGATCATGGGCGCCCTTGGCGCGCGGGCGGTCAGCAAGGCCATCGCCAAGGACCTCGACGACATCGCCGCGGCGCTGGAGGGCCGCAGCGGCTGAGCCACACGCGGCCCAGCGCCCGCGCCCACTCTCCGAGGCCTCCCTCAGCCCTTCACCGCACCGGCGGTGAGCCCCTGGACGATGTGGCGGCTGGCGAAGGCGAACAGCAGCATCGTGGGCAGGATGGTGAGGACCGCGGCCGCGGACATGGATCCCCAGTCGATGTTGAAGCTGGAGATGAAGCCGTTCAGGGCCGTGGGGACGGTCTTGTTGCTGTCGCTGTTCATCAGCGTCACCGACAGGAACAGCTCGTTCCAGCAGTTGACGAAGTTGAAGATGAACGCGGCCACGATCCCGGGACGCATCACCGGCAGCAGTACCCGGAACAGCGCTCCGAACCGGGACAGGCCGTCGATCATGGCGGCCTCCTCCAGCGCGTCCGGGATGTTCTCGAAGAAGCCGCGGAGCATCACCGTGCAGAAGGGGATGCACACGGCGACGTACACGAGGATGAGCCCGAGCCTGTTGTCGACGAGGTTGAGGTCGGTCATGAGCAGGTACAGCGGTCCCAGCGCGATGAAGGTCGGGATCATCTGGGTGACCAGCGCGGCCATCAGCAGGGCGGACTTGGTGCGGAACTCGAAACGGGCCAGCACATAGGCCGACAGCATCGAGATCGCGGTGGCCACCACGCCCGCCACGAACGCGACGAGGAGGCTGTTGGTGAGGTAGACCCCGAAGTCGGCCTTGCCGAAGAGCCCGCTGTAGTTCTCCAGCGAGAAGTGCTCGGGCCAGTAGGCGATCGGGAAGGCGAAGATGTCGCCGGGCGCCTTCAGGGACGTGATGGTGATCCAGTAGAGCGGGAAGACGGTGAAGACCAGCCACAGTCCCAGGAAGGTGAACTTGGTGGCCCGGCCCGCCGTGGACTCCTTGCCGATCACGACTTCACCTCTCGCTTCTCACGCGTGGCCAGGAGGAAGAAGACCGCGAACACCAGCAGCGTGGCGACGACGATGAGCCCGAGCGCGGAGGCCCTGCCGTAGTCGCCCTGCTGAGTGATCTTGATCATCCAGGTGGTCACGATGTGCGTCTCGTTGTTCGGCCCGCCGCCGGTCATCCCGAAGATCAGGTCGGGGAAGTTGAAGATCCAGATGACGCGCAGCAGGACGGTCAGCGCGAGCGTGACCCGGATGTACGGAATGGTGATCTGGAACAGGGTGCGCACCTTGCCCGCGCCGTCCAGTGCCGCCGCCTCGTACAGCTCCTCGGGGATGGACTGCAGCGCGGCCAGGATCATGATGGTGAAGAAGGTGACGCCGTACCAGATGTTGGCGACCACGACGGCGAACATGGCCGTCTCCGGGTCGGCCAGCCAGGCGACCGGCTCGTCGATCAACCCGGCCTTCTGCAGGAGGTCGTTGACGACGCCGAACTCGCTGTTGAACATCCAGCGGAACAGGATGCCGATGAGGAAGCCGGAGATCGCCCAGGGGAAGAAGATGAGCGCCTGGTAGAGGCCCCGGAAGCGGAACCTCCTGCGCAGCCACAGTGCGAGGGCGAAGCCGATCACCAGCTGGGGCACGATCGAACCGAACACCCAGATCCCGGTGTTGCCCAGCACGGTGCCCCAGGCGGGGTCGGCGAAGACGTCGCGGAAGTTCTTCAGGCCCACCCAGGAGGTGTCGGTCAGGTCCGTCAGCTTCCAGTTGCGGAAGGCCATCTGGCTGCCGGCGATCATCGGGTAGTACGTGAAGACCGCCACGAAGACCGCGGCCGGTGCCATGAAGGCGGCGATCATGAAGCCGCGCCGGGCGGTGAACTCCGGCTTGCGGCGGCCTCGTTGCGCGCCGCGGCCCGGCGGGGTGCCCCCTGTTCCGGAGGGCCCCGCCGATGCCGTCTTCGTCGTTTCCGTCGTGTCGGACGCGGTGGGCATGGCTAGTTCTCCTGCTGCCGCTTCTCGGTCCAGTACGCGTCCCAGCCGTCCAGCAGCTTCTCGGGAGTCGTCTTGCCCAGCACCATCTTCTGGATGTCCGCGTCCGCCTTCTGCTGCCACTCCGCCCACCAGGCGACGCCGCGCGGCTGGCTGACGTTGAGGTACGTGTCCGGGTTCTCCGTCATGGTGACGTAGCTGGACCAGGGCCCGGTCTTGTAGAAGGGGTCCTCGGTCGCCGACTTGAGGATCGGCACCAGGCTGTTCTTCTTGGTGAAGGCCGTCGACGCCTTGCCCTCGGAGAGGAACTCGACCAGCTTGACGGCCTCTGCCTTGTGCTTGCTGCCGTCCGCTATCCCCCAGCCGGCGGTGGCGAGCGGCTGTACGGTCTTGCCGCTGGGCCCCGCCACCAGCGGGGCGGTGTCCCACTGGTCCTTCGCGATCGCCTTCGACTCCGAGACGGTGGCGATCACTTCCGGGTCCTGAAGCAGGAAGGCCGTGGAACCGTTGGAGAAGCCCTCGACCATCTCCGGATAGCCCCAGGAGACCGACGACTTGGGGGACGCCTCCTTGAAGAGCTTGAGGTAGGTCTTCATCGCGTCGACCGCCTCGGGGGCGGCGAAGATCGTGCTGCCGTCCTTCACCTTGAAGCCGTCGGCGGGGTCGATCTTGTCGGCGACGTACGCCTCGATGACGGCGGTGGCGTTGCCGTTGGCGTTGGCCCCGCCGCGGAAGGCGTACCCGTACCGGCGCTTGGCCGGGTCGTGGATGGCGGAGGCCTGTTCGAGCAGTTCGTCCCAGGTGGCCGGGGGCTTGTCGAAGCCGGCCTCCTTGATCAGGTCGGTGCGGTAGAAGACGCTCAGGCCGTAGAAGCCGTACGGGACGAAGTACGTCTTGCCGGCGGCGGTCTCGGAGGCCTTGACGGCGTTCTCCGTCATCGCCTCCCAGCCCTTCCAGGGCTTGAGGTCCTTCTTCATGTCGTAGAGCCAGCCGTTGTTCGACCAGGGGCCCACGGTGGTGTCCCGTACTTCGAGGGTGTCCACGCCGCTGCCGGACTGGAGCATCTGCTGGATCTTCTGGTCCGCCTGCTCGGTGGGCGGCGAGATCAGATTGACCTTGATCTTGGAGTTCTGCTTCTCGAAGTCCGCTATCAGGCTCTTCAGCAGGTCCGTGCGGGCGGGGTTCGTCAGGCTCTCGACCATGTTGAGGGTGACCGTCCCGTCGGCTTCTCCGCCGCTCATGGCGGAGCAGCCGGTCAGGACCATGGTGGCGGCTGTGCCGAGGGCGAGAGCTGCCGTCCTTCTACTCATCGTGCCGACCTCTTCCTTGGATACGGGCGCGCCGGCCGCGGCTTCGGGGGGCCGTGAGCCGTGTGTCGGGGGCCGTGGTGTCGGGGAATCGCGGTGTTGGGTAAGCGCGGTGTCGCGCCGTCGACGCGCCGGGCTTTCAGTGGGCCGCGCGGGCCCATTCGCCGAGGACGGGAACGCAGTCCTCGGCGAAGTACTCGTAGTCGGCGGCGGTGTTGTAGACGTGTGCGGACAGCCGCATGTAGCCGATGCCGTCGAAACTGGTGAAGGCCGCCTCAACGCCCAGTTCGCGGGCCGCCCGGTCGCGCAGTGCGTCCGCCTCGATCCGGCTGGGGGCCAGCCCCTCGGGCAGCCGCACGAGCCGCATTCCGGGAACGGGCATGCCCACGTCGACGGTGCCGGGGACTGCGCCGAGTTCGGCGAAGGCGGCTCCGACGAGGCGCTCGGCGTAGCCGGCCAGATCGTCCATGTACTGGCGAGCGGTGTCCCAGCCCCAGGTGCGGTCGACGAAGTCCAGTGCCGTCGACGCGGCGAGACAGCCGGTGACATCCACCGTGCCCTGCTGGTCGAAGCGGTCGGGATAGGGATCGGGGGCGCCCCACGAGTCGATCAGCGGATAGAGGTCCTCGCGCTGCGCGCCCCGTGCGACCAGCGCGGCGGTGCCGCGCGGCGCGCAGCCCCACTTGTGCAGGTTGCCGACCCAGAAGTCGCACGTCAGGCCGTCCAGTGGAGCCTCGATCAGACCGGGGGCGTGCGCACCGTCCACGAGCAGGGGGATCCCGCGCCTCGCGGCCTCCGCGCCGATCCGCTCGACCGGCATCCGGCGGGCGGTCGCCGAGGTGATCTGGTCGACGACGATGAGATCCGTCGAGTCGTCGACCTCCGCCATCACGGCCTCGTACGCCTGCTCCTCGTCCGCGGCCAGCGGCACCCGGGCGGTGCGGACCTCGCCGTCCCAGCGCCGGGCCAGCCGTTCGGCGCCCATGGTCACGGCTCCGTAGCCGTGGTCCGTGACGACGATCGCGCCGCCGCGGCGGCGCGGGAGAGCGTTGAGTACGACGCTCACTCCGGCGCTCGCGTTGGGCACCAGGGCGAGGTCGTCGGGGGTGGCCCGCAGGAAGGCCGCGAGGTCGACGCGGGCGTCGGCGATCTTCTGCGGCAGCGCGGGGAACCACACCACCGGGGCGCTGTCCATCTCGGCCCTCAGTTCGTTCTGCCGCTCCTGCGCCACCAGCGGGACCGCCCCGAACGAGCCGTGGTTCAGGTGCTTCATGACGGGGTCCAGCGACCACGCCCGGGCGGCGGGCCGGCCGTCCGCCAGCAGCAGGGGGCGCGGGGCGGTGGTGACCTCGGTCTCGCTCACATCACTCCACATCAGCCGAACCCGAGTGCCACCAGACATCAGAGGATGACGGCGACACGTATGATGACTCGGCATCCTGGCAGGCGTTTTCCGGCCTCGCAAGGGTCATGCAACGAAAGTCATCAGATGACTCCCGGCCGATACATCCGAGACATCAGATGACTGACTACAGTGCCCGAGGGTCTCGGTGGTGCCGCCGGCCCGTCAGGGGAGGAATCGGATGTCCGCAGTCGACAAGGCGTTCCACGGTCTGCGTCACATGATCGCGACGGGGCGTCTGGGCCCGGGAGACCGCATCCCGCCCGAGGCCGAGCTCGGCGAGGAACTGGGCGTCTCGCGGGGCCCGCTGCGCGAGGCCGTACGGATGCTCGCGGCGCTCGGTGTGGTGGAGCCGCGGCACGGTTCGGGCACCTACGTCTCCCAGCTCCGGCCCGAGGACGTCATCGGAAGTCTGTCGCTGACCCTCGAACTCCTGCCGCTGTCCGGCCTGTTGGAGGTCTACGAGATCCGGCGGGTGCTGGAGGCACACGTGGCCGCCAAGGCCGCCGCGCGCCGGACCCCCGAGACGGTGAAGACGCTCTACTCGCTCATCGAGTCCATGGAGGCGACCGAGGACCCCACCGAGGCCTCGGAGCTCGACCACCGTTTCCACGCCGAGGTGGCTCGGGCCGCCGAGAACCCCACGCTCGCCTCCCTGCTCGCGGTCTTCCGCGCCCGCTCCCGCAAGTACCAGGTCTTCACCCTCCCCGAAGGCCCCGAGATGCGACGCAAGAGCGACGCGGACCACCGGGTCCTCGCCACGGCGATCGCCGACCGCGACCCGGGCGCCGCCGCCGGCGCGGCCGAGGCCCACGTCGCCCAGACGGAACGGTGGCTGCGGGCCTTCATGCCACCGGTGGAGGAGAACGACGACGGACCGGAGGACACCCCGAGCTGACACCCGCTCGTTCTCGGAGCGGGGTCGGGCGCGCTCATCCGTAGCGGGTGAGGAGTGCCTGGAGGTAGTCCTCAGGCCGGTGGGTGAGCGTCATGGGTGTGAGGGCGGGGGCGGACGACGGATGACGTCCACGGTCCGTCGCCACAGCTCGGGCCGCCGTGTGCCTTCGGGCGACCGCACGCGATCGGGTGCCGTCCAGGCCTCGTACGTACGCGGCCGTGTCCGTGTCGGCACGAACAGCCCATGGATGTCGGCGAGTTGTTGAGCCAGCAGCTCGGTCCTGCGGGGCACGTCCTCTTCGTCCAGCCTGACGCGTCCCGGCAACCAGGACATCAGGAGCGAGGGGTGGTCGCAGTGCTCTGCCAGGGCGTCCACACCGTGGAGGTCGGCGACCGGCACGGGCGTCTCCGCGAGGAACCTCAGCATGTCCGCTTCGCGCGTGAGCAGCCCGTGCGCGTGCTTGACGAAGAAGGGCTTGACGAACGACCGCAGGACGAGCGACCGGGGTTCACCCTTCCCGGGTTCGCCCTTCCCTTCGATGTCGAGACGGCGCATCTGCGAGGTCCAGCCGCCACGAAGCGGGACGACGGCCTTGATGCGATCGCCTTCGCCCAGTGTCTTCTCCACCCAGGCACGGGTGTTGGACCAGCCTCGATCGTCCACTGCGGCACCCATGACGTCCGCTTGCTCCCCCGCGTCCACCCCCGCCTGGCGCCCGCGACAGCCTACTGATCACCGGCTAACCCGGAACGCCATAGGATCGTGCGATGGTGACCTTCGAGATCGACGATGTGACGCCCGCTGTCGAGCCGTTGCCCACCCGGCCTCTCGGTGACCTGGTCGTGGACGCGCTCGCGGTCGGCGGTGACCCGAGCACCCCGCTCATCGAGCCGAACGGTGTGCATCCGCTGCTCGGGGCTGTGGGGCGTGCGTTCGCCGATCATCGTCGGCTCGTACTGACTCCGGACGCGGTGTGGCTGACGATCGCGCAGGGCCTCGCCCAGCACATCCGTCTGCACGCCGAGGAACTGCGGCCGCGACTGGTGCGTCACGCGGGTCGCAAGCGGCTCACCGTGGCCGTCGACGGGCAGCTACCGGACGACCCCAACTCCTGGCAGGACGCTGTGGAGTTGTTCCACAAACTGCTCGCGGCGGAGATCGACGACACCGGCACGACCGCCGGCCTCTTCGAGTGCGACTTCTCCACCAGCACCGACGTCGAGCGGGTCGCGGGACGCATCGTCATGCTCGACGCGTACGCGCCGTACTTCGCCCTGTGGATGACCTTCGTCTGCGGCATCCCGTCGGTCACGTTGACCGGCACGGTCGAGGACTGGCAGCGGATCCGTGCACGGCTGGACGCGGTCGCCGATCTGGGCCCGGAGACATGGTGCCGGTCGCTCGTCCCGATAACCGACCAGTTCGTCCGTGCCGCGGCAGGCGACGTGGACACCGCGTTCTGGCGCCGCATCTACAGCCCGGTCGACGCCTACGGCGGCGAGGTGGTCACCGGATGGATCGCCCGGTTCTATCCGTACCTGACCCGCCACGGCACCGTCACGAGGCCGAATCCACTGCTGGAGCTTCCCCTCGACGAACCGCGCGACCTGACCCTCGACGGCATGTTCTACCAGGGCCCCGGCGTGCGCAGCGACGACGTGCCGGCGACGCTGTCGCGGCTGGTCGTCCACATCAACGACCGGGTGGGAGGCGACAACCGAGTGGTCGCCCTGCACGCCGGACTCGTGGGTGTCGGCCAGGACGACGACGGATCGCTGCGGCCGGTGGCCGGCTGGCATCTCGCGCCGGCGGCGGTCGAGATGGACGACGTGATCGACCGGATCGTGCGTGACCATGCCACCACCCCCGCGCAGTCTCCGGACGGGCTCTGGTTCGAGGGGTGCGCGGACGTGGTGGCGCTCTACAGTCGTATCGGCTCCGCGACGCTGTTCGACGATGCCTGGCGACTCCGGCCGATCGCCGACCGCCGCACGGTGTGGCGCGGCCACCGCGCGCACTCGATCGCCGTCGTCATCGATCTAGCGGACGGTCGGAGTCTCGGCGCGGTCGACAACTCCCGCACAGGGACGACCCATTGGGTCGTCTGCCGGATCGAGGAAGTACCGTCCGACGGCACGGAGACGAACCGTCCGCGCCTCCGTCTCGTCGACGAGCCGAACGAGGTCCCGGTGTACGGCACTTCACTCGCTCTCCTCCTCGACACGGCCCTGGACTCGGGCGGTGACATCGCACACCTGGAGACCGGCCGACTCGACGAACTGGACCGCGACATCGCCTGACCGGGGCGACCGGACACAGGGCGCGGGAACCGGCGAGCGGCGCGCCGCAGCGCGAGCCACCCGGCGGGCCCCCGGTCGGACCCCCCGGTCGGGCCCCCGGTATCAGGCGCTGTACTGGTGCGCCGGATACGTCAGGTATCCCGCGTCGCCGCCCTGGTAGTAGGTCGCCTCGTCGACGGGCGCGACAGGCACACCCGTGCGCAGGCGTTCCACCAGGTCGGGGTTGGCGATGAAGGCGCGGCCGAAACTGATCAGGTCCGCGCCCAGACCGAGCCAGTGGTCGGCCTCGGAACGGCCGGTCTGCTTGGGGCCCATGGGGACGACCGGGTTCATGACGAGCGTGCCGGGCCAGGCACGGCGCAGCGCCACCAGCACCTCTTCGTCCGTGGTCGCTTCGAGATGGACGTACGCCACCTCCAGCCGCGCCAACTCGCCGAGCAGGGCGCTGTAGAGCTCCGTGACCTCCGTCTCCCGCACGCCCCAGAAGGTCCCGCCCGGGGAGAGCCGGATGCCCGTGCGCGCCGCGCCGACCGCCTCGACGGTCGCGGACACCGCTTCGACGGCGAACCTGATCCGGTGGGCCACGGAGCCTCCGTACCGGTCCGTGCGCAGGTTGGCGTTGGACGAGAGGAACTGCGAGATCAGGTATCCGTTGGCTCCGTGCAGTTCCACTCCGTCGAATCCCGCGTCCACGGCCCGGCGTGCCGCGTCGGCGTATGAACGGGCGTGCTCCGGGACTTCCGAGGTCTCCAGCGCGCGGGGCACGGGGACCGGCTGGGGCCCGGTCGGCGTGAACACCTCGCCGACGGCGGGCACGGCCGACGGGCCCACGGGCCGCATGCCCGTGGTGTCGGGATGCGAGACGCGCCCGCCGTGCATGAGCTGGGCGAAGATCCGTCCGCCGTTGGCGTGCACGGCGTCCGTCACCGGCTGCCACGAGGCCTGCTGCTCCTCGGTGTGCAGGCCGGGCGTGCCCGGGTTGGACTGCCCGATCAGACTCGGCTGGACGCCCTCGGACACGATCAGCCCGGCGGTCGCGCGCTGGGCGTAGTAGGTCGCCATCGACGGCGTCGCCAGACCACCGGAGGCGGCCCTCACCCGGCTCATGGGGGCCATCACGACGCGGTTGGGCAGCGTCAGTTCGCCGAGCTGATGGCGCTGGAACAGGCTCGTCACTTCAGGACTCCTTCGCGATCCGCTGTACCCGGTGCCGGGCACAGCGGTTACGCTAAAACCTGACATTGACGTCAGGGGCAAGGTCTGTGTCGCAGGTAACAGTGCCTGTGTCGCAGGTGACAACGGGGAGCGGGGAGAACGGCATGCGCATCGGAGAGCTCGCCGAACGGGCCGGCGTCAGCGTCCGGTCGCTGCGCTACTACGAGGAACAGGGCCTGCTCACCAGCACGCGCAGCGCCAGTGGTCAGCGGCACTACACGGACAACGAGGTCGAGCGAGTCACCTTCATCCAGCGGATGTACGCGGCAGGTCTGTCCAGCCGGACCATCACGGAACTGCTCCCCTGCGTCGACTCGCCCAGCGAGGAGAACTCGGACGCCGCCCTCGAACGCATGGGCCAGGAACGCGACCGGCTCACCGCACACATCGCGGAACTCGTTCAGACCCGCGACGCCCTGGACGGCCTGATGACCGGGGCCCGAGCTCACCGCGAGCAGTTCCAATCGGCCGCATCCGCCTGACGTCACCCCGGCGCCCGGCCCGACGCGGTGACACGGGGCAAAGCAGGGCGTCACCATGTACGTATGACGGACGAGACGATCGTGAACACGCATCAGGCCGAGGCCTGGAACGGCTATGAAGGCACCCACTGGGCCGACCACCAGACGCGCTACGACAATCTCAACGACGCCGCCAACGAGCCTCTCCTGGCAGCCGCCCGCATCAAGGACACGGACGCGGTCCTCGACATCGGCTGCGGCAACGGACGTGTCGCCCGCCTCGCGGCCGGCCGAGGAGCCCGTGCCCTCGGCGTCGATCTGTCCGTGCCGATGCTGGAGCGGGCCAGGGCGAGCGCCGCCGAGGAGGGGCTCGACAACGTCTCCTTCGTGCAGGGCGACGCCCAGGTGTATCCCTTTCCCGAGGCGGGCTTCGACGTGGCGCTCAGCCGCTTCGGGGTGATGTTCTTCGCCGATCCGGTGGCCGCGTTCGCCAACATCGGGCGGGCTCTGCGGCCGGGCGGACGCCTCGCCTTCGTCTGTCCGCAGGCCTTCAGCCGTATGGAACAGTCCGTCGTCCTCGCCGCCGTCGCCGAGCATGTGCCCCTGCCCGACCTGTCCCAGGACACGAAGACCGGCCCCGCCTCCTTCGCCGACCCCGAACGCACCACGGGCGTGCTGCGCGACGCGGGCTTCGAGGACGCCGACGCCGAGGCGATCGAACGGACACAGCTGTGGGGCGCGGATGCGGAGGACGCCGCGACCTTCCTCTTCGGTTGGGGTCCCATGCGGCACTGGCTGCGGGACACCGACCCGCTGGCCACGGAACGCGCCCGGCTCGCGGCGGTCGACGCCTTCCGCGCCTACGAGTCGGACACCGGCGTACGGCTGACAGCCCGCCTCTGGCTGGTGACCGCAACCTGGCCGGGGAGCGCGTGAACGAGCCAAGCGCGGGGCGGGAGCAGCGATGGGAAAGGAGGTAACGGCATGAACCGGCCGCTTCTCTACCTCGACGTGGACGGGCCGCTCAACCCCTACGCCGCCAAGCCGCACCGGCGGCCCGCGGGGTATGCCACGCATCGGATGAAGCCCGAGGGCTGGATCGCCCAGCACCCCGGCACGCCGCGGGCCTACGTAAAACCCCTCCGGGTCTGGCTCAACCCCGAACACGGCCCCCGTCTGAGGGAGTTGGGCGGGCGGTACGACCTGGTGTGGGCGACGACCTGGGGCGTGGAGGCCAACACGTACATCGGGCCTGTCATCGGCCTTCCCCGGTTGCCGGTCGTGGACTGGCCCACGACACACGACATACGCCCGGACGGCACGTTCTGGAAGACCCGTCACCTCGTCGCGCACGCCCAGGGCCGCCCGTTCGCCTGGGTCGACGACGACCTCGACGACACCGACCGCGCTTTCGTCGCCTCGCACCACGGGAGCCCGGCGCTTCTCCATCATGTCGACGCCCGGATCGGCCTGCTCGACACCGACTTCGCCGTCCTCGACTCCTTCGCCCGCGCGCTGTGATCCCCGGCGGACCCGGCCCTGCCGTACAACCTCCGAGCTGCTCGGAAGTCTTCCTTTCCGGGGTGGAACATGGGGTCGGAACACCAGATCGCCTTCTTCCTGAGGGAGTTGGCGGGACGGAACACGCAGCGTCGCGTGGCGGCGGCGAAGGGGCTGGGCAGGGTCGGCCGTCGCGAGCACGCCTGGGTGCTCGCCGAGGCGGCCGGTGACCCGGTGCCCCAGGTGCGCGAGGCCGCGGCCATCGGCCTCGGCCGACTCGGGGTTCCAGAGGCGGGCAAGGCTGTGCTGCCGCTCCTGATGGGCGACATGGATCCATGGGTACGCCGCAGGGCCTCGCTCGCCGCGATCCACCTCGAACTTCACGGCGACGGGATCGTACGGGCCTTCGCGGAGCTGCTCAAAGACCCGGAGTACCACGTCCGTATCAACGCTCTCGTCGGGCTGACGGCACTGGGCGTACCCGGAGATGTCCCGGCGCTGGTGAGCCTGCTCGGCGATCCGGACGGCGCCGTGTGGGGCCGGGCCCGCAGTCTGATCTACGTGCTGAGGGACGATCCGGCCGTGAAGGCCGAAGTGATCCGGACGGCCCGGGAGGGCGACGCCGCCGCACGCGTAGAGGCGCTCACGCTGCTGCCGCGCCAGTGCACCGAGCGACTGCTCGACTCACTGCTCGCGGGGCTGCGCGACCCGTCCCCGGACGTACGGATCGCGATGGCGGGACGGCTGTCCGACGTGGAGACGCCACAGGTTCGAGACGCCCTTGCCGCAGCTCTCGACGCCGAACGGAGCCCGGCCGTGGCAGCGCGCCTGCTGCGCATGCTGGAACAGCCGGACGACCGGCAGCTGATCGGCCCGGCACGGAGATGGCTTCGCGACCCGGTGGCCGGCCCTGCGGCCGCTCACGCGCTGGGCGAGGTGGACACCGGGACCGCCGTGGAACTCCTGCGCGGCGTCATCGCCGACACGGCCATAACGGGACCGACGCGTGCCGCCGCCGCGAAAGCCATCGGCGAGTGCGGGAGATGGGACGCCGTGTGGCTGCTGCTCCCGCTGCTCGACGACCCGGACACGGACGTGCAGGCAGGTGCCGTCGACGGCCTGGGCGCGGCCGTCCACGGCGGGCTGAGTCTCTGGGAGCGTCGGCCCGTGACCCGCGCCCTGATCGCCCGCCTCGCGGCGGAGCCGAGCACCGCATGGCGGACGGGCTATGCCCTGATCGGGCTGGCGGACGCCCTGCCTGCCCTGCGACGCCTGGCCGACAGCACCGAGGAGAGCGAGGTCCGGGCTGCGGTGCTCCGGCTGCTCGTCCCGGAAGAGGATGGCCCCAGTCACGACGGTTACGGCGGTTACGGCGCTGAGGAGGACGTACGCCGCTTGGTGCGGGGTCTCGACGACCCTCAGGATCCGGTCCGGTACAGCGCCGCGCTCGGTCTGCAGGAGTGGCTCAAGGTCGGCTTCGCGCTGCCGCCCGACCGCGATGCGCTGCACGACCGGCTCATGGACCTGGCCTGGGAGGACCCGTCCCCGCGGGTACGACAGGCCCTCGCCGCCGTGCTCCAGGCCCTCGCCGATCCAGGTGGCCGGAACTGACTGCCACGGAAAACCACCTGACAGGTCGACACGAGGGCGCTACTGTCGCTCGCGATGACGACTCACTCTGTTGACAGAATGGGGGTCCCGTCCGCGCAAGGTGAGTGCTGATGCTCACTGACGCCGCGTACGAGGATCTCCGCCTTTCCTTCTGGCCGCGCGTGCGAGAGTTCGCCGTGCCGCCCTCCATGATCGAGACTGCCACCACCCGTCGCCTCGCCGGGGACTGGGCAGGGGCGTGCGCCGCCGCGGGCGTCGATGTCGATCTCGATCTGCGGTCCCTGGCTAGAACCCGAGGCCGGGATCTGGCCGCACAAGTCCGCGTGGATCTCCGCCACTTGGCGCCTGATCTGTTGCGCTGGCACATGCCGAGGATCGCTCCCCACGGGTTGCTGCGTCCCGGACTGACGATCGCTCTGACGCGGTACGACGCGGTGGAGCGTGGCGGCCCGGGCACGCCTGACGGCCCTGGCCCGGTGTCTCTGGTGGTCCGGACGGCGCCCGCCTGGGCGGATGCCGGTCAGCGCATCAGCCTCGCGCTGTGGGACGGGTCCCCTGCCGATGCCGGCGCCCTCCGTCACCCGCACCCCCGTCCGAACCGGCGGTTCCGCCTCGATCTGCACCGTCATCTGTGGGACGCGCGCAGAAGCGAAGAGCTACGCGTCCGGTCGGGAGCCGATCGGCCGGCCGACGAGGTCCTTCCCCCGGTGAACCCGGATGTGCCGGAGCCGGTGCCGTGGGATCCACGTTGCGCCGTCGACCGGTGGGCCGCCGAGGCAGGGATACTGCTCCGCGCCGAGGAACGGTCCACCGGTACCGTCGCCGTGCGGCTGGGGTCCGGGCAGCGGTTGCTGCTGGACCTGGTCGCGGACGGTGAGGGCGCGGGACAGCCCGGGTTCACCGTCGCGGTGGCGCGCACGAGAGGGACCACCGCCGCGCTGCCCGTGCTGCCCGACGCGGCGACCTGGACGCTGCCCGACCTGGAACTGCTCCGCAGTGGTTCGATCGAGGTCGATCGGCTGCACCCGCTCGTCGCTTCGGCGTTGGCACCGGGCCACTCCCCGAAAGGTCCCTCCCGGACCCCCGGGCGGGCGACCGCCGTGCCAGGGCAACCGCACCTCGTGGAGTGCCGGGGAGAACAGCACCGGATCGGCCTGGTCGACGGAGTCCTGTCGCCGCTCGACCACGACCCCGCCGAGATCCGCCGGGAGGAACTCCTGGCGGAGCTGACCGGCACACCACTCCCCTGCCTCCAGGTCATCGACACGGCCCACCGTCGTCCGGACTGCCTCACGGGAGTCCGGGAACGCCTCCACCACGGCGACATCGCCGGAGCACTGGCCGTCGTCGAGGGCCTGCTGGGCCCCGACGCACTGCTGCGCGACGGCGCGCTGCGGGACGAACTGGAGACGGCCGCGCGGCGGCGCATCGCCCACGGGCTCTTCCGGGCGGACCTCGTCGGCCCGGGACCAGGACGGGTCCGCCCAGGTCTGCCTCGCCCTCGCAACCACCGCTCCCATCCACGCCACACGACCGGCCACTGATCCAGGGGCATCTCTGCCTGCCTTCCACTCGCCCCGGTCTTCTGCTCGCCCCGGCCTTCTACTCACTCCCGCCTTTACTCGCCGCTCCACGAACCCTCAGGTGATCAAACATGCCCTCATACAGCCCGTTCGCCGCGCCCGACGCACCCTCCGACCCGACGCACATCTCCCAACTGGACATCGCCGGCGACCTGTTGGCCCGCCTGCGCGACACCACCACGGAACCGCGCCCCGACGTCCAACTGGAGGCCCTGACACTGGCCGTCGCCGCGGACCTGCCCGTCCTTCTCTGGGGCGAGCCGGGTATCGGCAAGACCGCGGCCCTGACACAGCTCGCCGCGTCCCTGGACCTGCCACTGACCACCGTCATCGCCAGCGTGCACGAGCCGTCGGACTTCTCCGGGCTGCCCGTCATCGGCGACGATCCCGCGGAACAGGGCGTCCCGATGGCCCCGCCGGACTGGGCCGTCCGACTGGTACGGGCCGGCCGCGGGCTGCTGTTCCTGGACGAGCTGTCCACCGCGCCTCCCGCCGTGCAGGCCGCGCTGCTTCGCCTCGTACTCGAACGACGCATCGGCGCCCTGCAGTTGCCGCCCGGCGTACGCATCGTGGCCGCCGCCAACCCGCGGTCCTCGGCGGCCGACGGCTGGGAGCTGAGCCCGCCCCTGGCCAACCGGTTCGTCCATCTCCAGTGGACCCACGACCACGACGTGGTGGTTCGCGGACTCGGCGGGACCTGGCCGCGGGCCACACTGCCGCGGCTGGATCCGGAGCAGCTGCCGGAGGCCGTGAGCTTCGCCCGCCGCGCCGTCTGCGAACTCCTCTCCGCCCGCCCCGGACTCGTACACCGGCTGCCCAGCAACGAGACGCGTCGGGGCGGACCTTGGCCGTCTCCACGGAGCTGGGAGATGACCCTGTGTCTGATCGCCTTCGCGACCGCGGCCGACTCCTCCAGGGAGGTGCTGTCCCTGCTGGTCAGGGGAACCGTGGGAGACGGCCCCGGTCTTGAACTGCTGGCCGGCCTGGACCGTATGGACCTGCCGGACCCCGAACTGCTGCTCGCCGACCCGGAGTCCGCCGTCCTGCCCGAGCGGGGAGATCTGCGACAGGCCGTGCTCGACGGTGTCGTGGCGGCCGTCCGCAAGCGCCCGGACAAGGCGCGCTGGGACGCCGCCTGGGCACTTCTGGTGCGGGCACTGGACACCGGAGCCCCGGACCTTGTGGTCGTCCCCGCGACCACTCTCGCCTCGCTGCGACAACAGGACTGGGACGTTCCTGCATCGATCGAACGGCTCGCCGGAGCGGTGTCCATCTCCCGGCGGGCCGACCGGGCGGCGGCCCGGGCCGCGGTCGCCACCAAGGCCAGTCGGTGATCCCGGAGCCGACGAGGGCGCTGGACCTCGACAAGCTCTTCGCCGCCCGACTGCAGGCGGCCCGGGCCCGGCCCTACCTGGCGACGGCGTTGTTCGCCCTGCACGCCGTGGAGTCGCGTTCGGTGCCGACGATGGCCGTCGACCGGCACTGGCGGTGCTACGTCTCACCGGCGTTCGTGGATCACACACCGGTGGAGGAGCTGGCCGGTGTGTGGGTGCACGAGGTGTCGCACCTGCTGCGCGACCACCACGGGCGCAGTGACAGGGTCGCGAAGGAACGCGGGCTGACCGGCCCCGGGGAACGCCTGCGGATGAACATCGCCGCGGACTGCGAGATCAACGACGACGTGTACGGCGACGGGCTGGCCTGGCCCCAGGACATCGTCGAACCGGGCTCCCTGGGACTGCCCGAGGGGCAGCTCATGGAGGACTACCTGCGGCAGTTCCGGCTCGGGCCGCGCACCCAGAGCCACACCTGGCTGGACTGCGGCAGCGGGGCGGACGGTCTGGACAGGGAGTGGGAGCTGGGACCGAACGGCGCGCAAGGCCTCAGCGCCCAGGAACGCGACGCGGTTCGGTTCCGGGTGGCGCAGGGCATCAAGGGCCGTCCGGGGAACGCCCCGAAGGCGTGGCAGCGGTGGGCCGAGGAGGCGTTCCAACCACCGCAGCCGTGGCGGGAGTTGCTGGGCGCGGCGATCCGTTCGGCGACCTCGGGCTCCGGCGCGGGCCAGGACTACAGCTACGGCCGACCCTCACGCCGCTCGGCCGGGGTGCCGGGCGTGGTGCTCCCCAGTCTCCGGCGCAGACCGCCCCGGGTCTCCGTGATCATCGACACCTCCGGCTCGGTCAGCGACGCCGAACTGGGCAGCGCGCTCCGCGAGGTTGCCGCGATCTCCCGTGCCGTGGGCGGCCGCCGGGACCTGGTCTCCGTACTGCCGTGCGACGCGGCGGCCGACGTCGTGCACCCGCTGTGCCGTGCCGAGGGGATTCCGCTGCTGGGCGGCGGGGGCACGGACCTGCGCACGGGTTTCGCCAAGGCGCTCCGTACCCGGCCGCGGCCGGACGTGATCGTGGTCCTGACCGACGGCCAGACACCCTGGCCGAGCGCGCAGCCGTCCTGCCGGACGGTGGTGGGCCTGTTCCCGCGGCCGTACGACTCCGAGCCGTACTCCGGATCGTCGGACGAGGACGATCCCGAGTACGTCCCCGACAACCCGCCCGCGTGGGCTCGCGTGGTGGAGATCGGCTCGGCTCCCGCCGTTCGTTGATCCCTTCAGGTCAACTCGCGGACCGGGTTCAGGAGTTCATGCCCGTGGCCCGTTGACGTGATGTCCGGCTCGGCGGCCCCGGCCGGACATCACGCCTGTGCGAAAGGACTGCGCGCCGACGCGAAAGACGGCGTCCCACGGCGCTGCGAGAGTCGTCACCAGGCCGAACCCGGGGCTGTCCTCGGAGCGACGGTTCGACAGCAGCCCTCTCCCACCACACCCCGGCCGCCCGCTCGACGGGCGGGTCCCGGGCGAGCATCGAAGGATCCGCATGACCTCGACCCCGCAGGTACAGACCGTCCGCGGCCCCGTGGCGGCAAGTGACCTCGGCGCCGTACTGATGCACGAGCACGTCTTCGTCCTCAGCGAGGAACTCCGGCAGGCCCTTCCGGAGACCTGGGACGAGCAGGAGCACATCAGCGACGCCGTGACCCGGCTGAAGGCCCTTGCCGCGACCGGAGTCACCACCATCGTCGACCCCACCGTCATCGGCCTCGGACGCGATGTCGCCCGAGTCGCCCTGGTGAACGAGCAGGTCGACCTCAACATCGTGGCGGCGACCGGGCTTTACACGCTGGCCGGCATCCCCGACTTCTTCCGCTACCACGGACCGGGCACGATGCTCGGCGGCCCCGAGGGCATGACCGACCTGTTCGTCCGTGAACTCACCACGGGCATCGCGGACACGGGCATCAGGGCCGCGTTCCTGAAGTGCGCGATCGAGGACGAACTCACCCCGGGTGTGGAGCGGGTGATGCGGGCGGTGGCGCAGGCCCATCTGCGGACCGGTGCTCCGATCACGGTGCACACCAGCGCGAGCGCCCGTACGGGCCTCGTCGCACAGGACGTCCTGCGCAGCGAAGGTGTGGACCTCGGGGCGGTCGTCATCGGCCACAGCGGCGACACCGCCGACCTGGACTACCTGCACCGGCTCATCGACAACGGCTCGTACGTCGGAATGGACCGCTTCGGCCTCGACATCCTCCTGCCCACCGACCGGCGGGTGGCGACCGTCGCGGCTCTCGCGCGCGAGGGGTTCGCCGAGCGGATGGTCCTGTCGCACGACGCGTCGTGCCACATCGACTGGTTCCCGCCCGGCGTCCGGGAGCAGATCGCGCCCAACTGGCACTACACCCACCTGCACGACGAGGTGCTTCCGGCGCTGCTTCGCGTCGGCGTCACCGAGGCGCAGCTCACCACCATGCTGGTGGACAATCCCCGCCGGTACTTCAGCCCGCCCAACGGCTAGCCACGTCTGGCTTCGCGGGGCGTCATGCCGAACTCCGACCGGAACGCGGTGGCGAACGAGGCATGGCTGCCGAAGCCGCAGGAATGGGCGATCTCCGCGATCGAGTACGTGGCCCAACTCGCACTGACCAGACGGGCTCGGGCGACGTTCAGCCGTTCGCGGCGGATGAGGTCGCGTGAAGTGGTGTTGGCCGCCTGCAGCACCTGCTGGACATAGCGCGCGGACCAGCCGAGCGCCCGCGCGACGCCGACGACGTCCAGGTCCCTGTCGCAGGCGTGCTCGCGGATGTAGCGCCGGATCGCGGCCTCGACCGTCGCTCGTTGCCCGGTGGGCGCCGAATCGTCGCCGCCCTCCGCTGCCAGACACACCAGGTCCAGCAGCCGGTCGCACGCGATGTCGAAGGTCGACTCGGAGAGTTGGTCGCGCTCCTCGTGCAGTGTCGTCGTCAACTGCCGGATGACTCGGCCCAGTCCGCGGGCACCGCTGAGTACGTGCGGCCCCCCGGCCGCGACAGGGCTGCGCCCGGCGACGTTCTGGCCGGCCATGAGGAAGGAGATCCCCACGAGATCGTCACCGTGCGCGAATGTCAGCGGACGGTCGATGTCGCACAACACCATGCTGCCGGGCCCTATCTCACCGGACGACGACCCCTGTTCCACCCAGGCCGTCCCGGCGAGCGGTACGAGGAGTTCGTACGTGCCACGGGGATCGGACCGGATGTGCCGGGTGTCCCTGCTGACCACTTCCTCTCCGCCGGCGCACAGGGCGAGGCCGTAGGCCTTCGACCGCTGCCACTCCAGGCGTCCTGCCCACGGAGCGTGGCGATCCGGCACTTTGATGCGGCTCGCGCCGTGGAGGTCGGAGAAGACCTCGTCCCAGGCGCTCGCCGAGGAGACCGTGAGGTCTTGGCTCCAGGAAGACACGCCTCATCGTATGGGCCGGCCGAGGACCACTCCACAGCTGTGATTCAGCTCACGTCGCCCGGATCGAACTCCTGGGCCGGCCCTGCGTCTTGTCTGCGCGCAGCCGAACGGCGTCGTACCGGGATCCGCTCCATGAGATCCCCTCAATCAAAGGATGGACATGTTTGACCGCGTTGCGGAATTGACGGTTCGGTGGCCCAGAGCTGTGCTTGTGGTGGCCTCCGTCCTCGTGGCTGCGATGAGCGTCGTGGGCGTGGGCGCCTTCGGGAAACTGGTGGGCGGCGGCTTCGACGACCCGGACTCGCAGTCCACACAGGCCAGTCGGGTCATCGACGAGAAGTTCGGCGGCGAAGCCAACCTGGTGCTGCTGGTCGGCAGTGGCACGCAGCGCGTCACCGACCCGGCGGTGGAGCAGGACGGCCGAAAGCTGGTGGCCGAGCTCCGCAAGGAACCCGAGCTCGGCAACATCGTCTCCTACTGGGACACGCAGAGCGACTCGCTGCTTGCCCGTGACGGCCGTTCGGCCATGGTCCTGGCCCATGTGAAGGGCGACGAGTCGACGCGGGAAGAGCACGCGCACGACATCATCGACAGCTACACGGGCCGGTACGAAGGGCTCACGGTCGAGGCCGGCGGCGGTACGGCGGTGGGCGCCGAACTGTCGGAGCAGGTTCTGAAGGACCTCCTCCTCGCGGAGATCATCGCGGTCCCCGTGACGCTGCTCCTCCTTCTCATCGTGTTCGGGGGCGTGGTCGCGGCCCTGCTGCCGCTCGCCATCGGCACGGTGGCGGTGGCCGGGACCTTCGCGGAACTCGCGCTCCTGGGCAGCGTCACCGACGTGTCGGTCTTCTCGATCAACCTGACCACCGCCCTCGGGCTCGGACTCGGCATCGACTACGCACTGTTGATGATCAGCCGTTTCCGGGAGCAGCTCGCCTTGGGTGCGAGCGTCGCCGACGCGGTCCGAACGACGGTGCACACCGCGGGACGTACGGTCGTGTTCTCGGCCGGCACGGTCGCGGTGGCGCTCACCGCACTCCTGGTCTTCCCGCAGTACTTCCTCCGCTCGTTCGCCTATGCCGGCGTGGGCGTGGTCGTCATCGCGGCCGTCGGCACACTCTTCGTGATGCCCGCTCTGCTCATGCTGTTGGGGCACCGGATCAACAGCGGCAGGCTCCCCTGGCCCAAGGCCGACCGTCATCGCCGGCGCGCACCGTTCTGGGGCCGACTGGCCGGGACCGTGATGCGCCGGCCGGTGCTGACGAGCGTGCCGGTCCTCGCTGTGCTCCTGCTCGCCGCGGCCCCGCTCCTCGGTGTCACGTTCGGCACCCCCGACGAAAGGGTCCTTCCCGAAGACGCCGCGAGCCGGCAGGTGTCCGCCGCGCTGCAGACGGACTTCGAGGGCGACGACGAGGCGGCCATCCAAGTGGTGGCCGACGGGTCCGTGAACTACGAGGCTGTCGACGCGTACGCGGGGAAGCTGTCGCTCCTCGACGGGGTCGTTCGCGTCGAGGCGGCGACAGGCACCTACGAGAAGGGGAACGCTCAGGCCCCCGGCCCGGCGAACGAAGCCCTGGAACGCCCCGACGCGCAGCGGGTCACCGTCATCGGTACCGCTCCGCCCAAGTCGGACGACGCGCAGTCTCTCGTCCGGGCGGTCCGGGACGTCGCGGCGCCCGTCGGCTCCAAGGAGGTCCTGGTCGGAGGCGGCGACGCGGAGCTGCTGGACACCAAGGAATCGATCGCGAGCCGACTGCCCCTGGCCGGTGGCCTGGTCGCTGTCACCACCTTCATCCTGCTCTTCCTGTTCACCGGAAGCATCGTCCAGCCGGTCCGTGCGCTGGCCCTGAACATCATCAGCCTGGCGGCGGCGATCGGCGCGATGACCTGGATTTTCCAGGACGGCCATCTCAGCTCCGTACTGGGATTCACGGCCCAGCCGATGGACACATCCATGACGGTGCTGCTCTTCTGCATCGCCTTCGGTCTGTCCATGGACTACGAGGTGTTCGTCACCAGCAGGATCAAGGAACTCCACGACGACGGTGAGAGCACCGAGGACGCCGTCGTCCACGGCCTCGGACACACCGGGAAGATCGTCAGCGCCGCGGCCTGTCTCCTCGCCGTCGGATTCTTCGCGTTCGCCACGGCGAAGGTCAGCTTCATGCAGATGTTCGGCCTCGGCAGCGGTCTGGCCATCCTCATCGACGCCATCGCCGTACGCGGAGTGCTGCTGCCTGCCGCCATGCGGCTGCTCGGCCGCTCGGCCTGGTATGTGCCGGGGCCGCTTCGTAAGTTCCACCAACGTTTCGGAATCAGTGAGAACGGCCCCGCGAGCAGCCACGCCACCGCGGGAGTCGAACCAATTTCAATGAAGGAGTCCGCACGAAATGCGTAACTTTGTGAAGATCGGCGTTGCCGCCGGTGTCGGCGTCGTCCTGCTGACCGGCTGCCAGAGCGACGATTCCACCGACGACGCGTCGAACGACAGGCCGTCGGCGCCGGCGACGAACGCGGTCGAGGAAGTCCCGAGCACCCCTGGAACACCGAGCAGCACCGACGCGAGTGGCCAGGCGGACAGCCTCGACGGCGGATGGCTCGGAGAATCCGATGTCGACAAGGTCGCGATGATCGTCCAGAAGAAGAAGGTCATGCTCGCCTTTCAGTCCGCGGACGGTCAGAAGCGGCAGGCGTGCGAAGGCCTTCTTCAACAGAGGTCGATCCTCCTCAAATGCGTCGAGGACAACAAGGACCGGCTAAAGGGCACCGTCGAAATATCGAGCGGCGAGAAGATCGCGATTGCCTGGTCGTCAGGCAAGAAGGACCTCCTGACGAAGAGCGGTAACGGCCAGATGGACTTCTCGCAGTGGGGGCTTCCGTCGCCTCCGGCGGCCGGCTGATAACTCATTTCCCTCCCGCTTCGGCGGCTACGCTCCCCTGAATGGAGACGAATGCCGCCGAAGCGGGCGACCGTGCCCGACCATTGCGGGAGGCTTCATGGCACCCCTTTCACCGCCTGCCCCGGAAGGCAACCGGAATCGCACAGGCAATTGCGGTGTGAACTCGGTCGGTCGTCTCGTCGGACGGTCGGCGGAACTGGCGATCATCGACGGGCTCTTCGACACCGCCGTGGCAAGGGGTACGGCGCTGATGCTGACCGGAGAGGCCGGGGTGGGCAAGAGCGCGCTGCTGGACGCCGCGGCGCTGCGCGCTGCCGAAACCGGCTTCCGGGTTCTGCGTGTCATCGGCTCCCAGTTCGAGGAAGGCGTCAGCTTCTCGGCACTCAACCAGATACTGCAGCCGCTGGCCGGAGAGATCGCCGCGCTGCCCGCACGACAGGCGGAAACCCTGCAGGTGGTCCGCGGGCTGTCCGAGGGGCAGCCGACCGAGCTGCTGGCCATCGCGAACGCCGTGCACATCCTGCTGTCCCGGGCCGCCGCCGGGAGCAGCCCTCTTGCTCTCGTCATCGATGACGTCGCGTGGGTGGACCGGCCCAGCGCCGCGGTTCTGAGTACGGTCGCCCGCTACATACGCACCGGCTCCATCGCCCTGCTGGCCGCGTCCCGGACCGGCGACGAGTCCTTCCTCAGCAGCACCGGGATAACCACGTACGAGGTTCAGCCCCTGGACGACGTATCGGCGAACGAGCTGGTGACCGAGCGGTTCCCCGCCATGGCGGCCAGGGTCCGCCGGCGCCTTGTCGCGGAGGCCCGGGGAAACCCCCTGGCGCTGCTGGAGTTGCCCGTCTCGCTCAACGACGCACAGCAGTCGGAGCGGGGAACGCTGCCGACGGTGCTGCCGTTGACCGAGCGGCTCAAAAGGATCTTCTCCACGCGGGTCGGCGCGCTCCCGGACGCCACCCGGAAACTGCTCCTGCTCGCCGTCCTGGACGGCTCGGGCGAACTGCACATCCTTCGGCAGGCCATGGGCGCCCCCGACGGCCTGACGGAGCTGTCTCCTGCCGAGAGGAACGGGCTCGTACATGTCGACACCCTCACGGGTCGCCTGGTCTTCCGGCACCCGCTCACCCGGTCCGCGGTCATGGATCTGTCGACCAGCGCAGAACGCCGGTGGGGACACCTGGCGCTGGCCGCGGAACTCCCGGAAGGATCCGAGCGCCGGGCCCGGCACCTCGCCGAAGCCGCCGTGGGCCCCGACGACCAGGTGGCCGTCCTCCTGCACCAGGTGGCCTACAGCACCCTGCACCGCGGTGACGCCGTCGGTGCCGTCACCACCCTGCTGCGCGCCTCGGAACTGAGCAGCACGGGGACGGCCAAGGGGCGAAGGCTGGCCGAGGCGGCCTACCTGGGCGCCAACATCACCGGTGACCTCCGCAACGTACGCGCTCTGCTGGACCGTGCCGGCCGCGCCGATCCGGTCGGCACCGACTCCCTGGCGGCCGCCGTCGCCGCGGCCAGCCAACTCCTCAACGGCGAGGGCGACGTGGACACCGCCCACCGGCTTCTCGTCGGCGCCGTCGAACACCACGACCTGCCCGACGGGGCGGACGACACGATCCTCCGCGAGGCGCTGCACACCCTGCTGGGGGTGTGTTTCTTCGGCGGACGGCCGGACCTGTGGCGCGCCTTCGACCGTGCCGTCGCGCGATGCCGGCCGTGCTCCTCGGATCCCCTGCTGACGGTGATGCGGGGCACCTTCGGCGATCCGGCCCACGCGGCACTGTCCGTACTGGACGATCTCGACGAGCTGATCTCCGGCCTCCACCAGGAGGCCGACCCCACACGCATCATCCGGACCGCCATCTCCGCCGCCTATGCCGACCGACTGCCGGGCTGCCGCAGCGCGTTGCGGCGCGTCATCGACGACGGCCGGAACGGCGGCGCCATCACGTCGGCGATCGAGGCCCTCTTCCTCCTGGCGAACGACGCGTACACCAGCGGACAGTGGGACGAACTCCGCAGGACCACGGACGAGGGTCTCGGGTGGTGCGCGACCTACAACTACCGCGTGCTGGGATGCGCTGCCCAGTTCCTTCAGGGGCTGGTGGCCGCCGCACAAGGAGACAGCACCACCGCACGGCAGGTCGCGGACCGCCTCATCTCCTGGGGGAACCCCCGAGGCCTGGGCATGCTCCGCAGCTACGCCTCCCATATCCGGGCCCTGTCGGCGCTCGGCAGCGCGGACTTCGACGCCGCCTACCGCTTCCTGGGCGAAGTGGGCACCCCCGGAGAACTGCCGCCGCACATGCCGCACGCTCTGTGGCTCCTGCTGGACTTCACCGAAGCCGCCGCTCACTCCGGCCGCCACTCCGAAGCGGCCGCGCATGTCGCGGCGGTCAGAAAGACCGACATCCCGTCGATCTCGCCGCGGCTGGCCATGCTGACGGACGCCGCCGAGGCGATCGCCACCCCGGACGTCGTGGACCATGAACTGTTCGAAGCCGCCATCGCCACTCCCGGCGCCGAGCGATGGCCGTTCGACTGGGCCCGGATCTGTCTGGCGTACGGCGAAAGGCTGCGCCGGGCCAAAGCGGGCGTCGAGGCCCGCGTGCACCTGGAAGCCGCGCTCAGCACGTTCGAGCGCCTGGGAGCCGCCCCCTGGAGCGCGCGGGCCGGCAACGAGCTGCGGGCGAGCGGGATCCCCATCAGGACGGTCATACCCGGCGCGGCTCCGCCCTCACAACTGACCCCGCAGGAACGGCAGGTGGCGCAACTGGCCGCCACCGGGCTGACCAACAAGCAGATAGCCGCGCGGCTCTTCCTGTCCCCCCGAACCGTGGCCGCCCATCTGCGCAGTGTCTTCCGGAAGTTGAACGTCACCTCGCGCGCCGGACTGCGCGACGCCCTGACCGGACTGTCCCACCCGTCTTCGCCGCCTGCGCTCGAAGACAGCACGCCTTCGACTCCGTGACGGCTCGTCGCGGACGGCCCGCCTGCGAAGGGGAACAGGCGGGCCCTCGCTCAGTGGCGACCTTCTATCGGCGCGTGCCGCGGTCGGCCCGCTCGATGAGCTTGGTGACCGCCTCCGGGTGGCTGATCATGACGGAGTGGGAGGCGCCCCGGACCTCGACGGTGCCACGGGCTTGGGCGCGCTGGTACTCGAAGCGCTGCAGTGCCGGCGGAATGGCCTTGTCCGAGGTCGCGACCAGCCCCCAGGAGGGAATGGTGTGCCAGGCGGCGGCCTGGGTGACATCGGTCAGGGAGGACGCGCTGAACGGCCTCTGGGCCGCCTGCATGACGTTGGTGACCGACACCGGAAGGTCTCCGGCGAAGGCGCTGCGGAACTTGTCGGCCTTGAGGTAAAGGTCCGACCCGGTGCTGCCGTCCGGGTTCGGGAACGGTACGGGGTTGACCGCGTCGGGGATCTCGCTGCCCGGGTACTTGCCGAGGAGCTCACCCACCTGCTCGCCCTTGTCGGGCACGAACGCGGCAACGTAGACGAGCGCCTTGACGTTGGGGTTGCCGGCCGCGGCGTTGGTGATCACCGCGCCGCCGTAGGAATGGCCGGCCAGGATGATCGGCCCCTTGACGGACTTGAGGACGCTCGCCAGGTAGGGCGCGTCGGTCGGCAGCCCACGCAGCGGGTTGGCGGGGGCGACGACCGGATAGCCCTCCTTCTGGAGCTGCTTGATCACGTCGTTCCAGCTCGCGGACGCGTCGGCGAAGCCGCCGTGCACGAGCACCACCGTCGGCTTGGCAGCGTCCTTCGGGGTGGATGTCGGCGCCGCTGACGCCGATGTTGTCAGGAGGACAGCCGCTGCGGCACCAGCTGTACCCGCAGCGACTATTCCTTGACGTACGACCTTCTTGCGCATGTTCTTGGTTCTCTGCTTTCTGGTGGCATTTCTGGTGGCACGAGATCCCGTCGGGGTTCGTGAGAGCTCACGCTCGTGGTGGCCGGCCGTGGCGTTCGGGGTTACGCCTCGTGGGCTGCGGCCTGCTTGATCAGTTCCGCCACGGCTTCCGGCTGGGAGACGTAGATGGCGTGGCTTCCGGCGACCTCGCTGACGGTGGCTCCGGTTCGCTCGGCCATCGCTCGCTGCGCCGGCGGCGGGATCATGCGGTCGTCGGTCGCGACGAGATACCAGCTCGGCTTGGCACGCCAGGCGGCCTCCGTCACCGTTCCGTTGAGGGCCCCCAGACCCCAGGGCACCTGCGAGTCGGCCATGAACTGCGCGTCCTCGGGCGGCACATCGCCCGCGAACGACGCGGCGAACTTCTCGCGGTCCAGGAAGAGGAAGCCGTCCTGGGGCGGCAGGATCGGCGGAACGGGCGCGCCGGGAGCCGGGTCGGCGATCAGGGTGCCGACCGACTCGTCCTTGTCCGGTGCGAAGGCCGCGATGTAGACGAGGGCGGCCACACCGTCGTGCCGGCCGGCCTCGGTGATCACAGCTCCTCCGTAGGAGTGGCCGACGAGCACGGACGGCCCGTTCTGCGAGTCGAGGACCTGATGGGTGACCGCCACGTCGCCTTCGAGGGAGTGGGTCGGGTTCTGCACGACGCTGACGTCGAAGCCGTCGCGGGTGAGGAGGCGGTACACCGCCTGCCAGCCGGAGCCGTCGACGAATCCTCCATGTACGAGAACGATGTTCTTCACGGTGCTCATGCGATTGCTCCTTGTTTGTCGGAGGCTTCCGGGCAGATACAAGCTAGGTCGGACCGTTCGCGCAGGCTTCTGCCAAATGGCCTAGTTCACGAAGCGCGTCACTGCCCGCGCGAAGGTCTCCGGCTCCTCGATGTGGCCGAAGTGCCCGCTGTTCTCCAGGACCAGCAGCTGCGAGCCGGGGATCAGCCCGTGCAGTTCCTCGGCCCATCGCACCCCGCAGATGACGTCGTGGCGGCCGACGACGACGAGGGCCGGCACGGTCAGTGAGCCGAGGTCCGCACGGTCGTCGATGACGTGCGGGGCGAGTTTCTCGTCCAGCCCGGAGATGTGCGTGGCCCGCACGGAGGCGCGCAAGGGGGCGAACTCCTCCTCCCTGCCCCAGTAGTCGGCGAAGTACGAGGGGAGCAGTCCCCTGGCGACGGCTGTCATCTGTGCGTCGTCGGAGATCGTGGGGATGGCCTGGAAGGCCGCGAGGACCTCGGGGAGTCCGGGGTGGTCCGCGTGCCGCTCGGCGAACAGCTGGACCAGGCGCATGGCCTCGGCGCCGTGTTCTGGACCGGTCAGCGGCGCGCTGTCGTAGAGGATCACCCCGGCGACGCGCCCGGAGTGGTGCAGGGCGTGGTGCTGGACGACGAAGCCGCCGTGCGAGTGCCCCAGGAGGTGCACCTCGGGTACGCCGAGGTGGTCGATCAGCGCCCCGAGGAAGCGGCTGTACCGGGGCCGGGTGTAGCCGTGGGGGTGGGAGGGCAGCTTGCCGGAGGCGCCGGTGCCGATCGGCTCCGGGTACACGACCGTCAGATGCCGCTCCAGCGTGGGCATCCGCAGGTACTCCCAGAAGATGCCCGGTCCGCCGGAGTGGGCGATGCACACCGGTCCGGTGCCGTGGACGTGATAGCGCTGCGCGACTCCGTCGATCTCGACGGTGTGCGTTCCGGCGGCCAGGGGGTTGGTCAAAGAGGACGTTGTCATGGGGTCTCCGTGTCCGGCAGGTGTCGATGACACCGGCAGGACGCCGGAGAGAGGGCGAAGTTCGACCCGATCTACGTGACGCCCGTCACATCGGAGTCAGTGCCTGGAGGGCCTGGACCGGCCTGGGGTGCAGGAGGCGCAGCCGGTGCGGACGACCGGCGTCGTCCAGGGTCATGAGCCAGGCCACCGAGGGCGGGCAGTGGTCGGGATCGTCGGCGGGGGCGAGGAGGTCCATCTCCCACACGACGAGGGACCGGCCGGCCACGGCATGGGCCAGGCGCTGCCGTACACCGGCTTCGAGGTCGCCGTCCATGCCCCGCACGATGAGGCTCCGGTAGCCCACCGGTTCGTTCCCCCTGAGCAGTGCGATGTCGGGCGACCAGCGTTCGGTGAGCAGCGCGCCGAACCGTCCGCTCTCGGCGGCGGCCAGTGTCTCGCGTGCCTCGACACGGCTGGCACGGGTGCGCCGCGCGGTGTCGCCGTGCGGGGCGTCCGCGGTGGCGGCGAGGGCGGTCGCGAGCTTGGCCCGTCCCTGGTTGAGCCGGCTGCGAACCGTGCCGACCGGGACTCCGCATGCGTCGGCTATCCGCTCGTAGGACGTGACGCCGGTGCTGAAGTGACGCAGTACCAGGGGCAGTCGCAGTGCCGGGGAGAGCTCTTCGATGGCCTCCCAGATCCAGTCCCGCATCGCGTGGTGCTCCAACCGGCGCTCCGGTCCGGCGTCCGTGGACGGCACCTGCAGATCGTCGATCGGCCGGAAGGCAACGGCACCTCGCAACAGGGAACGGGCGGCGTTGCGCACGATCATCCGCAGCCATGCGCCGATGGCCGCCGGGTCGCGGACGTCGCCCACCCTGCGGAGCGCGGTCACGGCCGCGTCCTGGAGCACGTCGTCGACATCCGGCCCCGGTCCCAGGATGCTCAGTGCCACCGCGCGCATGCCTGCCCGGTGCCGTTCGAGCAGCAGACCCAGGGCAGTGACGTCACCCGCCTGCGCGGCACGCGTAAGCGCCGCGTCCTCCAGACGTGCGGCGTCATCTGCGCTCGGTCTCATGGGGTGTTCCTCTTCCGGCGTCTCCCGTCCTCGGTGTGACCGTACTGTGGGCGGCCCGGTGGCGTCACGGCCGCCCCGGGAGGACCGGGCTCCGGTACTCAGCCGTCCTGCACCGTGATCTGGCGGTCCTGGTCGGGAAGGCGGAGGAGTGCCGCTCCCAGCGGGGTGAGGGTGTGCAGGACGGTGTTCGCATGGCGGTGGCTGGCGATGAGTCCCGAGTCGCGCAGCACCGTGGTGTGGTGGCTGGCGTTGGCGGGGGACACCGAGACCGCGCGGGCGATCTCCGAGTTGGTGGCGCCGTACGTCACCGCGAGCAGTACCGCGGCGCGGGTGCGTCCGAGCAGTGCCGACAACGGCGCCTCGGCAGGGCGGTGTTGGGGCATGGGGCCGCCTGATGCCAGCGGATACAGCAGGACGGGCGGCAGATCGGGATCGGCGAAGGAGACCGGCTTCTGCCAGCAGAAGTACGAGGGGATCAGGACGAGGCCGCGGCCGCCCAGGTGCAGATCACGATCGACACCGCCCACGTACTCCACCTCCAGGACGGGGGCTCTCCAGCGCATCGCGGGACCCAGTCCCCCGAGCAGTGCTTCCGCTCCGCCGTGCAGCAGATCGCGGCCTCGGCGGGCGCACTCGGCGTCGACGCGGGCCTGCATTCGGTCGCTGTAGGGGGCGATGGCCGCGTTGTGGTACTTGCGCAGCGCCGCGACCAGGTCCGCGCGGACGTCCTTGTCGGCCAGGCGGTACATGTCCGTCGGCACGTTCCTCACCTGCGCCAGCAGACCGATCTCGTGCCGGACCCGGGCAGGCGGCGTGTCGAGAATCGCGTCGAGCCCGCTCTTCAGCCCGTGGCCCGCCTCGGCCGGGGTCAGGAAGTCGGGGAAGTACGTCGCGCGCGGGAAGAGCGGAAACAGCAATGTCCGTACGACGGCGCCCAGTTGCTGTGTGGCGATGGCGGCGCGGGCGTCGCGGTACCAGGCGGCATGGGCCCAGCGCCCGAGCTGGGACTGTAACCGGTGCAGACTGGCGGCGATCTCCCATAAGGGGTCGGGGCGGCAGGCGAGCCGCGTTCGGACGAGGTCCTCCGACGTGAAGTGGATACGCAGCACGGTCCCCCCATGCGTGATTCCTGCCCGATGCGGCAGACAATGCCGCGCCGGCCCCGTGAAGACAATGACTGGAACGGATCAACCTCGGGCGCACACAGCGGAGTCAGTGCTGTGTACGCCCGGGCCGTCAGCCCTGGATCAGGGCGGCCACCTCTGTGCGTATGGCGGGCATGTCGGCGAAGACCGTACCCGGGCAGTCGGTGGCTGCCCAGTGGAGGTGTCCGCCGATGGCAGGCGCGACGCGACCCACTCCGCTCACCGGATTGAGGTAGGACACCTTCCCCAAGGGGGTGATCGCATGGCGCTCGGCCAGTTCGGCCAGGAGCTGGATGAGCGCGGTGCGTGCGGCGGTCGTCGGGGGCGTGGTCGTCAGCGTCCCCAGAAGGGCTATTCCGATGTTTCCGCTGTTGTATCCCTGGACGTGCGCGCCGGTGACGAGCCGCCCCGACGCGTCGTGCGCGGGCGTGCCGTCGGTGCCCGACCAACGCCCTTCGTACACAAGGCCGTTCCTGTCGATCAGGAAGTTGTAGCCGATGTCGCCGTAGCCCTTGCCGACGGTGTCGTTGCGGTAGATCGCGCGTACCACGGCGGCCGGGTCCGGATCGGTGCTCCCGTCGTCGGTGTGGTGCACGGTGAGGGTCTGGACCGGGTAGTACTCCGGCGGCCAGGTCTCCGTGCCGTCGGCGGCGTACCGCAGGCTCTCGTCCGCGCCCCAGGCCGCGCGCGAGCGCAAGGTGTACGCGGCGGAGGCGGCAGCGGCCGCGGGCGGTCGGGGTACGACGCTCAACGCGGCGGCGGCTCCGAGGGCACCCAGGAACACGCGTCGCGGTACCGGGGACGCCGTGCGAGCTGGGCTCCGGGAGCCTGCGGGGTTCGAGTCCGGGTCCGTCATCGCGTGATTCCTCCAGTGGGGGTGTCCGGGCCGGTCGAAGCTGCCCGCTCCTTCGGTCGGAAGCGGGCAGCCGGTGGAACGGAGGAGTGCCCTACAGGGCGCAGGCGGGCTTGGGGCTGTACAGGCGGGACCAGGTGCTGGAGCCCACGATGCCGTCGGCACCGCCCGTGGTGCCGTTACAGGTCTGCACCCAGTAGATGCCCTGCGCGGTGGCCGGACCGTAGTCTCCGTCCACCTCAAGCCAGTTGGGGTAGGCGCTGTAGGTGTTGATGAGGCACTGCACCTGGCGGACCGCGTTGCCCTCGTCGTTGGGACGGACCGTGGGCCGGGCGGTGTCGGAGATGTAGTTGCAGTTCGGCTCGGCGACCGCGGCGCTCGCGGAGGGCGCGACCGCGAGGCTTCCTCCGAGGGCCAGTACGGCGGTACTGCACAGGAGGGCTAGGCGGTGGGTGCGCATGATGTCTCTCCCGAGGTGTGTGGTTGTTGTGATGAAAGCAAGAGTGCGTGTGAACACGACCGCCGGTCCACGAGATTCGAACAGGCCGAAAGAAGGCAGGTCAGGCGTTCCTCCGCGCCAGATGTCAGGACGCGGGATTCCAGACACCGTCGAACAACGCCAGTTCCAGCGGATCCGGGCGTGACCCGGGCCACCCGATCCCCGCGGAGGCGAGTTGCTCGCTCGCGGAGTGGATCCACCCCAGGTACACCCCGTACCGATGGGAGGTCCAGCCGCTGTCCGACCAGATCCAGGCGGCCACGTCCGACGCGGAGGCCAGTGCCATGTCCGCGCCGACCCGCGTGGCATGAGCCCTCATCACACACGCGACCCGCTGATCCAGGATCAGCGCGCGGGGAGCCCCTCCCTGCGAAGGGCGGCGCCGGATCCGGCCGGCCAAAGTCCCAGCGCGCGCATCGCGGTCGGGGGCAGCAGCCGCTTCCTCATCTCGTCGTCCAGCGTGTCCGCGAGATCCTGACGTCCCATCCCGCACCCCCGTTTCCCGCAACGCCTCGAAAACCCGCAGGGTACTGGGGACTTACCGACTTCAGGCTCGAAGTCGGCCCGCGGGCGGGGTCCGAGTGGGCTCGGAGGCGGGTCCCAGTGGGCTCGGAACAGGGGTGTCAGTGGTCTCACTTAGAGTTCCGGTCACTTGATCAGTGAAGTGCGGGGAGGCACATATGGGGTGGGTCACGGCCGGGGACTACGAGGTCGGCCTCGACGGCGGAAAGGTGGTGTGCCGCAACGCCGCGGGGCGGCAGTTGAAGTCCGTACCGGCCAAACTCGCCGACGATCCCGCGGTCATGGGACTGCGGCAGCTCGCCGAGTGGCTGGAACGGCACGAGCGCCAGTGCCTCGCCGATGTCGAGAAGTGGATGGTGCGCTCACTTCCGGTGCCACTCCCCGTCATCGCCCGCGTGTGGCCGGATCCCGCCTGGCAGGGCGCGCTGCGCGATCTCGTCGTCACCGGTCCGGACGGCGAAGTGGCGGGATTCCTCAGGGACGCCGACCTCGACCGCGGGCTCGGCCTCGTCGACCTCGACGGGGACAGCGTGCGCATCGCCTCCGCGCTCGTCCACCTCCCCCACCCCGTCCTTCTCGACGACCTTGAGGAACTGCGGGAGTTCGCGGTCGAACTCGGCGTGGAGCAGCGTGCCCAGCAACTCTTCCGCGAAGTGTGGCAGCGCCCCGTCGGCCTCGACGCCGAGGCCACCACCGTGGAGGACTACGCGGGCGGCGCGTTCAAGCAACTGCGCTTCCTGCACGGCAGGACCACCAAGCTCGGCTACCGCGTGCGCGGCGGCAACGCCGTCTGCTCCGTGCGGGAGGACGCCCGCGGCGTGGAGGCCCGCGTCTGGATCGGCGACTACGACGGCTACGAGGAGACCGAGACCGGCCCCCTCATGTGGACCGACGGCTCCGGCCGGGTGCTGAAGCTCGGTCAGGTGGGGCCCGTCGCCTGGTCGGAGGGCATGCGCATGGCTGCCGCACTGTTCGCCGGGCGTGACATCGAGGACGAGGAGCAGGCGGCATGACCACCTACGCACACACCACCGCGGCCGCGCTGCTCGAAGCCGGCGCCGTCCTGCCCCTGGGCACCACTGCGGGCGAGGATGCCGACTCCCTCACCGTACGGACGTACACCCATCCCGCGCTGGACGGCCGGCTCGCCGTCCGTCTCGTGCCGGGCACCCTCGGCGAGGCCGAGGATCTCGCCCTGGAGTTCCTCGGTCTGGTCCGCGAACCGGAGACCCCCGAGGTCGGACAGGTGCGCCGCGAGACCCTCGGCTTCCCCGCCTGGGCGCTGGTCAACGACCCGGCGAACGGCCATCACGCGCTGGCCCTGGTCAAGGACGTCGAACGGCTCGCACGCCAGGCCAAGTCCCGCCCCGGCACCGCCAAGGAGGGCTTCGAGGAACTCGGCGAGCGGCTCGGCCGTGCCGTGCCGCACTTCCTGCCCACCTTCTACGAGCAGGCCGCCCGGATCTTCCTCCAGCACGAGAACACGACGTACGCCGCCGCCTTCTTCGGCAAGGCCCGTGAGGCCGAGCGGGTGCACGCGCTCACCGTCGACGAGGAGCGGCAGCGCGCCGTGTTCCTGGAGTTCGCCTTCGCCGGGGCGCTGACGGTCAAGGCCCTCAAGGAACATGTGAAGGACCTGGCCCGTCGGCTCGACCCGGCCACGGCGTGGTCGCAGTTCCGGCAGCTGTGCGTGGAGCGCTGCGCGGCGGGCATGCCGCCGTACGCGTCGCTGCCGCAGGACGCCCGCGTCCTGATCAAGGCCGCCGGGCTGCCCCGGGTCACCGAGGAGTGCGCCCTGGTGGCCGACCTGGTCGCCTCGCCCGCCGCGGTGCGCGCGCCCGTCTCCTTCTGGACCGCCTACCGGGCAACCCTGACGGTCCTCGCCGAGCGGCAACCGGCCGTACGGGCACGGCTGTTGGAGATCATGCCAACCTCCCTGGGACGCGAGGTCAAGGACGACGAGTTCTGGTTGACGCTGCTCGCCGAGTGCGGCGCCGATCGCCTCCTCACGGGCGAGGACGGCGGGGACGGCGGGGACGGCGGGGACGGTCAGAACAGTCAGGACGGCGAGCAGGCAGGAGTCGTCGACGCGGCGGAGTGGCTCAGCCGCTGGGCCGCCCACCGCAAGCACGGCGGCACGGTCAGCGCACGCTCCCCGCTCACCCTCCAGCTCGTCGAACGGATGGCGCCGCGGCTGTGTGCCGACGGCCGGGCCGTGGACCTGTTCACTGGCCGCTGGCACGCCGGTGCCGACCTGGACCTGCTGGACCTGTGCGTGGCACAGGGAGTTCCCCTCGCGGTGCCGGACGCGGACAAGGAGGTGTATCTGTCCCTCGACCGCTGGCTTCGCGATCGTCAGCCCGGCGGGCGCGACCTGACCGCCACCGCCGCGGATCCTCGTTTCCGGCCCCTGCTGCACCGGGCCATCGACACGCTGAGCGACGACCGGACACTCGCCGGCGTGCTGGAGGCCCTCGCCTCCCATCCTGTACTGGGTGACGTGCTGCGCGAGTGGCTGGACGACGCGGCCGAGACGTTCCGCGCCTCGACGGGCCTGCCCGGCGCCCGCGCCGCACTCCACCGCCTGCGCCGCTTCCGTCCGGTCGCCGCCAGGGTCAGCCCTCAAGCGGTCGCGCGTATCGCGGAGCACGAGATCGCGCCGCTGCTCGGCCGCACCCTGCGTGCCGGCATCCCCGACGAACTGGGCTGGCCCGCCCTGGACGAGGCGCTGCGCCTCCTCGAAACCGACACCGAGACCAAGAGCAAGCACGGCCGCAACCGCAATCGCAACCACGACGACGACCCACTGCGCCTGACCGAGGCCTGGCCCGCGCTGATCCTCTCCCGCAGACACAAGGCCGTCGTCGTCGGACCGGACAAGGTGCTGCTCGACCACGACCTGCGCCTGCCCGTCGAACTCGACCGCTGGCAGCAACCGCAGTTCCGCTACACCGACGGCGAACTGCTCGTGATGTGGCGGCAGGACAGCAAGCAGTTCGGCTACTGGTCGGCCCGGCCGTCCGAGGTTTTCACTCTCGGCGGCGAGCAACTGCCCCACTGGTACGGCAACGACGCCGGTGATCCCTCCATCCCCCTGTCCGGCGGCGGCCGTGCCACCGGCGGACGCACGCTGCACGCCGGTGACACCGTCCTGCCGCCGAGCCGGTCCGTCATAGGCGACGGCACGACCTGCTGGCGCCAGGGCAGACAGGGCCGACAGCAGGTCTGGCTGGAGTACGACCCGGCCACCGGCACGCACGGACGGGCCTCCCTGCCCGCCTTCCTGCGGTCCGGCATCCGCGAGGACGCCACACTCCTGCAGCACCTCTGCGAGGTCCTGCCATTGCAACCCGGCCTGGAACACAGCCCCTTCGGCACCGACGGCACGGTGCTCGGTCGCTGGGTTCGCTCGCGGGTCGAAGACACCGAGACACCGATGACCGCCGGTACGCCGGACGGCCGGACCGTCACACTGCGGGCGGCCGGCTTCCCTCTCGGTGCGCTCCGACTGCCCGGAGGCGCCGAGCCCGTCGCCGCGTACCTCCATCAGCATGTCGCGCTGTTCGCCTCCGACGACACCTCGGACACCGGCGAGCTCGGCCGGGTGACACCCGGTCAGCGGGGCGGGGAGTACGCCGCCGGCACCCGGCTCGTACCGCCTGTCGCCTTCTGGCACGCACTGCGCGCCCGTGACGAGCTGGCGTCCGCCGTGCTGCGCGCGCTGACGGACGAGACGGCGGCCCACATGCTGGAGGCCGCGGCCCAGGCGCTGGCCGAGCGTGAGGCTCAGCTCGTCAAGGCCGGTGACGCCGCCAGTACCACCGTCGACGGCAAGCCCGTCGTCCCGTCGGTGGACGACTTCATTCGGCCTGCCGTGTCGAGGGCGCTGCCCGGCCTCACCGACGAGCGGCTACTCATCGGTGTGTCCGCCCTGGTCCGTACTGCGCTCCAACTCGCCGGGACGGCCGCCGCGTTCGTGGCACCGCCGGCCGAGAAGAAGCGGCCCGAACAGCGGCAGAACGAGGAGATGTTCGCCGACTACCGCCCCAAGCACGGCGAGGACCGGACCCTGCGCGCGGTCACCGCCGGAATCGCCGATCTGGGGGGATGGTGGGGAGGCAACCACGCGTGGACCGCCCTGCGCCAGATCCGAGCCGTGAACCACGTGCTGTCCGGACGCCCCGCCGAGGGCAAGCCGCTGCCCGATCTCGCGCAGACGGGCACCCTCGGTGACGGCTGGCGGAGCGAGGAGCGCACGGTCCCCGACATCGGCGTCGTGTGGCCGTCGCTCCTGGCCGTACTGCGGCCACTGGCCTACCGGGCCGCGACGCCCACCCTGACCGACGCGGAACGGGAAGCCCTGCTCCTGCTGCTGGAGGCGGTCGCCGAAGGACCGCTGGCCGCACCCGGACACGGCCTGCGCGAGATCCTGCTGAGCGAGCCGCACAACAAGCAGCAACGCGCCGGTCAGGTGCTCCGCCGGGACGGACGCACCGTGGTCCTCCTCGGCTGCCAGTCCGTCGACACCGAGCGCAACCGAGTCGGTTGGCTCGCCCTCGACCACGACCCCTCCGGCGCGTTCGGCGCCGTCGCCCACTTCACCCTGGACAAGGAGACCGCGGTGCCTTCGGTGTTCCCCACCGACGGGCTGGCCGCCCTCACCCGGACGATCCGGGACAAGGGCGCCGCCCCCTGGCACTCCGAGGCGCCCGCCGCGTTCGCCGCCACGACCCGTGACGGTCTGGGCCCCATCCAGGCCACCGTGCTCCTCGCCGCGCGTCCGCAGCACCCCAGCGCCGACGTACTCGCCACGATCGGTCTCAGACCTCGGCAGATGGACCTGGGCAACGGCCGTCTGTCGTCGCTCGGCCGCGAGGACCGGTTCGCCCTCATGAGCGCCCTGCTGCCCGAGGACCCTGCCGATCTGTGGACGACCGGACCGGACATCGCGGCCGCGGGCCGGGTGTGGGCCGAGCGCCTCGGTTCCGTCGTCCGCCTGCCCGAGGACCTCGCGGTCGATCTCGCCGGTCTGACCGCCGACTCCGTCGAGGCCGTGCTCAATCCGACGATCACCCCCTGGATCAGCCGCACGACGGTCCAACGGCCGGACAAGGACGGCAACCTCGCCGCCGAGGACCCCGCGGCGCTGCCCGGACGGCACGACCTGACCCGTGCCGTCGCCGCCCTGGCCGCACTCGCCTACGGCCTGCCGTACGGGGACCCGCTGCGCGCCCGCCTGCCCGAGGGCCTGGCCGCCGTGCGGCGCCGCCTCACCGACCCCGGGCTGCTGCTCGAACTCGACGTCATGTGGACGGACAAGGGCGGCTCGACAGCGGTCGAACTGCGCAAGGCGTATGGGCTTCCCGCCACCGGAGGCGCCGACGCACACGGTCTGACGCCTGTCGGCGAGGCTCTCGTGCTGCGCCCCTGGTACGGCGAGCAGGAGGCGGTACTGCTCCGCCCCGCCGTCCTCACCGGTCCGGACGACGCGGTCCTCGGGCTCCTGGAAGGCCTGGTGGGTCCGGATCGCGACAGTGGGCTCCAGGCCCTGCGCGCGATCCTGGGCGACGGACTCGGCCGCTCCCTGGCGGCCGGCCTCGGCCCCGACGGGCCCGTCGGTCACGCGCAGGACCCGACCGTCGTCGCTCCCGCGCTGGTCGCCGAAGTGGCCTCGGCACACGGTCTGAGCGAGGACGCGGCCGCGCTCTACCTCCAGTTGCTGGCCCTGCCCGATCCGACGGACCGCAACTGCGCGCGCTGGACCGGCTGGAAGCCCGCTCGGCTGAAGAAGGCCCGCACCGAACTGGCCGCCACCGACCTGGTCGTCGAGGCGAAGCGACCGCGCGCCGGACGCACCCTCTTCCTGCCCTGCGGCTGGCGCGACCTCAAGTCCCCCGCCCTGCCGGTGGAGACGTGGAAGGAGGGCCTCTACCCGGTGCGCGACCGCTCGCGTGCCGTGCCCCGCCTCCCGGTGCCCGACCTGTTCGCCCGCGCCTGGGCCCGCGTCCGGGACGGCGACGCGCCCGCCTACGAGAAACTCACCACCCGCGCCACGCGCAAGGGCCGCCGCCGATGACGCCCACCGAGCCGACCGCCCGAGCCCGCAGGACGAGCCGACAGAACGAACCCGTGCTGACTGCTCCCTGGATGACGCGCCCTCAGCTGACTACCCCTCTGCTCACGCCCTCCCGACCCGACCGGACGGACCACCGATGACCACCACCCTGGCCGCCGACACGGCCCGCCAGATCACCCCGCCCGAGGACAGGCACGCCGCCGAGCTGGCTTTCCTCGCCGCCTACGACGACGGGCCACGCCCGCCCGCGTGGCGGCTCACCCCCCGTGCCGTCGTCACGTTCGTCATGGGCAGCGACGGCCGGGCCCTGCGGCTGCCGGACGGCGCCCCGACGCCCGAGGGTGTGCCGCGGCGCGTGGTCGTCGAGGGCAAGTTCGTCGGCGACCGAGCCCTGGTCGAGCGGTGCGTCGTCACCCTCGCCGGTGAGCGCGGGCTGCTGCTCGTCGGCGAGCCGGGCACCGCCAAGTCCATGCTGTCCGAGCTGCTGTCCGCAGCCGTCTGCGGCACCAGCGGCCTGGTCGTCCAGGGCACCGCGGGCACGACGGAGGACCAGCTGAAGTACGGCTGGAACTACGCCCTGTTGCTGGCCCAGGGACCCAGCCGGCAGGCCCTCGTGCCCTCGCCCGTCCTGACCGCCATGACCCGGGGAGCCGTCGCCCGGGTGGAGGAGGTCACCCGCTGCCTGCCCGAAGTGCAGGACGCACTGGTGTCGTTGCTCTCCGAGCGGCGCGTCGCCGTACCCGAACTGGCGGGCACCGAGGACTCCCTGGCCCACGCGGCGCCCGGCTTCAGCCTCATCGCGACCGCCAACCTGCGCGACAAGGGGGTCTCCGAGATGTCTGCCGCGCTCAAGCGGCGCTTCAACTTCGAGACCGTCGGCCCCATCGCGGACCTCGATGCCGAGACCGCGCTCGTACGCAGTCAGGCGCGCGCCTCGGTCGAGCGGGCCGGAGCACCCTTCCGGGTCGACGACGCCGTGCTGGAGGCCCTCATCACGGCCTTCCGGGACCTGCGGGAGGGCCGGTCCGCGGAAGGCTGGGAGGTCGAGCGGCCCTCCACGGTGATGAGCACCGCGGAAGCCGTGTCCGTGGCGGGCGCGCTGGGGCTCGCCGCCGCCTACTTCCCGGGCGACCGTGACGTCCTGGGCCTGCTGCCCGGTCACCTCCTCGGCGTGGTCCGCAAGGACGACCCCGCCGACGCGGCCCGGCTCCGCGGCTACTGGGACGGCCCCGTCAGGCGCCGCGCCGAACAGGGCTCCGCCACCTGGCGCACCCTGTGGGACCTGCGCACCGTCCTGGAGGACTGACCACCGTGCCTCTCTCCCCCGACGAAGCCGTCACGGCCCTCACCGACCCGGCGGCGCCCTACCTCATCGGCGTACGGCACCACGCGCCCTCCCTGGCCGCGGCCGTGCCCGCGCTGCTGGACGCGGAGAAGCCGGACGTGCTGCTCGTCGAACTCCCCGACGAGATGCAGGAATGGCTGCCCTGGCTCGGTCACGAGGAGACGCGGGCCCCGGTCGCCCTCGCCGCCGCTCCCCGCGACGGGGGCGGCGGCCGGGGCCCGGCCTTCTATCCGTTCGCCGACTTCTCGCCCGAACTCGCCGCCGTGCGCTGGGCCGCGCGGCACGACGTGCCGGTCGTCGCCTGCGACCTGCCGCTCGCCGACCGGGCGTGGAGCACCGAACGGCACGCCCCCGCATGCCCGGACGACGGCACGGACGGGTCCTCCGCGCCGGAGCCGCCCGGCCCGACCACCGATCCGGCCTCTGCACAGGCGCCCGGCAGCCCCGCCCCTCCAGCAACCGCACAGACAGCCGAGGGCCCCGCCCCCTCACCGGACACCGGCGGCACACCGGACGCTCCCGGTCCCGTCGGCGTCCGCGAGACGTCCCGCCGAGTCGGCCTCGCCACCGCGCTACGGGCCCGGCTCACGGGCCGTACCGGTGACGACCTGTGGGACCGACTTGTCGAGGCCGCCGCCCCGGGCTCGCCTCCCGAAGCACTGCGGCGCGCCGCCCTCCTGACGGGCTGGGCTCTGCGCGAGGACGCGGCCGCGTCGGGAGGAGGCGTGCCCGAGCTGGATCTGCGGCGCGAGGAGTGGATGCGCGCCCAACTGGCCGCCGCCACCGCGAACGGCGAACGCGCCGCCGTGGTCGTCGGCGCCTTCCACGCCCCGGCGTTGACGTCACCGGGCACACCGGCCGAACCCCGGTCGCCCGCCCCCGTCGGCCCGGACGCCGAGGCCCCGGCATGGACGACGTCGTTCATCCCCTACACCTACGCGCTCCTCGACGAGCGGTCCGGCTACCCGGCGGGCATCCGGGACCCGGAATGGCAGCACCTGGTCCTGGGCGCGGCAGGCGACCCGGCCGCGTTGGAAGACGCCCTGACACGCGCCGCCGTACAGATCTGCGCCCAACTACGCACTCTCGGCCACCCGTCGGGACCCGCCGACGCCCGGGAGATCTGCCGCCTCGCGGGCGACCTCGCCCGGCTGCGTGGACTCCCCGCGGCCGGCCGGGGCGAGCTGGTCGAAGCCGTGCAGACCGTACTCACACAGGGCGAGCCGTACGGGCGCGGCCGGGCCGTCGCACAGGCGATGGAGCGCGTGCTCGTGGGAACGCGCGGCGGCCGCCCGGCACCGGGAGCACCCCGCAGCGGACTCGCCCCGGCGGTGGAGGCGGAACTGGCGGCGTTGGGGCTGCCCGGGCCCGACAGTCACGGCACCGACGCCAAGCGGGATCTGCGCATCGACCCACTGCGTTCCGACCTGGACCGCCGCCGCGAGCTCCTGCTGCAGCGCCTGACCGTGTGCGGCGTGCCGTACGGAGACCCCAAGGAGGTCGTCGGCGCCGGCGGTTCCGAGGCGCTGACCTCCCGTTGGGAGGTGCGCTGGACGCCCGCCACCGCGGCCATGCTGACCGCGGCCGGTGTCCGAGGAGTCACCCCGGCGCAGGCGGCCGAGGGATTGTTGCGCGAACGTCGGCGCGCCGAGCGGGACGAGGGCGGGCCCACGGCCGCGCAGACCCTGCACGGCCTTCGGCAGGCGGCGGAGTGCGGCCTGCCCGCCCTCACGGACGAACGCCTCGCCGACGTCCGCGACGTACTGCCGCAGTCCGCCACGCTGCCGGAACTCCTCGCCGGTCTGGCCCTGTTGGACCGACTGCGGGCAGGTCATGTCGCGGGCCTCGTCACCGACGAGGAACGTGACGCGGAACGTACGGACACGGTGGGCGCGGTCGCCGAGCTGCTGACCGCCGCGGCGGTGCGGCAGGTGGACGGTCTCACGGGTTCCGAGGACCGGGGCGACGCGCGCGCGCTGCTCGAACTCGCCCATCGCGCGGACCTCTTGGGTGGCATACGCCTCGCCGACGCACTCGCCCGGCTGGCCGCCGACGGCTCCCCGCTGATGCGCGGCGCCGCCGGAGCCGTACGCGTTCTCCTCGGTCACGAGGATCCGCATGTTCTGGGCGATCGCATCGCCTCGTGGGTCGACTCGGCCAACACTCCGGAAGCCCGGACCGCCCTCACCGACCGGCTCATCGGGGTGCTGACCGCCGCGGGCCCGCTCCTGGAGGCGGCGGCTCCCGCCCTGGAACCGCTGCTCAGCCGCGTCATCGAGATGCCCGACCGGCAGTTCCTCGACCGGCTCCCCGCGCTCCGGGGAGGCTTCGACACCCTCAGTCCGGCGGCACGCGACCGGCTCCTCGACACCGTCGAAGAGCGCCTCGCCACCACGCATCTGGCCGACACCGGCGGCGTCGACCCCGCCGCACTCGCGACCTGGACCCGCGCGGACCTCGCGGCCCGCGCCGCCCTGCGCACGCTAGGGCTACTGCCTCCAGCCAGGGCGGACGACCTCGTTCCGGCGTCCGGAAACCCCGAAGCGGGCGAGGCCACCGAAGCCCTCGGAGTCCACGGGGCCGGAGCCGAAACAACTGAAGCAACCGAAGCATCCGAGCGAGTTGCTGAGCACTCCCCCGAGGATCACGTCCTCACGTCCGCCGACCGCTGGCGGCTCGTACTCGGCCGTCGTACGGATCAACTGCCGCGCTCGGCCTCGGCGTTCGCTACCGCGCTGGACGAGTTGTACGGCAGCGGACGCGGCGAGGGCAGCAGGGGCGACCTGACCGGACCCGGCCGACGCGGCGGGGGCGGCCGGGAGGCCTCGTACCCAGGAGTGCGCGAGTGGTCCGAGGAACTGGCCGCCCTGTTCGGACCGGGCATCCGGGAAGAGGTGCTGGCGGCGGCCGCAGCGTCGGGCCGCAAGGACGTGATCGCCGAGCTCAACCCGGACGTCGTGCGGCCCTCCGTCGACCTGCTGCGCACCGTGCTCCAGCACGCGGGAGGACTGCCCGAGGCGCAACTGGCCGCTCTGCGCCCGCTGGTCCGGCGCCTGGTCGAGGCGCTGACCCGGGAACTGGCCACGCGGCTGCGTCCCGCGCTGCACGGCGCGGTCCTGCCGCGACCCAGCCGACGGCCGGGCGGCGGCCTCGATCTGCCCCGCACGCTGCGCGCCAACCTCGCGACGGCGCGCCGTGGCCCGGACGGCACCGTCCAGGTGATTCCGGAGCACCCCGTCTTCCGTTCGCGCGCCAAACGCGCCGCGGACTGGCGGCTGATCCTGGTCACCGACGTGTCGGGGTCCATGGAGGCGTCGACGGTCTGGGCGGCCCTCACGGCTTCCGTCCTGGCCGGGGTTCCGACCCTGTCCACGCATTTCCTGGCCTTCTCCACGGAGGTCATCGACCTCACCGGCCATGTCGACGACCCGCTGTCGCTGCTGCTGGAGGTCAGCGTGGGCGGCGGCACCCACATCGCCGCCGGGCTGCGCCACGCCCGCGAACTCGTCACGGTGCCGTCCCGCACCCTCGTCGTGGTCATCAGCGACTTCGAGGAGGGCTACCCCCTCGGTGGTCTGCTCGCCGAAGTCCGCAGTCTCGTCGGGGCGGGCTGCCACGTACTCGGCTGTGCGAGCCTGGACGATTCCGGCCGCCCCCGGTACTCGACCGGCGTCGCGGGACAACTCGTCGCCGCGGGCATGCCCGTCGCCGCCCTCAGCCCACTCGAACTCGCCCGCTGGGTAGGGGAGAAAGTCTCTTGAGCCTCGACCTGCCTCCGGTCGCCCCGGCCGTGACCGTCGAACTCGTCCAGGGGCTCACGCCCCGGCTCCGCAAGCGGCTGGACGCCGGCGTCACCAAGCTGGCGGAGCGGCCGTCCGTCCGCGACGGCGACACCGTACGCATCGCCGTCGACGACGACACCCATCTGGAACTGCACGCCCCCGGCGGCACCGTGACCAGCACGGAAGCGATCCGCTGCGGCTGCCTGCTGGCACCGGACTGCCTGCACCGCGCGGCCGCGGCCTCGGCGGCACCGATCGCCAATTCCGACTCGGAGCCCGAGACCGAGTCGCAGTCGCGGTCACACTCACAGTCGATACCGGACGCCGTAGCCGTAACGGTCAGTCAGGACGCCCCTGCCTCCGCGAATACGGCGATCTCGGCGGACCCGCCGAGCACCCAGTCCGCGTCGCCCACGGAGCCCGAGACCCCCACCCCCGAACAGCGTGCCGCCGCGCAGGCCATGTACGGTGCCGCGGCCGCCGTACTCGAAGCCGGTACGGACGGGGCGGGCGCCGTGCTGCAGGCGGAGTTGCTGCGCGCCGCTCACACCGCACGGATCAGCGGTCTGCCCCGGATCGCGGCCTCGGCGGTCTCCGTGGTCACGCAACTGCGCGCCGCCCGCGGCGCCGAACCGGCGTACCGCCTCACCGAGTTGACCGCCGCGCTCCGCGACGTGCTCGGAACAGCCCATCGCCTTCCGGGCTCCACCGGCCCCGAACTCGCCGCCCTGCGCGGCACCGCACGGCAGCCGTACACGCCGGACGGATCCCTGCGGCTGTACGGGCTCTTCTCCGAGCCGGTCCTCACGGCGACCGGCTACGCGGGAGCGGTCACCTGGACGGCAGACGCCGAGGGCCGTCTCCATACGGTCTCGGATGTCGTCCCGGGAGGGCCCGGCCGGGCGGTGGGTGCGGCCGACCGGGCCGTACGCATCGGGGACACGGCTCTCACCCACCGTGAACTGTCGCGGGCCGGGCTCGCCGTCTCCGGTGCGACCGTCTCCCCGACGGGCCGACTGGGTGCGGGCGCGGGCGTACGGGCGGTGCGCGCGTCCGGCGCCGCCTGGCGCGAGGGCCCTCTCGCCGACCTGTGGGCACTGCCCGTCGCCGACCAGGTGTCACGTGCCCTGACCGGCGGGGACGGCCTGCTGTTCCTCGACGTGACCCTCACCGGTACGGTCCGCGAGGCAGCTGGAGCCTGCCTGCTCGCCGACTGCGACGGACTGACGCTCCGTCTCGCCGCCGCCCATGACCACCCAGCGCTGCCCTACCGCGAGAACCTGCGTCTCCTCGCGGCCGCCCCGGGCACCCGACTGCGGGTCGTCGCCCGACTCGACCCGTCCCCTCTGCCCCGGGCGCTGCTCCTCGCCGCGGATCACCCGTCTGCTCCCGGGGTCCATGTCGACCTGGGTCTCGACCGCCTCCAGCACGCGGATCTGCCCGCCCCGGCGATGGCGCCCGCCGGATCGCCACCCACCCCGGACGAGGCGCCGCTGCATCTTCTGCGCCGCCGTGTCCATCAGGCGGCCTCGGCGGGCCGCCGTGTGCTCGCCTTCCCCGGAGACAGCGCCACCGACAGCCGGCGCCTGGGCCGCTACGGTTTCGCCTGCGCCGGAGACCTCCTCGACGAACTCCATTCGGCCGCGGCGGACCGGTCCCGCGACGTCTTCGGCCGTCTCGTCCCCGCCGACATCAACCGGTTCGCCCACGCCTGGCTCGCGGCGGCCCACTACACCGAGGAGGTCGACCGATCACTGTGCGCCGCGGCGTGGGGAGCGGATCCGGCGTTGCCGCCCTCCCCTTGAACGAGTCGGGGCCTCCCCCTTGAACACGTCGATTGAACACGTTTCGATGGTTCCCTCAGAGCATCAGGAACTCGGACAGGCCTTCCAGGAGCCGTTCGATGTCCTCAGTGTTGTTGTAGGGGGCCAGACCGATCCGGAGGCCACCGGTGTCGCCGAGGCCGAGTCGACGGGAGGCCTCGATCGCGTAGAAGGACCCAGATGGCGCGTGCACGCCACGCTCCGCGAGGTACCGGTAGGCCTCCACCGACGCCGCCGACGAGCGACCCTCGAACGTGAGCAACAGGGTGGGCGTGCGGTCGACCGCCCTGGAGTGGACCTGGACACCTCGGAGCGAGGACAGCCCCTTGTCGAGCTGTGTACGCAGGGCCTGTTCGTGTGCTTCGAGTGCCGTGAACGCCGTGGCAAGGCGCTGTCGCCGTGTCCCTGTGGCATCCGTGTCGAGGCCGGCGAGGAAATCGACCGCGGCTTCCGTGCCCGCGAGGAACTCGTAGGGCAGGGTGCCCAGTTCGAAGCGCTCCGGTACCGCGTCGGTGGAGGGCAGGAGCTTGTCCGGCCGCAACGTCTCCAGCAACTCCGGCCGGGCGGCGAGCACTCCGTGGTGGGGACCGAGGAACTTGTACGGGGAACAGACGAAGAAGTCCGCGCCGAGCCGCTCCAGGTCGACCAGCGTGTGGGCGGTGTGGTGGACGCCGTCGACATACGTCAGAGCTCCGGCATCGCGCGCCAGGCCCGAGATCTCGGCGATCGGGGGACGCGTTCCGATCAGGTTGGAGGCGGCGGTCACGGCGACCAGCCGGGTACGCGGGGACAGAACGGCACGGACGTCGGCGGCGGTCAGTTCTCCGGTGGCGGGATCGAAGTCGGCCCAGCGCACGGTGGCACCGGCCTGGGCAGCGGCCTGAACCCATGGGCGGATGTTGGCGTCGTGGTCGAGACGGGTGACGACCACCTCGTCCCCGGGCGACCACGTCTTGGCGAGAGTGCGGGAGAAGTCGTAGGTGAGCTGGGTGGCGCTACGGCCGAAGACGATCCCTGCCGGGTGTGCTCGCAACAGGTCGGCCAGGGCCTGACGGGCCTTGGTGACGATGCTCTCGGCGTTCCGCTCCCCCGGTGTCCCCTGCCCCCGATTCGACAGAGGCTGCGCCAACGCGTCGGCGATGGCCCGGATGACGGGCTGCGGGGTCTGGGTGCCACCGGGGCCGTCGAAGTGCGCGGTTCCTGCGCTCAGCGCCGGGAACCGGGAGCGGAGGGCGGCGATGTCGTACGTCACGAGAGCTCCTGTGGGTGCCGTGCCGGGGCAGTTCCTGGACGAGAGTACGCACCTCGTCCAGGGCTGCCCTCACAGAGATCTCGTCCAGGGCCGCCTCATGGAGATGAGGCCCTCCTGAGCCGATCAGCCGTGCTTCCGGAGTCACCGTGACGGGCGGAGCATCCTCGGCGGTGTGAAGTTGGTGTACGCAGGATCCAACGGCAGGTCCGCACCGGTCCCGAGGTCCAGCACCTTCTGGTACGCCGGGCCCATCGCGCTCACCGAGGCGTTCAGCCGTGTCGGTGTGGTGCTCGGCCACTTCCCGTCGTCGATCCGGTCGAGCAACGTCCGCAGCATGACCAGTTCGTCGGCGGAGCTGAACGAGCAGTGCCCACCGCGGTCCACCCAGAGCTGGCGCAGCGAGGCGGAGTTGCCATGGCGGCGGATCTGATCGGCGTACCACCGCTCCTGGTCGGTCACCGCGCCGCCGTCGCCGGTCGAGTGCAGGGTGACGACGGGCGCCGGCGTCGTACCGCGGACGATGCCGTGGCGGTACTGGTACGCCACCGCCTTCGCGTCGGGCCGGATCCGCGGCGCCTTCGCCAGGCGCTTCAGGTCGGCCGCCAAGTCCCCTCCGGGTGCGGCGGCGTACGCGTCGCGCACCAGGTCCTGCCGGCTCGACCGGGCGAGCAGCCGGCCGTAGTCGATGCCGGTGTTCCAGGACGGGTTGCCGCCTGCGCGGGCCTCCAGCTCGGTCCGGCCGACCGGGCCGATTCCAAAGCTGTACGCCCATTTCGTCCACAGCGCCTGGGCGGCGACCAGTTCCTCGGTCGTCCTCGGCCGCGGCTCGTGCGCCGCGTACCACCCGGGGATGTTCGCCACGGCGCCGGCGAGGGCCAACCGCGCCCGCCCCTCGGGCGTTTCGAGGGCACGGTCGATCGCGGCGGCCAACGCGTCCCGGCTGGCCGCCGCGTCCTCGCCAGCCCGGACCAACTCGATGTCCTCGCCGGGCGCGAGGAGGGTCCTGACCACGAACGTGATGTCGAGACCGGAGTTCCACGTCGCGTGCGTGTCGTACTCCGCGCACATCGCGGCCACCCCGTCGAAGCGCTTCGGATGCCGCTCGGCGAGCAGCGCCGCGATCAGGCCGCCCTGCGACATGCCGCTGGACACGGTCCGCCGTGGCTCGCCCACGTGCTCCTCGAACCAGTCGAGCAGCGCGACCTGGTCGGTCACCCCGTCCTGGACCCCGTAGCCGACGCCGTCGTTCTTGAACTTCGACGCTGCCACCGCGTAACCGTGCTCGATCAGCCACTGCTCGGTCTCGACCCGGTTCGCCACCTGGACGCCCTCCGGCACCCATTCGGCCAGGAAGTACCCGTGGCTGTAGAGCACCAGCGTCCCGTTCCAGCGGGCGGGCAACTCGACGCGGTACTCCGCCCCGTCGATCTCACCGGTGAACGTCTTCCGCCCGTCCACATGTGCCGACGCCTCCACCGACGCACCGGCGGGCGGCCCTGCGACCACCAGACCGGCCACCAACCCCGCCAGAGCCGCACCCACCAGTCCCACCCGGGCCGTGCGCCGACGCCACCGGCCCGCCCTGCTCGTCCGTCCACTCACTCTCGTCTCCCGTCGTCGTTCCCAGGCGTACTCAAGGGCAGACTGCACAACGGGCGCGTTCTCATCGGCGCCGAACGACCCGCCTTGGGCACCAGCGGCCGTACGCTCAGCCATTCGCTCACCACGGGAAGTGCCTGCGTCCGCCGAGAATCACTGAGCTGTGGGCAGATGCCGAGCGAAGGCGTGGACGACCCGGGCAGCCAGTTCGGCGCCCAACGGCAGTTGGAGGTCGGCTCCCCCGACCCGGACTCGCAGGAACTGGCCGTCCGCGCGTATCTGCTCGATCCTCGCGCGGGGAATGCAGTGGGTGTCCACGCCGTGGCGGCCACCGGCCCCCTCGGCGTGCACGGGGTCGGCGAGGACGACGAGCTCGCGGGACGTGAGCACGACGGCGGCGTACGCGGCTTCGGCCCACCGGGGCACGGGCAGGGCACCCGCGACCGCGGCGACCGTGTCGCCGTCGTCCAGGCACGCCGCACCTGAGGCGAGCAGTCGTCGCCATTTGTACGGCAGCCCGGCGTTCGGCTCGGGAACGGCGGGCAGTTCCAGTTCGGTGCCGGCTACACGGCGACGCAGGGACAGCAGCAAAGGGCGCAGTTCGTGGTCGGCGACGGCGTTGTAGTGGATGTTCAGCCGCGCATCGGTGGCAAGGATCGTCAGCCGGGCGTACAGCAGTATGTGCGCGGTCTCGATGGCGGCCACCTGCTCCGGACGGAGGGCCACCCGCACTCCGGGGAGGGCGGGAGCACCGACCCACATCGCCACGCCGCCGGGTCCGAACCCGAGCACACTGGCAGGCGTCAGAATCTGCCGGCGGCCGCCCGCGAGGCGGCCGGGCCGGGCCTGGGCAGGAACGACGAACAGGTCGTCGACCCCTCTGATCCCAACGGCCTGACGAAGTGCCGCGAGCGCGTCGCCGGGCACGTCCTCGGCTCGGCGCGGACGATAGGGGAACCCGCGGATCCCGGTGAGTACCTGGACGCGCACGGCCTGCTCGTCGACCTCCTCCTCCCACGGTTCGAGCAGATCGAGCATCGGACGTACGGCAGGACGCCGCCGCCGGAGGGAGCGCCGTGTCAAGGCGAGACCGGCCAGGCCCGCCGTCCGCCACCCAGGTCCTCTCGACACGGCGCACCTCCCCGGTGAGTTCCCGTCCCAATCCGACGCGAGAGATCGGCTTCGAACTGCAACGTCGTCAGATCCGGACGAGATCGATTGCTTTTCGATCGAAACCAATCGATAATCGATACATGCATCGTCTCTTCATAGCCGCACTCCGGGCCGGCATCGCCGCAGCGATCCTGGTTGGCCTCTTCGGCCAGATCGTAGTCATTCCGACGACGGCGGCGGACGAGGTCGACCGTTTCCCTCCCTACGCCCCGTTCGCCACGCCCTACGTGACGATGGCGATCATCGGCGTCGCCTGTGTCCAGGTCGCCCTCGTCGCGGTGTGGATGCTGCTCGCCATGGTCCGACGCGGCGCGATCTTCTCACCGCTGGCCTTCCGGTGGGTCGACATCGTCATCGGTTCCTCCGTCGTGGCGACGCTGCTGGCGGCCGGCGTCGCCGGACATCTCTTCGTGGCCGACATTCCGTCTCCCGACGACGGCATGGAGGAACTGAGCGCCCTGGGCGCCGCGATCACGAGCGTCGCCGTGGGAGCGGCGTTCGCGATGCTCACCGTCATCATGCGAAGCCTCCTGCGCAAGGCGACGGATCTGCAGACCGAGATCGCCGCGGTCGTCTGATGGCGATCATCGTCGACCTCGACGTCCAGCTCGCCAGACACAACCTGTCGGTCGGGGAGTTCGCCGCCGCCGTCGGCATCACGCCCGCCAACATCGCCGTACTGAAGAACGGCCGCGCGAAGGCGGTGCGGTTCACGACCCTCGACGCGATCTGCCGCACACTCGACTGCCAGCCCGGAGACGTACTGCGCTGGGTTCCCGACGATGACACGAACGACGGCTGAAGAGATCCCGGACGGATTCGCCATCCGTACCGGTCCCGGCGAACCTTATGCGTTCTTCATCCGTTGTCCTCAAGGGCCGCCACCCGTGGCGGCCCTGTTCCTGACCGAGCCCAGCGGTTCCACCGTCCGTCGGGAGGAAGCTCGGCCGGAAGCCGCTCAGGCAAAGACAGTTGAGGAGGGGGTAGCGCATGGCAGAGCAATCCCGTGCGTCCTCCACCTCCGACAGCCGCAATCTCACGCCCGTCACCGGCGCGATTCTGTCAGCGCTCTTCGCTCTCCTCGGCGTACTCGGCCTCCAGGGCACCCCCGCCGCGGCGGCGCCGGTTGCAGCCGCCCTGCACCAGGTCTTGACACCGGCCGCGGAGATCCCCCCGGCGACCAGCGTCGCCACCACGGCCGACACCCGTAGCGACGCCGCCGGCAAGTGCACCAGCTCCTGCGGCCAGCAGCCCCGCGTAGGCAGGGCCACGCCGGGCGAGTGGCACACCGTGTCTCCGGGCGGGGTGTCCGTCCCGCCCGGCCTGGTGCTCCCCCTGCCGGAGTTCGGGCCGCAACTGCCGCTCTCCCAGGGCACCTTCACGCCTCCACAGCATTCCGAGCGTCACAGCGGGCGGGGCCCGCCGCCTTCCAACGGCATCTGACGTCACCCAGTCGATCCCCACCGCACCCTTCTCACGGCTGCGGTATGCCTGTTGGAGGCACCCTTGACACGCGCCATCCGCGTGCGGGCGTTCTTCGCCCTTGCCGTTCTCGCCCTGTCGCTCTACGTCACCCTGACCGTGCCGGTCCGCCTCGGACTCGATCTGCGCGGCGGCACTCAAATAGTCCTGGAAACCCGCGCTTCACCCACCGCCAAGGCCAACTCGGAGGCCACCGACCGCACTTTGGAGGTACTGCGCCACCGCATCGACGCGCTCGGCGTCGCCGAACCCACCATCGCCCGTTCCGGAGACAACCGGATCATCGTCGAACTGCCCGGCATCCAGGACCCGCGTGAGGCCGCCGATGTCCTCGGCCGTACCGCCCAACTCGCCTTCCATCCCGTCCTCGGTACCGCGGACGGAGGCGAAGCCTCACAACAGCCGATGCCCGAGCAGTCGGCCCAACGCGTCCTCCCCGATGAATCAGGCCGACCCGTGCGCCTGGGCCCGTCGGCGCTCACCGGCGCGGACGTCGACAGCGCCGAGGCGCGTATCGACCAGCAGAGCGGGGTCGGCTGGTACGTCGGCGTCGACTTCAAGGGAGCGGGTGGCGACGCCTGGGCCCGCCTGACGGGCGAGGCGGCGTGCCGTCCCGCAGGCGATCCCGCCCGCCGCGTCGCCATCGTCCTGGACGACAAGGTCATCTCCTCCCCGCAGGTCAACTCCTCCGTCGCCTGCCGTACGGGCATCGCCGGCGGATCCACCCAGATCACCGGCTCCTTCAGCCGGGAGGAGGCCCGTGAACTGGGCCTGCTCATCAACGGCGGAGCCCTGCCGGTGCCGGTCGAGACCGTCGAACAGCGCACCGTCGGCCCGACCCTGGGCGCAACCGCCATCGAGGCCAGTGCCCGGGCCGCCGTCATCGGCACCGCGCTGACCTCACTGTTCATCATCGCCGTCTACCGGCTCCTCGGTGCCCTGGCCGCCGTGGCCCTGGCCTGCTACGGAGTCATCTCCTACGCGGCACTCGTCGCGCTCGGCGCCACCCTCACCCTCCCTGGGCTCGCCGGGTTCGTCCTGGCCATCGGCATGGCCGTCGACGCCAATGTGCTCGTCTTCGAACGGGCCCGCGAGGAATACGCCGCCCGCCAGGGCAAGGGCCTGCGCGCCGCCCTCACCGCCGGATTCCGCAACGCGTTCAGCGCCATCGCCGACTCGAACATCACCACGCTCATCGCCGCGGGCCTGCTCTTCTTCCTCGCCTCCGGACCCGTCCGCGGCTTCGGCGTCACCCTGGGCATCGGCGTTCTCGCCTCCATGCTCAGCGCCCTGGTCATCACGCGCGTCCTGGCCGACTACGCGGTCGCCCGGCGATCCGTACGACGCCGTCCCCGTCTCACCGGCATCGCGGACACCGGGAGGGTCCGCGACTGGCTGGTCCGCCGTAATCCCGACCTGATGCGCCGTCGGCGCACGTGGCTGGCCGCGTCAGCCGTCGCCCTCGTCCTGGCCACCTCGGGCATCGCGCTCCGGGGGCTGAACTTCGGCGTCGAGTTCACCGGCGGACGGCTCATGGAGTACTCCACCTCCGCTCCGGTCGACGCCGACCGCGCCCGGGACGCCCTGGCCGACGCGGGTCTGCCCCGCGCTGTCGTCCAGACCTCCGGCGACGGCGACCTCTCGGTACGCACCGGCCAACTGTCCAACGCCGAGGCGGCGGAGGTGGACGAGACGATCGGCGACCTCGCGGGCCGTGCCGAGAAGATCCGCGACGAGCTCATCGGCCCCAGCCTCGGGGACGAACTGCGCCGAGGAGCTCTCATCGCCCTCGCCTCGGCCCTGGCAGCGCAGCTGCTGTATCTCGCAGTGCGCTTCCGCTGGACCTTCGGCACTTCCGCGGTCGCGGCGATGGCCCATGACGCCCTGATCCTCGTCGGTGTCTTCGCCTGGCTCGGCAAACCGATCGACGGAGTCTTCCTCGCGGCCCTGCTGACCGTCATCGGATACTCCGTCAACGACTCCGTCGTCGTCTTCGACCGGATCAGGGAACTGTCGACCGGCGACCGGAAGACACCTTTCTCGCGCCTCGCCAACACCGCGATCCTGCAAACCCTCCCCCGCACGGTGAACACGGGCATGGGAGCCGTGTTCATCCTCTCCGCCCTCACCCTGCTCGGCGGAGACTCCCTGACCGACTTCGCCCTCGCCCTGCTCATCGGCATCGTCGTGGGCACGTACTCCTCGATGTTCACCGCCGCGCCCCTGGCCATCGAACTCCAGGCCCGCAGCACCCCGCCGCCGCCCACCGCCACGCCCCGTTCAACCCCACGCGGCGCGGCAGCGATCTAGGGACACGGAACGGTGGAAATCCGCTTCTGACCTGGCCATACGAAGTCGATCGAGCATGGCACGACATCTCCGGATCAGTCACCTCTCACCAGGCGGTCCCGCTGATATCGTCCTGGCCCACCGAACAGGCAGGGGCTCCCCTGCGACGGCGGGACGAAGGAGTGCTGCGCCATGCGAGTTCTCTTGGTCGGAGCGGGAGGCGTCAGGACCGCGATCACGAGGATCGCGGCCCGGCGTTCCTTCTACGAGCACATGGTCGTCGCCGACTACGACCCGGCGCGGGCGGAGTCGGCCGTCGCGGCGCTCGGGGAGGACGAGCACAGGTTCACAGCGGTGCGGCTGGACGCCTCGGACACGGCCGGTGTGCGGGCCGCTCTCGCCGAGCACCGCTGTGATGTCCTGCTCAATGCCACCGACCCCCGTTTCGTGCTGCCGCTGTTCGACGCGGCACTCACCCATGGCGCCCACTACCTGGACATGGCGATGTCCCTGTCCCGGCCGCACCCGACCCGCCCCTACGAGGAGTGCGGCGTGAAACTGGGAGACGAGCAGTTCGCGCGGTCCGCCGAGTGGGAGGCGGCGGACCGGCTCGCGCTGGTCGGCATGGGTGTGGAGCCGGGCCTGTCGGACGTCTTCGCCCGCTACGCAGCCGACGTCCTCTTCGACGAGATCGAGGAGATCGGCATCCGCGACGGCGCCAACCTGGTCGTGGACGGCTACGACTTCGCCCCGTCCTTCAGCATCTGGACGACCATCGAGGAATGCCTCAACCCACCGGTCGTCTACGAAGCGGAGCGGGGCTGGTTCACCACACCGCCCTTCAGCGAGCCGGAGGTCTTCGACTTCCCGGAGGGCATCGGTCCGGTGGAGTGCGTCAACGTCGAGCACGAGGAAGTGCTGCTGGTCCCCCGGTGGTTGAAGGCTCGGCGGGTCACGTTCAAGTACGGTCTCGGCGACGAGTTCATCGGCGTCCTCCAGACCCTGCACAAACTGGGCCTGGACCGCACCGATCCGGTCACCGTGAACGGCGGCACCGGCACCGGCACAGGAACGGGCAAGGTCACGGTCTCCCCGCGGGACGTGGTCGCCGCCTGTCTGCCCGACCCGGCCGGCCTCGGGGACCGGATGCACGGCAAGACGTGCGCGGGTACGTGGGTCAGGGGAACCAAGGACGGCCGGCCCCGGGAGGTCTACCTCTACCACGTCGTCGACAACCAGTGGTCGATGCGGGAGTACGGCTCCCAGGCCGTGGTCTGGCAGACCGCGATCAACCCCGTGGCCGCTCTCGAACTCATCGCGTCGGGAGCCTGGCACGGCAGCGGAGTGCTCGGCCCCGAGGCACTGCCACCCCGGCCGTTCCTCGACCTGCTGACGGAGTACGGGTCACCGTGGGGCATGCGCGAGGACACGGCCGTACACGGAGACGGGACCGACGGCTCCGCCCTCTGACTGCCACATACCGCCTACTGCTTACCGGCTACTGCCGCCCAGGCGCTCGCGGACGCCTACCCAGATGACATGCGTATCCAAGAGGCCCTCAATAGCATAAAAAGTTCCACAACGCCCTGTTGTATGGATTCACGCACAACCGGAGCGAGGGAACATGGCCAACGACACTGCGGACGCACCCCCACCTGTCGGGTTGAAGGCCAACGCGATCGGCTTCGTCGACGCGCTCGTCATCGGTCTCAACTCCACCTCCCCGGCGTACTCGCTGGCGGCGGTCATCGGTCCGATCGTGGCGCTGGTGGGCATCTACGCCCCGGGTGTGATGGTCGCGTCGTTCGTGCCGATGCTGTTGATCGCGTCGGCGTTCTACTACCTCAACAAGGTCGACCAGGACTGCGGTACGACCTTCTCGTGGGTCACCCGGGCCATGGGGCCGTGGGCCGGCTGGCTCGGTGGATGGGCCATCGCGATGACCGGCGTTCTGGTCGTCGGATCGCTGGCGGACGTGGCCGTGAGCTTCGCCCTGCTGGCCTTCGGCCTCGACAGCTGGGCCGACAACGACTTCGTACGCCAGTTGCTCGCGGTGCTGCTCATCCTCGTGATGACGGCCGTGTGCGTCGTCGGCACCGAGGTGTCGGCCAAGGTGCAGAACGTCCTCATCCTCGCGCAGGTCGCCTGTCTGCTCGCCTTCGTCGTGGTGGCGCTCTACCGGGTCTACGCGGGCACCGGTTCGTTCGACTCCATCGATCCCTCCTTCACATGGCTGGACCCCTTCGGAGCCGGCGGCGCGTCGCTGACGGGGGCCCTGCTGCTGGGGGTGTTCATCTACTGGGGCTGGGAGTCGGCGGTCAATCTGACCGAGGAGGTCGAGAACTCCGCCACCGCTCCAGGCAAGGCGGGCGTCTGGTCGACGGTCGTGCTGCTGGTGACCTATCTGTCGGTCGGTTTCGCGGTCGTGGCCTACGCCGGCACGACCTTCCTCGCCGAGAACGCCGACGAGGAGGAGTTCATCTTCGCCCTGCTCGCCACCGAGGTGATGGGCGGCTGGGACTGGGTCGTGCTGCTGGCGGTGTCGACGTCCGCGCTGGCGTCGACGCAGACGACGATCATCCCGGCGTCCCGCACGGCGCTGTCCATGGCCCGCCGTCACGCGCTGCCCGAGCACTTCGCACACATCCACCCGCGGTTCCGTACGCCCGACGTCAGCACGTGGTGGGTCGCCGGCATCGCCATCGCCTGGTACCTCGTCGTCAATCAGATCAGCACCAACGCTCTCTTCGACTCGCTCACGGCGCTGTCGTTGCTGATCGCGTTCTACTACGCGCTCACCGGTGTCGCCTGTGCGGTCTACTACCGCCGCCATCTGACCGAGAGCGTGCGCCACTTCGTACTCATCGGTCTGGGCCCGCTGGTCGGTGCCGGACTGCTGGCGTGGCTGCTGGTGGAGTCGGTCTCCGACATGGCCGACCCCGAGAACTCCTACAGCGGTGTCTCGTGGTTCGGGCTGGGTCCCCCGCTCGTCATCGGCATCGGGATCGCCCTCATCGGTGTGGTGCTCATGGTCGTACGGCGACTGATGTCGCCGGTCTTCTGGTCGGAACGCCCCGGTGTGGCCGACGCCGATCTCGTCCACGGCAAGGAGTCCTGAGATGTCGGTTGTCCTCGGATACGACGAGTCGCCGGGCGCGGCACGCGCACTGCGTGTCGCGATCGAGGTGTCCGCCGCGTTCGACGAGCCGCTCGTGCTGGTCTACGGCGCCGCGGCTCCGGGAACCCTCGGCGAGGAGTACGGGGCTCACCACGAAGCCGTCCGCGAGGCCGGACGCGTCGCACTCGACCACGCCGTCAGGGTGGCCGACGAGGCCGACGTACGGACAACCGTCGAAATCATCGACCAGAAGCCGGCCCAGGCGCTGATCGACGCCGCGTCACGGCACGGGGCGAGGTTCATCGTGGTCGGCAGCTGGGGAGAGAGCCCGATGCGCGGGGCGCTACTGGGCTCCACTCCCCACAAGCTGCTGCACCTGTCGAGCGTGCCGGTGCTCTGCGTACCGACCGAACAGTGACTCACCCGGCCATCAGGTTGCGGAGTCGGCCAGCAGGGTGTCGATCTGGCCCATGGCTGCGGTCATGCCCTCGGCCATGCCCATGGACACGAGCTGTTCCATCGCCTCGGCGGTGGGGAACGTGCTCTCGACCGTCATCAGGGTGGCCGACTCGCCGTCCGCCGTGAGCCGCACGCGGACGGTCATGGTCGGCATGTCCGGGTTGGGCTTGCCGGTGTCGTCGGCGAAGCCGTCCTCGAACTCCAGCCGGTGGGGGCTGTCGACGGTCAGGACGCGCCACCACCCGTAGTGCTTGTCGCCTTCGGGCCCGGTCATGAAGTACGTGACCGCGCCACCGGGGCTCAGGTCATGGTCGACGACTGTCGCGGGATAGGTCGGCGGCCCCCACCACCGCTCCAACTGCCGAGGATCCTCCCAGACCTGCCACACCCGCACCGGCAACGCGTCGAACCGCGCGGTGATCGTCAACGCGAGGGCTTCAGGATTCTTCTGAACGTCGATCACGGTCATGAGAGTGCTCCTTGCCGTCTCGGGGGTCGGGGTGGACATCGGCACCGACATCCACCCCGGATTCGGGATCGCGACCTGGATCCGGACCTGGATCGGCAAGGATCGTGCCGATCCGGTCAATCCGTCCACGCCACACATCTGCCAGCTGGTCGAGCAGCCGATGGGCCTCACGCAGGGAGTCCGCGCTGCCGCGAACTCGCTGCTCCCGTCCCTGCCGCTCCTTGGTCACCAGCCCGGCCTGTTCCAGGACCGCCACATGCTTCTGCACGGCCGCGAAACTCATCGGGAACCGCCGGGCGAGGTCCGAGACCGAGTACTCACCGGCCAGGGTGAGAGCCACGATCTCGCGCCGCGTCGCATCGGCCAAGGCATGAAAGATGCGATCGGCTCGCTCGGCGGACTCGGTACGTACAACCATTTGGTTACACGTTAACGGATGCGGCCGACCCGAGCAAGGTCGGGCCGCCACCCCGGCCACTCGCGCCCCCACCAGGGGAGGCCCCGCAGCCGGAGCCGAGGAGCAGTCGCAGCCAGGGGGCTGTTGCGGCCCTCGCATGCCGACGGGAGACACTGGAGGCGTGCTGATCATGGACGCCGTACTCGAGACATACGTGGCCGCCGACTTCGCTCTGTGGCCCCTTGCCGACTCGCCTCCGGATCGGCTCCTGGCCCTGTCGGGCGAGCTGTCCTCACGCGAACTCGGCACTGCCATGGCGGTTCTGACGACCTATAACAAGGGGCAGCGGCAGCGCCGGCCAAGCGCGCCCGAGGACAGTCTGGAACAGGTCGGGCGTCTGTTGGCGAGCGAGTGCATCGTTGCTCCCGGTGGCCTGCGGATCCGGGACACCGCCAGCGGGGTCGCAGTGGTGCCCGGGTGCTGTTTCGGTCTGGAGAACTGGCGGGACTGGCTTGATCTGATGAACGGTGGCGAGCCGTGGCTCGGCCACGATCCCGGGCCGGGCATCGAGCATGCCGGGGCGGTCGCCCGGCTGTGGCCTGACGGGGATCGGCCCGAGGGTCTCCCCATCGAGCTACCTCTGGCTCAACTGCCGGGGCTCCTGGGCTCGGTTCAGGATCGGCTCGTCGGTTTTCTCGGCGCCGTTGAGGTGTGGGCCACGAGCCAAACCCCGTCCATCGCTGCTGCCGTGGTCGCGAGGCTCGACGAAGATCTCGCCATCAGTGCGCCTCTCGATCCGGTTCAGAGCTGAGGCCTGTCGGTCGAGTCGAACCGCCTCAGGCCGCCGGGGTGTCCAGTGGGCGGAGCTCGTCCGCGTACGAGACGGAGATGCGGCGCATCAGGCCGTCCTCGGTGATGTCGTACTGGCCGAGGCGCCACAGCGGTGGCGAGTAGGCGTGGATCGAGACGGCGTCGTCGGTGGCGCCGGTGAGCCGGTGGATGTGCTCGGGGCCGAAGCAGAAGGACTCGCCCGCGCCGACGGTGACGGACAGGTGACTGCCGCCGATGCGCGGGTTGGACTCGTGGAGCGCGCCCTGGACGATGCCGACGGCGCCGGAGGAGATGTCGTGATCGTGCCAGCCGGTGTCGTTCTGCCGGGTCCAGCACAGCAGCCAGACGTCGACGTATTCGTCACGGTACAAGGACGCGTAGTGCCGCTGCTCGTCGGAGAAGGCGACCTGTTCGCGCCAGAGGTCGGGACGGGTGGCGAGGTCGTCGACGAGGGCTTGGAGTTCGCGCTTGTCGAGGGTGCGGTCGGGCAGGGACTCGTACGTCATGAATGGCTCCCTTCGGTTCGGGTCCGCCACGGGGACACGGCTCAGGCGTGGCCGTACAGGAGGCGGGCGGGGTTGGTGGTGCGCAGGGCATGGACGGCGGCGGCCGCGCCGAGGTCGGGGATGACGGGCGGTGCGTACGGGCGGTCGCTGCCGCCGACGACCACGTCGATGCCTACGGCACGAACGACCGCGTCCACGGCGCGACTTCCGTAGGAAGAGGTCTCGTAGAACGCGTCGAAGTCGACCTGGCCCCGCCCGCCGCCGCGGATCGCGAGCCGTTCGCCGTGCAGTGGGGCGAGGCCCGCGAGGGCGGCGAAGCAGACGCGCAGGCGGGGGTGGCGGACGCGGCCGAAGGCGCGGAAGGCGAACCAGGACGCGTGCATCTGGTGCACGTACGGGACCAGGGCGGGCCACCAGGGCGGGGCGTCGGGGGTGGGCCGGACCGCGCCCGGGTGGATGAAGAGGGGTTTGCCGTGGCGGGTGAGGACGTCGAGGAACGGGGCGCACCGGGTCCAGCCGGCCGCGTCGAGGAGGGCTGTGGCGGGCAGTTGGAGGCCCGCGCAGCCGCGCCTCAGTTCGCGTTCGACGGCCTCGGGGTCCGGTGCCGACAGGCAGGGAGAGGCCCAGACGCCGAAGGGGGCCGGGAGTGCCAGGGCGCCGTCGTGGAACGCCGCCAGCAGCGGGGCGGCCTCGGCGGGCGGCAGGTACTCGACGCCGAGGGGGCTGGAGAGGGACACTAGGGCGAGGCCTAGGCCGTCGGCGGCGGCAAGACGCGTACGGGCCGTGATGTCGTGGTCGGCCGGGTCGACCTCGTAGGGCGGTTCGCTGCCCGCGTGCAGGGTCCAGCCGTCGAGGTACGGCGGTGTGGTGCGGGAGCGCAGCAACTCGATGAAGTCGGTTGGCCAGATGTGCTGGTGGACGTCGGTGGGCACGCGGCGGTCCTCGGGCTGGCAAGGATGTTGGTCACAGTAAGGCGGGCGGTCAACTTAGGTTAAGCGTTTCACTTATACGGTTAACTTAAGCGATTAACAAGCGGGCCTGTCAAGCATGCGTCGGCGGGGGCGACGGGCTCGCTCCCAGGGCGGCGCCCGACCACGGTCGGGGCCACGGCGGCGACCGGCGGGCCGTGTGCCCACAATGCGGACGCGTCCCGGTAGGCTTCCGGGCATGGCCAGGCCCAGCAAGCGCACCACCCTCCGGGAGGTGGCCGAGGCCACGGGCCTCTCCACCGCCGCCGTCTCCTACGCCCTGCGCGGCAAACACGTCTCCAAGGAGACCGAGGAACGGGTGCGCCAGGCCGCGGCCGAACTCGGCTACGAGGCCGATCCCATCGCCCGCGCACTGGTCAGCGGCCGAACCAGCATGGTCGGCGTCCTCGCGGGCGACCTCCAGGACCTCTGGCAGCAGCAGCTGATGGCGGCCATCGGCCGGGAGCTGCTGGCCGGTGACCGCTACGCGCTGATTCTCGACGCGGGCGGCGACCCCGACCGTGAACTGGCCCTCGCCAAGCAGCTGCGCGACCAGCGGGTCGACGCGCTGCTGGTCTCTCCTGTGAACCCCTCCGCGAAGGGCTGGGCCACTATCGCGGACTCGCTGCCGGTGGTTGCCGTCGGCGACTCGCTGAGCCGGGCCCGCACGGCCGGCCAGGTCATCTTCGACAACCGGGCCGGGATCGACGCCGTGTTGGAGTATCTGCACGGCCTCGGCCACCGCCGGGTGACCGTGCTGACCCCGACCCGCCCGAGCACTCCGGACCGGCCCGCCGACGTGTATGTCCGCGAGGCGGCCGACCGCCTCGGACTCCAGGCCGAACTGGTCCCCTGCCCGCAGGAGTTGGGCGAAGCGACGGCGGTGGCGCGCGGCGTCCTGAACGGGGCCCGCCCCGCGACGGCCGTGTTCTGTTTCTCGGACTCACTGGCGTACGGGGTGTACGCGGCCGCGGCGGACGCCTCACTGGAGGTGGGCCGGGACGTCTCCGTGGTCGGGTTCGACAACCACCCGGTGTCGCGGGTGCTCACACCACCGCTCACCACCGTGGACTGGGGGCTGACCCAGATCGCGGCGGAGGCGGCACGACTGACGGTCGCGGCGATCGAGGGCAAGCGCGTACGGAAGAAGCGGGTGCTCTGTGCACCGCAGATGAGCGAACGCGGGTCTGCCGTGCGGGTGTGAGAGCCGTGCGGGTGTGAGGCCTGAGACCTCGGCGGTCCAGCGGAACCTGGCCGTCCCGTGGACCCTGACCGTCCAGCGGGCCCTGGCCGTCCGGTGGAAGGGGGACCGACACCGCGGCTCCGCTGCTCCGTCGCCCCGGGTCAGCTCGGCGGTCGTCTCGGTCAAGGCCGCCTGAAGGTCGCGGGCGGATCACCTCCGGGCGACGGAATCCTCGATGGCCGCGACATCGGCGAGCGCCTTGCCGAGCGCACCCTCACCGAGCCTGCCCGGAAACCAGAAGCCGCCTGTCCCGATCCGCGACGCTTGCCCTTTCCCCCACCTTCAGCGATCCGCGACGCTTAGCCTCGCCTCCGCCCTCCCCTCCCTCACCGGCCCGCGTCCCGTCGGCGAAGGCCGTCGAGGATGACGTTCATCAGAGGCCGTGCCGTCGACTTCCATTCGTCCCGGTTCAGTCGGCTGAGGTAGGCGATGAGCAGGAGGACCCCGCGGGCGTCCACGTCCGTGCGGATCGAACCGGCCGCTTTCCCGGCGTCCAGCAGGTGACCGAGGGCGCCTTCGATGGGGTTCTGGCTGTGGGCGACGAGGTCCTGCCACGCGGCCGGCTCCAGCGCTGCCAGGACGCCGTGCTTGATCTCGGCGTAGTCGATGACTCGGTCGAGCCAGTGGCGCAGGGCTTCCACGGGCTCGTGGTCCGCCAGCAGAGCGGAGGAGGCGGTCACAAGTTCCTCGACGTCGCGCCGGTAGACCTCCGCGAGGAGCGCCTCGCGGTTGGGGAAGTTCCGGTAGAGCGTGCCCTGTCCTACACCGGCGCGCTTGGCGATCTCGTTGAGGTGGACGTGGCGGGACTCGGCGAGGGCCGCACGGGCGGCCTCGACGATGCGGGTCCGGTTCCGCTCCGCGTCCGGACGGCGTGCAGGCGTACTCATACGGCTCTCCCGATGTTCCGCCTCTGACAAGTGGACACGTGTCCGGTAGGCTCAGCCATACAGCGGACACGTGTCCACTTTACTTGGAGGCAGTAGTGCCATCTCTTGACGGCAAGATCGTCGCCATCACCGGAGCGAGTGGCGGCATCGGCGAAGCCACGGCCCGGCTGCTCGCCCAGCGCGGCGCCGCGGTCGTCCTCTCGGCGCGCCGCAGCGACCGCATCGACGCGATAGCGCAGGACATCAGGGAGCAGGGCGGTCGCGCTGCCACGTGCGTCGTCGACGTCACCAAGGCCGAGGACCTGCGGCGCCTGGTCTCCACCGCCGTCGACCAGTACGGCCGTATCGACGTGCTGGTGAACAACGCCGGCATCGCCCCGATCAGCCCGCTGGTCGACCTCGACACCGAAGGCTGGTCGGCCATGATCGATGTCAACCTTCGCGGCACGCTCAACGGCATCGCCGCCGCGCTGCCCGCCTTCCGCGAGCAGGGGTCGGGCCACTTGGTGAGCATCGTCTCGGTGGCCGGCCTGTCCGTGTCCCCCTCGATGGCGGTCTACGCCGCGACGAAGAACGCGGTGCGCACCGTCCACGAGGGGCTGCGTACGGAGTCGACCGACGGGGTGATGCGCACGACAGCCATCTCGCCTGGATACATCCGTACCGACCTCGCCGACTCCATGGCGGACCCGCACGTCCGTGAGCAGACGCGCAAGAACATGGACGCGATGGGCATCCCTCCGGCGGCCGTCGCCCGCGCGGTGGCCTTCGCCATCGAGCAGCCCGCCGATGTCGAGATCGGCGAGATCAACGTTCGCCCCACCGTCCAGGCGTGACACTCACCGTCACCGGTCAAGTGGGACCGCCGCCGGCCGCCTGCGCAACGGCGGCACCCTCAACCGTCTGACCGCCGGATTCCAGGTCGGGGTTGCCACCTCCTGGCAATATGTCCGCGAGGCGGTCACCTTTCCCGCCGCGACCGCCAACGACCTGCACAGGCGACGACCAGGATCCGGCTGCCGACCTACGTCATCCTCGACGGCACGCTGATCCCGGTCGACCGCGTGCACGATCAGAGCCGTACTGCTCCGGGAACACCGACAGCACGGGATGAACGCGCAGGTGATCGCGGATGCGGCGCCGGACGCCTGGTCCGGGGTGCCTCGCCTTTTCCGTGCGTAGTCCGTTCAGGCGGGACCGCTACCGGCCGGAGCTGTCGCGCCGGCAGACGGCCGTGCCGACCGCCCCCAGTGATGAGTTTTCGCGTCCGCACCCGTCACACCTACGACGGGACACCACGAGTCGGAAGGATGACGTGATGAATGCGGACACGCGGCTGGAGGAGCTGGGCTTGAACGGGCTGGGCGGGAGCGGGCTGGGCGAGGTCGACGAGTCGGCGTTCTCGGGGCTGGCGGAGCGGCACCGGCGGGAGCTGCACGTGCACTGCTACCGGATGCTCGGGTCGTTCGAGGATGCCGAGGACACCGTGCAGGAGACGTTCCTGCGTGCCTGGCGGCGGCGGGAGACCTTCGAGGGGCGGTCCACGTTCCGGGCCTGGCTGTACGGGATCGCCACCAACGCCTGCCTGGACCTGCTCGCCAAACGCCGTCCGGAGCCCGCGACCGGCGGCGAGGTGCTGTGGCTGCAGCCCTACCCGGACCGGCTGCTCGACGAGCTGCCCGCGGCCGACGCGGACGAGCCGGAGACCGTCGCCGTCGCACGGGAGACGATCGAGCTGGCGTACCTGGTCGCGGTCCAGCACCTCGCGCCGCGCCCGCGGGCCGTGCTGATCCTGCGGGACGTGCTCGGCTGGCCGGCGAAGGACGTCGCGGAGCTCCTCGGAGACTCCGTCAACTCCGTGAACAGCGCGCTGCAGCGGGCCCGTGCCGGCCTGCGGAAGCACCTGCCCGCCGAGCGGCAGGACTGGACCGGCGGCGAACAGGACGCCGGGACACGCGAGTTGGTACGTCGCTTCACCGACGCCAGCGTGGCCACGGACGTCCCGGCGCTCGCCTCGATGCTGCGGGACGACGTCCGCTTCTCGATGCCGCCCACACCGGGCCTCCACGTCGGTCGCGACGCGGTGGTGAACGACTGGGTCGAGGACGGCTTCGAGGGCATGAAGGGCCTGCGCGGCGTCCCCACGTCGGTGAACCGGCAGCCCGCCGTCGCCTTCTACCTCTGGAACGAGCGCGAGGGCGCCTACCTGCCGCTGACGATCGACGTCCTGCGCGTCACCGGCGGGGCGATCACCGAGATGTTCACGTTCCACGACGACCGGTTCCCACAGCTCGGGCTGCCCGAGCGCCTGCCGGCGGACGGTACGGAGTAATCCCGGTGTGGACGCTCGCGCTGCGCGGTGGCGCGCGCGTCGCGGTGGTCGAGGCGGAGTGGTACGACGCGTTCTGCGTTGTCACCCGCGGGCGGGTGCAGCTGGAACTGCGCGACGGCGAGCCCGGGCCGGTCCTCGGACGCGACGCCGGGTTCTGGCTCCGCGGCACCGGCGTCCGCGCCCTGCGGAACCCCGGCCGTCGCACGGCGAGGGTACGCATCGTCACGCCGGGGGCCAGGACCGTCACATGCCGTCAACACCCCGTACGCCAGTTGCCGAATGACGGAGGAACGACGTGAACAGCATGAATGACTCCGGGGTCGTCGCAGGCCCGGCATCGGGCCGGACCAGCCACACCCACCGACTCCGCAGGTTCGTCGGCACCGGCTTCATAGCCACGCTCGCGGCGATGGTGGCCACCACCCTCGCGGCGGCTCTTGCCCAGGCCGTAGGCGTCGACTTCGAGATCCCCGACGGTGGCGAGACGATCCCGTTGTCCGGGTTCGCCGTGGTGACCGGCTTCTTCTCGGTCGTGGGCATCGGCATTGCCGTCGCTCTTCTTCGTTGGAGCGCTCGCCCCGCCACGCGATTCGTGTGGACGGCAGTGTCGCTGACCGCGATCTCATTGGTCCCGCCCCTCCTCTCCGGGGCAAACACCGCCACCACCACCGCCCTCCTAGGGCTGCACCTCGTCCCTGCGGCGATGATGATCCCCACCCTGGCGCGGAGCCTCCGCACCCGGACCGATTGACGATCCCGCAACGGGACAACGCGCAGCGCAAGGGCGTGTGCGAAGAAGCGCAGGGCGGGCACAGCGCACGGGGCGGCGGTCACAGCGCTGGGCCTACGCCTGGCCGCGCCGCGCCTTGCACGGGCGAACCCTGGCGGCACGGTTTCATCGTGCTCAGGCGGCACCGTCGTACTGCTGGAGCTTGGAAATGACCAGCTTGGCGAACGAGGTGGCGATCCCGCAGAGATCCTTGGGAGCGTCCGGTTCGTATCGCCCGACCAAGATGCTGAAGGAGTTGTAGGAGTCGTCGGAACTGATCCTGACGTTCTGGTAGCAGGATTCCTTGTCGGCGGTCTGCATCGTCGAATAGCCGGCTACCTCGATCACTTCCGCTCCTGGCTCGTTCGCCTTGGTCTTTCGCGCCTTTTCGCGGGGATACGGAATCCAGCCCAATTGGATGCCTGTTGACACCAGCCAGTAGCACGACAGTGCAGGCCCCTCGGACAGATCGATCTCGCGAGGAGGCTGTGTGATTCCGTAGGCGGCGAGTTCCTGGTCGTCGAGCAGGGCGCACGAGGACATCGCGTACCTCGACAGTGCTTGCGCGAGATCGGACGGACTCGGAGACGGCGTGGGCGACGACGACTTCGAGGGCGAGGGAGCGGCCGAGGAACAGCCGACCAGCGCGAGCAGCGTCGCGAGCACGATCGCCGCAGGGCCGACACGGTGTCCTTCGCGGTTCGGGGACATGCGCCGGAGGCTAGGTGTGCGGCGTGGGGAGGGGTCCCAAAACCGCCGAGCAGGCCCCATCATCCTTACTGTCCGTCCACGGACTGCAGCCGATCGAAGCCGCCCTGCACGCGGCCGCCACCACCTACAGGCCCGCATCGCCCGGACGTTGGAGGATCGCGTGACCGAAACGACCAAGCAGGCAGCATCCGAGGACGCCGAAACCGGGCGGACCGATCCACTCGTGCAGGTGTCCCTGCGGCAGTTGCGAAGGCGTACCAGCATGAAGTGGCGCGTCCATCCCGAGGACGTACTGCCCCTGTGGGTGGCGGAGATGGACGTGCCGCTGGCTCCCTGCGTCGCCGACGCGCTCCACAGGGCCATCGGTCTGGGAGACACCGGGTACCCCCACGGAACCGCCTACGCCGAGGCCCTGGCCGCCTTCGCCGCCGACCGCTGGCAGTGGGGCGGCTTTCGCGTCGAGAACACGACCATCGTGCCCGACGTCATGCTGGGCATCGTCGAGGTTCTGCGTCTCGTCACCGACCCCGGCGATGCCGTCGTCGTGTGCCCGCCCGTCTATCCGCCGTTCTACGCGTTCGTCGCCCACGACGCCCGCGAGGTGACCGAGGCTCCCCTCGGCCCCGACCTGCGCATCGACCTCGGTGCACTGGAGGACGCCTTCGTACGGGCGCGGCGGCACGGCCGATGTCCGGCGTTCCTGCTGTGCAACCCGCACAACCCGAGCGGTGTCGTGCACACCCGCCAGGAACTCGAAGCCATTGCCGCGCTCGCCCGGCGGCACGGCGTCCGTGTGGTCTCGGACGAGATCCACGCACCGCTCGTACTGCCGGGCGCCACGTTCACGCCGTTCCTCAGTGTGTCCGGGTCCGAGAACGGCTTCACCCTGATGTCCGCCTCCAAGGCGTGGAACCTCGCCGGGCTCAAAGCCGCCCTGGCCATCGCGGGCGAGGAGGCTGCCACCGACCTTCGCCGGATGCCCGAGGAGGTCGGTCACGGACCCAGCCACCTGGGGATCCTCGCCCATACGGCCGCGCTCCAGGAAGGCGGGGACTGGCTCGACGAGCTGCTGGGCGGGCTCGACGCGAACCGAACCCTGCTGGGCCGGCTCATCGAGGAACACCTCCCCGGCATCCGGTACCTGCAGCCCCAGGGCACCTATTTGGCCTGGCTGGACTGCACACGGCTGGGACTGCACGACGAACACCCGGCCAACGGCCCGGGTGTCGTGGCCGACCTCGCCGGACCGGCGAGGATGTTCCTCGACGAGGCCCGCGTCGCCCTGAGCTCCGGCCACGTCTTCGGCACCGGCGGCGCGGGATGCGTACGCCTCAACTTCGCCGCGTCACCGGCCGTCCTGCGCGAGGCACTGGCCAGAATGGGGCGTGCGGTGCGGGAGCCGAGGTGAGGCCGTCGCGCGCGCCCCGGCGTCAGCGGCCGGTGCGGATCAGGCTCGTCAGATAGCGCCACAGAGATGAGCGCTGCCGGGCGGACGGGTCCGGCAGCGCCGTCTCGGCCGGTTCCGCCGCCGGGTCGGGCGCCGGCGGCTGATCGGGCACCGAGGCGAGTTCGTACCGTACGGGCAGTGAGCGCAGGCCCCGCATGAAGGGCGAGGAGCGCCAGGGGAGTTGATCCACGGGGAGCGCGAGGTCGAGGTGGGAGAACCGCTCGAACAGGCGGCTCACGCCGACCGCCGCGACCGTGGACGCGAGTTCGCGCGCCGGGCACTGGCGGCGGCCCGCGCCCCAGGACAGGTGCGCCCGGGTGCTGACGGTGGTGCTCTTCGCCGCGCTGTCGGCGAAGAGCGGGTCGGCGTGCGCCGCCGCCGAGGAGACCCAGACCGGGTCGCCCGCGCGGATCGTGTAGTTCCCGAGCGGGGTGTCCTTGGCGGCGAAGCGCGGGACGAAGTTCACCAGCGGCGGCTTTCGCATGACCACCCGGTTCATGGTCTCCCTGACCATCCCGGCGGACAGGCTGGCACGCGCGCCGCCGTCTCCCGAGAGGACCTCGACCACCGTGTTGGAGATGAGGATGCCGACGTGGTCGGACGTCATGCCCAGCAGCATGAACAGCTCACGGGCCAGCTCGTCGAGCGAGAGGTCCGGGTGTGCGGCAAGCAAATGCGAGGGGAAGTCGTCCCCCGGCGTCTTCAGCTTCATCGCCGCCAGTTCCGCCAGCGTCGCCAACAGGCGCTCCAGGGCGGGCTCCGCGTCCGGACCGGCGTCCAGGACCCGCCACATGTCCATCAGCGCGTCGTCGCCCTGTGAACCGGGGAAGCCAAGCAGGTGACTTGCCACCATCAGCGGCAGCGGCCGGGAGAACTGGGCGGACAGGTCCGCGAGGCCCGTTCCGCCGGCCTGTCCCACCAGGGTGATCAGTTCGTCGGCGTAGGCGGTGACGGCCGTCTTGAGCTTCTTGGCCTGGGGATGGCGCGGGTCCTGGAACGGCCTGAGAGCCGTGTCCCACGCCGTACGCAACCGCGGGTATCCGGGACCGCCCTGGATCAGAATGTGGTTGACCTCAAGGGACGGACCGAGGGGCCAGTCGGACGGCACGCGGCCCTCCGAGCGGGCACGCCAGTTCTCCAGGCCCTTCGGCCATCCGTCGTCGTCCTGGAGCACATCGAGTGCCTCCCGGTAGCCGAGGACCAACCAGGCGGGTACGCCCAGGAGATCGACCGGCGCGACCGGGCCGTGGCGCTGCCTCAGCCGTTCGTACACCAGTGAGGGGCGTGTCTCGTAGTCCCGGGTGAGCAGCGGTTCGGGAGTCATCGCCTCCAGCGGTGTGTCGTCCACGTCCACGGACCCGCCGTCGCCCAACTGGGATTCCATCGCCTTGCCGCCCTTCCGCACTCCCCGTACCGGCCCGCCTTCAGCCGGTAGTTGGAAACGTGGGGACCTTACCCCAGGGCGCATACGTGGGCGAACGACGGGTGCCACCGTGACGTCGTCGTTCGTGTGCGGGAGCCGTACCTCGCGTGTCAGGCCGCGGTGTACCCCAGTTGGCGTCTCATGTAGGGGGTCATGAGGGTCTTGGCCTTGGCCAGGGTGGTGGTGCGCCCGCCGAGTACCGCGGTCTCGCCGCCCAGCACGGGCAGCATGGTGACTCCGTCCGCCTGGCCGAACGGCACGATGAGCGGGGTGCGGTGGATCGGCCGGTAGGAACGGGACTGGGTGCGGTGTTTGCCCGAACTGCCCAGGTAGGCGCGGATGTTGTGGGCGGCGAGGTCCGCCTGGGCGAGCGCGGCGGGGGTGATCTTGAGCTCGCTCGCGTCGTTCACGTCACCGACCGCGAAAACATCCAGTCGGCCCTCGGCCCGGAGCATCCGGTCGACCTTCACGTGCCCGCTCGCGTTCAGCCAGTCACCGTGTCCGGCCAGGCGCAGCCAGAGCGTGTTGGGGGTGGTGCCCGTCGCCCAGAAGGAGCGGTCTGCCTCCACCACGTTCCCGCGCGCGTCGCGGTACGTGCCGAAGTCGTGGCCCGGGGACATGAACGAGTCGAGCCGCACCTCCACGTCGTGGGACTCCAGCCAGGCGCAGGCCTTGCGCCCGGCCCGCTCGCTCCCCGTGGAGTGGAGCAGGGCCGGGCCGGAGTGGGCGAGCGTGACCCGGGCGTCCGGCCGGGCCAGGCGGATCTCGGCGCTGAGCTCGACACCGGAGGGCCCGCCGCCGACGACGAGGACATGGTCCGCGCCGGCGACGTTCCGCTGGTGCCCGGCGAACGACTTGGCCGCCTCCTCGGCGGTGGTGCCCGAGAAGCGGGCCGGTTCCGGATAGTCGGCGCCGGTGGCGATCACCACCACGTCGTACGGGAGGCGCTCGCCGGTGGCCAGGACCACCTCCCGCTCGGCGGTGTCGACACGGACCGCCTTGCCCACCGCCACCCGGCCGTTGCCGAGCAGCCGGTTGTACGGGATGAACGGGGCCATCGTCCATTCCGGACGCACGCCGGCGCGCAGGGAGGCGATGCGGTGGAAGAAGACCTCCTTGCGATCGACCAGCGTGACCCGCGCCGTCCCGTCCAGCCGTTTCGCCAGCCGGACGCCCGCATAGCCGCCGCCGATCACCACTACGTCGCCGTCACGCACGCCGAATCTCCTGTGCCTCTGGGGGGGGCGAGGGCCGCGGCGGGTGGGGCGCCGACATCGGCCACTCGACTGTCGGCGAGCGTAACGGTTGAAACCTAAAGGGCTGATGAACTTATGTGCGCGTTCTGTGAAGTGACGGCCCGGATGTCGACTTTCGGCCCGCCCGGAGAACACAAACAAGTCATTGGCCGACGAAGCACGGACAGGTTGGGCCTGTGGATTTACATGATCCAAACCCGGGGAATAACGTGGCTCTCCACGACTGGTGCCCGACAGTTTCGCGGTTCTCGCACGACGCACACACATACGTACACGCATACGTACACACAGGAGTGTCCATGACTGATGCACGAGAGAACTCCGACCAGGAGGCACTCTCCAAGATCGACACCACCGTGCCGCAATCGGCCCGGATCTGGAACTACTGGCTGGGCGGCAAGGACAATTACGAGGTCGACCGGATAGCCGGCGACGCGTTCCGTGACATTTTCCCGGGGATCGAGACCGGAGCCCGCGCCGCCCGGTACTTCCTCGCCCGCGCCGTCCGTCATCTGGCCGCAGAGGAGGGAATCCGGCAGTTCCTGGACATCGGCACCGGGCTGCCGAATGTGGACAACACCCATGAGATCGCCCAGCGGGTGGCCCCGGAATGCCGGATCGTCTACGTCGACAACGACCCCTTGGTGCTCGCACACGCCCGCGCGCTATTGGTCAGCAGTTCGGTGGGGGTCACCAACTACGTCGACGCCGATCTGCGGGATCCGAGCACGATCCTGCGGGAGGCGGCGAAGACGCTGGACTTCGACCAGCCGGTCGCCCTCATGCTGATGGGCATCCTCGGTCATATCGAGGACCACGACGAAGCACGTTCGATCGTGCGGCAGTTGGTGGACGGTCTGCCCTCCGGCAGCTTCCTCGTGCAGTACGACAGCACCGACACCAGCGACGCCTACGTCGATGCCATCAGGCAATACAACGAGGGCGGCTCGATCCCGTACATCCTTCGCAGCCCCGAGCAGATCGAGCGCTACTTCGACGGTCTGGAACTGCTCGAACCCGGCGTGGCATCGTGCTCGCGCTGGCGTCCCGACACCGAGGCCCTGGGTCTCCCGGCGGAAGTGCATCAGTACGGAGGCGTCGCCCGCAAACGCTGAAGTCCGCCGACCGAGGGCCCACTTGGCGTACGCCGCCGCGACGGCCGCCGGGCGCGACGACCGGCACGCGTTCCATCGGCCATCGCGAGTCCTGATCCGCTCGGGTCAGGTCTCCTGAAGGATGCGATGGAGGATCGTGCACGTCGCGTCCGGCGAATCCGCCTGCACGACCAGGCGGTTCATCACACCCCAGTAGTACTCGATCTCGCTCGGCTTGTCGGGATAGACGGCGCTGGCGAGCTGTTCCAGGTACACCATGTCGGGCAGCAGACCGCCGGGCAGGCGCACGATGGTGACCGGACCGCCGGCCGCGGCGTGACCACCGGCGAGGAACGGCACGATCTGTATGGTGACCTGCGGGAGTCGGCAGATCTCGATGAGGTGCTGGAGCTGGGCGCGCATCGTGGCGGTGCCGCCCACCGGGCGACGCAGTGCCGCCTCGTCGATCACGGCCCACAGCTGAGCCGCTCGCTGCCGGTGCAGGATCTGCCGGCGCTTCATGCGCAGGGTGACCCGCCGGTCCAACTCCTCCGCGGAAGCCTCCTGGCAGGTGAGCCGGATCGCGGCGCGAGCGTAGTCAGGAATCTGCAGCAGGTCGGGAACGACCTGGGGCTGGAAGCAGCGGATGAGGTTCGCCGCCTGTTCGGCCCCGAGGTAGGCCTGCATCCAGCCGGGCACCACGTCGTTGTACGGCTGCCACCAGCCAGCGGTGTTGGCCTGTTTGGCCAGAGCCAGCAGGGTGGCGCGCTCGGCCTCGTCCGTGACTCCGTAGAGCGTGAGCAGGTCGGACACGTCCCGCATCTTGAACCCGTGCCGGCCCCACTCCATTCTGCTGATCTTGGACTGGGAGGCGCGGATGGCCTCGCCCGCCTCCTCCCGGGAGAAGTGCAGCTCCTCCCGCAGCCGGCGCAGCCGCGCCCCCAGCACCAGACGTGGCACCGTCGGCCCCGCGGTCCGGGCGTCCGGTTCGGAACCCGCCTCCGGTGTGCCTACGGCCTCTGTGGCGCCCATGGATGTTCTCCCTGGCGTTGAACTCAACTCCACGCGCATACAAGCGCGTTGGCCGTCATTCTAGATGACCGGGACCACGGCCCCGGCCGTCGGCGCCGCCAGGGGCGTACCGCAGGTGGCCGTGGATCGCACGGATCCACGGCCACCTGCAGGTTCCGGACGTTCGGTGTCAGGCGGTTTTCTTCTGGCGTCGTTCCAGCGCGGTGGCGGCTTTGCGGCGCTTGGTGTCGGCCACGTCCACCAGGGTGCCCGGGCCGGCTCCGGGCTCGTCGGCCCAGGTCCGCAGCTTGGCCACGAGGGCCGTCAGCCGCTTGTCACCGGGCGGCACGTCGATGGAGAACAGCGCCTCGTACGGGCGGTCGTCGTCCCCGCCCCACCGCACGACGCCGTCGCACTCGGCGAGGATGTCGCGGATCACCATGAGCTGGGGCGAGTAGAACCCTCCCTTGACTCCGGGCGGGTAGGAGCCCGGCCGGATCGCGACGGCGGTGCCGGACGCCTGGTTGCCCTCCGCCCGCTTCAGCTTCACCCGGGCCGGTGCGCGCCAGCCGGCCAGGTCTCCCTTGCGGAGTCCGTCGATCTCGTAGTGGAAGCGCCGGACGACGTGCGCGAGGACCATCTCCACGTCCCCGATGCGTACGTCCATGTCGAGGCCGGTGCCCGGTACGGGCCGGGTCCACACCGTGGAGACGTCGTTGGCCTTCTCCTCCAGCTCCCAGCCGTTGGGCGAAGTCGGCCGCTTCGGGGCGTCGTCGGGCCCGGGTCTCTCAGCGGCCGCCGCCCCGGCGGGCAGGGCCAGCACGGAGCCGCCGCCCACCAGGGTAACGGTGCCGACGACTGCGGTGTGCCTGACGACATCACGTCGCGTCATGCCTGTCATGTCAGTTGTCACGCTGTTCGTCCCCTCACGTCAGCCATTGCGGGAAAGCCGGTAGTACTTCTCCAACACCCGGTACAGGCCCACGAGTTCACGGCCGTACTGCAGGGCGGGAAGGTTCGGTTCCCCTTCATTCGTCACGGGGGGACCGTTGTAGCGGCTGAGGATCCTCTCGGAGTCACCCTCACTCGTGTTCAGCCCCGGCCTCGGCAGGTTGATCTGGTGGGCGTTGAAGAGCGTCAGGTAGGCCGCCGACTTGATGTTGTAGATCGGGTCCTCGTTGAGCTGGGTCCACACCGATTCCAGGTCCCGCTCCCGGTCCAGGATCGAGCCGTTGATGATGCCCTGCTGAACGCAGTAGTTCCTGGCGTCGATCGCCACCCGGCCGAAGATCTGGCTGTAGCCGGTGCTGCAGTCGTCCCTCACGCCGGCCTTCACCGCCGCGTCGGCGGCGAAGTCCCCCGGGTTGAGTTTGCGCAACTCCCAGAGCACCGGGGTCTGGATCAGGGCCTTGCGCACTCTGAGCTGCCGGGCGAGCGAGGTGAACAGCCAGTCGGCGGAGAGGACCAGCTCGAACGCCCTGGTGTTGGAGATGCCTCCCAGGGTCGCCCAGTCCGTGTCGGTCCAGCCGTCGCCCCCGGTCTCAGGGACGCCGATGGACTCCAGGTACGAGCGCACCTCCTGGAGCATGGCGGCTCGGTATGTCGCGTTGAAGTCGACGTCCAGTCCCGCGGTGTCCGCACCGGGGTTAAAACTGCTCTGCCCGACGTCTCGTCCGGAGGCGATGTTCTTGTCGATCTCGATGGCTCCGGCACCGGTTCCCACGGTGACGGTGGCGATCTGGTCGAAGGCCCAGTCCCCCGGCATGGGGAAACCCAGGTTCCCGGAGAACCCGCTGGACATGTCGGAGACGAAGCTCGCGTCGGTGTACCCGGCCTCCCGCACCCTGCGGCACACGTTGCGCGGCCCGTAGATGCCCACCCGGTAGCGGGAGTTCTCCTGCGCCGCCCGGAAGATGCCCCTGAAGTGCGGGAGGATGTTGGAGGTCACCTCGTGGTCGAACGCGTCGTAGTCCACGGCGAAGTAGATGCGGGTGCCGTCCTTGAACCCGTGGTACTTGGCCCAGTCGATCGCGTCGAGGCCGTCACGGGTGCCCTGGTTGTAGTTGAAGTAGGCGGCCCCGTCGCTGAAGGTCTGGTAGATCGGGAAGCAGTTGAGGCCGTTGGCCGCGATGGTCTGCAGCTCACCGGGTTTGATCATCTTGTCCCGGCCGTTCGGGACGTTGCACAGGTAGCGGCCGACGTACACGTACCCGGCGGACAGCAGGGACTGGGCGCGGGCCGGGGTGATGGTGGTGATGCAGTCGCAGGCGGCGCCGGAACGGGACTGGTCGCCGTAGGAGATCAGCAGGGATGCCCAGGTGGGGTAGTCGCCGTCGCCGTTCGGGGAGATCCTGACGAAGTCCTGGAACTCGAAGACGGCCGAGGACAGGTCGGACGTGAAGGTCCCGCCGAACGCGACGTGGGGCCGCTGGTTGAGGATCATGGCGGCCGTGAACAGGTTCACCCAGACGCCCGTGCTGCCGACCCTGAGGGTGTGCTGTCTGAGACCCGCCTGGGTCGCGGGGCCGAAGGAGCCGTTGGCCACTCCGTCAGCCATGCCCAGTTCGTACTGGATGGCGAACAGCATGGACTTGGCGACATCGCGGGAGTGGTGGCCGTCGCAGGGGATGACGAAGAAGTCCTGCCGGTGGATGTACCGCCCGTTGAGCCAGCGCTGGATCGAGCGGATGTCCTCGTCGCCGGGTCTGTCCCCGTACCTGACGAGGACGTACGGGTCCATGTTCAGCAGACCCTTGAAGACCTTCGGAGTCAGGTCGGAGCCGGGGTAGACACCGTCGACCCCCATGTCCTGCTTGAGCTTGGTGATGCCGGCCTGGACGTTCGCGTTGTAGACGCCGTCGATGTCACCGCCGTCGTATCCCTTGCAGTACATCGCCGACTGGATGATGCGGCAGAAGTTGGCCGACGGCACGGTGGCACTGTTGAGCCGCGGGAACCTCTGCGTCAGGGTGCGCAGGGTGGTGGGGCCGAAGCTGTCCGCCACCGGACTGATGCCCAGCTCCCACTGGAGAGCCCTGGTGAGGGCGTACATGGTGCTCCAGCCCGTGCGGCCGTTCTCCTCGACGGTCATGCCGATCTTGTCGCCGTAGGCCTGGTTGACGAATCTCTGGGCGCGCAGGACCAACTCGTCTGCCATGTGGGGGCATTCCTTCGTTGATGAGGTCAAGACAAAGGGGTGAGGCGTGCGGGCGCTGTCATCTCCCGTTCGGGGCAGGTCGAGGCCCCGGTTGGCGCCACCAGCTTGGGGGCCGGTATACCGAACGCACCACTAGTTTCGGCAGAGCCCGAAACTCCCGGTCACGGCCCGGCGGCGCGCGGCGGCAATCAAGGACTTCCCCGCCGCGGGCCTCGCCGTTGGCCGGGCCTCGTCACCCACGGCCGTGGCGCCGCCGGGTGAAGTCCGGGCGCGCACTGGTGACTTGCTCTGAGTAGCCGTACTCATGTGCGGTCCGCTGCCCGCGCACACACTGCGAGCATGAGACGACTTTCCAGGGAAAATCATCGTATTCGTCACGTACAGCGACCCTCGCGCATCCGTCGCGGCGCGATACCTGTGGCGCTGTGCGCGCTCGCCCTCACGCTTACCGCCTGCGGTTCCGAACGTGCGGCAGGCAGCGGCCCCAAGACCGGAACCGACGACCGGGTCGAGGCCGGCGGAACCGCGACCGCCCCCTCCACGGTCTTCCCGACCGACTCCTCGGACCCCGAGTCCTCGGACCCCGGGTTCCTGGCGTTCATGACACTCCTCGTCTCCATCACCGAACCCTGCCTGAGGTTCGAGCCGACCGAGGAGCCCCCTACGGAACCGCCGGAGGAACCGGATCGCACGGAGCCGCCCCTCCAACCCCTGCCCGAACCGTTACCGCCGGACGCGACGCCGCCCCCGGTGGAGCCCCGAGACCCTGATGACGCCAGGAAGGAGGCGGAGTTGAGCCCTGTGGAGAAATGCGATGCCCGTGTCCACTCCCGCCGCATCGTGAAAGCCCTCAAGGGCACGCCCGATCCGACACCGGAACAGGTCAAGGACGTCCTGCGCGGCCTCGGTTACATCGACCTGCGGATCCACGGCCCACAACGCTCCGGCGAGAGCGTGGAGTTCACCCTCGACCTGCGGCTGCTGGGCGGTGAGCTGTGCCTCTCCGGCAAGGTCACCGGCACGAGGACGGTCACCGATCCGTACGGCGGTTCCCCTGAAGTCGCCTGCACGGATGTCCGACGCCTGCGCTGAACGATCTGTCAGTTGTAGCGGCGGCGGGCGCGGATATCGCACTGGTGTGGCATCATCCGCTGCCATGTCGTCGCCACCTGCCTCACAGTCAAACGCCTTGCGGTGCTTGCTCGTTGGCCTGGTCGCAATGCTCGTCGCGACGGGCGCGACCGCGGCCGATGCCGTCACGGCACCCAAGGCCGAGGCCAGCAGGTCGGAGGCCAGCAGGTCGGAGGCAAGCGGGCCCGGAGCGAGCAGGTCCGCGGCCGCGACACCCGATCGCCTTCGCTACGACGTGACCCTGCGCGGCGACGCCGACGGCTCCCACTGGACGGGCCACCAACGGGTGACGTTCCGCAACGCCTCCGAACGCCCCCTGCACGAGGTGTACGTACGTCTGTGGGGCAACGGAGACGACAAGTGCGGCACACCCGGCAAGCCGCCCCCCGTCAGGCTGTCCAAGGTGCGCGGCGGCACTGTCGGCCAACTCACCGTGAACTGCACGGCGTTGCGCATCACCCTGCCGACGCCGCTCGCGCACGGTGAGCGGACGGCCATCGCCTTCGACGTGTCCATCACCGTGCCCGAACGCAACAACCGCTTCGGCCGTGAGGGCGCCTTCCGCTTCCTGGGCAACGCCCTGCCGGTGCTCGCCGTGCACGACACGAAGGGCTGGCACCTCGATCCGTATGTGTCGACCGGCGAGAGCTTCTACGCCCTGGCGAGCGACTTCCGGGCACGCCTCGACCACCCCGCGGCCCTCAAGGTCCCGGCGACCGGCCGCACCTGGACCAGCCCCGGCAGGCCCGGGCGCACGGTCACGCACAGCGTCGCGCACCGGGTACGGGACTTCGCGTGGGCGGCGGGCCCGTTCCGTACGGCGACCGAGACCTCTCCCGGGGGCGTGCGCGTGAAGTCGTACTGGGCGCCGAACACACCCGCCGCGGGTGTGCGCCTCAACCGCAAGGACGGCGTCGCCGCCGTGGACCGGTTCGGCAAGGAGTTCGGCCGCTATCCGTACGGCGAGCTCGACCTCGTGATGACCAAGGAGTTCGGCGGCGGCATGGAGTACCCCGGCCTGGTCCTCCTCGGCACCACCGAAGAGGGCAGCGCCGTCGTCCACGAGGTGGCCCACCAGTGGTGGTACGGCATCGTGGGCAACGACGAATACGGCGCGCCCTGGCTGGACGAGAGCTTCGCCCAGTACGCCAACGCCCGCTTCTACGGCTGGGACACCAGCGACTGCTGGGCGGACGACGACTGGCCGAGCGAGACCACCGCGCTCACCAACTCGATGGCCTACTGGGCCGAGCACCGGAACGAGTACCACGTCGTCTACACGGCCGGCCCCTGCGCCCTGGCACGCCTGGAGGGCACCCTCGGAGCCGACACCATGGCCCGCCTCCTCAAGCAGTACGCCCGCGACCACTGGTACGGCCTCTCCACCACCGCCGACTTCAAGGAGGCCGCGCAGTCCGTGACGGACAAGGATCTGGGCCCCTTCTGGACGAAGTACCGCATTCACTGAGGTCGCGTGGCGCGTACGACGGGATGACGGCCCGGGATCATCCCTCGGCGGCCATCACTTTGGTCACCTTGCCGTGGATGTCGGCCTCCAGATAGCCGCTCTCGCTGTAATCGTTGCTGAGGTACACAGCCATGTCGGCGGGGGTGTCGCGCAGCTCGTTCGGCCCTTCGACCAGCAAGTAGCGGCTCGTGGGGCTGTCGACGTTCAGCTTCTTCCTGGCCTCGGCGAGCAGCGTGGGGACCATGTCCCAGTCGAATTCGTCCGGATTGAACACCTGGGCTCCGCCCGACAGCGAGCCCTTGATGATTCCCTTCTCCAAACCCCGGTCGACACGGTAGGTGTACATGTCGTACCGGGTCCGGCTGCCCTTGACCATCACGTAGGCGGAGATGTGCTCGGGGTACACCTTGAAATCGCCGAACAGGTCGCTGCCCGTCTCCTTCTTGAACGCCTTGATCGCGGTGCGGATGCCGTCCGGCGTCAGCAGATCGGTGGTGCTTCCCTTTTCCGTCTGCCTGGGCGTGGGCGTAGAGGCATCGGCGGACGATTCGGTCGTCGGCGTACTGCTGCTCGACGGTTTCGCCCCCACTCCACTCCCGTCACGCCCGGAGGACGAGGATCCGGACTTCCCCCCGTCCGGCACCAGGGTCCACACGAGGACACCGACGAGCGCTGTCGCCGCGGCGGACAGGACGACCCTGGACCAGCGCCTTTGCCCGGACCGCCGGTCGGGCGTCGGCGCACCGGCGGGTGCCACCGGGTACGGCGTGGGGGCGGCGGGCGGTCGGGGAACGGCGTCCTGCGGGGTCGGGTATCCGGTCGGTGGACCGGACTCGCCCGAGCCAGAAAGGAACGGCGGGGCGGCCGACGGAGGAGTCAGCCGGTAGGAGGTGGTCCCCGATCCGCCCGAGGCCACAGCCTGTTCGCCCTCGACCACCGAAGCCAGCATCCGGTCAAGGGTCTCGGCATCCGGGCGTGCCGCCGGATCCCGCACCAGCACCCGCATCAGTACGTCCGCCAGAGGCCCGGCCTTCACCGGCGGCGGGACCTCCTCGTAGAGGACGGCCGCGAGTGTGGCCAGCGTCGTGCCCCGGCGCAGGGGGTGCCAGCCCTCGACGGCGGCGTACAACATCATCGCCAGCGACCAGAGGTCCGACGCCGCCCCGCCGTCGTTGCCCGACACTCGCTCCGGCGCCATGTAGTCGGCCGTGCCGATGATGGACCCGGTGGCGGTGAGTGCCGTCGATTCGCGGATCGCCGCGATGCCGAAGTCCGTGAGCACGGGGCGGCCGTCGGGGCGAAGGAGCACGTTGGCGGGCTTGACGTCCCGATGCTGGATGCCCGCATCGTGCGCGGCGCGCAGTGCGGCCAGCACCTCGCGTCCGAGCCGGGCCGTCCCTGCCGGGTCCATCGGTCCGCGGCCCAGGCGGTCGGCCAGCGATCCGCCGCCGACCAGTTCCATCACGATCCATGGATAGGTGCCCTCGCCGCCGTCGACGATGTGATGGATCGTCACGACATTCGGGTGGTCGATCCTGGCCAGCGCCCTGGCCTCGCGCAGGACCCGCTCCCGCAGCATCCGCGCGCCGTCCGGGTCGTACTCGGCCAGCCCCGCGTCCGGCGGCCGCACCTCTTTGACGGCCACGCTCCGGTGCAGCACGAGGTCCGTGGCCCGCCAGACCGTGCCCATCCCACCGCCGCCGAGCCGCGACTCCAGCTGGAACCGCCCGTCGATGACGCGTCTGTCGCTGTCCCCCTCGCTCATGCGCGGGAGCTTAGAGGACACGTCCGACAGTGCTTTCCCCGGGCGGGCAGTGGACGGCACCGACAGGTGCTGATCCCGTGAGCCTTGCCTGTCAGGCGCTTACTTCCCGACGACGGGGTATACAGGGCATGCAGGCATCCGCGTCACCGGCCTTGCCGTAGGAGGAGTTGTGCCCGGGATGATCGAAAAGATCAAACGGTTCGCCAGGAGCCCTCAGGGGCGGCGCACCATCGAACAGGTACGCCGTGCCTCCGCCGATCCACGGCGACGGGCCCAGGCCAAGGGGTTCCTGAGCAAGCTGCGTCGGCGGGGCTGACGTCGGAGAGGCCGGAAAGGCCGAACAGGTCGCTCGGACAGTCGCCGTGTGCGGGTGTGGGCGGACGCCGCGATGTCCCGGCCTCCGCCCGACATCCGCACACGGCACCGTGCGTCAGTCCACGATCATGACACCGCTTCGCACCGCTCCGCCCGTCCGGGCCAGCGCACTGCTGAAGTTGTCCTCCACCTCCGCCTTCTCCACCGTGTCCGGGTAGGGGTTCGTGCACGCGATTCCCGCGGTGGAACCGGACATCAGGCTGGAACACGGGCCGGGCTTGCGGTCCGGCAGGCCGAGGATGTGGCCCAGTTCGTGGGCCGAGATGCGGATCGTGTTGTAGCCCTGGGTAACGGCCTGGCGCCCGATGTAGACGGTTCCGTTGCCCAGTGTGGTGGGCAGGGCGCGAGGCCAGCCGTTGTCCGCCAGGACCCGGATGTTGGCGCGCTGCCCGGTCGCGACCGGTCGCAGTTCGACGGCGTCGACACTCTCGTTCCAGATCGCCGCACCGCGGTCGACGGCGGACTTGAACTCCGCGGAACCGCTCGCGTCGTAGGTGACGACACGGGCGGCGACGGCGCTGTCCGCGACCTCGGAAGGAGCGGTCGCGGAAGGGGCGGCCACGGCCTGGCCGCCCATCAGCGAAAGGGTCACCGTCAGGACGGCAGCGAGTCCGATCGTCGGCTTACGGACGTGCATGGTCGACCTCCTTGTGGGGGAAAGGCAGTCGTGCTCATGACATTCCTTGGCTCCCTGCCCAGCGAGGCCGGACGCCAATCCGTCAATCCGGCCCCGGAGCAACGGCCCTGGCGATTCAGAAACGGCACCGCTGAATCCCATGGCGGGGAGCTGTTGGACTTCAGGATCAGGCAGGGGCAGTGTGGGCAGGCGGATCCCCGCGACCCCGATGGGTCCGATGTGCCTGATGGGTCCGTCCCGTACCGCACCACCCGGAGAGCACTCGATGAGCCATGTCATGAATCCTGACCGCTACGACGGCACCATGCGCTACCGGCGCACCGGGCGTTCGGGGCTCGACCTGCCCGTCCTGTCCCTGGGCTACTGGCACAACTTCGGCGACGACCGGTCCTTCGAAAGCCAGCGCGAGATCGCGCTGCGCGCCTTCGACCTCGGCATCACCCACCACGACCTCGCGAACAACTACGGTCCGCCGTACGGCGCCGCGGAAACCAACTTCGGGCGGCTGATGAAGCAGGATCTCGCGCCGTACCGGGACGAGCTGGTGGTCTCCACCAAGGCCGGCTGGGACATGTGGCCCGGCCCCTACGGCCAGGGCGGTGGCTCCCGCAAGTACATGCTCGCCTCGCTGGACCAGTCGCTGCGTCGCACGGGGCTGGAGTACGTGGACATCTTCTACTCCCACCGGCTCGACGCCGACACTCCTCTTGAGGAGACGATGGGGGCGCTCGACACCGCCGTCCGGCAGGGCAAGGCGCTGTATGTCGGTATCTCCTCCTACGATGCCGAGCGCAGCCGCGAGGCGGCCGCCATCCTCCGGGACCTGGGCACCCCGCTGCTCATTCACCAGCCGTCGTACAGCATGCTCAACCGCTGGGTCGAGACCGAGGGTCTGCTCGACACCGCGGAGCAGGAGGGCTTCGGGGTCATCGGCTTCACGGCCCTCGCCCAGGGGCTGCTGACCGGGCGTTACCTCGACGGGGTCCCGCAGGACTCGCGGGCGGCGCAGGGGACCTCCTTCGACACCACGTGGCTGTCGGACGACATGCGGCGCAGGCTGCGCGCCCTCAACGACATCGCGGCCCGGCGCGGTCAGAGCCTGGCCCAGATGGCCCTCGCCTGGGCCCTGCGGGACGAACGTGTCACCTCGCTCGTCATCGGCGCGTCGCGCCCCGAGCAGCTGGAGCAGAACGTCGCCGCGCTGGAGAACCCCGACTTCAGCAGCGAGGAGCTGGCCGAGATCGACAAGTACGCCACCGACGGCGGCGTCGACCTGTGGCGGGACGCCCGCCTGGGCAACCTGGGTTGACCGGCACTCCCGCACACAGTAGGCCGGGCCCGGCGGCCCACACGCTCCAGGCTCTGTGCGTCAGCCCTGACGGGCCTTGAAGCGCGGGTTCTTCTTGTTGATCACGAACACCGTGCCCCGTCGGCGCACCACCTGCGCCCCGGGCATCGACTTCAGTGAGCGCAACGACGTGCGCACCTTCATGGCTCCGCTCTCCTCCTGCTCGGATGCCGACCGCCCGTCATCGGGTCGATGACACCGCACGTCCGTAGCGCCGCTCGAACCGCTCCACGCGGCCCGCGCCGTCCATGACCCGCGACGTCCCCGTGTAGAACGGGTGACTGGCCGACGAGACCTCCACGTCGATCACCGGGTAGGTGTTGCCGTCCTCCCACTCGATCGTCCTCGCCGAGTCCGCGGTCGAACGGGTGAGGAACGCGACGTCCGCGGCGCGGTCCCGGTAGACGACCGGGCGGGAAACGGGGTGAATGCCGACCCTCATGGGCTTTCCTTCCTCACAGCCGTCCACCGAAAGGCGACGGCGCCCTCCGCCTCCTCAAATTGACGGAGGCATGTCATTCTGTGCTGTACAACAGAGGACCTTGCAGCCGTATTCCCGGGAGAAACGGAAGGGCCCCGGGCCCTCGGCCTAGTCGCCGAGTTCCGTGAAGAGCGTCAGCTGTAGATCGCCCGGTGCATCGAGCCGGGAATTCAGCGAGTTCCACGGGGTACGTGTCGGCTCGGCGATCACCTGGGCCCCGGCGGCGGCCAGCTTCGACGTGGTGGCGACGGAGTCGTCGACCTCGAAGGCGACCCGGATGTGGCCGGCCACGCGCCGGCCGACCTCGACCTCGTCGATGAAGTCGGCGTGGTGGGGATCGGCGATTTCCAGCGTGGCGCGACCGGCTTCGAGAATGGTGACCCGTCCGTCGGCGGAGGCGAACGCGCCGCGTTCGGTCAGGCCGAGGACATCGCGGTAGAAGTGCAGCGCCGCGTCGTAGTCGGCCGCCGTGACCACCAGGCGGAGTCCGCGGACAGCGGGTTCGTCGGACATGTCGGCTCCTTGAAGGTCTCGGCTGCTGACACGTCAACCCGGTGGTCGGCCGGACGATTCCCCGTCCGTACGGGGCCGGCGCGGGAGCGGCCGATGCCCGGGCGGGGGGGGGGGGGGGGGGGGGGGGGGGGGGGGGGGGGGGGGGGGGGGGGGGGGGGGGGGGGGGGGGGGGGGGGGGGGGGTGGGGGGAGAC